>NZ_NEUF01000048.1 GCF_002910915.1 Streptomyces sp. SM10 | reverse complement strand
CCCGCGCCGGACAGGCTGTCTGGGGAGACCCGCACAGGGGCCGCCGGGGAAGCCGGGCCCGGGGGGCGTGCGCCGAGCAGGCGCGGCGAGGCGGTCACGGCGGCGAGCAGCCGCAGCACCCTCATCGGGCGGCCCGCAGACGGTCGGCGAAGGCCAGCAGCGCCGCGTACTGCTCGGGCAGCGCGGCGGGGCCGCCGTCCGGGTCCTTGAAGTAGAAGCCCAGTTCGGGCCGCGGGCCGGTGAGGCCCGCCTCGTGCGACCGGGCCAGCAGCCGGGCCAGGTCCAGGACCAGTGGTGCCGCGAGGGCGGAGTCGCAGCCCTGCCAGATCGTCTGGAGGATCATCCGTGAGCCGAGGAACCCGTCGAAGGCGATGTGGTCCCACGCCGTCTTCCAGTCCCCCATCGCCGGTACGTCGTCGATGTGGACCTCCCCCTCGGGGGCGGCGCCGAGGGTGTCGGCGAGCACGCGTTCCTTGCCGGCGTTCTTCGCTGCCGCCGCCGCCGGATCGGCCAGCGCCGCCCCGTCCCCGCCTCCCAGCAGGTTGGTGCCCGACCAGGCGCGCACCGGCAGGGCACGCTGGACGAACATCGGTGCGAGCACGGAGCGGAGCAGCGTCTGGCCGGTCTTGCCGTCGCGTCCGGCGTGGGGCAGGGCGCAGGAGGCGACGGCGTCGTGGAGGTGCGGGCTGCGCAGCCCCGTGGACGGGGTGAAGTTGGCGTACGGGCAGCCGGCGCGGAGTGCCGCCGCCGCGTAGAGCGAGCTGGCGGGCAGGCGGGAGTCGGCCTCGCCGGGGGCGGGTTCGGTCGAGGCCACGTTGATGACGACGGTGCGCGCCAGCCCGTTCCGTCGGGTGAAGTCCTCGATGTCGGCGGCGAACGCCGCGATGAGCTCCTCGTCCCCGCGGGTGTCGCCCGGAAGCGGCCCGCCGGGGCGTATCTCCGCGTCCACGACGGTGAGTTCGGCCTCGAGGGCCGAGGGTAGTCCGTAGGGGAGCACTCCCCCGGCGGCCAGGGCTTCGGCCCGCTTGGGCAGGGGGCAGTCAAGGGTGTCGTGACCGCCGAAGACCAGTGAGGTCACAGGAGGCAGCCCGGCACCGGTGAAGGGCGGTGTCTCGGTGACCATGCCGGTCGGCGGGTGGAGCCCGGCCGCGATGGCCGCGGCCCCCGCGGTGGCGGTGGTGGCGACGGAGCCACGTGCTCCGATGAACCAGACTCCGGTACGGACGGCATGTGCGGTCACGGGCTGCCTCCCTGGGGGATGAAGAGGGGTGGTGGGCGGTGGGCGGGGAAGGTGTGCGCTTCCCCGCCCACCGCCGGCGCCGGAGGTGGCCGCCCTACGTCGAGGGCAGCTCCTTCAGCTGGATGTCGCGGAAGGAGACCTGGTCGTCGGCCCCGTGGTTCTGGAGGCCGATGTAGCCGTTCTTGAGGCTGCGGACCGGGTCGGTGTTGGTGAAGTCGTTGATCTTCACCCCGTTGAGGAAGATCCGGAGCCGCTCGCCCTGGACCTTGATCTCGTAGCTGTTCCACTGGCCGGGCGGCCTCAGGACCCGGTCACGGGCCTTGATGTCGGCCGACTTGAAGGTGTAGACGGCCCCGGTGGTGCGGTCCGCCGCGTCGGTGGCGTCGATCTGGACCTCGTAGCCGTTGTTCACCGCGGACCACGGGTCGTCCGACTCCGGGAACCCGACGAAGACGCCGGAGTTGTCGTCGCCCGCCATCTTCCAGTCGAGCTTCAGGGAGTAGGACTTCAGCTCCTTGGCCTGGTAGGTGAGGAGGCCCATGCCGCCCTCGGAGCGGAGCTCGCCGTCGACGACGGTGAACTTCCCGGGACCGGCCTGCTTCCAGCCGTCGAGCGTCGTGCCGTTGAAGATCGACCGGTAGCCGGTGTCCGGCTTGCAGTCGGCCTTGACCTGCCCGGCGGCGTAGCGCAGACCGCCCGTCAGGTGCTGGCGGAAGGCCGGCTCGGTGTAGGACTCCTTGGTGTGGCCGAGGCCGGTGTAGAAGGAGCGGCCGCCCTGGTACGCCTGGCACCAGGAGATCGGGTGGTCACCCTTCATCGTGCCGCCGGTGTAGGTCGTCTCGTCGAGCGTGGCGAGGACCTGGGCCTTGTCCCGGGGGTTGGTGCGGTAGTTGTACCACTCGTCGGTACGGTCCCAGGCCTCGTCCAGGTGCGCGGTCGCCGGGTGGTCGTGGTTCTCCACGCGGACGGTCGCGGGCTGGATCTGCGGGTGCGAGTCGAAGTAGGCGCCGACGAGGCCGCCGTAGAACTCCCAGTCGTACTCCGTGTCGGCCGCCGCGTGGACGCCCATGTAGCCGCCGCCGGTGGCGACGTAGTTCTCGAACGCCTTCTGCTGGTCGGCGTCGAGGATGTCACCGGTCGTCGAGAGGAAGACGACGGCGTCGTAGCGTGCCAGGTTGCTCGTCGTGAACTGGCCCGCCTCCTCCGTGGAGTCGACCGTGATGTTGGTGTCCTTGCCGAGCTCCTTCAGCGCGGCGATGCCCTCGGGGATCGAGTCGTGCCGGAAGCCGCCGGTCCTGGAGAAGACGAGGACGCGCTTGGCGGTCCGGTCGACGGGGCTGTTCGAGAGCTCGAAGTCGTCCACGTCGTACAGCGCTCCCGCTCCGCCCTTGAAGACGAGGACGAGTTCCGTGGCCTTCTTCGGGGCGCCGCGCAGCGGCACGTCGACGTCCTGGAACGAGTCCCAGCTGCCGGTCACCGGGATGGGTGCCGAGCCGAGGATCTTGCCGGTGGGCGAGCCCGCCCGCACTTCGAGGAAGCCTCCCGCGCCGGCCGACGACGTACGGGCCGTGAGCTTCGTGGAGCCGTGGAGGATGTAGGGGCTGAAGGAGATCCAGTCGCCGTTGTCGATGTCGCCGACGGTCCGGCCGCCGTTCGCGCTGGTCTTGCTCGGGGTCGTGACGCCGGAGGAGTCGTCGAAGTGCTCGGCCTGGCGGTGGCGGGGCTGGAGCTTGGCCGCGTCACGGCCGGTCAGTGCGGCCTGGCCGCCGCCCCCGCCGTCCGTGTAGGAGGCCGAGATGCCGCCGTAGATGTTGGCGTTCGGGTCGTGGCCACCCTCCATGGCGGTCTTGATGGTGCCTTCGCAGCCGTGCTCGGTGGTGATGTCGTGACCGTGGCTGTCGTGGCCCAGGGTGAACTTGACCTCGACCTCGGAGCAGTCGATCGTGCCGTCCTCCGGGTCGGTGACGGTCACCTTGAAGGGCACCTCGTCACCGAACTCGAACGGATGGCCGTCCAGGGGGGCCTCCATCACGACGGTGGGCGCCGTGTTGCCGACGGTCACGTGGACGCTGGCGGATCCGGTGCGGCCCGTCGGGTCCTCCGCGGTGACGGTGGCGGTGTAGGTGCCGTTCTTCTTGTACCTGTAGGTGGGGTTCGCGGCCGTGGACGTGGATCCGTCGCCGAAGTCCCAGGCGTACGTCAGTGCGTCGCCGTCACCGTCGGTCGTGCCGGCGGAGGAGAACCTCACCTTGAGCGGAGCGACACCGGAGGTCTTGTCCGAGGACGCCTCGACGATCGGTGAACGGCCGCCGGTGGCGTTCTCGATGCGGTAGAGCGCCGAGTGCTCGTCGCCGCCGAACCACGAGAGCCCGTAGTCCAGGACGTAGAGCGCGCCGTCGGGGCCGAAGGCCATGTCCATGATCTGCGTCCCGGTCCACGGGATGTCGTTGATGGACTGGACCGCTCCGTCGGCGTCCTGCTCGATGCGCTTGATCCACTGCCGGCCGAACTCCCCGGCGAAGAAGTCTCCGTCGTACTCCTCGGGGAACTTCACCGGCGAGTCGAGGTCCGCGTCGTAGTGGTACACGGGTCCGCCCATGGGGGACTCGGAGCCGGTGCCGAACTCGGGCACGGACGCGCCGTCGTACGGGATCCAGGCGGCCTGCGCGGGCGGCAGGTCGACCAGGCCCGTGTTGTACCGCGACTCGTTCTTCGGAGCGGCGCAGTCGAAGCGGGCGCCGGAGGTACCCGTCGCGAAGTCGTAGTCGTTGAAGGCATCGTTGTCGCCGGTGCAGAAGGGCCAGCCGAAGTTGGCGGGCTTCGTCACCCGCGCGAACTCGACCTGGCCCGCGGGGCCGCGGTTCGGGTCGGCCGCACCGGCGTCGGGGCCGTAGTCACCGACGTAGAGGATGCCGGTGGCCCGGTCCACGCTGAAGCGGAACGGGTTGCGGAATCCCATCGCGTAGATCTCGGGGCGCGTCCTGTCCGTCCCGGCCGCGAAGAGGTTGCCCTCGGGGACGGTGTACGAGCCGTCGTCACCGACCTTGATGCGGAGGATCTTGCCGCGGAGGTCGTTGGTGTTGCCGGCGGTGCGGCGGGCGTCGAAGGCGGGGTTGCGGTCGGCCCGGTCGTCCAGCGGGGAGAAGCCGTCGGAGGCGAAGGGGTTGGAGTCGTCACCCGTCGACAGGTAGAGGTTGCCCTGCGCGTCGAAGTCGATGTCGCCACCCACGTGGCAGCACATGCCGCGGGTGGTCGGGATGTCGAGGACCTTCTTCTCGCTGGCGTTGTCGAGCGTGCCGTCCTCCTTGAGCACGAAGCGCGAGAGGCGGTTCACCCCGTCGAACTTCGCGAAGTCGGCGGCCGTGCCGTTCTCCGGGGCGTCACCGGCCGGGGTGTCCAGCGGGGGCGCGTAGTAGAGGTAGACCGCCCGGTTCTCCTCGAAGTCCGGGTCGATCCCGACGCCCTGGAGGCCCTCCTCGTCGTGCGAGTAGACGGGGATGGTGCCGGAGACCCGGGTGTTGCCCGCGCTGTCGGTGATGCGCAGCTCGCCGCTGCGCGAGGTGTGCAGCACACTGCGGTCGGGGAGCACCGCGAGCGAGATCGGTTCACCGGTCTCGGCGGCGCCCTTGGCGAGGGTGACCTGCTGGAAGTCCTCGGCGGCGTCCTGCGCGGCCGGGGCCTGCGGGGCGTCTGCGGTGGCGGCCGGCGAGGAGCCCAGCGTGAGGGTTGCGGCGGCGAGCAGTCCGCCGGTGAAGAGGGCGAGTGTCTTTCGGGCGCGGAGCCGTCTGCTGCTTCTGTGCACGTGCGTCCTCCGGGGGTGCCGGTTGTTCGGGCGGGTGCGGTCTGCCGTTCCGCGCGGGGACTGCCGCGCTCGTCACCAGGGGTGGTTGAGCCCCCCGGTGACGCGAGTCATGTTGTGTACACGTAAGGGACGGTAGCTGCGATCGTCCTGTACGGAAAGCCCTTGCGCACGGGGTGAGTTGAACTTTTCCCCGCGAGAGGACAAAGGCGTTTCAGGGCATGGCGAAGCGCCCCCGGGCGCCGGTGCAGGGCGGGGCCGGGCACGGCGGGCCACCCGACAGCCGGCGGAACCCGTCGGCAGTCGGGCACGGGACCGGGAGACCCGGAGTGCCCGGGGGCCTGGACCCCCAGGCGTCCCTGCTAGTCGCCCCCGCCGAACGCCGCGTCGAAGGACGCGCTCGGCGGATCGAAGTCGAAGCGCTTCAGCGAGGCCAGCGCCTCCGGCGCCCCCGTCAGCCGGTCCATGCCCGCGTCCTCCCACTCCACGGACACCGGCCCCTCGTAGCCGATGGACCGCATCATCCGGAAGACGTCCTCCCAGGGCACGTCGCCGTGGCCCGCCGAGACGAAGTCCCAGCCGCGCCGTGGATCGCCCCACGGCAGGTGGGAGCCGAGGCGCCCGTTGCGCCCGTCGAGGCGCTTGCGGGCCTCCTTGCAGTCCACGTGGTAGATCCGGTCCCGGAAGTCGTAGAGGAAGCCGACCGGGTCGAGGTCCTGCCACACGAAGTGGCTCGGGTCGAAGTTCAGCCCGAACGCGGGCCGGTGGTCCACGGCCTCCAGGGCGCGGTGCGTGGTCCAGTAGTCGTACGCGATCTCGCTCGGGTGCACCTCGTGGGCGAAGCGCACCCCCTCCGCGTCGAAGACGTCCAGGATCGGGTTCCAGCGCTCCGCGAAGTCGTCGTAGCCGCGTTCGATCATGTGCGGCGGGACCGGCGGGAACATGGCGACCAGGTGCCAGATGGACGATCCGGTGAAGCCGATGACGGTGTCGACCCCGAACGCGGCCGCCGCGCGGGCGGTGTCCTTGATCTCCTGGGCGGCCCTTCGGCGTACGCCCTCGGGCTCCCCGTCCCCCCAGATGCGGCCGGGCAGGATCCCCTGGTGGCGTTCGTCGATCGGGCTGTCGCAGACCGCCTGGCCGACCAGGTGGTTGGAAACGGCCCAGCACTTCAGGCCGTACGTGTCGAGCAGCTGCCGCCGCCCGTCGAGATAGCCGGGGTCGGACAGGGCCTTGTCGACCTCGAAGTGGTCTCCCCAGCAGGCGAGTTCGAGTCCGTCGTAGCCGAAGTCCCGGGCGAGCCGGCAGACCTCCTCCAGCGGCAGGTCGGCCCACTGGCCGGTGAAGAGAGTGAAGGGACGGGGCATGCGCACAACCTCCTAGAAGGCGACCGGGGTATGGACGGAGTTCTTGGCGGCGCTCTCCTCGACCGCGGCGAGCACGCGCTGCACCTGGAGTCCGTCGGCGAACGACGGTACGGGGGTGCGCCCTTCGACGATCGTGCGCACCACGTCCCGGGCCTGGTGGACGAAGGTGTGCTCGTACCCCAGGCCGTGGCCGGGCGGCCACCACGCCTCCAGGTACGGATGCTGCGGCTCGGTGACGAGGATCCGGCGGAAGCCCGCGCTGGTGGCGGGTTCGGTGTGGTCGTGGAAGGAGAGTTCGTTGAGCCGTTCCAGGTCGAAGGCGATCGACCCCAGCTCCCCGTTGATCTCCAGGCACAGGGCGTTCTTGCGGCCCGCCGCCATCCTGGTCGCCTCGAAGGAGGCGAGGGCGCCCGACGCCAGCCGTCCGGTGAAGAGTGCCGCGTCGTCGACAGTGACCGCCCCCCGTGCGGCACTGTCGGCGGTGCCCGAGAGCCCCGCGGCCGCCCCGGCGAGCACGGGCCTCTCCCGTACGAAGGTCTCGCTGACCGCGGAGACCCCGGTCAGTGGTTCCCCGGCCAGGTACTGGGCGAGGTCGACGATGTGCGCCCCGAGGTCCCCCAGCGCCCCGGAACCGGCCCGCTCCCGCTGCAGTCGCCAGGTCAACGGCGACTGCGGGTCGACGAGCCAGTCCTGGAGGTAGGTGGCCCGCACGTGCCGCAAGGCGCCCAGCCGACCCTCCTCGATCATCGCGCGGGCGTAGGTGAGGGCGGGCACCTTGCGGTAGTTGAAGCCCACCATCGCCACCTGGCCGCGGGCGGCGGCGCGCTCCGCGGCCTCCACCATGGCCTCCGCCTCCGCCACCGTGTTGGCGAGCGGCTTCTCGCACAGCACGTGCTTGCCCGCCTCCAGTGCGGCGATGGCGATCTCCGCATGGCTGTCGCCTGGGGTGCAGATGTCCACCAGCTGCACGTCGTCCCGGGCGATCAGAGCGCGCCAGTCGGTCTCCGCCGCCGCCCACCCGTGCCGGGTGGCGGCGGCCTCGACGGCCGAACGGTCGCGCCCGCAGATCGCGGCGAGAGCGGGTCTCACCGGCAGGTCGAAGACGTGTCCCGCGGTGCGCCACCCCTGCGAGTGGGCAGCGCCCATGAACGCGTATCCGACCATGCCGACGCCGAGTGTCGCCGTCGGCGGCGGTGCCTCGGTCTCCTGCTCCGACTCTTCCCTACGGGCCATGCGGGCTTCCTCCTCGTCGGTGGTTCGGTGGCGGCGGCGGTGCGGGATCAGCTGAAGCCCGTCGGCAGGTACTGGTCGATGTTCTCCTTGGTGACCACGGCGGAGTACAGCGTCAGCGAGGTCGGGATCTCCATCTCGGAGAGGCCCGCCACGCCCTTGTTCTGGCCCAGGGCCCGCGCCAGGTCGATGGCGGAGGCCGCCATCGTCGGCGGGTAGAGCACGGTGGCCTTCAGGACGCTGTCGTCGGCCTTGATGGCGTCCATCGCGGACTTGGCGCCCGCACCGCCGACCATGATGAACTCGTCGCGCCCGGCCTGCTGGATGGCCCGCAGCGCGCCCACGCCCTGGTCGTCGTCGTGGTTCCAGAGGGCGTCGAACTGCTTCTGGGCCTGGAGGAGCTGCGCCATCTTGGCCTGGCCCGACTCCACGGTGAAGTCCGCGGCCTGACGGGCCACCAGTTTGATGTTGGAGTAGTTCTTCAGGGCGTCGGCGAAGCCCTGGCTGCGCTGCTTGGTGAGTTCGAGGTTGTCGATGCCGGCGAGCTCGACGACCTTGGCGTTCGCCTTGTCCTTGAGCTGCTCGCCGATGTAGTGGCCGGCGTTGAGGCCCATACCGTAGTTGTCGCCGCCGACCCAGCAGCGGTAGGCCTGCGGAGAGGCGAAGACGCGGTCCAGGTTGACGACCGGGATGCCGGCCTTCATGGCCTCCAGGCCGACCTGGGTGAGCGCCTTGCCGTCGGCGGGGAGCACGACGAGGACGTCGACCTTCTTGTTGATGAGGGTCTTGACCTGGCCGATCTGGGCGGCGGTGTCGTTGGACCCCTCGGTGATCTCCAGGGTCACCTCGGAGTACTTCTCCGCCCGCGACTTGGCGTTGACGTTGATCGCGTTGAGCCATCCGTGGTCGGCCTGCGGTCCGGCGAAGCCGATGGTGACGGGCGTGCCCGGTTTGTCGTCGGCTGCGGGCTGGTTGCTCGGCGCCGCTGCCGCCTCCTTGGGCTCGTTGCTGGTGCAGGCGGTGAGGAAGGCTCCCGCGGAGACGGCCGCGGTGCCGAAGAGCAGTCCTCTGCGGCTGGTTTCTGGCATGGCTGTCGAACCCTTCATCCGGTGTGGTGCGTACGGAACAGCGGGTGAGTGATCAGTGCTCTGGTACGGGAGAGGTGCTCGGGCGCGGAAGCGGTGCTCAGGTCTCGCCGCCCCGCAGCGTGCGGCGCTGGACGAGGACGGCGGCGACGATGATGGCGCCCTTGGCGATCTGCTGGACGTCGCTCTGGAGATTGTTCAGGGCGAAGATGTTGGTGATCGTGGTGAAGACGAGCACGCCCAGGACGGAGCCGACGATGGTGCCCCGGCCGCCGCTGAGGAGGGTGCCTCCGATGATCGCGGCGGCGATGGCGTCGAGCTCGTACAGGTTGCCGTTGGTGTTCTGGCCCGACCCGGACAGGATGACGAGCATGAAGGCGGCGATGCCGCAGCAGAGTCCGGAGAGCAGGTAGAGGTAGAGCCGCTGGCGGCGTACGTCGATGCCGGCGAGCCTGGCCGCTTCGGCGTTGCCGCCGACGGCGACCGTGCGGCGTCCGAAGGTCGTGCGGTTGAGGATGAGCCAGCCGGCCACGGTCACCGCGGCGAAGACGAGGACCAGCGGCGGGATGCCGAGGACGTAGCTGTCGGGCAGGCCGAGGTCCAGGACGGACTGCACGGTGACGATCTGGGTCTTGCCGTCGGTGATCTGCAGGGCCAGTCCGCGGGCCGAGGCGAGCATGGCCAGCGTCGCGATGAACGGGACCATTCCGCCGTACGCGATCAGGAGTCCGTTGACGAGACCGGCGGCGAGGCCGACGACCATCGCGGTGAAGAGGATGCCCGCGAAGCCGAACTCCTGGGTCGCGAGGGTCGTCGCCCAGACGGAGGCGAGGGCGACCATCGCGCCGACCGACAGGTCGATGCCACCGCTGATGATGACGAAGGTGACGCCGACGGTGACGACCCCGATGACGGAGGACTGCGTCAGGATCAGCTGGAGGTTCCCGGTGTCCAGGAACGCGTCCGGTTCGGTGAATCCGCCGACGGCTATCAGGACGGCTAGGACACCGAGGAGCGACAGGTTGCGGACGTCGGCGCGCAGACCGAGTGCGCGCGGACCGCCGCCCTTCTTCGAGGGCGGTGCGGCCGCGGGGCCGGACACGGACCCCTTCTCCGGCCCGTGGTGCTGCGCCGACGGTGCGGGCTGTGTCATGACGTCGGGCTCCCTTCCATGACGAGGTCGAGGACACGGTGCTCGTCGAGCTCCCCGGCGTCGGCCGTGTGCACGACACGGCCCTCCCGGAGCACCAGCACCCGGTCGGCGAGGCCCAGCACTTCGGGCACTTCGCTGGATACGAGCAGAACGGCGAGGCCTTCGTCGGCCAGCCGGCGGATCACGGCGTAGAGCTCGGCGCGGGCGCCGACGTCCACACCGCGGGTCGGTTCGTCGAGCAGCAGGACCCGGCAGCCACGCAGCAGCCAGCGGGCCAGGACCGCCTTCTGCTGGTTGCCACCGGACAGGGTGCGGACGGCGGCGTCCGGGTTGTCGGGGCGCAGGGAGAGCTCGCGGGTGGCGGTCCTGGCGGCCTCGCGCTCGGCACCCCGGTCGAGCCAGCCGGCGCGTGCGAAGCGGGACAGCGAGGAGACGGAGACGTTGCGGGTCACCGATTCCGTCAACAGCAGGGCCTGCGCCTTGCGTTCCTCGGGAGCCAGACCGATTCCGGCGGCCACGGCGGCCCGGACGCTGCCGGGGCGCAGCGGTGTCCCGTCGACGAGGACGCGGCCGGCGGTCGGCTTGCGGGCGCCGTAGACGGTCTCCAGGATCTCGGAGCGTCCGGAGCCCACGAGTCCGGCGAGGCCGACGATCTCGCCGGGCCTCAGCTCGAGGTCGACGGGCTCGAACTCGCCCTTGCGGTAAAGCCCTTCGACCGTCAGCACCGGGGCGGCCGTGCCCCGGGTGCCGGGGGCGGGCCGCTGGGGGAAGACGTATTCGACGTTGCGGCCGGTCATCATGGCAACGATGTCGCGTGTGGGGGTGGAGACGGCGGCCAGGCCGACCGCGACGGCCCGGCCGTCCTTGAGCACGGTCACCCGGTCACCGATGCGGCGGATCTCCTCCAGCCGGTGCGAGATGTAGACCACGGCCACTCCGTCGGCGGTGAGCCCGTCGACGATGCGGAAGAGGTTGTCGACCTCGTCGGGGTCCAGGGCCGCGGACGGCTCGTCCATCACGATCAGCCGTACGTCGTGGGAGAGGGCCCGCGCCATGGAGACGATCTGTTGGTGGGCGGCGGAGAGGTCGCCGACGAGGCGGGCCGGGTCGATCTCCGGGTGCCCGAGGCGCTTCAGGAGCGATGCGGCCATGGTGCGGGCCTCGCGGGTGCGGACGAGGAAGCCCGCGCTGGTGGGCTCGTGTCCCAGGAAGACGTTCTCGGCGACCGACAGGCCCTCGACCAGGTCGAGTTCCTGGTAGATGGTGGCGATACCCAGCCGCATGGCGGTGATCGGCGAGGACAGCTGGACGGTCTCCCCGCTCCAGGTGATGGTGCCGTCGTCGGGCTGGTGGGCGCCGGCCAGCACCTTGATGAGCGTGGACTTGCCGGCGCCGTTCTGGCCGAGGAGACAGTGGACCTCACCGGCCTGCACCTCCAGGTCCACACCGTCGAGGGCGCGCACACCGGGGAACGACTTGGTGATGCCGGACATCGTGAGCAGGGGTGGTTCTGGTGCCATGACGAATCCCCTCGGCGAACGAGGTCTCCCCCGCCCGGGCGGGAAGCCCGGGAAGCGTGGAGGAGGCCGGTGAGCGGGCAGGGCGCAGTGCCGGCGGTGCCGTACTGCTGACGGAACTGCTGGTGGTTCGTCTGTGCTCGTGCGGTGCGATCGGGCTCGTGCGGTACGGAGGTGCTCGTGCGGTACGGAGGTGCTCGTGCGGTGCGATCGGGCTCGTGCGGTGCGGGCCCCGGGCGGAGCTCGGGAAGGTCTACGGAGGTGGCTGCGGAGCGTGTGCCTGGCAGCGCGCCGGCCCGGACATCAGGCCGGCGAGAACAGGTGGTCGCTGATGAGCCTGCCCGCACCGGTCACTCCGGCGACGGGCCCCAGCTCACCGAGGACGATGGGCAGGTTGCCCGTGGCCAGGGGCAGGGACTGCCGGTAGACCTGGGTCCGGACACTGGCCAGCAGGTTGTGGCCGAGTCCGGTGACCCCGCCGCCGATGACGACGAGGCCCGGGTTGAAGAAGCTGACGAGTCCGGCGATGACCTGGCCGACCCGGTTGCCGCCTTCTCGGATCAGGTCCAGCGCCGTCGGGTCACCGGCCGCGGCGGCCGCGGCCACGTCGACGGCGGAGAGCTTTCCGGCCGCGTCGAGACGGGCCGCCAGGCCGGCAGAGAGGCCGGCGCGGGCCGCGTCCTCCGCGTCGCGGGCCAGGGCCGCACCACTGAAGTGGGCTTCCAGACAGCCTCTGTTGCCGCAGGCACAGGCGCGCCCGTCCGGCTCCACCTGGATGTGGCCGATGTCTCCGGCGCTGCCCGTCGTGCCGCGGTAGACCTCGCCGCCCACCACGATGCCGCAGCCGATGCCCGTACCGATCTTGACGCAGAGGAAGTCGCCCACGGAACGGGCGACGCCCGCGTGCTGCTCCCCCAGCGCCATCAGGTTCACGTCGTTGTCGACCATGACGGGGCAGCCGAGTTCCTGGCTGAGTGCCTCGCGGACCGGGAAGCCGTCCCACCCCGGCATGATCGGCGGCGCGACGGGCACACCCTCGGGGAAGCGGACGGGTCCCGGTACGCCGATGCCGGCACCGTCGAAGCCTTCGGCGAGTCCGGAGGCCCGGAGTTTGGCGGCCATCGACAGCACCTGCTCGAAGACCGCGACGGGGCCCTCCCGCACGTCCATCGGGTGATTGAGGTGTCCGAGGACCTCCAACTCGGCGTTGGTGACGGCCACATCGACGGATGTGGCGCCGATGTCGACCCCGAGGAAGCGAAGCCCCGGGGCGAGCCTGATGTTGTGGGAACGGCGTCCGCCGCGGGACGCGGCGAGCCCGTCGGCCACGACGAGACCGGTCTCAAGGAGCCGGTCGACCTCGACGGCGAGCTTCGAGCGCGAGAGGTCGATCTGGTCGCCGAGCTGTGCGCGGGAGTTGGGCCCCCCGTCGCGCAACAGCCGCAGCAGTCGCGCCTGATGCGTGTTCGCGGGTCGTGCCGTCATGCGTCTCACGCGTCCCTCCCCCGCCAATCCGGCCAGTCCGTCGGGCTTTCGAGGGGAACGTAGCAGCGGTTTACCCGAGTGGGAAGAAGTTGCGCACGAATCCGGTCCAACTTTCTCCACACTGAGGACAAAGGTGGGCCGTCGGGTGGCGGATCGCCGTCGAGGGCCGGCCGTGCAGAGTGCCGCCGGCCCTCGGCCCGCCGCCGAGACCGCCCGTTCTCACGCGTAGGTGCGCGGTTCGGGCCCGACCAGGGCACCGGCCGCGAGCCACCACCGTGTGTCGCCGGGCGGCCGATCCGCACGACCACGAGGGTGATCGCCGCCCACGCGAGCACCTCGCAGGACGTGGTGTTGGCGATGTGCGCGCCGCCCGGCAGCACGGGCATGGTGGCCGTCGCGATCGCCGCGAGGAACCGGGCCCGCCGCGCGCCGCCGAACTCCCGCGCGGTCATACCGCCGACGAGGACCGTGCCCGCGGCGGCCGGCGCGGGCCACATCCGCAGCCCCGCCTGTGGCCGGCAGGGGCCCCCTCGGCAGCCGGTGAGGTGCCCCGGCCGCGGGACGAGCACGACCGGGCCTGGACGCCGGTGCGTTCAGGCCCGGTCACCTCTGCTCTCAGGCCTGTTCGCGCCGGTGGTAGGTCTGGCGCGTGTGCTCGGTGTGGGCCCGCATGATCTCCGTCGCCCGCTGCTCGTCCCTGGAGGCGATCGCCGCGATCAGCTCCCGGTGCTCGATCCAGGACCGGGTGCCGCGCTGGCGGGCCACCGGCGTGTAGTACCAGCGGACCCGGCGGTCCACCTGGCCGGCGAGCTCGGACAGGACGACATTGCCCGCGAGCTCCATGACCTTGGCGTGGAACGCGGCGTTCGTGGCGACGGCGAGGTCCACCTGGTCGGCGGCGACCGCCCGCTCACCCTGGGAGCACAACTCCTCGAGGGCCTCGATGCCCGGCCGCCCGGCACGGGCGGCCGCCAGCCGGGCGGCCTCGGCCTCCAGGAGCGTGCGGACCGAGAGGAGCTGGTCCGCCTCCTCCTCGGTGGGTTCATGGACGAAGGCGCCCTGCGCCGGACGCAGATCGACCCAGCCCTCGGTGTTCAGCCGCTGGAGCGCCTCGCGGACCGGTTGCCGCGACACCCCCAGATGCCCGGCCAGTTCGCTCTCGACCAGATGCTGACCGGGCCTGAGCGCACGCGTGGTGATCAGCTCCAGGAGCGCCTCGTAGACACGCTCGCGCAGCGGCCCGGGCCGCTCCAGCTTCGGCACCGTTCCTTGCGGCAGTCCTGCGGACAACATCGCGGTCCCCCTCCGGGCGCCCGGCCATTGCTTATCGTCTACAGTCTACCGAGCACAATGCCACGGCGGGGGCATCAGGGGCAGCGGATCACCTGACCCGCGTACGAAAGATTGCCGCCGAAGCCGAAGAGCAGGGCCGGCGCACCGCTCTCGACCTCCCCGCGTTCCACCAGTTTCGACAGCGCCATCGGGATCGACGCGGCCGAGGTGTTGCCCGAATCCACGACGTCCCGTGCGATGACCGCGTTGACCGCTCCGATCCTCCGGGCGACGGGCTCGATGATCCTCAGGTTGGCCTGGTGCAGCACCACCGCGGCGAGATCCTCGGGCGTGACACCTGCCCGCTCGCACACCTTGCGGGCGATCGGCGGCAGTTGGGTGGTGGCCCAGCGGTAGACCGACTGCCCCTCCTGCGCGAACCGCGGGGGCGTGCCCTCGATGCGCACGGCGTTGCCCATCTCCGGCACCGAGCCCCACAGGACGGGACCGATCCCGGGCCGGTCACCCCCGTCCGGGTCGGCGGTGACGACGGCGGCGCCCGCTCCGTCCCCCATCAGGACGCAGGTGGAGCGGTCCGTCCAGTCGACGATGTCGCCCATCTTGTCGGCGCCGATGACGAGGGCGCGGGTGGCGGCACCGGCCCGGATCGCGTGGTCGGCGGTGGCCAGGGCGTGGGTGAAGCCCGAGCAGACGACGTTGATGTCCATCACGGCCGGCGCGCTCATGCCCAGGCGCGCGGCGACGCGCGCGGACATGCTCGGTGAGCGGTCGATGGCCGTGGAGGTGGCGACGAGAACCATGTCGATGTCCGTGGGCTGCAGTCCGGCCGACGCCAGCGCCTTGGCCGCGGCGTGTGCCGCAAGTTCGTCCACGGGTTCGTCCGGGCCGCCCACGTGCCGGGTCCTGATGCCGACCCGGCTGGTGATCCACTCGTCGCTGGTGTCGACCATGGCCGCCAGATCGCCGTTGGTGAGGACCTTGGCAGGCTGGTAGTGGCCGAGCGCCACGACACGTGAGCCGGTCATGTACGGGTTCCCCTCGCTACGTTTGGCAGGAACTATCCAGTCTTGGTTGCTACCGCCCGGTACAGAGGCACGTAACCCCACAGGAATCCGGGCCCGAGGTTGGAGCGTCTCGAACAGCCGCCGGGGAACTTTCGCGGACATCCCCGCGGCAGCACCGCAATGGCGGATGGACACGGCACCCGCTGTCACATCCCTTGACCCTGCGCAAAGGCATACTGTCGACAATATTCTGTCGCGCCCCCGACTCGGCCTGTGTCTTCTGCGGCAACTGCATCGAGGTGTGCCCGACCGGTGCGCTGTCGTTCAGCACCGAGTTCGACATGCGTGCTGCGGGGACGTGGGACGAGCCCGCGCAGACGCGGACCACGGCCGTCTGCGCCTCCTGCGGTGTGGGCTGCAACGTGGCCCTCCACGTGCAGGAGAACGAGATCGTCAAGGTCACCTCACCGCACGACAACCCGGTGACCCATGGCAACCTCTGTATCAAGGGCCGTTTCGGCTTCCAACACGTACAGAATCGGGATTGACGGCTTATGGGACGGGTCACCGAGCGTCGCCGCACCATCCGCGTCCGCGACGGGGCGGTCACGGCCCGCCCCGACACCCTCGTCGCCGAGGAGCCCCTGGAGATCCGGCTGAACGGCAGGCCGCTCGCCATCACCATGCGGACCCCGGGCGACGACTTCGCTCTGGCGGCCGGCTTCCTGGTGAGCGAGGGCGTGATCGCTGTGGGATCCGAGGTGCAGTCGATCGTGTACTGCGCCGGGGCGACGGCCGACGGGGTGAACACGTACAACGTGGTGGACGTGAAACTAGCGCCCGGCGTCGAGGTCCCCGACATCACTCTGGAACGCAACGTCTACACCACCTCGTCGTGCGGCCTGTGCGGCAAGGCGAGCCTCGACGCCGTCCGGACCACGACCCGTCACCCGGTCGCCGACACTCCCCCGGTCCGTGTGGAGCCCGCCCTGCTGTCCGCCCTCCCCGACCGGCTGCGCGAGGCACAGCGGGTCTTCGACCGGACCGGGGGTCTGCACGCCGCCGCACTGTTCTCGCCGGAGGGCGAGCTGATGGACGTCCGGGAGGACGTCGGCCGGCACAACGCGGTGGACAAGCTCGTGGGACGCGCCCTGACGGACGATCGGCTGCCTCTGTCGCAGTCGATCCTGCTGGTGTCGGGCCGCGCCTCGTTCGAACTCGCGCAGAAGGCGGTGATGGCGGGGATCCCGATGCTCGCGGCCGTCTCGGCGCCGTCGTCGCTGGCCGTGGATCTCGCGGCCGAGAGCGGACTGACCCTCGTGGGATTCCTGCGGGGACAGTCCATGAACGTGTACGCGGGTGACCACCGGATCGCTCTCGGGGCGTCGGTGGGGCAGGGCTGAGACGGCCCGCCCGCCGCACGGGGCAGGGGTCCGGCCGGCGGGGAGCGCCCCCTGCGCCGGCCGGTCCCTCTCCTGCGTGCGTCAGCTCACGGTGACGGGGTGCCGCGACACGGACCCGGTGTCCGGCAACGGGTCGCGTGAGCGGCGCTTGGCGATCACCGCGCAGACCATCAGCTGCATCTGGTGGAAGAGCATCAGGGGCAGCACCGCGAGACTCGCGTGCGCACCGAACAGGACGCTGGCCATCGGCAGTCCGGCCGCCAGGCTCTTCTTCGACCCGGCGAACTGGATGGCGATCCGGTCCTCACGCCCGAAGCCGAGCCGCTTCGCGCCGTACCAGCTCACGCTGAGCATGAGGGCCAGGAGTACGGCCTCGGCACCGAGCAGCCCGCCGAGCCGGAGCGGGGTGACCTGGTGCCAGATCCCGGCCACCATGCCCTCGCTGAAGGCCGTGTAGACGACGAGCAGGATCGAGCCGCGGTCGACGTAGCCCAGCACCGTGCGGTGGCGCCCGATGAAGCCGCCGACCCAGCGGCGCAGCAGCTGTCCCGCGAGGAAGGGCACCAGGAGCTGCAGGACGATCTTCACCAGGGAGTCCGCGGAGAACCCTCCCGCGCTGCCGCCGAGGAGCACGGCGGCGAGCAGCGGGGTGAACACGATCCCGGCGATGCTGGAGAAGGAGCCGGCGCAGATGGCGGCGGGCACGTTGCCGCGGGCCATCGAGGTGAAGGCGATCGACGACTGGATGGTCGACGGGACCAGGCACAGGAAGAGGAAGCCGTCCTGGAGCTGCGGGCTCAGCACCTGGGGAGCCAGTCCGCGGCCGGCGAGCCCCAGCAGCGGGAACACCATGAAGGTGCAGGCCAGGACGGTGAGGTGGAGCCGCCAGTGCTTCAGTCCGTCGAGCGCCTCGGCGGTCGACAGGCGCGCCCCGTAGAGGAAGAAGAGCAGGGCCACCGCTCCGGTCGACGCTCCCCCCGCCACCTCGGCGCCGGTCCCCGACACGGGCAGCAGGGCCGCGAGTACCACCGTGCCGACCAACGCCAGGATGTACGGGTCGACCGGGAGCCAGGACGGCAGTGCGGGGATGCGGCGGCTGGTGCGGCGGCTCATGTGCTCCGTGCTCTCTGGGTCGGGGTCGTGCCCTCCCCATCGTGCTCCCCGACACCTCGATCGGGAATCCGGTATACCGCACTTACTGTCATCACGATTCGCGATAGCCTCGGTCCATGTACGACCCCGTCCAGCTCCGCACCTTCCTGGCCGTCGCCCAGACCCTCAGCTTCACCCAGGCGGCGCGCCGGCTAGGCGTCCGCCAGTCCACGGTCAGCCAGCACGTCCGCCGACTGGAGTCCGAGGCCGGACGGCAGCTGTTCAGCCGGGACACCCACCGCGTGGACCTCACCGAGGACGGGGAGGCCATGCTGGGCTTCGCCCGGACGATCCTGCAGGCCAACGAGCGGGCGGCGGCGTTCTTCACCGGCACCCGGCTGCGCGGCCGGGTGCGCTTCGGAGCGTCCGAGGACTTCGTCCTGACCCGACTGCCGGAGATCCTGGAGTCCTTCCGGCGCGAGCATCCCGACGTCGAGCTGGAGCTGACGGTGGAACTGTCGGGCGCGCTGCACCGGCAGCTCGCGGCGGGCCGGCTCGATCTGGTGCTGGCCAAGCGGCGCACCGGGGACACGCACGGTGAGCTGGTCTGGCAGGACACCCTGGCCTGGATCGGCGCTCCGCAGCTGAGGATCGACCCCGACCGTCCGCTCCCGCTGATCGCCTACCCGCCGCCCGGCATCACGAGGGCGCGCGCCCTGGAGGTGCTGGAGGAACACGGCAGGTCCTGGCGCTTCGCGTGCACGAGCGCCAGCCTGAGCGCCCTGGTCGCGGCCGCGCGGGCGGGCCTGGGGGTGATGGCGCACACCCGGGGGCTGATCCCGCCGGGACTCGTGCCGGTGCCGCCCCGGGCCGGGCTGCCGGAGCTCGGAGATGTGGATTTCGTGCTGCTGCACGGGCGTCGCAGGGACAGCGCCCAGGAGGCGGCGGACGCACTCGCGGCGGCGATCCTGGCGGGTGGAGACCGTCTTCACCGCGCCCCGGTCATGCCGCCGCACCGGGACTCGGCGTAAGTGGCGCGTACAGATTCGGTGGAGATTCCCGCCCGAGCCACGTACTCCGTGGTCAGAAGTGCGCCCGAGCCTTGCCCATCTGGCCCGATTTCTACGGTCGGCCTGGCCAGATGCCACGTTTTCCGGAGACTTCGGACTCTCCCACGGCCCCGCCCGGTGAGGTAGCGTCGCGGCGCCGTGCGGAGCGCCACAAGGAGCAGGTCATTGCGCGAGTTCACTGTCCCACCCATGGCCGCTGCCCCTCAAGTCGGCGGTCTTGCCGATACCGTCTTCGATTTCGCGGAGGAAGATCCCCACCGGACGGCCCTCGGCCGCAAGGACGCGGAAGGTCGCTGGCACGACGTGTCGGCCGCCGCCTTCCGCGACGAGGTGATGGCTCTCGCCAAGGGCCTGATCGCCCAGGGCGTCCGGTTCGGTGACCGGGTCGCCCTCATGTCCCGGACGCGCTACGAGTGGACGCTGTTCGACTTCGCCCTCTGGGCCGTGGGCGCCCAGTCCGTACCGATCTATCCGACGTCGTCGGCCGAGCAGGTCCTGTGGATGCTGCACGACGCCGAGGTCGCGGCCGTCATGGTCGAGCACGAGGACCACGCGATGACGATCGGTTCCGTGATCGACCGGCTGCCGAATCTGCACCGCCTCTGGCAGCTGGACGCCGACGCGGTGACCGAGCTCACCGAGGCCGGGGCGCTGATCGACGACGAGGTCGTCCACCGGCACCGCCGCGCGGTGACCCCCGACTCGGTGGCGACCGTCATCTACACCTCCGGCACGACGGGGCGCCCCAAGGGCTGTGTCATCACCCACGCCAACTTCATGTTCGAGGCCGACACCATGGTCGCCCGCTGGCACCCGGTGTTCCTCTCCAAGCCGGGCGAGGAGGCGGCCACACTGCTCTTCCTGCCGCTCGCGCACGTCTTCGGCCGCATGGTGGAGATCGCGGCGCTGCGCGGCAGGGTGAAGCTGGGCCACCAGCCGGAGCTGTCCGCGAAGGCGCTCATGCCGGACCTGGTGTCCTTCCGGCCCAGCTTCATCCTGGCGGTGCCGTACATCTTCGAGAAGGTCTTCCACGGCGCGCGGCGCAAGGCGGAGTCGGAGGGGCGTGTCGGGGCGTTCGACAAGGCCGTCGAGATCGCCGTGAAGTACGCGGAGGCCCTGGAGGAGCGTGCCTTCGGCACCGGTCCCGGGCCCTCCGCCGGGCTGCGCATGCAACACCAGTTCTTCGACAAGGTCGTCTACCGCAAGGTCCGCGACGCGATGGGCGGCCGGGTGCGGCACGCCATGTCGGGCGGTTCCGGCATGGACCGGCAGCTCGGGCTGTTCTTCGCCGGCGCGGGAGTCACGGTCTACGAGGGATACGGCCTCACCGAGACGACCGCAGCGGCCACGGCCAACCCGCCGGAGCGGACCCGCTACGGCACGGTCGGCCAGCCGATCCCCGGATCCACGGTGCACATCGCCCGGGACGGCGAGATCTGGGTACACGGCGCGAACGTCTTCTCCGGCTACCTGGGCGACCCGAAGGCCACGGACTCCGTGCTGCACGACGGATGGCTGGCCACCGGCGACCTCGGCGCGCTCGACGAGGACGGCTATCTGACCATCACCGGGCGCAAGAAGGAGATCCTGGTGACCTCCGGGGGCAAGAGCGTGGCCCCGGGCGGTCTGGAGGAACGGGTGCGCGCGCATCCGCTGGTCGCACAGTGCATCGTCGTCGGGAACGACCGGCCCTACATCGCGGCGCTGGTCACCGTGGACCACGAGGCGGTGGAGCACTGGCTCGCCATGCAGGGCCGTACGCCGATGCGCGCGGCGGACCTGGTCCGCGATCCCGAACTCGAGATGGAGGTGCGCCGGGCGGTGGTGGCGGCGAACACGGCGGTCTCCCAGGCGGAGTCCATCCGTACGTTCCGCATCCTGGCGCACCAGTTCACCGAGGAGCACGGGCTGCTGACCCCCTCGCTCAAGCTGAAGCGGAAGGCGATCGAGACGGCGTACTCGGCCGAGGTCGACGCCCTGTACCGGTGACCGCACCGGGGAAGGTCCCACGGCCGGCCGGAGGCGCTTTTCGATCGTGGGGGCCGGGAATGCTCGGGCCGCCCCGATCGTTCCCCCGGGGAGAACCGACCGACAACGTAAGGATCGACTGCTCGTGAGCCAGGTCCCCACCCTCACCCTCAACAACGGCCTCGAGATGCCGCAGCTCGGCTTCGGTGTCTGGCAGGTGCCGGACGACGAGGCCACCGCGGCCGTGACCACGGCCCTGGAGGCCGGGTACCGGAGCATCGACACCGCCGCGATCTACGGGAACGAGGCGGGTACCGGCAAGGCCGTCGCCGCCTCCGGTGTCCCCCGCGAGGAACTGTTCGTGACCACCAAGCTGTGGAACAGCGAGCAGGGTCACGACTCGACGCTGCGCGCCTTCGACGCGTCGCTGGACAAGCTGGGTCTGGACTACGTCGACCTCTACCTCATCCACTGGCCGGTGCCGGCCAAGGACGCCTACGTCGACACGTACAAGGCGTTCGAGCGGATCCTCGCCGACGGCCGCGCCAAGGCCATCGGTGTGTCCAACTTCCACCCGGAGCACCTGGAGCGCCTCCTGGGCGAGACCTCCGTCGTCCCGGCGGTCAACCAGATCGAGCTGCACCCGCAACTCCAGCAGGCCAGGTCCCGCGCGGTCCACGCCGAGCACGGCATCGTCACCGAGGCCTGGTCGCCGCTGGGCTCGGGCAAGGGCCTCCTCGAGGTCCCGACGGTGGTCGCCGTCGCGCACAAGCACGGCCGGACCCCGGCCCAGGCCGTGCTCCGCTGGCACCTGCAGACCGGCCACGTGGTGATCCCCAAGTCCGTGACGCCGTCGCGGATCGCGGAGAACATCGACGTCTTCGGCTTCGAGCTGGACGACGACGACCTGGCCGCGTTCGCCGCGCTCGACGAGGGCAAGCGCCTCGGCGCGGACCCGGCCGAGTTCAACCTCGGCGCCTGACCCACCGCACACACGAAAGGCGCCCCCACCGCGTGCGGCGGGGGCGCCTTCGCGCGGGGTCAGCGGCGGGCGAGCCGCAGGGTGACCAGCTCGAACGGACGCAACGTCAGGTTCACTGCCCCCTCGGTGAGTTCCGGCACCGTGACGTCGTCGAGCGGCCGCTCCAGCAGGTCCGTCACCGTGAGGCCCGCGGCCTCGAACCCGAGGCCGACACGAACCTTCGCCCGGCCTCCGGTGGACTCGTAGAGCCGCACGACGAGATCGCCGCTCGCGTCGTCGGCGAGCTTGACCGCGCTGACGACGACCGTGTCGTTGTCGAGCGTCACCAGCGGCTCGACCTCACGGTCGCCGGACACCCGGCGCTCCGGCAGGTTGATGCGGAAGCCCTCCCGCACCGCGTCACCGATCCCCGCGCCCGGGGCCAGGGCGTGCCGGAAGCGGTGCACGCCCTGGTCCGTCTCCGGGTCGGGGAACCGCGGGGCGCGCAGCAGCGACACCCTCAGTGTCGTGGTGGTGCCCGCGTCAGAGGGCCTGACCGTCCGGGTCACGTCGTGTCCGTACGTCGAGTCGTTGACGAGCGCCACGCCCCAGCCGGGCTCCTCCAGGTGGACGAACCGGTGGTTGCAGGCCTCGAACTTGGCGGCCTCCCAGCTGGTGTTCGTGTGCGTCGCCCGGTAGAAGTGCCCGAACTGGGTCTCGGAGGCGTAGCGCTCGGCGTGGACGTCCAGCGGGAAGGACGCCTTGAGGAACTTCTCCGTCTCGTGCCAGTCGACCTCGGTGTCGATGTCGAGGCGCTTGGCGCCGGGAGCAAGCGTCAGCAGCTGGGTGACCTTCGATGCGCCGAAACCGCGCACGATCCGGACACCGACCGTGCCCTCGTCCCGGACCTCGGTGAGCTCGTCGAGCGCGGTGAGGTCCGTGACGGTGTTCCGGTAGAACTCGTCGACGTCCCAGGCGTCCCACATGTTCGGGAAGTCCGGGTGGATCTGGAGCAGGTTGGCGGCCTCCCCGGGGGCGACGGCCTCCCGCTCGGCGCCGATGTCGTACGCGGAGACGACCAGGCCGCGGGCGTCGATCTCGACCTGGAGCAGGCCGTTACCGAGCACGAAGCCGCCGCCCTCGCGCGCGGCCAGCTGTCCCCCGCTGCCCGGGACGACGGCGCCGGCTCCACCCGCCGGGACGCCGTCGCGGGCGTGCGGGGCGGAGTTGAACCGGAGGGTCCCCTCCGCGGATGTGTCGCCCGCCAGGGCTCGCTGGGCCGCGTCCACGATGCCGCCCAGCTCCTCGGCGACGGCCGCGTACGTCTTCTCGGCCTCGCGGTGCACCCAGGCGATCGACGACCCCGGCAGGATGTCGTGGAACTGGTGCAGCAGGACCGTCTTCCAGATCCGGTCCAGCTGCTCGTACGGGTAGGCGAAGTCCCCGCGCACGGCGGCCGTGGCGGCCCACAGCTCGGCCTCCCGCAGCAGGTGCTCGCTGCGGCGGTTGCCCTGCTTGGTCTTCGCCTGGCTGGTCAGGGTCGCGCGGTGCAGCTCCAGGTAGAGCTCACCGACCCAGACCGGCGGCTCCGGGTACTCCGCCTCGGCCTTGGTGAAGAACTCGGTGGGCGTCTCCCACCCGACGGTGGCCGAGCCCTCCAGGCTGCGCATCCGGGCGGCCTTCGCGATCATCTCGCGGGTGGTGCCGCCGCCGCCGTCCCCCCAGCCGGTCGGGGCGAGCGAGTGGCGGGCGACGCCCTTGTCCTTGAAGTTGTTCGCCGCGTGGGCGATCTCGCTGCCCTTCATCGAGCAGTTGTAGGTGTCGACGGGCGGGAAGTGGGTGAAGATCCGCGTACCGTCAATGCCCTCCCAACGGAAGGTGTGGTGCGGGAACTTGTTGGTCTGGCTCCACGAGATCTTCTGGGTGAGCAGCCACTTGGAGCCGGCCGCCTTGATGATCTGCGGCAGCCCGGCGGCGAAGCCGAAGGTGTCGGGTAGCCAGGCCTCGTCGTTCTCGATGCCGAACTCGTCGAGGAAGAACCGCTTCCCGTGGACGAACTGACGAGCCATCGCCTCGGACCCGGGCATGTTGGTGTCGGACTCGACCCACATACCGCCGGAGGGCACGAACCGGCCCTCGGCGACCGCCTTCTTGACCTTGGCGTACACCTCGGGGCGGTGCTCCTTGATCCAGGCGAACTGCTGCGCCTGCGACATCGCGAAGACGAAGTCCGGCTCGTCCTCCAGCAGGGCCGTCATGTTGGACGTCGTGCGGGCGACCTTGCGGACGGTCTCACGCAGCGGCCACAGCCAGGCGGAGTCGATGTGCGCGTGTCCCACGGCGCTGATGCGGTGGGCGGACGGCTGGGCGGGCGTGGCGAGCACCTCGGTCAGTTCGGCGCGGGCGGCCGCCGCGGTGCCGTTGACGTCCTGGAGGTCGACGGCGTCGAGCGCGCGGCCGATGGCGCGCAGGATGTCCCAGCGCCGGGCGCCCTCGACGGGCAGCTCCGCCATCAGTTCCCCGAGCACCTCCAGGTCCTGGACCAGGTTCCACACGTGCTCGTCGAAGACGGCCAGGTCCATCCGGGCCAGGGTGTACTGGAGTCCGCTGCCGGCGGTGGTCTTGTCACCGAGCGGCGTCGGCAGGAAGGGGTGGTAGTCCAGGATGACGGGGTTGGAGGCGGCCTCGATGTGGAGCAGGACCTCTTCGCCGCCCTCGACGGGTGCCCCGACGCGGACCCACTGGTTGCGCGGGTTCAGGCCCTTCACCGGGGTGCCGTCGGGCCGGTAGACGAGTCCTTCGCACTGGAAGCCCGGCATGTTCTCGTCGAAGCCGAGGTCGAGGATCGCCTCGACGGTCCGTCCCGCCCAGTGCGCGGGAACGGTTCCGGAGACGCGGAACCAGCAGGTGCTCCAGGGCGCCCCCCACCGGTCACCGGCCGCGATGGGCCCGGTGGGGCCTGCCAGCCCCTCGGCGACGGGGACGGGCTCGCCCGGCGCGTTCCAGACGGCGACGTCCAGCGGTACGGATTCCGGGTATACGGCGGGTCGGATGCGCTCGTCCAGGACACGCTTCAGACGGGCTTCGACCAGGCTGCGGTCGTCGTGCATGAGGGTGACTCCGTTGTGAGGGTGTGCGGGTGTGCGGGTGAGGGCGGGCTACCAGCGGTGCGCGGTGACCGCGGCAGTCGAGGGGGCGTACAGCTCGTCCACGGCCCTGACCTCGAAGCGGGCGGACCTCTCGCCCGGTTCGCGGCGGATGCCGGACAGGAAGAAGGCCGTGCCGCAGGCGCCTCCGAGGAAGCGCCGGGTGCCGTCGGGCAGGATCCGGTGCACCTCGTAGTGGCGTACCGGCCCCGGGGCGCGGCGCCAGCGCAGGCGCAGTTCCGTGCCGTCGGCGCCCGTGGCGGTGCCGGTGACGCGCAGGGCGGCCGGCGGGTGCGGCTTGCCGACCGTATCGCGTACGGCCAGCGCGCCGAGCCTCCACCGCACCGGGCCCGCACCGGTGAGCCGGACACCCACTGCGTGGACGGTGCCGCGCAGGGAGTGCGGCCGCAGCGTCGCGGTGGACCAGCCCCCCGCGGCGGGCCGCAGCTCTCCGGCGGGCAGGTAGGTGTACGCGAGCGGGTCGCCCGGCCGGTCGGGTTCGCGCAGGGCCACGGCGAGTTCGACGGTGACCGGACCGGAGCCCGGGTCGATGCGGTGGACGAGCTCGACGACCGTCCGCCGGGTGAGTGGCAGCCGGGTCCCGAACAGCTCGACGGTGGCGGGGGCGTCCAGGTCGCCGTCGACGAGGAGGCTGCTGCCGCCGTGCCAGGCGTCGTCGAAGTCGAAGGCGACGGACGGGGTACGGCCCTCGGTGCGCACGACCCAGCGGCGGCCGGGAAGCCGGTCCTGCAGGCCGAGGTGGTTCCACGCGGAGTCGGAGAGCGGCCGGCCGTCCTCGTACCACCGCAGGCCGTGACCGGTGTTGAAGGTCGTGGCGAAGGGGAGCCGGTCGACCGTGGAGCGGTCGGCGACCGACGTCGCCGGGGCGCGCCAGGTGTCGGATCCGTCGGGCCTGGCCGGGTCGAGCGAGCTGCCGGTCCAGAACCGCTGGTCGGCCGCGTGGAACTGCCCGGGCGTGCGGTCCTCGGGCAGATGGCTGAGCGTCCACTCGGGGCGGTAGAAGCCGTAGGAGACCGTGTGGTCGCGGTCGGTGGGGACGATCGCGTCCCAGTCGACGGCCCGGTTCCAGCCGGTCGACTCGACGTCGACCCCCGCCCACAGCTCGTAGCGGCTGCGGCCGGCGTCCTCGGCCCGTCCGCCGGAGTCGGCGAGCGTCTGCGGCGTCCAGCGGAAGTCGACGAACATCGAGTCGGCCTCCTGGAAGAGCGCCGTGTTCTCCGCGTCGAGCGCGCCCTGCCAGCCGACCTGGCCCTTCACGGTCATGGCGTCGTACCAGGTGACGCGCAGCCCGGCGGCCTCACCACGGGCGCGCAGGTCGGTGACGAAGGCGAGCATGTCGGCGCCGAGCGCCTCGTCGCCGCCCTCCGTCTCGGCGTTGAGGAACCAGCCGTCGAAGCCGTAGGCGGTGGCGACCTCCACCAGTTTCGCGGCCAGCGGGAAGCGGCCCGCGTCATCGCGCTGCACCAGGTCACGGGTCCAGCGGAGGTCGCCGCCGTGGTGGACCGGAGGCAGGAAGACGGTGCCGAGGACGGGCACCCCGTTGCGGTGGGCGGCGTCGACGACCGGGGCGTTGGGCGCCAGGACGAGTCCCTCGCCCGCCGAGCCACCCCAGAAGACGAGTTCGTCGAGGTAGGCCCACTGGCTCAGTGCGTAGTGGTCGGCGGTGGCCGATCCCTGGGCGGGGTTGCCCGCGGTGTGCCCGAAGGCGACCAGGGAGGCGATGCGCGCCTGGCCGGTGCGGGCGGTGGTGTTGACCGGGACCGGGGTGAAGCGGTCGGCGAGCGGCACGGTCGAGGTGTTGAACTCCAGGTCCCGGTCGTCCTCGGCACGCCAGCTCTTCAGGCTGCGCCAGGTGACGCCGTCGCCGGGGGTGCCGGTGGGCAGCGAGTCGGGGAACCAGTACGAGGCGTAGGGCTGGAGCTTCCCCGGAGCCTGGGCGGTGGCCGCCGCGGCCGTGCCGGGGAAGGCGGGTGCCAGGAGGGCGGCCGCGGCGCCGGCGCCCGCGAGTACCACGGTGCGTCGGGCCGGGGCCACGGGGTGCGGCAGGGGCTGGGTCATGGTCTGCTCCGTATCGTGCGAGAGGCGATTCCGGTGCTGTGCGGGGGCGGTGCGTCAGGCCCCGAGGACCTGGCCGGGGGTGACGACCTCGGTGATTCCGCGGCCGGCGAGGTGGGCCGGATCCTCGGCGTGGCTCGCCAGGACCGTGGTGGGGCGGACGCCGTCCTCCGTGAGGCGGGCGAAGGCCTCGAAGACCGCACCGCCGGGGGCACAGACCGAGCGGTGGGGTGCGGTGTCGTCGTCCCCGGCGTCGACGACGACTGCGGTGGTCCGGGGCGCCGGGCGGTGGGGGGCGGCGCGCCGCTCCTGGACGATCCGGGCGACGGCGTGCCCGGCGGGTTTGACCTGCCGGTCGTTGGTCAGCAGACCGAGGCCGTACTCCAGCTCGGGGAAGTCGGCCAGGGAGCGGGAGACGTCGTGGGAGCACCACCAGGTGACGCCCCACACGTCCTCGCAGTCCAAGGCGTTGGCGATGGTCGCCTCGGTGAACGCGGCGGCGTGGTCGGCGGGGATCAGGGGGGCGGGCGCGCCGACCTCCTGGAGCCAGACCTGGCGGTGCGGTTCGCGCGCCCAGGCCTTGGAGAGCTCGGTCAGGTACGCGGCGTGGTGCTCGGTGGCGGTCCCGGCCCGGCCGTGCCGCTGGGCGGTGCCGTTGAAGACCCAGGAGTGGACGGCGGTGACCGCCCCGATGCGCGCGGCGTGCGCGGGGGTGAAGGCGTGGTCGTCCTGGTACCAGGAGGCGTCGTACTCGGCGTGCAGGTGGAGCTTGCCGGGTGCTCCCTCCTCGCACGCGTCGAGCAGGGTCCGCAGCCAGGTGCCGGCCTGGGCGGGGGTGATCCGGTCGGGGTCGGGGTGCGGGTCTCCGGAGAACTGGTTGATCTCGTTGCCCAGGGTCATGCCGATGAAGTGGGGCCGGTCGGCGAGGGCGGCGGCGAGGGTACGCAGGTACTCGGCCTGCCCGGCCACGACGTCCGGATCGGTGAAGAGGTTCCGCCGGTGCCAGGTCTGTGTCCATGCGGGCAGGAAGTCGAAGCTCGACAGGTGCCCCTGCAGGCCGTCCACGCTGACGTCGAGGCCGCGTTCGGCCGCGGCGTCGGCCAGCTGGACGAGTTGTTCGACGGCGCGCGGGCGGATCAGCGTGCGGTTCGGCTGGAAGAGCGGCCAGAGGGGGAAGACCCTGATGTGGTCGAGGCCGAGCCCGGCGATGGAGTCCAGGTCGGCGCGCACGGCGTCGAGGTCGAAGTCCAGCCAGTGGTGGAACCAGCCCTGGCTGGGCGTGTAGTTGGCGCCGAAGCGCGGCGGTGCGGAGCTCATGAAGGGGGATCCTGGTTCTGTGGTGCGGGGACGGCCGGTGTCAGCCCTTGACCGCGCCTTCGCCGACTCCGCGGAAGAAGAAGCGCTGCAGGCAGGCGAAGAGCGCGATGAGCGGCGCCACGGCGATGATGGTGCCCGCCGCGACGAGCCGTTCGTCGTTGGCGAAGGTGCCGTGCAGGTAGTTCAGTCCGATGGTGAGGGTGAAGTTCTCCGGATCGCTGAGCACGATCAGCGGCCACAGGAAGTCGTCCCAGGCGCCCATGAAGGCGAAGATCGCGACGACGGCGAGGGTGCCCTTGACGGAGGGCAGGGCGATCCGGAGGAAGCGCTGCCAGACGTTGGCACCGTCGACGAACGCGGCCTCCTCGACCTCCTGTGGGAGGTTCAGGAAGGCGTTGCGCATCAGCAGGACGTTCATCGCGCCGATGGAGCCCGGCAGGAGCACGCCGAGCAGGGTGTTGTTCAGGCCGAGGTCCCGCATGGTCGTGAACTGGGCGATGATGATGCCCTCCACGGGGACCAGCATCGCGAGGATGAACGCCAGGGTGGCGGCCCGGCGGCCCCGGTAGCGCAGCCTGGCCAGCGCGTAGCCGGCCAGGGCGGCGCCGACGCAGTTGGTGACCACGTTGGCCGCGGCGACCTTCAGCGAGTTGAACGCGTAGTCCCAGACCGGGATGGTGTCGGCGACCCGGGTGTAGTTGTCCAGGGTCGGATCGTCGGGCAGGAAGCTCGGCGGGGAGCTGAAGATGTCCTCACCCGGGCCCTTGAGCGACGTCGAGAGCTGCCACAGGAAGGGCCCGACGGTCAGCGCGAGGACGAGGAGCAGCAGTACGTACCGCAGGACGAGTTGCCAGACCGGGATACGGCGGCCCTCGGCGTCGGTGGTCCTCAGGATGCTCACGCGTCCTCCTTGCGGTCGGCGCGGAGCACGAGCAGCATCAGCCCGACGGTGACGACGAAGATCACGACCGAGATGGCCGAGGCGTACCCGACCCGTCCGGTCAGTCCGGTGCCGACCCGCTGGACCAGCATCACCAGGGTGGTGTCCTCACCTGCCGGGCCTCCGGAGGGACCGGCCATCAGATAGACCTCGGAGAAGACCTTGAAGGCCGATACCGAGGCCAGGGCCGCGACCAGCACCATCGTGGAGCGGACGGCGGGGACGGTGACGGTGAGGAAGCGGCGCACGGCTCCTGCTCCGTCCACGGCGGCCGCCTCGTGCAGTTCGCGTGGCACGTCGGCCAGCGCGGCGAGGTAGATGATCATGTAGTAGCCGAGGCCCTTCCAGACCGTGACCGTCATCGCGCTCACCAGCAGCAGCCACTGGTCGCTGAGGAAGCCGACCTTGCCGATGCCCACCGCCTCCAGCAGGGAGTTGATCAGGCCGCGGTCGTCGAGCATCCACACCCAGATCAGGCCGACGACGACGATGGAGGCCACGACGGGTGTGTAGAAGGCGGAGCGGAAGAAGGAGATGCCGGGGATGTGCCGCTGGACGAGCATCGCGAGCAGCAACGGCAGGACGACCAGCGCGGGAACCACACCGAGGACGTAGAGCGTGCTGTTGCGGAGGCCGATCCAGAACATCTCGTCGTGCAGCAGTTCCTGGAAGTTGGCCAGGCCGACGAACTTCCCGGGAATCAGGGTCCTGCGGTCGGTGAAGGCGTTGACCAGGGTGCTGAAGAACGGGTACAGGCTGAACGCGCCGACGACGAGCAGCCCGGGCGCCGCGAACAGCCACGGGCTGAGCGGCAGATGGCGGCTGATGCGACCGACGGGCCGGACGCCGGCCGCCTGGCGGCCGGCGCCGCGACGGCGGGGTGACCCGCCCGCCGTCGGGCCCGTGCGAGGCCCCGGAACGTCGTCGGCCGCCGGGCCAGGGCGCGTGGCGCCGGAGGGGGTGGCAGGGGGTTTCATGAGGTCTCAGCTCTGCTGCAGGAGCCGGTCACACGCCTTGACAGCGTTGTCAAGAGCTTCCTTCGGGCTCTGCTTCCCCTGGAGCGCCTTGGCGATCTGGTTACGGAGCTCGGTCTTCATCTGCTCGCTGAACAGGACGGGCGTGTAGTTGACCGCCGTCTTCAGCGACTTGGCGGCGGCCACCCGGACGCGGGTCTCGTCGGTGCCGTCCTCCTCGGTGAAGTAGGGGTCGTCGAGCGATCCCTGGGTGCTCGGGAAGATGGCGACCTGCTTCGCGAACTCCATCTGACGGGTGGCGTCGGTGACGTAGTGCGCGAACGCCACGGAGGCCGGCTTCTGCTGGGTCCGCGCGTTGACCATGAGGCCCATGACGTACATGTTGGCCTTGCCGGTGTTGCTGACCTGTTCGGTGATCCCGATGTTCTTGTAGAGCCCGGGTGCCTGCTTCTTGAAGTTGGCCAGGTCCAGCGCGCTGCCGGGGTTCATGGCCACCGACTCGGTGAGGAACTTGTGCCCCGACGACTCGGGGGTCGCGGTCAGCGCCTGCGGGTCGAGCGCCCTGGCGTCGTACAACTCCTTGTATTTGGTCAGGAGTTCGACCCCCTTTGCGTCGTTGAAGGCGAAGCCGGTGCCGTCCTCGTTCATCAGCTCGCCGCCGTAGCGGCCGAAGTCCTCGATGGTGGGCACGTTCGCCAGGGCGGCGACCTTGCCCTTGCTCGCCCCGGCCAGCTTCATCCCGGCGGCGAAGACCTGGTCGTAGGTGGCGGGCGGCGTCGCCGGGTCGAGCCCGGCATCCTTCAGCAGGCGCTTGTTGTAGAACATCGGCCCGGTGTTGAGGTACCAGGGGAAGGCGAACGTGCCCTCGGTGCCCGGCACCTGATGGCTCGCCCAGGCTCCCGGGAGGTACTCCTTCGCGTACGTCGGCGCCGCCTGGTCGAGGTCCAGGGCGAGCCCCGCCTTGGCCAGCGGGGCCACCAGGTCGGGCGAGACGTTCACGACGTCGGGGAGGGTACCCCCGGCCGCGTCGGCGCTGATCTTGTCGGCGTACCCCTCCCCCGGGCGGTCGACCCACTTGACCTCGGTGCCCGGGTACTTCTTCTCGAAGCCGGCGATCACGCCGTCGAAGTAGTCCTTGAAGTTCGCCTGCAGGTTCCAGGTCTGGAAGGTGATCTTCCCTTCGACCTTGCCGGACGCGTCGGAGGAGCCCGTGCCGGAGCCGCCCCCGCAGGCGCTCAACGGCAGGACGGCGGCGAGGACGACGGCAGCGATGGCTGCTCTTCGGGGGATGCGCACGGTGAACGGCTCCTTTGCTCGGACCAGGCATGCGGTCGGCAGCGGGGTCGCGGACCACCGACCGCCTTCGCTCGGCTGAGACTGCAAGGCGGTCGGCGGAAAGTCAATACATTCACCGTAAGTTCAACCATGACTTCGCCATTTTTACAGGTCAGCGGAGTGCAACTCCCCTGCGAAGAGTGGTAACTAAAGCGCATTAGGGCACTTCAACTCAAGCGCTTTAGGTGTCGGTTCACTTCTCTCGCCCCGGAGAGCCGTAAGGCTTACACTGCGTCGGGGCCGAGCGAACGCGCCGCCCTCTTGGGGACCACGGGGAACGCGGGAAGGAGGCACCGGGTGACACCGCAGGGGCCGCCGGCCGAGGACATCTCGCCGGCCAGACGCACACCGGTACGCCGGCCGACCATGAAGGACATCGCCCAGCGCGCGGGCGTCTCGGAGAGCGCCGTGTCGTTCGCGCTCAACGGCCGCCCGGGCGTCTCGGAGATCACCCGCGACCGCGTCCGGCGGGTCGCCGAACAGCTGGGCTGGCGGCCCAGTACGGCCGCGCGGGCGCTGTCCGGCGAGGGGTCGGCCACCGTGGGTCTCGTGGTGGCGCGGCCGGCCGCCCATCTGGGCGTGGACTCGTTCTTCCTGCAGCTGATCTCGGGCGTCCAGGAGGTACTGGCCGAGCGTCAGCTCGGGCTGCTCTTCCAGGTGGTGGAGGACGTACCGGCCGAGTGCGCCGTCTACCGGCGCTGGTGGGCGGAGCACAGGGTCGACGGAGTCCTCGTGGTCGACCCGCGTACGGACGACCCGCGCGCGGCGCTGCTCGACGAACTGGGTCTGCACGCCGTCGTCATCGGCACCCTGTCCGAAGGGGACACCGGTCCGCACCCCGGCCTCTCGCAGATCCGCGCGGACGACGCGGGCGCCATGGCGGAGGTCGTCGGCCGGCTGCACGAGCTGGGCCACCGGCGCATCGTGCACATCGCGGGCCTGTCCACACTCGCCCACACCGACCGGCGCATCGAGTCGCTGCGGATCGAGGCCGACCGCCGCGGCCTCGCCGAGGCCCACTCGGTGACGACGGACTACTCCGACATCGAGGGGGCGGCGGCGACCCGGCGGGTGCTGGAGCAGCGGACCCCGCCGACGGCCCTGATCTACGACAACGACGTGATGGCGGCGGCCGGGGCCGCCGTCGCCGTGGGCCTCGGGCTCTCGGTCCCCGAGGACGTGTCCGTCGTGTCCTGGGAGGACTCGGCGCTCTGCCGGCTGACCTCGCCGTGGCTCACCGCGCTGTCCAGGGACCCGGTCGCGTTCGGGAGGCTCGCGGCAAGGGAGTTGACCGCGCTGATCGACGGCGGCCCGGCACGGACGGTGCAGGTGCCCCTGCCCCGGCTGATCGAGCGGGACAGCACGGCGCCGGCCCGCGGCGACGGGGAACACGCGGGCGGCGCGGACGGGTGATCCCGGTCGCCTCCCCGTGAAAGACCGTGCGGCGTACGCGGAAGACGTCAGGAACGGCCGTTCACCCGGGGGCGCGCAACGTGTCGAGCACGGTCGTTCACCCTGGTGCGCGGAACGCCGTCAGCCGGAACACGGGGTCGGGCCGCGCCCGGTCGGGCCCGGGCAGAGCGAGGAGTTCCGCCGCGAGCCGTTCGGCCGTCCGCCCGGGGAGCGCCAGCCGCGACGCGTACTCCCCACGCAACACGGCGCGAGCGGCGCGCCGTGGGGAGCGGCCCTGCCCGTGGCCGGCGAACACGGCGCCCCCGGCAGGTTCCAGGCCGAGGCCGGCGGCGTAAGCGCCGACGAGACGGGACGCGTCGGAAGGACACGGGCTGAGGCAGGGGGCGAGCACGGCGTCGATGTCGCTGCCCACGTCGTGGCCGGCGTCCTTGTCGACCGTCGCGACGAACACCCCGCCGGGCCGCAGCACCCGGGCCGCCTCGGTCACGACCTCACGCACCTGCCCTTCGCCCCGCAGCAGATGGAGCAGCCAGACCGCGCTGACGGCGTCGAGCGCCGCGCCGGCCACCGGGAGCCTCCGGGCGTCGGCCAGGGCGACCGCTCCGACCCGGTGGCGGGCCAGCCGCACCATCCCGTGGGATGCGTCCGCCCCGTGCACCCGGAGTCCGGGGCGGCCGCGGGCCACGCGCTCGGTCACCAGCCCTGTGCCACAGGCGATGTCGAGCAGCGTACGGGCGGTCGGGGGCACGAGCGCGAGGACGGCACGGGCGGCGGCCTCGGCGCGGGGAACCCCTCCGCGGGTGGAGTCGTAGCGCGCGGCTTCTGCGTCGTAGTCCAGCACGAGGCCATTCTAGAGCGGCCCCCATGTGTTGCCGGTGAGTGCCGTCGGCCATAACGTGCCCGCATGGAGCTGGAGTTGCGACATCTGCGCACCGTACGGGCCATAGCCGACACGGGCAGCCTCACCAAGGCGGCGGCGGCACTGGGCCTCGCGCAGCCTGCGCTCAGCGCCCAACTGCGGCGGATCGAGAAGGCGTTGGGCGGACCACTCTTCGAGCGGGACCACACGGGCGCGCGGCCGACCCTCCTGGGCGAGTTGGTGCTGGAGCGAGCCCGGGTGGTGCTGCCCGCCGTGAGCGGGCTGCAGGAGGAGGCGGTGCGCTTCGCCAACGCCTGGGCCACCGTGGAGCGCTTCCGGCTCGGTGGCACGCACGGACCGCTGCTCGGCGGTCTCGTCGACCGGCTGGCGTCCGCCCATCCGACGGCTCCGGTGACCACCCATACCTCGTGGTCGGTGACGGAGATCGCTTCGCTGCTGGTCGACGGCAGGCTGGACTACGCGCTGATCGGCACCTGCGGGGAGAGCCCGCCACCGCGGGAGGACCGGCTGGTCTGGCAGGTCATCGGCGTCGACCCGGTGTTCGTGATGCTGCCCGAGAACCATCCGCTGGCGAACCGGCCGGAGCTCGAACTCGCCGCCCTGGCCGACGAGTGCTGGGCCGATGTGCCCGGCGACGGCTGCTTCGCCGACTGCTTCGCGGCGGCCTGCGCGCAGGCGGGCTTCACTCCCGTGTCGGTGTACGAGACGGATACGGCGTCCGTCGTCCATCTGGTCCAGGTGGGCCGGGCGCTCGGACTGTGCCGGGCCACCTTCCCGCCGGCGCCGGGCCTGGTGACCCGGCCGCTGGCGGGCTCGCCGCTGAGCTGGCGTCATCTGCTGGGGCGGCATCCCCGGTCCCCGGGCGCGAGCGCCGAGGCGGCCGCGGCGGCGGTGACCGGGCACACCCGCGCGGCGTACGCGGAGGCGGTGCGGCGCAGCGCCGGCTACGCGGACTGGCTCACGACGCACCCTCGCTTCGGCCCGGCGGACTGAGCCGGCCCGTACGACACCCGGGCCCGCACGAGGGGCCCCGGGCGCGCTACCTCGCGCCGTGCCCGGCGGCGACCGCCTCGACGCGCGCCGCCAGGGCGAGGTCCTTCCGTGTGACCGCGCCACCGGCGTCATGCGTGTGCACCGCGAGAGCCACCGTGTTGTAGCCCAGGGTCAGGTCCGAGTGGTGGTTGAGCTCGTCCTGGATCCCTGCGATGTGGACGGTCAGCCCGGCGGCGGCGAAGTGCGAGGGAAGCCGGTAGGTGCGGGTGATCCGGTCCCCCTCCAGCTGCCAGCCGGGCAGCTCGCGCAGCCCGGCCTCGACGTCGTGCGCGGACAGCGGTTCGGTGGGCATACGCGACTCCTCGGCGTATCGGTGTTGTCGTCGGTGCCTTGTGACGTTACGGTCCGGGAACCTCGGCTGTCGCGTCCGACACGGGTGACGGCGGTCGCCGCGGCGCAGTGTGCTCAGGCAGCGGCGCCCGGCTTCGTCCAGGGCGCGTCACCCCGTACCAGCAGGGACGCGATCGTGCTCACCGCGGCCAGGAGGAGCAGCGCGAGCAGCAGCGGCAGGGCGGGATGCCCGGTCCGCACGGCGAGCGCGCCGCAGGAGGCTCCGGCGAGCAGCGAGAGGGCCGACAGTCCCCGGCGTCCCGCCCTTCCGCCCGGCCCCCTGGCCAGCCGGCTGTCGGCAACGGCCCCGGTGAGGGTGCGGGTCAGGACGGTCGTGGTGAGGTCGGGCACGGCCAGCGCCCGGACGGCGGCGTTCTGCACACCGAGTCCGAGGCCGAGCAGGGTGATGAGCACGAGGCGGACGCCCCCGGTGTACGGCGCGCGCGAGACCAGCACCAGGATCGTGGCGGCGGTGACGAAAGCGGTCTGCAGGAGCAGGGCGCACTGCAGCTGCCGGCCCCGGTGCGCGCGGGCGAGGTGGACGACGGTCCCGCCGGCCAGCGCCCCGGCAGCGAACGATCCGAACGCCAGGACGGAGGCGAGGAGCGGGAACCCGGGGGCACCGGCCAGGGCGAAACCCGTGAAGACCACGTTCCCGGTCATGTTGGCGACGAAGACCCTGCCCAGGACCAGGAAGCTGAACGCGTCGACGAGCCCGGTGAGTACGGTCAGCGCGAGCATCAGCGGCGGCAGCGGGCCCTGGGGGCCGGTCATGTCGGGTACGAGCGTGGCCCGGGCCTCGCGCAGCACGACGGACATGAGCGGCACACTCCGATCGCTGGACGTGATCAGGATTGTGCCGCAGTCCGCCGGCCACGCCCCGCGTACGCGCCCGGGACCGTCCGGACGGTCCCGGGCCCGGGCCGCTCACGCGGGTCAGGCCTGTCAGTGGAGGACAGGGAGACCGGCGCGACCCGGACGACAGGACCTAGACGCGCGCCCCGTTGTCCGCGGGGTCCCCGGGGGACCGCCCGTCCGCGGGCCGGCGCCTCGGCGCCCTCTTCGCGGCCGGGGGCGGGGCCTTGCCGGTCCGCTCCAGGAGAAGTGCCGCGGGCACGGCGGTCAGCACGGAGGAGTACGTCCCCACGCAGACGCCGATGAGCAGGGCGAGCGCGAAGTCCGCCAGCGAGTCGCCGCCGAGCGCCGCGAGGGCGACCAGGATGAACAGCGCGCCCATCCCGGTGTTGACGGTGCGTGGGACGGTCTGCAGCACGGCGCGCTCGGCGATCCGGTCGACCGGTGTACGGCGGTTCCTGGCCCACAGCTCCCGCACCCGGTCGAAGACCACCACGGAGTCGTTGACGGAGTAGCCGATGACGGTGAGGAGGGCGGCGAGGAAGATCCCGTCGACGGGACGGCCGAGCCACGCGAAGGCTCCGACCAGCAGGATGACATCGTGCACCAGCGCCCCGACCGAGGCCACGGCGAACGTCCAGCGGAACCGGACCACGAGGTAGACGAGTTGCACGGACACGGCGACCGCGAGGGCGATCAGGGCGTTGCGTCGCAGTTCGTCGCCGAGGCTGGGCCCGATCAGCTCGTCGCTCACCTTGAGCGTCTCGCCGCCTTCCCGGGAGAGCGCCGCCCGCAGCGCGTGCTCCCCCTCGTTGTCCAGCGTGCCCGTGCGTACGGAGAGGTCACGCTCGCCCGCGGTGGTGACCTCGGCGTCGGTGAAGCCGGCGGCGGTGATCGCGTCCCGGGCCGTCTCGACACCGACGGGACGGCTGGTGGAGTACTCGACGAGCCGCCCGCCGGTGAATTCGACCCCCAGGTCGACCCCGCGCACGAGGATGCCGGTCATGGCGACGAGGACGAGTGCCGTGGAGAGCGTCAGCCAGCGGTGCGGTGAACGGAACAGCCGGGGGTCCCGGACGCGCAGCCAGGTGCGGACACGGCCGGGCCGGCCGATGCCGTTGACGCCCCGGTAGTCGTTGACGAACCGGGAGCCCGTCGCGATCTCGGTGAGCGCGCGGGCGACGACGAGCGCCGAGAACATCGAGGCCAGGACCCCGATGGCGAGCGTGACGCCGAAGCCCTTGACCGGGCCGGAGCCGAGGAGGAACAGCAGGGCGGCGGCGATGAGGGTGGTGACGTTGGAGTCGACGACGGCGCTGCGGGCGTTGCGGAATCCGGCCGTGAGCGCGGAGCGCAGCGTCCGGCTCGACCGGTCGGCGTACTCCTCCCGGGCCCTCTCGAAGACGAGGACGTCGGCGTCGACCGCCACGCCGACCGCGAGGACGAATCCGGCGAGGCCCGGCAGCGTCAGGGTGACCCCCAGGGCCACGAGGGCGGCGTAGGAGATCACGCCGTAGGCGGCGAGGGCGAGGGCGGCGAGTGCTCCGAAGAGCCGGTACACGACGGTGATGAAGAGCGCGGTGGCTGCCGCGCCGATGAGTGCGGCCCGGGCGCTCGCGTCGATGGCCAAGGCGCCCAGTGTCGGGCCGACGGTCCGCTGTTCGACCGTTTCGACGGGTACGGGAAGTGCGCCGCCCTTGATGAGCAGCGCGAGGTCGTGTGCCTCGTCGGCGCTGAAGGATCCGGTGATCCGGGTGGAGCCGGAGGGCAGGCCGCTCCCGCAGCCGGTCGACGGGTCGACCTGTGGCGAGGAGATGACCCTTCCGTCGAGGACGATCGCGACGCGGCGCCGTTCGTCTCCGGCCGGGTGGCAGGCGGCGTCGCCGGTGAGCCGCTTCCACTCCTGGCCCGCGTCCTCGTGGAAGTCGAGGGAGACGGTCCAGCCCGTGCCCTGCTGGGCGTGGAACTCCGCGGTGGCGTCCTTGACCCCCGCGCCGGAGAGCCGCTCCGGGCCGAGGGAGAGGAGACCTCCCTGTTCGTCGGGCAGCGTCGTCGCTCCGTCCTGCCCGGCGCCGGTTGTGCCCACCGCGTGGAAGCCGAGCTGAGCCGTCCTGCCGAGGACCTCGGCCGCCTGACGCGGGTCCTGGACATCGGGCAGCTCGACGATGATCCGGTCCTCGCCGGAACGCGTCAGGACCGGTTCGGCGACACCCAGCGAGTCGATGCGCTGCCGCAGGACCTCCAGGGTGCGATCGGTGCTCTCCCGGTCGGCCTTCGCCGTACCGGAGTCCTTGGCCTGCAGCACCATCCGGGTGCCGCCCTGGAGATCGAGGCCGAGTCTGGGCGGCATGGTCAGCGTGATGAACACGGAGACGAGCAGCACGGCGGCAGCCAGCACCGCTCGCACCGCGGTGGCGCGAGTCATGGAAATCCCCTCGGGTGGGCGTCGCCCGCCCCGGACTCAGAAAGGGCGCGACGACAGGTCGGTGGAACAGGACCGGTGAAGGACCGGCTGACCGGCCGTCACCCGAGGAGGCCCCCGTACGCCCGGCAGCGCCGTCCGGATCCGTACGACCACGACGGGTCCGGGTCCCGCGGCCACGCACGAGGCGCCCCTCGGCGGGTCAACCCCCTGCGGGTGCGGCGGCAGTGCGCCGTGGGCGGGCGGCGGCACCTGGTGCGGGACGTGCGGCCGGTCGGCATGCGCGCCGGAACGAGCCGGGCGGTGGCCGGCGGCCGGAAGACCGGTGCGGCACCGCCGGGCGCATGTGCGGCGCCCACGACGGTCGGCGCCGTGCGCGCGGAGGGAGCCGTCCGGGAAGACGCGAGCGGGGCTGCGGGCCGGGAGGCCGGTCGCGAGAGGTGCGTGGCGTGTCCGGCAACGGACACGGTGGACGGGGCGGTCTCCGTGGCTGCGGGGCCTCGCACAGGGAGCGCGGCTCCGGGTGCCGAGGGCGCGCCGCCGAGAAGGGGCAGGAGGGTGAGGAGCAGCCCGGCGAGGAGGGCCCTCGCCCGGTGCGGCGGCGTGCTGTGCCGCTCCCCCGGGGGAGCGTTCCCCCGGGGCGCGCCCCGGAGGGGGCTCACCTCGTCCGGACCGGGACGACCGGCACCGCAGCCGCGCCCGTACCCGCGCTCGCGGGGCTCGGAGCGGAGCCCAGGATCAGGGCAGCGCCGCGGACGACAGCGGTCGCCGGGTCGCTGTCGACACGCACCGGCACACCGAGGTGGGCGGCGATCGTGCCGGTGACATCGTTCCGGAGCGCTCCGCCGCCGGTGAGCAGGGGGCCACGGCGTAGCGCGCCGCGCAGAGCGCCGTGCCGGTCCTCACGCCGCATGGACGAGACCATGTCGAGCACGTTCCGGCCCCTCACTCCAGGCCGAGCTACTGATAGCAAGGCATGATCGAACCCTCACTATGCAATACAAGGTCAGAAAAGGCCAGAGCCTTCATCATTCCTGGAGCCATGCTCGCCTGCGACTTTCACACCTCCGGGGCGAGGTGGGCCTGGACCAGCTCGGCGAACTCCTCCGGCGCGGCTATCCGGACCCCCAGATCCTCGGCCTTGGCCCGCTTGGATCCGGCCTTCTCCCCGGCGACGAGCAGACTCGTGCGCTTGGAGACGCTGGAGGAGGACTTCCCGCCGGCCCGCTCGATCAGTTCGTTCATCTGATTGCGCGAGAGCTTCTCCAGAGCTCCGGTCATGGCTCCGGTGACCACGACGGTCATACCGGCGAGCGGCAGCCCGGCCGCACCCTCGGCCTGGACACCGCCCTCCGGCTCGGCCCCGGGCTCGGGCGGCGGGGTGGCGCCGGGCTCGGTCATGTTGACCCCGGCCGCCACCAGCTTGCCGATCAGCGGCGCCAGCTCCTCCAGCTCACTGACGACCGCCGCCGCCTTCTCCTTGCCGATGCCGTCTACCCGCTGCAACTCCTCCGCGTCGGCGGCGGCGATCCGGTCCATCGACGCGAAGTACCGAGCGATCCTGCGGGACATGGAGCGGCCCGTGCCCCGCACACCCAGCGCGCAGAAGACGCGGGACAGCGGGCGGGTCCTGGCCGTCTCGAAGGCCGCCAGCAGATTGTCGGTGGACGTCTCTCCCATCCGCTCCAGGGCGAGCAGCTGATCGCGCTCCAGCGTGAAGAGGTCGGCGAAGTCCTGGACGAGGCCCGCGTCGACGAGCTGGACGACCCGGGTGGCACCGAGACCTTCGATGTCGAGCTGATCGCGCCCGGCCGCGTACGAGATGGAGGCCACCAGACGGCAGTTGCGGCCCCGGGTACAGCGCCAGCGCTGCTCGCTCGCGTCGATCTCCGAGCCGCACCGGGGGCAGGCCTCGGGGAATTCGATCGGCTTCTCGTCACCGGTGCGCAGATGGGCGACGGGCGCCTCGATACGGGGGATGATGTCGCCCGCCTTGTAGACCATCACCTGGTCACCCAGACGCAGATCGCGGCGGGTGATGTCGGCCGGATTGTGCAGCGTGGCGTAGCCGACGGTGGATCCGTCGATCTCCACGGGCTCCAGCACGGCGCGCGGTGCGATGATCCCGGTCCTGCCGACATTCCACTCCACGCCCAGCAGCCTGGTGACCTTCTCCACGGCCGGCAGCTTGTAGGCGATGGCCCAGCGCGGCGCCCGCGTCCCGGAGCCCGCGTCGCGCTGGTCCGCCGCCAGATCGGCCTTGATCACGATCCCGTCGATCCCGAACGGCAGCGAGGCGCGCAGAGCGGCGATGCCCTCGACCCCGGCCTGCACCTCAGCGACCGTGGTGACGGTGCGCGGGGCGACCGCGGTCTCCGCCGCCGTGTGCACGCCGAGCCCCGCGACGTACTCCAGGACCTCGCCGTGCGGCAGGGCGGCCAGCGCGGCCGTCAGCTCACCCGAATCCGGGAGCGCGAGCGCTCCGTACGCGAAGAAGGTCATCTCCACCCGGTACGGCCGGTCCTTGGCCCGCAGCGTGCCGGCGGCGCCGTTGCGCGGATTGGCGAAGGGCGCCGCACCGTGTTCCGTACGCACCGTGTTGGCCTGCTCGAACTGCTCCTGGGTCATGAGGATCTCGCCACGCACCTCAAGGGTGACGGACTCTCCGAGCCGCTCGGGCAGGCCGAGCACCGTGCCGATCGCGTGCGAGACGTCCTCCCCGGCCGTCCCGTCCCCGCGGGTGATCAACCGGTCGAGGCGGCCCTCCTGGTAACGCGCGGCGACAGCGAGGCCGTCGAGCTTGGGCTCCACACTCCACGCGGCGACGGGTCTGCCTATCCGCCGCTCCACGGACGCGGTCCACGTGACGAACTGCTCGGCGGAGAAGACGTTGTCCAGGGAGAGCATCGGGACGGTGTGCGGCACGTCCCCCGACATCGCGCCCCCCGCGACCTTCCCGGTCGGCGAGGCGTCCAGCACCTCCTGCGGGTGCTCCTCCTCGTAGGCCGCGACCCCGCGCACCAGCCGGTCGTACGCGTCGTCGTCGAGCCTGCTCTCACCTGCGGTGTAGTACGCGGCGGCGGCGCGCTTGACCTCCTCCACCGCGGCGGCGTAGGAGGCGGTATCGGCGAGCGCACCAGCTGAGTTCGTCGTCATGACCACCATCCTGCCGCCCACCACTGACAACGCCCCACACCCTCCGCCCGGACCACCTCGGGAGAGAACGCTCCCCCATGATCACAACCAGCCAACTCCTCACAAGCGGAAGGTAATTGAGGACCGCCCCCAAAGTATTGACATGCCTAAGTCATGCTTCTGCGTTCACTGAGAGAGCGCTCTCCATCCTGGTCGGACAACCGGTCAGAGGAACCCCACTTCCTCGGAACAGGAGGGCCGTGCTCTTCCTCAAGAGACACACGACCGAAGGGAAGCAACTGGCCGCGCTGAGGGCGCTGTGCGCGGGCAAGGCCGCTGACGTGCCGGAACCCTTCGCCTGCCCGTCGGATCACCCGGTATAAAGACTGCATGACTGCCGACGTCTCACCGCCCGTGCGCCCCGCCACCTTGGAGGACGTGGCCGCGGTGGCGGGCGTCTCCCGGGCCACCGTGTCCCGTGTGATCAACGGTGCGACCACGGTGGACCCGGCCCTGCGGCGCGTGGTGGAGGAGGCGGTGGCCACCACCGGCTACGTCCCCAACCGTGCGGCGCGTTCACTGGTGACCCGGCGGACCGATTCGATCGCCCTGGTGGTGTCCGAGCGCGAACGGCGCTCCGTGTCCGAGCCCTTCATCGGCCGGATGTTCTCCGACCCCCACTTCGGGCGTGTGGTCGCCGGGCTGGTGGACGTACTGCGGCCCGCCGGCATCCAGATGGTGCTGATGCTGGCCGACGACGAGGCCTCCCGCAGACAGCTGCTGTCGTATCTGCGCCAGGGGCACGTCGACGGGGTCGTGCTGATCTCCTCGCACGCCGACGACCCGCTGCCCGGCCTGCTCCACGGCACCCGGCTGCCCGCCGTGCTGGCGGGCCGCCCCCGCCGGCACACTCCCCTCACCTACGTCGAGGCGGACCAGCGGGCGGGGGCCCAGATGGCCGCCGAGCATCTGGCGTCCCTGGGCAGGCGGCGTATCGGGACGGTGGCGGGCCCGCAGGACATGCCGGCGGGGCAGGTCCGCCTGACCGGCTTCCTGGACGCTCTCGAGCAGCACGGCATCAGGGACGTGGTGACGGCCGAGGGCGGCTTCACCCACGCGGGCGGGGCCTCGGCGATGCGGCAGCTCCTGCGTGAACGGCCGGATCTGGACGGGGTGTTCATCGCCTCCGACCTGATGGCGCTGGGCGCTCTGCCGGTCCTGCTGCGTGCGGGCAGGGAGGTGCCCGGCGACGTGGCCGTGGTGGGCTTCGACGACAGCAACGCGGCGGTGGCGTGCGATCCGCCGCTGACGACCGTCCGTCAGCCGGTGGAGGAGATGGCGTCCGAGATGGCCCGGCTCCTCCTGAAGCAGATCGGCAAGCCCGGCGACGGTCCCGCACCGTCCGTGGTCTTCCATCCGACGCTGGTGCGGCGCGCGTCCGCCTGACGCCCGCCGCTCCTCACCCGCGTGTGCCCGGTACGGCGTCGCCGGGGTCGGGAAGGGCTTCGAGCGGTTCGACCTCGCGGAGCGACCCCTCGGAGCGGGCGACCGGCCCCTCGGAGGAGGCCGGGTGATCGGCTGCCTCCGCTGCGGCGCCCTCGATCGGGGAGGACCCGTCGATGTAGGGCTCGTCCGCCCGCACCGCTCCTGCGAACCCTTCCTGCCGGAGCGGCACCTGCGGCCCGGAGAGCTCCCGCAGCCAGCGCGCGAGCACCCGGTGCACGGCCTCCGCGCCCACCGGTCCGGCCGGGGGCACCCCCGGCGGGCCGTCCGGGGAGGTCCCCCGCGGGGTCTCCGCCGCCACGGCGTCGAGCGGATCCGTCAGCGTCCGGGGCCACAGCAGGAACGGCCGGGACTGTTCGCCGCCGAGCCCGCCGTGCGAGCCGATCTGCTCCTCGAAGGCGTGCACGCGGCCGGTTCCGGGGTCGTACATCGAGTTGACCATGACGTCCGCGACGTGCGGGAAGCCGTCCGTCCGCCGCACCGCGTCGGCCGCGCCGGCCCCGAAGACGGCGATCGGGCCCTCTCCGTCCGTCAGCTCGGCCACCGGGACCTGCGCACCGTCGCGTCCGAGCACCACCGAACCGTGCTTCTCGCTCCGTACGAGCAGGAAGCCGATCCCCGGATGGGCGGCCAGCGTGCCGAGCAGGGCGGGGTATCGGCGGTCGAGCTGCTCGCGCGAGGCGCGCCCCTCTATGTCCGGGAACGACAACAGTCCCAGATTGCCCGAGGCGAGCACGACGGGGTCGAAGGACTTGGGCTGTTCCGCGTCCTTCTCCCCCACGACCGGCCTGTGCAGCGCGGTGCGCACGGCGTCACGAGCCTCTGAGGCGCTGCGGGTGCGCTGCGCCCTGCGGGGTACGGGCAGTCCGCAGCCGGCCCGCACCAGGTCCTTGAGGGTGAGGCCGTACCGTCCGGCGAAGGTCTCCCCGGGACTCTGGCCGTGGTCGGACAGCAGCACGATCCGGTAGCCGCGCGGGGTGTGGTCGGCGATCTTCATGATGAGGCCGAGCGAACGGTCCAGGCGGGAGAGGACCTTCTCGGCGTCCCTGCTGTGCGGCCCGGAGTGGTGGGCCACCTCGTCGTAGGCGACCAGGTCGGCGTAGACGGCGGTGCGCCCCGCGAACATGTCGCCGATCACCGCCGCGACCACGACATCGCGTTCCACGACGGTCGCGAAGGCCCTGATGAAGGGGTAGAGCCCGCCGCGCTTCACCCGGGGGGACTCCTTGCGCACCCGTGCGCGGACCGACTGGCCGACCTCACGACCCACCTCGGCGACGAAGGACAGCGCGGTGCGGACGGCGTTGGCCGGGTCGGAGAAGTAGGCGAAGTAGCCGGCCCGCGAGCGACGCCCCTTGCCCAGCCGGGCGGCCATCGACAGGACCAGGGCGAGCTGGTCGGCGCCGCCGCTGAAGAGGTTGCCCCGGCTCGCGCCGTCGACGGTGAGCAGGCCGCCGTCATGGGTGCGGGCGATGGCCCTGCGCTGCAGTTCGAGGGCGCTCGCCGGTCTGCTGGAGACCATGACGGTGCCGCTCTCCTTCTCGAACCAGCGGAAGGCCGGCACATCGAAGTTGCTGCCGTGCAGGATGCCGAGCTGGCTGGCACCGGTCTGGCTGGACCAGTCGGTCGTCCAGGGGGTGAGCCGGTGGCCCGCCTCGTCGGCGAGCAGGCCGGCCACGGTCGGCATGAGGCCGTCGGCCGCGGCCTGTTCCAGGACGTCGTGCCCCACCCCGTCGAGCTGGACGAACACGATCCCGGGCGGGCCGGCGCGCCCTCCGTCCGGGCTGCTCGGCACCCCGCTGCGTCTGCGGCGCCGGTCGGCGAGCCGGGAGAGTCTGCGCCGGTAGGCGTCGTCGTCGCGCACCGCGAGGGCGGTGGAGACCGCGGAGGCCACGGCGGACATGACGGCGGCCACGACGACGGCGGTCTCCGGGGCGGCGTCGCCGCGCCCGTCCGGGATGAGCCGAAGGGCGATCAGCAGCAGGGAGCCGTTGAGGAAGAAGACCAGGGCGCCCAGCACCAGGGCGGGCACGACGAGCAGGGCCCGGACGAGCACGGGCCACACCAGGGCGGAGAGCAGACCGAAGGCTCCGGCGCCCCAGGCCGCGGTGAAGGCGGTCCTCGTGATGGTGTCGCCGTCGTCCGCCTGGAGCTGGAAGTCGGGCAGGATTCCCGCGAGTGCGAGCAGGGTGAGGGTGGAGACGGCCCACACCGAGATCACGCGTATGAGGGCTCCCCCCGCCTCACGCCATCGCCCGTCACTCACGCCGTTCCACCTCACGTCCGGGCCCGGTGCTCGTCATGGGCCCGCATCAAGCCTGTCACAGCCCTTTTCGGGACCTTTCGGGACCCCGGCCCCCCTCCGGGGGATTCAGCAGCCGTCGTACCCCGCGGTCGGCATGGAGAGTCCGCGGTGGACGCCGGCCTTCGTGCGCGCCGTGTACACGGGCTCCTCCAGGTCGGCGAATTCCAGACGGACGCCCTGGTCCTCGCACTCCGCGGCGAAGCCCCCGGCCGAGGCGGGCGCCCGCGCGAGCACCCGGTCGTTGGCTGCCACGAAGACCTCGACCTGCCCGTCCCCCGAGCCCTGCCACGGCGCGCGGTGGTCGGGGCGCAGCCCGTGGACGCGGAGCTGGCGGGTGACGACGTACCCCCGGTCCGCGGCCCAGCGGGCGCACAGGGGGTCGACGAGGAAGGGGTCGCCGTCGAGCTCCTCCAGCGGTGTGAGGCTGGCGATGGCCGCCACCCGTACGTCTGCGACGACGTCGTCCATGAACGGATCCCCCCGCACTCGGATACTGACCCCGACCCTACCCCCGCCGTAGCACTCCGTAACCGTCGACAGCCGGACCAGGACCGGTGTGAAGGGGCGCTCAGGCGTGGGAAGGGCGCAGAGCGCCTACCCTCGTACGCGTACGGGAACGGCGTGGAGGAGGAGGCGGGGCGGTGGAGGTCACCTGGTGGGGTCATGCCACCTGCACCATCGAGGACACCGGGGTCCGGGTACTGACCGACCCTCTGTTCGCGCGGCGCTTCGCGCACCTGCGCCGCCGCCGGGGCGAGCTCCCGCCGCCCGAGGCCGCGGTCGCCGACGCGGTGCTGATCTCCCACCTCCACTCCGACCATCTGCATCTCCCCTCCCTGGCCCGTCTCGCCCCCGGCAGCCGGCTGATCGTGCCCCGGGGTGCCGTCGGGGCCGTCCCGGGCCTGCGGCTGCTGCGCCGGCTCCGCGGGCTGCGTGTCACCGAGGTCGGGCCGGGGGACGTGGTGCGGGTCGGCGAGATCCTGGTCCGCGCGGTCCCGGCCCTGCACGACGGACGCCGCCTGCCGCTCGGCCCGCACCGGGTACCCGCTCTCGGGTACGTCGTCGAGGGCGAGGCCCGCACCTACTTCGCCGGGGACACCGGGCTGTTCGGCGACATGGCCGAGGCGGTGGGACCGGTGGACGTCGCGCTGCTGCCGGTCGGCGGCTGGGGGCCCAACCTGGGCCACCACCACCTGGACGCGACGCGCGCGGCACAGGTGCTGACGATGCTGGAGCCGCGGTCGGCGGTGCCGGTGCACTACGGCACGTACTGGCCGATCGGGATGGACGGGGTCCGGCCGCACGAGTTCCACTCGCCGGGGGACGAGTTCGTGCGGCAGGCGGCGCGGGTGGCACCGGACGTGGCGGTGCACCGGCTGGGGCACGGCGAGCATGTGAGGCCGGTGGCCCGTAGGTGATAGAGGAAGTGCTGCGGCAGCTGCCGACGGAGTCGACGCAGCAGGTCGTCGGCTATCCGACGTTGTTCCTGCTCGTGGCGGTGGGGTCGCTGGTGCCGGTGGTACCGACGGGGGCCCTGGTGAGTACGGCGGCCGTGGTGACGTTGCACCAGACGTCACCGTTCGCCCTGCTCGTGGTCTTCGCCGTGGCCTCCGGGGCGGCGTTCCTCGGGGACATCTGCCTCTACTGGCTGGGGCAACGCGGGGTGCGGTCCAGGAACGGTTCGAAGTGGCTGGAGGCGATCACCCGCCGGGCCGCCCCCGAGCGGCTCGCGCAGGCGCAGAGGAAGCTGGACGAACACGACACGATGGTGCTCGTGCTGTCCCGGCTGGTGCCGGCCGGGCGCATCCCGGTGATGCTGGCCTGTCTCCTCGGCCGGATGCCGCTGAAGCAGTTCGCCCGCGGGGACGTGCCCGCCTGTCTGGCCTGGGCGGCGACGTATCAGCTGATCGGGATCCTGGGCGGCTCGCTGTTCGCCGAGCCGTGGGAGGGCGCTCTGGCCGCGGTCGTGCTGACGGTGCTGATCAGCGGGACGCCGGCGCTCTGGCGGCGGCTGCGGGCGCGCATGGCCGGCTGAGCGGCGGGAGCGCGGGCCGGACACGGCCGGGCTTCCGGAGCGGTCAGGCGTCCAGGACACGTGAGCCGCCGACCGGCAGGTCCCAGAGGTCGGTGCGGGGGTGTCCGGCGCGCTGCCAGGCGGTGCGGAGCCGGGTCAGCGGTTCGAGCACCGGTTCGGCGGAGAGCACGAACGTCGCCCAGTGCATCGGGGCCATGGCGCGGGCCCCCAGGTCCTCGAAGGCCTGTACGGCCTCTTCGGGGTCGGTGTGCACGTCCGAGAGCCACCAGCGCGGTTCGTACGCCCCGATCGGCAGGATGGCCAGGTCGAGGCCGGGATAGCGGCGGCCGATCTCCTCGAACCAGTGGCCGTAGCCGGTGTCCCCCGCGAAGTAGAGGCGCCGCCCCCGCGCGTCGCCGATCACCCAGCCGCCCCAGAGGGACCGGCAGGTGTCCAGGAGGGTGCGCTTGGACCAGTGGTGGGAGGGCACGAAGTCGAAGCGGACCCCGCCCAGTTCCGCCGACTCCCACCAGTCGAGCTCGGTGACGCAGGTGAAGCGGCGGCGCCGGCACCAGCGGCCGAGGCCCGCGGGGACGAAGAGGGGGGTGTCCCTCGGGAGCCTGCGGAGCGTGGGGGCGTCGAGGTGGTCGTAGTGGTTATGGCTGATCAGCACCGCGTCGATGTGCGGCAGTTCCTCCCAGGGGACACCGACGGGGGTGATCCTGGCGGGGGTGCCGAGGATCCGCCGCGACCAGACCGGGTCCGTGAGGACGGTGAGTCCGCCGATGCGCACGATCCAGCTGGCGTGTCCGGCCCAGGTGACGGCCAGTGTGTCACTGTCCACGGCGGGCAGCGGCTGGGGGGCGTAGGGCAGCCGGTGGATCCCGCGGAGCCCCTCGGCGTTGGGCCGGAGGGCGCGCTCCCTGGCCAGACGGGTCATGCCCCTGACACCCGGGAGCGGGGCCGTGAGCCGGTCGGCGAAGGTGCGGGGCCAGGTCCGGAGCTCGCCGAGACGGCGCGGAGCGGCGGCGGGACGCCCCGGGGGCGCGTGGCCGGCTCCGGCGAACGGACGCTCGGTCTGTTCCGTCATCGAGAGGCTCCTGTCATCGGAGTTCATCGAGGGCTGCTGCGAAAATGCTCAGTGCTCTGGCGACATGGGGCAATTTCAAGGGCTCCACCGCAGTGAGGGACTCCGTCTGCTGCTCCGGGGTTGAGCCGAGCAGCGGTCCGGTGCTCAGCCGCACCCGCAGTGCGCCCAGTTCGTCGCCGAAGCGGTGTCCGCCGGGAGCGGGGGCGCCGAGCCGTTCCGTCAGGTACTCCTCCAGCTCCATCGAGTCCGTGACGCCCCGGGCGGCCAGCCGGGTGCGCAGCGGGCCGAGGTCGGCGTAGAGATGACGGCCGGCCTGCGGCGGTCTGGCCAGTGCGCCGACGGTGAGCACCGCCCGGTGTGCGGCGGAGGCCACCTGGGCCTGGAGGCGGGCCGCCTGCCGGATCCGGGCCGTGACGGCCTCGGGTTCGCCCAGCGCGTGGGCGGCGGCCCTGGCGACCGGTTCGGCGACCAGGGCGCCGAGCGCGGTGAGGATGTCGAGCACCCGGGCACGGCGCGCGGCGGCGCGCGCGGTGGCCGGGAAGCGTGCGACGGCGACCGGCCAGGCGGACGGGGTGAGCGCTCCGGCCAGGTCGGACAGGACGGTGACGTCGTCGGGGCACATCTCGGCGGGGCTGAGCAGGACGGTGTCGTGCGGCCGGTGCAGGGTGTCGCGCCAGGTCTCGTCGCTGACGATGTGCAGCCCCTCGGAGACCGCGGCCTCGCACGCCTCGCGCACGAGCTCCGGCGGGGCGAGGGTCGCGGTCGGGTCGTCGGCCACGGAGAGCAGGAGCAGTCGGGGCCGGCCGCCCTCGGCGCGCACCCGGCGCACGGTCTCCAGCAGGGCGTACGGGTCCGGGATGCCGCCGCACTCGGCGGGCGTCGGCACGTGGTAGGCGGGCCGGCCCAGCAGCCGGGCCTGCGGCGTCCACGTGGCGGGGCAGGGCCGGGGCATGAGCACATCGCCGCCGTGGGCGGCGATCAGCGCGAGGAGCAGGGGCTGGGCGCCCGGGGCCGCCGCGATGCCGTCGGGGCCGCCGTGCAGGCCCCGGCGGCCCCAGTAGCCACAGGCCGCCTCCCGCAGGATCGTTCCGCCACCCGGCGGCTCGGGACGGGTACGCGCGGCGGAAGCGGCCAACACGCCGACGAGCTCGGGCAGCACCGGGAGACCGGGATCGGGGGCGGGCGGCCCGTACCGGACCGGGCCGTGGTCCTCCCCGAGGGGGTGGGGCCGCGTCCGCTCGCTCCCGTGCATCCCGGGGCCTCCCTCCGCCTGCGTAGCCCTCAGGCCCCTTTATACGGAGGTTCCCCGGCGTCCGCCCGCGCACCGGCTGCGGAAAGCGGCAGAAATACGCATCCCGGCCACCGGGCGCTCATCCGGCGAACGGCGTCCCCGGCAGACCCTGCCCCGCGTCCGGCAGGACGAGCAGGGAGCCCGACAGCGGGTGGGGGGCGTCCAGGCCCGTCCGGGCGGTGGACACGTACAGGTCGCGGAGACCGGGCCCGCCGAACGCGCACGCCGTGGGGCGCCGGACCGGCAGCTCCACGACCCGGTCCAGCCGGCCGTCGGGGGTGTAGCGCCGTAGTGCCGCACCGTCCCAGAAGGCGACCCACACACAGCCCTCGGCGTCCACGGTCAGCCCGTCGGGCCACCCGGCCCCCTGTCCGACGTCGGCGAAGGGGCGCCGGTTCAGGACGCGCTCTCCGTCCACGTCGAAGACGTCGACACGCCGCGTGGGGGTGTCGACGTAGTACATCAGCCGGCCGTCCGGGCTCCATCCGGTGCCGTTGCTGACCGTCACCGCGTCCTGGACGCGGCTCACCGCGCCGTCCGGGGCGATCCGGGACAGGCTGCCGCCCCCTTCCGCCTCGTCGTAGCGCATGGTGCCCGCCCAGAGAGCGCCGTCCGGAGCCACCGCCGCGTCGTTGCCCCGCCGCCCCGGGACGGGGTCGTGGACCAGCCACGCGAAGGAGCCGTCGGCGTCGTACAGTCCCGCGCCGTCCCGCAGGACGACCACCAGGCCGCCGCCGGACCGCGGCTTCGCCGCTCCCACGTGCTGCCCCGTGGCCATGACCGTACGGCGACCGGTCGACGGCTCGTAGGTGTGGACGCGGGCGGAGAGGATGTCGACCCAGATCAGGCGCCCTGCGGCCTGGTCCCAGGTGGGGCCTTCGCCCAGCTCCGCCTGCTCCCGCACGGCGACGGCCACCTCGGGAGACCTGCTCACATCTGGCTCCGGTGGTGTCCCAGCCGACCGGACAGCGCGTCGGCGCCGCCCGCCGCGAGCTGCGCGAGTTCCGCCTCGCGCTCCTCGCTCCAGCGGATCATCGGTACGGAGATGGAGAGCGCGGCGACGACCCGCCCGGACCGGTCCCTGACAGGCGCGGCCACACAGCTGACGTCGGGGTTCGACTCCCGGTGCTCGACCGCTATGCCCCGCTTGCGGACAACAGCGAGCGCGGCCCTCAGCTCGCCGGGTTCGGTGAGGCTGTTGTCGGTCATGGCGATGAGCTCGCGTCCGTCGAGTCGGACGTCGAGCTCCGGCTCCGGCAGCGCGGCGAGCAGCAGCTTGCCGACGGAGGTGCAGTGGGCGGGGAGCTTGCGGCCGGCGGCCGAGACCATGCGGACGGCGTGGGTGGAGTCCACCTTGGCGATGTAGATCACCTCGGTGTCCTCCAGGATCGCCACGTGGACGGTCTCGCCACAGGTCTCGGCGACCTCGCGGGCGACCTGCTGGCCCTCGGCCGCGAGGTCGAGCTGCTCGGCGTAGCGGCTGCCGAGCTGGTAGGTACGCACGCCCAGCCGGTAGCGGCCGGGTTGCTCCGGGACCGTGACCAGGTAGGACCGTGCGGCGAGCGTGGTGAGCAGTTCGTGGACGGTGGTCCGCGGCAGTTGGAGCTTGCGCGTGACCTCGGGAGCGGACAGGGTTCCCTCGCCCTGGAGGAAGAGTTCGAGAACATCCAGCGCCCTGGTCACCGCAGGGACGAGTCGCCCCATGATCGCCCGCCAATCTCGTTCGACACTCCGGCCAATGGCCGGAATCACGAACGCAGGCTAACGGCAGGGAACTTGTCCGGGCAACGCCCGCGGTACGACGGAGCGGGCCGGAGAGGGGCAAACCACCGCACTTCGCATGTTTCACCCGGGAGTCCGGCGGGATTCGACCAGGAGCCGATCGGGCGGCCTGCGCGCGCCTCCTGGTTCACCACCCGGTCGCAGGGTATTCGCTGTCCCATGTCGACAACGAGCAGTCTCCCTCCTCCCGGCCGCATGCGGGCCTGGTTCCACCAGCGCGACCTTGCCGTGTTCCAGCGCGTGGCCGAAAGACACTGGCCCGGCGCCGAGCCGGTCCTGCCACGGCTGAGCCGCAGCGCCAACCACGGCCTGCTGTGGTTCGGGGCCGCCGCGGGGATGGCCGCGCTGGGCTCCAGCGCGAGGTCCCGCAGGGCGGCGCTGCGCGGAGTGGCCTCGCTGGCCGTGGCCTCTGCCGCGATCAACACCGTGGGCAAGGGCGCGATCCGCCGAGAGCGCCCGATAGTGGACCTGGTCCCGGTCATAAGGCAGCTGAAGCGCCAGCCGTTCACCACGTCCTTCCCTTCGGGGCACGCGGCGTCCGCCGCGGCCTTCGCGACGGGCGTCGCCCTGGAGTCCAAGGGATGGGGCGCGGTCGTCGCCCCGGTGGCGCTGGCGGTGGCCGCGTCACGCGTCTACACCGGCGTCCACTATCCGAGCGATGTCGTCGCCGGTGCGGCGCTCGGCGTAGGGGCGGCGTTCGCCCTGCGGGGCGTCGTACCGACCCGTGGACAGCTGCCCGCCCCGGGTCGGCCGCCGGCCGAGGCCCCGGCCCTGCCGGACGGCCGGGAACTGGTCGTGGTCGTCAACCGGGAGTCCGGGTCCGCGACCGCGGCGGCGGCCGTGATCCGCGACGCGCTGCCGCTCGCGGAGACGGTGGAGTGCGCCCCCGCCGACCTGTCCGCGTGCCTGGAGAAGGCGGCACGGGAGGGCAGGGCTCTGGGCGTGTGCGGCGGCGACGGAACCGTCAACATGGCGGCGGCCGTCGCGGCGACCCATGGCGTGCCGCTCGCCGTGTTCCCCGGCGGGACCCTCAACCACTTCGCCTACGACCTCGGCATCGAGACCGTGCACGAGACGGCGACGGCACTCACCGCGGGCGACGCGGTCCGGGTCGATCTGGGCCGGTTCCGGCCGGGCCCGCAGGGGCCGGGCGGGGCGCACGGCTACTTCCTCAACGCCTTCAGCCTGGGCGTCTACCCGGAGCTGGTGCGGACGCGCGAGCACTGGGCGCCCAGGATCGGGGGCTGGCCAGCGGGTGTGCTCGCGGCCTTCGAGGCGCTCCGCGGCGCCCGCCCGCTGACCGCCGAACTACAGGGAAGGCGCAGGCCGTTGTGGCTGCTCTTCGTGGGCAACGGACTGTTCCAGCGGGTGGGCCCCGCTCCGGGCCGCCGGCACAACCTGGCGGACGGACTGCTGGACGTACGCGTGGTCCACGGCGGCCGGACCCCCGGACTCCGGCTGCTCGCCGCGGCGATCGCCGGCCCCCTGACGCGGTCACCCGTCCATGCGGCCGTACGGCGCCGCAGGGTGAAACTGGCCGGCCTCACCCCGGGCACCCCGTACGCCTACGACGGTGAAGTCGCGCACTCCGGAGAGGAGTTGCTGATCGACAAACTGCCGGAGGCGCTGACGGTGTACTGCCCGATGCCGGTGTAGCTGTCCACATCTCAAGACACCCATCTCAGGATACGACACCGCGGCGTACCTTTGGTCCATCGCCTGCGACTGAGGTCCGAGAGAGGACGTACGGCCATGCCGAAGGAATCCGCCGTCTACACCCACGGCCACCACGAGTCGGTGCTGCGCTCGCACCAGTGGCGCACCGCCACCAACTCGGCCGCCTACCTCATCGCCGAACTCCGCCCCGGCCAGGCGGTTCTGGACGTCGGCTGCGGGCCGGGCACCATCACCGCGGACATCGCCGCGCTGGTGGAGCCCGGCCGGGTGACCGCTGTCGACACCAGCCGCGGCATCCTGGACCGCGCGGCGGCTGCGGCCTCCGAACGCGGTCTGGACAACGTGGAGTTCGCCATTGCGGACGTCCACTCACTGGACTTCCCCGACGACTCCTTCGACGTCGTCCACGCCCATCAGGTGCTCCAGCACGTGGGCGATCCGGTGCAGGCACTGCGCGAGATGCGGCGCGTGGCCCGGCCCGGCGGCGTCGTCGCGGTCCGCGACAGCGACTACGCGGCGATGACCTGGTATCCGGAAGTAGCCGGGATGCGGGAGTGGCAGGAGCTGTACGACCGGGTGGCCCGCGCCAACGGCGGCGAGCCCGACGCGGGCCGCCGGCTCCTGTCCTGGGCCCGGCGGGCCGGCTTCACCGACATCACCCCGACGGCGGCGGCCTGGTGCTTCGCCACCCCCGAGAACCGCGCCTGGTGGAGCGGACTGTGGGCGGACCGCACGACCGCGTCTGTGTACGCGAAGCTGGCGGTGGACGGCGGGCACGCGAGCCCGGACCAGCTGACGGAGATCGCGGAGGCCTGGCGCGCCTGGGGCGAGGAACCCGACGGATGGTTCATGGTGCCGCACGGCGAGTTGCTCTGCCGGGTCTGATCCGGCGGTGGGAGCGGGAACCGATCACATCGCGCCGGGTCGGCAACTACCCTCGTGGGCATGGAGATCCTGGGAACCACGCTGCGTATCTGCGTCGACGACCTGGAGGCCTCGGTGGCCTTCTACGAGGGGCTGACCAGCACTCCGGCCCTGCGCTTCGAGCGCGGCGGGGTCTCGGTGGCCGCCATCGGCTGCTTTCTGCTGATGAGCGGTCCCGAGGCGGAGCTGGAGGTGTTGCGCAAGGTGTCGGCGACGATCGCGGTGAAGGACGTCGACGAGGCCAACGCGGCACTGACCAGGGTGGGTGCGAAGGTCATCGCGGGCCCGGTACCCACCCCGGTGGGCCGCAACCTGATCGCTCTCCACCCGGACGGCTCGGTCTTCGAGTACGTCGACCGCAACGTGTCCGCATGAGCGCGGCCGGCCGCGGCTGAGACGGCTCGTCCGTGGGCCTGGACGAGGGGTCCGGCCGGCGGGGGCCTCGGCCACCGCCGGGACCCCCGGTCGGTCACCGGGCCGGCGGTTCCGGCTCGGCATCCTCGCCGCCCAGGACCGGGGTCGTCCCGGCTTTCAGCGGTTGCCCCCGCACCTTTCCGGCCGGTCCGCACCCGCTCGGACGACCGTGCCGGAGTCCTGCGCGGCGACGGCGTCCCTGGCACGGTCCGCCACGGCGGCGACGGTCACCGGCGGGTTGCAGTCGGCCGTGGCGCCCGGGGATCAGGGCGCCGTCGAGGTCGCACGGACCGCGTCGGCCTCGTCCGTGCGACGCTCCCGCGGCCGCCGAACGCCCGTGGAGACACCTCGCCTGCCCGACGGCGGCTCCGTCCACGCCCTGCTGCGGACGCACGGTCAGCCGAGCGTCCTGGCGGCGCACTCGGTGACGACGGTCCGGAGACTGCCCGAGCCCCGGAACAGCTCCCGCTGGACCTGGGCACCGGTGCCCAGGTCCAGCACGCTCCGCAGCGCCCTCTCCGCCGGCGCGAGGTCCCCGCTGTCCTCCAGGGCGTCGCCCACATGGGCCAGCAGCGCCCGTGCGACGTCGGCGGCGGGCTCGGGGCTCATGGTGAGGGGATGGAGCAGGCTTCCTTCCAGCCCCGATCGCGCGGCCTGCCAGGAAGCGACGCGCAGGAGGCTCACCGCGACCGGGTCCGGCGGGTCACCGGTCCGCCAGGCGCGTGCGGCCGTCTCGACCAGGCCGCGGACCAGCGTGGCGAGCAGCACGGTGACGGCCGGATCCAGGCATACGTCCGCCACCCTGATCTCCACGGTGGGATAGCGGTGCGAGAGGCGCGCGTCGAAGTAGATCATTCCCCTGTCGCGCAGGACCGTGGTGTCGACCAGGGTCCTGACCTGCTGGTGGTAGCGGTACGCGGATCCGAACACCTCCACCGGTCCTGCCGACGGCCACCGGCCCCAGACCCTGTTGCGGTAGCTGCCGTACGCGGTGTCCTGCCCCTGCCAGAAGGGGGAGTTCGCGCTCAGCGCCAGCAGGACCGGCAGCCAGGGGCGCACCCGGTCGAGCACGGCGACGCCCTCCTCGTCCGACTCCACGGACACATGGACATGGCAGCCGCAGGTCAGCTGCTCCTGTGCGGTCAGTCCGAACCGCTGAGCCAGCCACCGGTACCGTTCGTCCTCCCCGATGGCGGGGCCGGCCGGAACCGGAGACGTCGCGAGGGCCGCCACCGTCGCGCCCGCCTCGGCCGCGCTGCGGGCGGCCTCCGCCCGCCGGCGACGGATCTCCTCGGCGAGATCGCTCATCGCCTCACGCGGCTCGGTGCCGAACTCCAGTTGCTGGTCGTGCAGTTCCGACTCGAACGCGGAGCCACCCCCGGCACGGCGCTCCGCCAGGGCCAGTACCGCTGTCGACACGGTCCGGGGGTCACCGCTCTCCGCGTCGACGAGCAGGAGCTCTTCCTCGACTCCGACAGTACGCACGTCCGTGTCCTCTCCGCCGCCCGCCGCCGTCCGGTACTCCGGAGCGGGTGATGAACACGCGCGTACCCCCGGCGGCACCTTTCAGGCCGGGCGCACACCCACCCGGCGGAAGACGGTGCACCACCGGGCTGCGGGGCGGCGAGGAGCGCGCCGGAGTGTCACCCGGCGCGCTCCTCGCCCCCGGCCGGCCGGGGGCGCGCTACCGTGCGGCGCGCCTGCGGAAGAGATAGGCCCCGCAGAGCCCGCCGGCCACGAAGACCCCCAGCAGCGCCGCCCAGAGCGGCATCGTGACCTTGGGGATGATGACGCGGATGGTGACGTCCCCCGTGTTCACGCAGATGAAGACGATCGTCAGCACCGCCAGCACCGTCACGGCGATCCTGGCCGGGGTGAAGGCGCTCGAGTTACCGCTGGATACGTCCTTGGGGCTCATGAGCCGCCCTCCCTGGGTCCTGGTGCCGGGGCCGGGGAACGGCGGGTCCCCGGACCTCAGGATGACTCCGTCCCGGGTCCGGGGAGCTGTGGAGCAGGGCCGTTCGGGTGACGGTCAGCCGACCACGGGGAGCTCCAGCACTCCGGTGTCCTGGGGAGCGCTGACGACGGTGACCGGTTTGACGCCCCGGTTGCCGAAGTACGCCGTGTCGCTCCCGGCGATCACGAAGCGCAGCCGGTGTCCGGCCTCGTAGCGGTGCACGATACCGGGCAGCTCGACGGTGAAGGGGCGGGTCACGTCGGGGACGCGCACCGGGGCGACCAGGCGGTTCACCAGTTTCTGGGTCCCGTCGGGCGCCACGTCGTAGACCTTCGCGAACAGGACGAGCTTGTCCGCGGCGTCGCCGCTGTTCTGGACTCGTTCCGTCTTCCGGGAGACGACCTTCAGGGTCGCCTTCGGTGCGCCGACGACGTCGACCGGGGCGGTCAGCGGGGCGCTGGTCCAGGCGAGGTGCGTGCCCTTGGTGTCGTACGGCGCCGGGTCGGGGAGTCCGATGATCCCGGCGAGGGAGCTCTCGGAGTGGCTGGTCGGCAGGGGCCAGTTGGTGTACTGGCGGCTGCCGCGGGTGACCTTCGCGCGGCTGTCCACGAGGGCGCCGTCGCCGGAGAGGTACATCGTGCGGGACGGGGCGGGTACGGCGTCCGCCGTGCCGTAGCCGCTCTCCCAGTCGCGGTAGTAGGCGAACTCGGGCCCGGTGACGGTGTCCTCGTCATGGTGGAGGTAGCGGTCGAACCAGGCGAGGATCCGCTGTCCGACGTAACTCGTCCCCAGGTTCCCCTGGCCGAGGTCGAGTTCGCCGGGGACCTGCCCGCCGCTGTGGCCCCAGGCCTGCCAGATCATCTTCGTCGTGGTGCCCTGGGCCTCCAGTGCCCGGTAGGTGGCGGTGGCCTCGTTGAGGTTGAACAGACTGTCGGCCTGCCCCTGGACCAGCAGGGTCGGCGCGGTGACTCCGGACAGGTAGGAGGCCGGTGAGACGCTCCGCGCGTACGTCAGCATCTCCTGCGTCGCGGCGGCGGGGTAGCGGCCGGAGTTCAGGAGGCGGATGGTGTCGCAGGCCTTCGCGGCGAAGTGCAGGCAGCGCAGACTGCCGAAGCGCGAGGGGTCCAGGCCAGGGACCAGAAGCGGCTGCGCCTCGCCCATCAGGTAGAAGCCGTTGGTCCACTGCCACTTGAAGACGCCGGGCGTGCCGGAGGAGACCCCTCGGGCCGCCCCGGTGCTGTTGGGGGCGAGCGAGTACGCCAGGTCGTTCCAGGTGATCAGGGGGACGAGCGCGTCGACCCGGTGGTCGGCGGAGGCGGTCGCCATCTGGATGGCGCCGCCGTACGAGCCGCCGATCATGCCGACCACGGGGTCGCCCGGTGCGTCGGAGGTGACGTAGTCGGCCTTGGTCCCGTCGTCGGCGGCCCGCGTGCCGGCGAGGAAGTCGACGAGTCCCGAGGCCGCCTTGCCGTCGATCGCCGGGTCGTCGAGCGTGATGAGGCAGCCGGACTCGCCGAAGCCCAGGCCCGAGTAGACGAGCGAGACGTATCCGCGCTCGGCGAAGGACCTGCCGATGACGTCGGTGGAGCCGTCGTCCTTGCTGCCGCCGAAACCGTTGGTGGCGAGGACGGCCGGGGCGGGGTGCTGCGCGTCGGCTCCGGCCGGACGGTAGAGGTCGGCGTCGACGGTGCAGGACCGCTCGCCGGCCCGCACGGTGAACTCCAGCGGGGTGACGGTGTACCGGTCCGCCGCCGACGCGGACGGAGGGGCCGTCAGGGCGAGCGGGGCGAGAAGCGCGGCCCCGGCGAGCAGGGTGAGGGGACGGCGGAACCTGGACACAGCACGCGACACATGGGCCTCCACACCGAGGACACATTACCGACCGGTAAGTACCGGGCCCGGCCCATGCTGTGACACACCTCATACCGCTGTCAACGCGCAGGAGCCGAGTTTCCCGAGATGATCCGCCCGCCGACAGGTCGTCAGACCAGCGCGGGCACCTGGGAGGTGAGCGTGCACCGGCCGCCGTCGGCCGGCGCGTCCAGCACCGCGGGCACGCCGAGCGGGACGGTCAGCGCCGTGGGGCCGTGGCCGAAGCCCAGCTCCTCGACGACCGGGATCCCGAGGCCGCCGAGCCGGTCGGCGAGCACGGCCCGCACCCCCTCGTAGGGTCCGCAGGCCTCCCAGGAGCCGCACACCACCCCGGATATCCCGTCGAGGGCGCCGATGCGCAGCAGCCGGGTGAGGATGCCGTCCAGCCGGTACGGCTCCTCCCCCGTGTCCTCGAGCACCAGGAGTCCGCCCCGGGCGGTGGTGCGGGCACCCGGAGTGCCGGCGTCGGCGGCGAGCAGGGTGGCGCAGCCGCCGAAGGTGATCCCCCGCGCCGTGCCGGGGACCAGCGCGGCCGCCCCGTCCAGTCCCAGGGTCCGCACCGACTCGGGCGCGAACAGGGTGGAGTGCAGGGCCTCCTGGGCGGCGGTGTCCTTGAGGAGCAGCTCGGTGCCGATCATCGGGCCGTGCAGGGTCGAGAATCCGGCCCGCAGGGCGAACGCCTCGTGCAGCACGGTGATGTCGCTGTATCCGACGAACACCTTGGGCCCGGCCGCCCGCATCGCGGACCAGTCCAGGAGGTCGACCATGCGGTGGGCGCCGTATCCCCCGCGGGCGCAGAACACGGCGTCCACGGACGGGTCGCACCAGGCGTCCTGGAGGTCCCGGGCACGGTGCTCGTCCGTACCGGCGAGGTGGTCGAGCTCCGGGTGGACGTCGAGGGCGTGGGGGGCCACGACGGGGTCGAGGTCCCAGCCGCGCAGCAGATCGAGGCCGCGCTCCATCCGTTCGGCGGGCACGGGACCGCTGGGGGCGACGACCGCGACCCGGGCGCCGGGGCGCAGCCGGGCCGGGCGGGCGAGGGGCTCCAGGGTCACTTCTTCAGCTCCAGCCGGGGTACGTCGGTGCGTTCGATGCCGAACGTCTGCGCGTACAGGGAGAGTTCCGCCTCCAGGGCCCGCTTCACGGTGTCGGCACGGCGGAAGCCGTGGCCCTCCCCCTCGAAGGAGAGGTAGGCGTGCGGGATTCCGCGGCCCTCGATCGCCGCGAGGAAGCGCTCGCACTGGACGGGCGGGCAGATCGGGTCGTCGAGCCCCTGGAGCAGCACGAACGGCGTGGTGAGCTCGTCCGTGCGGTGGACGGGCGAGCGCTCCCGGTACCGCTCGGGCACCTCGGCGTACGGGCCCACGAGCGATTCCAGGTACTGGGACTCGAAGTCATGCGTCTCGCCGGTGGCCCAGCCCTCCAGGTCGAGGATCGGGTAGCTGATGGCTCCGCAGGCGTACACGTCCGTCTGTGTGAGGGAGGCGGCCGTGGTCCACCCGCCGGCGCTGCCGCCCCGGATCGCCAGCCGGTCGCGGTCCGCCGAGCCCTCCTCGGCGAGCCCCAGGGCGACGGCCGCGCAGTCCTCCACGTCGACCACGCCCCACTGTCCGCGGAGCCGTTCGCGGTAGGCCCGGCCGTAGCCGGTCGAGCCGCCGTAGTTGACCTCGGCGACGCCGATGCCCCGGGAGGTGAAGTAGGCGATCTCCAGATCGAGCACGAGCGGGTCGCGGCCGGTGGGCCCGCCGTGCGCCCAGATGACGTACGGCGGCAGCTCACCGTCGGGCCCGGTGCGGTCGGGGTGGCGCGGCGGGTACACATGGGCGTGGATCTCGCGGCCGGCGGGCCCGGCGAAGGTGCGGATCTGCGGCTCGGGGCAGTAGGCGGGGTCGACCGCGTCCTCGTGGGGCACGCCGATCGTCCGGGTGTGGCCGGTGGCGGTGTCCAGCTCCACCACCTCGTACGACGTGTGGGGGCTGGCGGCGATGCCGATGACCCTGGTGTCCTGCACGGCGAGCGTCTCCGCCCACGCGGTCCAGGGGCCCACGGCGTCGACCAGTTCGCCCGTCTCCGGGTCGAGCACGCCGAGCCGGGTGGTGCCCCGGCCGTGGATGACGGCGATCAGCCCGTTGTCCAGGAGGTGGAACCAGCGCAGGCCGATCTTCCACATCGGCCCGCCGAACTCCTCGCTCCGGCCGGTGCAGAGCCGGCTCGCGGGAACGACCGCGCCCGCGACGGCGTCGGGCCTGAGCCGCTGGAGTTCCCACCAGCCGCCGACGTCCGACACGAAGAGCAGCGAGCCGTCCCGGTCCCACTCCACCTGCACGACCGACTCGTCGAGGTCGCCGGCCAGGGGCCGGACACCGGTGAAGTCCCCCTCCGCCGTGACCTCGGCCATCTTCACGACGGTGCCGTCCCACGGCATCCGCGGATGGTCCCATGCGATCCAGGCGGCCCTGCCGCCGTCGGGCGACAGCTTGGGTCCGGTGACGAACCGGTTGCCGCAGTCCGTGAGTTCGCGTACGGCGCCGCGGTCGTCCGCGGCCGATCCGTCCAGGGGTACGGCGGCGATCAACCGTCGCACGTCGGTGGGGGACTCCCCGGTGAACTCCTCCAGGACACACCACACTTCACCTCGCCCGAGGTGCAACTGAGGGTCCACCCAGCGCAGTCCGCCGCCGATGCCGGAGACCGGGGTGAGCGGCCACGGCGCGTCGGGGCCGTCCGGTGCGTAGGCGTAGAGCCGCTGGTCGGGGAAGTGGACGAAGACGACCAGCGGCCCGCCCTCCTCGCGCGCCCCGCCCGCCCAGGGCAATCCGCCGTACTCGATGACCCGGCTGCGCGGGTTCCACGGTTCGGGGAGCACCGACCGCGTGCCGCCGTCGGCCCTGCGGCGTACGAGCGCGCGCCGGCCTCCCTCGGCAGGGCGCGGTTCCGTCCACCACACCTCGTCGCCGACGGTGCCGACGAACTCCGGCCTGCCGTCGTGCGAGGCGGCGAGCTCCGCGTCGATCGGTGACGGCCATGTGCCGTACGCCGCTGTGGCCACCATGGTCGGTTCCCCCATTTCGTCAGGCGGTCCGGTTCCCCGGACGGTCGGGTCGGTCGGTGTGATGCGTGGTGCGGGTCGTCAGGCGGTGCGCAGGAACTGGTCCAGGACCCGCACACCGAAGTGCAGGGCCTCGACGGGGACCCGCTCGTCGACGCCGTGGAAGAGCGCCTGGTAGTCGAAGCCGACCGGCAGCTTGAGCGGGGAGTAGCCGTAGCCGGTGATGCCGAGGCGGGAGAACTGCTTGGCGTCCGTGCCGCCCGACATGCAGTAGGGGACGACGTGCGCCCCCGGGTCGAACAGCTCGATGGCCGTGCGCATCTTCCGGAACGTCGGCGAGTCGACCGGGGCTTCGAGGGCGACCTCACGGTGCTCGAACTCCCAGGTGACACCGGGGCCGGTCAGCCGGTCCAGCGTCTCGCGGAACTCGTCCTCGCCGCCGGGCACCATGCGCCCGTCGATCTGGGCGGAGGCGTGACCCGGGATCACGTTGACCTTGTAACCGGCTTCCAGAATCGTCGGGTTGGTGCTGTTGCGGACGGTCGGCTCGATCAGTGCGGCGGCAGGTCCGAGCTTGCCGAGGATCTCGTCCACGTCGAATCCGGGGGCGTCGGGGTCGACGCGGATGTGGTGGAGTGCGGCGATCTCGGTGAGTGCCGCCCGTACGGTCGGGGTCAGCCGTACCGGCCACTCGTGCGCACCGATGCGGGCGACGGCGGCGGCCAGCCTGGTGACGGCGTTGGCACGGTTGACCTTGGAGCCGTGGCCGGCCTTGCCCTCGGCGGTCAGCTTCAGCCAGCCCGTCCCGCGCTCCCCAGCCGCGACGGGGTAGAGCGACATGCCGGGTCCGGCGTGGAAGGTGAAGGCCCCCGACTCGCTGATGCCCTCGGTGCAGCCCTCGAAGAGCTCCGGGTGCCGGTCGGCGAGGAAGCCCGCGCCGTCGTTCGCGCTCGCCTCCTCGTCCGCCGTGTAGGCGATGACGATGTCGCGGCGCGGGCGCACACCCGCACGCGCCCAGGCCCGGACGACCGCGAGGATCATCGCGTCCATGTTCTTCATGTCGATGGCCCCGCGCCCCCATACGACACCGTCGCGCACCTCGCCGGAGAACGGGTGCACCGTCCAGTCGTCGGCCATGGCGGGCACCACGTCGAGGTGACCGTGGACGAGGAGGGCGTCGGCGGACGGGTCGGTGCCCTCGATCCGGGCGACGACGTTCGTCCGTCCCGGCGTGCGCTCCAGGAGCACGGGCTCCAGGCCGGCACCGGCCAGGCGCTCGGCGGCGTACTCGGCGGCCGGGCGCTCCCGGCAGCTGCCGTCGCCGCGGTTGGTCGTGTCGATCCGGATCAGCTCGGAGGTGAACGTCACCGACTCGTCGAGCGCACGCTCGTCCACCGGTCCGATGGGGTGGTCCGCCTCAGCCATACTGCTCCTCCACGGCGGCCGACACGATCGTCGTCACCGCCTTGAACATGCGAATACCTTCGTACATCGTCCCGCTCGTGTAGGCGACGCGCCTCTCTCCGCTGGGCGCCACGCCGGGGACCACGGTCGCGGCGGCCGCCAGGTGCTCGGCGTCGAACTCCAGCTCCACCGTGTAGGAGCCGCTCGTCACGGGTGCGTGGCGTACGGCGAGCGCGGTCGCCTCGGCGGCGGCGGCCCTGATGTCGGCGGCCGTACGGGCGGGGGTGCGGCACACGGCGGCGTAGCGCGACACGTGGTCCTTGACCGCGACCGTGCGTGCCTCGGGCGCGTAGCCGGCGGCGTCCACGCAGGTCAGGTCGTCGCCGGTGACCAGGATGACCGGCACGCCGTACTCCGCCGCGACATGGGCGTTGAGCAGGCCCTCACTGGCACGGACGCCGTTCAGCCAGACCCCGGTGATCGAGTTGGCGAGGTAGGTGTGGGCGAGCACGCCCTCCGTGCCGGCACCCGTGTGGTAGCCGACGAACGCCACGGCGTCGACGTCGCCGTGCTGGATGCCCTCGACCATGGAGAGCGACTTGTGCTTGCCGGTCAGCATCTGGACCCGCTCGTCGAGCCGCTCCAGGAACAGGTTGCGCATGCTCCAGTGCGCTTCGTTGACCAGCACCTCGTCCGCGCCCCCGTCGTAGAAGCCGAGCGCCGCGGCGTTCACGTCGGAGGTGAACAGGGAGCGGCACCGCTCCCACTGCGGGGTGCCGGGCAGCACATCGGCGGGCCAGGTCACTCCGGTGGCGCCCTCCATGTCGGCGCTGACGAGGATCTTCACGGTGCGCGGTCCTGTCCCTGGTCGGTCGCTCCTCCACCCGTCGCCGGGAAGAGGATCTTCGTGCCGGATCACGGTACGCGCCGGGACAGCGCCGGACCAGAGCCTCCGTGATCTGTCACTGGTCCAGTCCGGTGACGCCGTCCGCCGCCGGGGGGCCGGGCGGCGGACGGCCGGGGCCGGCGGCGGCGGACCGCTCGTGGGTCAGGGGCGGGCGGTGCCCTTGACGAGCTCCTCGATCCGGGCGAGTTCGTCGTCGCCGAACTCCAGGCCCCGGACGGCCTCGACGCTGTTCTCCAGCTGCGCGACACTGCTGGCGCCGACGACGGCGGAGGTGACCCGGCCGCCGCGCAGCACCCAGGCGAGCGCCATCTGGGCGAGGGACTGGCCGCGCTCCCGCGCCAGGCTGTTCAGCGCGCCCAGCCGGTCCACGAGGTCCGGGGTGACCGCCTCGGCGGAGAGGAAGGGGCTGCTCCCCGCCGCGCGCGATCCCTCCGGGATGCCGTTCAGATAGCGGTCCGAGAGGATGCCCTGCTCCAGGGGGGAGTAGGCGATGGAGCCGGTGCCCAGCTCGTCCAGGGCGTCCAGCAGCCCGTCCTCGACCCAGCGGTCCAGCATGGAGTAGCGCGGCTGGTGGATGAGGAGGGGGGTGCCCAGCCCGTCCAGGATGCGGGCGGCCTCGCGGGTCTGCTCGGCCGAGTAGTTGGAGACGCCCACGTAGAGCGCCTTGCCCTGGCGCACCGCCGCGTGGAGGGCGCCCATCGTCTCCTCGAGCGGGGTGTCGGGGTCGAAGCGGTGGGAGTAGAAGATGTCGACGTAGTCGAGGCCGAGCCGGGTCAGGCTCTGGTCCAGCGAGGAGCGCAGGCTCTTGGCCGAGCCCCACTCCCCGTAGGGGCCGTCCCCCATGTGGTAGCCCGCCTTGGTGGAGATGACCATCTCGTCCCGGAGTCCGGCGAAGTCCGTCCGCAGGGCGCGGCCCATGGCGGTCTCGGCGGAGCCCGGCGGGGGGCCGTAGTTGTTGGCGAGGTCGAAGTGGGTGACGCCGAGGTCGAAGGCCCTGCGGAGGATCTCGCCCTGGCTCTCGGGGGTCCGGTCGCCTCCGAAGTTGTGCCAGAGGCCGAGGGACAGCGCGGGGAGCAGCAGGCCGCTGCGTCCCGTACGCCGGTAGGGCATGGCGGTGTAGCGGTCGGCGGACGGAAGATACATGCGGGCACTCCACGGGACACGGCGTAGCGCGCCAGGTCTGGTGCGCGCTCCCCAGACTGGCGGAGATGGATCCAGCGGTCCAACAGGAGATTCCGCTGGGATTCATCGGATAAATTGCTCAATCATGGAACTGCGTCAGCTGGAGCACTTCGTCGCCGTGGCGGAGGAGCAGCACTTCACCCGGGCGGCCGAACGTCTGGCCGTCTCCCAGTCCGGGCTGTCCGCGTCGGTGCGCGCCCTGGAGCACGAGCTGAGGACACCGTTGTTCAGCCGTACGACGCGCACGGTCCGGCTCACCGAGGCCGGAGCCGCCCTGCTGGTGGAGGCGGAGCGCACGCTGGCCGGGGCCAGGGCCGCGCGGGACGCCGTCGACGCCGTACGGGGACTGCTGCGCGGCACGCTGACGCTGGGGGTGGAGCAGTGCGTGGCCGGGGTCAGCACGGCACGCCTGCTCGCGGCCTTCCACCGGGAGCACCCGCACATGGAGATCAGACTCCGGCAGGAGGGCACGTCCAGCCTGCTGGAAGGGGTGGCCGGAGGACGGCTGGACCTCGCCTTCGCCGCTACCGTGAGCCCGCCGGAGTGGCGGGGCGAGCTCGTGCCACTGGCACGGGAGCCGATGGTCGTCCTGTGCGCCCCCGGGCACCGGCTCGCCCGCGAGGGCGCGGCCGTGGAGTGGAGCGAGCTGCACGGCGAGTCGTTCATCGACTTCCACCCGGACTGGGGACCCAGGCGCGCCGCGGACGAGGCGTTCGCCGGGGCCGGGGCACGCCGCACCGTGGCGCTGGAGGTCAACGACGTGCACAGCCTGCTGGAGCTGGTCCACGAGGGCCTCGGCATCGCCGTCGTCCCGCACCACTTCTCCCGCAAGCCCGAGGCGCTCGGACTGGTAGCCCTGGAGCTCGGAGGGGCGGACCGGCCGGTCTACGAGAGCGTCGTCGTACTTCCTCCCGCACGGGCCATGAGCCCGGGGGCCAAGGCACTGATGACGCTGGTCCGGGAAGCCCCGCTGCGCTGACCGGGAGCGGTGGCCGCCTCGGTGCCGCTGATGGCCGCCGGCGCCTGGTGGGCGTCCGGGCACCCGGTGGGCGGGACGTTCGACCTGGACGGCATCCCGCTCGCCCAGGCGCTGTGGTCGGCGGGGTTCGTGCCGCTCCTGCTGCGCTTCCGGCCGCGCTTCGACGAGCTCGTGCGCCATCCGGTGGCCGACCGGACCGTGACGGTGTTCAACGCCCGTGCGGTCACGGTCTACCTCTGGCACGAGGTGGCGCTGATGGCCTCGGTGCCGGTGATCGACCTGATGTGGGAGGTGCCGGCGCTGGAGCGGCATCTGCCGGTGGAGAGCCTGTGGTGGCAGTTCGGGGTCGCCTGGGCACTGATCGCGGTCGCCGTGGCGTGCTTCGGCTGTGTCGAGGACGTAGCGGCGAGGCGGAGACCCCGCCTGCTCCCGTGAGAGCGGGGTGCGGGCGCCCCGCACGCACCCCGCCGCCCTGCTTCGCCCTCAGTCCTCGTGCCCCAGCTGGAGGTCGCGTTCGGTCCTGCCCCCTCCGGGGAGCTGGAGCACGGTGGCGACCGGCGGGTAGCCGGCGGCGATGACGGTGTACTCGCCGGTCGAGAGGTCCACGAACCGGAAGGCCCCGTCGGAGCCGGTGGTGAGCGTGTCGACCACGTTGCCCGCCGCGTCCAGGAGCGTGACCCTGGCGTCCTCGACGGCCCTGCCGCCGGGGGCGCGGACGATGCCGCGCAGCACCGCTCCGCCGGCCAGCTCGATGTCCTGCCTGGTCTCCCGGGCGGCCTGCACACTGACGGGGAGAGCGGCCGGCCGGAAGGCGTGGGCGCTGGCCGCCAGGGTGTACTCCCCGGCGACCAGCTCACTGATGACGTAGGCGCCCTCGCGCCCGGTCCGGGTCGTCGCGACGACTTCGCCCCGTACGTCGGTGAGGGTGACCGCCGCGTCGCGGACGGGGGCACCGTCGGGTGTGAGGACCGCTCCCGCGAGCCGTCCCGCGCCGCCCAGGACCACGTCGAGCTCCACCGGCCGCTCGCCGACCGTGACGCTGACGGCCTGCGGCTGGTGCCCGCCCGCGGCGGCGATCAGCACATAGGCGCCGGCGGCCGGCGCGCTGAGCGCGTAACCCCCGTCGTCACCGCTCGCGCCCCGCCCCACCTGCCGCCCCTGGCCGTCGATGAGGGTGAGGGCGGCTCTGGCCACCTTCGTGCCGTCGGGGTGCTGGACGCATCCGCGCACGAGCACTCCGGAGAGCGGGCCGGGCTGCGGCGGACCGGTGTCGATGCGGGCCGTCGGGATCGTGGACTGCGTCGCGGACGGGTCGGCAGCCGTGGGGGAGGTGGGGTGGGACACCAGGGGTTTCTCCTTGAGGAAGAAAGCGAGGAACAGGCCGAGCAGAAGCACCGGCACGAGGTAGAGGAAGATCCGCGGCATCGCGTCGGCGTACGCCTGGATGTACGCGTCGCGCAGCGCGGGCTCCATGGTGTGGACCAGCTGCGGGGTGATCGACTCCGCGTCGGGCAGGTCGGCGCCGGAGGGGAGCCGCACCCCGAGCGCGTCGGCGAGCCGGCCCGCGAAGAGCGTGCCGAAAACGGCGGCGCCCACGCTGCCGCCGATCTGCCGGAAGTAGTTGTGTGCGCTGGTGGCGGTGCCGAGGTCGGAGGGGCGGACGGAGTTCTGCACGGCCAGCACCAGGATGGACATGACCAGACCGATCCCGATGCCCAGTACGGCCTGCCAGAGGCCGTACTCCAGCGCGGAGGTGCCGGTGTCCAGGTGGGAGAGCAGCCACATGCCGACGGCCGAGACGGCCCCGCCGACGATCGGGTAGACGCGGTAGCGGCCGGTGCGCGAGACGAGTTGGCCGGAGACGACGGAGGCGACGACGATGCCGCCCATCATGGGCAGCATCAGCAGCCCGGACTCGGTGGCCGACACCCCCTCGACCATCTGGAGGTAGGTCGGCAGGTAGCTGGCGGCCCCGAAGAGCGCGACCCCGACGACCGCGCCCACCAGCGAGGTGACGTTGAAGACCGAGTCCCGGAACAGCCGCAGCGGGATGATGGGTTCGGCCGCCCGGTGCTCGACGACGAGGAAGAGCAGGGCCGTTGCGGCGGCACCGGCGGCGAGCCCCACGATCGTGCGCGACCCCCAGGCGTACTCCGTACCGCCCCAACTGGTGAGGAGGACCAGGCAGGTCGACGCCGCGGCGAGCAGCAGCGCCCCCAGTACGTCGAGGCGGGGGCGGACGGACGGTTTGGGCAGTTTGAGCACGAGCGCGATGACGGCGAGGGTGACGATGCCGAACGGCACGTTGATGTAGAAGCACCAGCGCCAGGAGGCGTGGTCGGTGAAGAAGCCGCCGAGGAGGGGCCCGGCGACGGAGGCGAGGCCGAAGACCGCCCCGATGAGGCCCATGTAGCGGCCCCGCTCCCTGGAGGGGACGACGTCGGCGATGATGGCCTGGACGCCGATCATGAGGCCGCCGCCACCGATGCCCTGGACGGCCCGGAAGGCGATGAGTTCGTCCATGGTGCGCGACCAGCCGGCGAGGGCGGAGCCGATGACGAAGACGACGATCGCGAACTGGAAGACGCCCTTGCGGCCGAAGAGGTCGCCGAGCTTGCCGTAGATCGGCAGACCGATCGTGGAGGCGAGGAGGTAGGCGGTGACCGCCCAGGACATCTTGTCCAGGCCGTGCAGCTCACCGACGATCTTCGGCAGCGCGGTGGCCACGATCATCTGGTCCAGCGCCGCGAGCAGCAGGGTGAGCATCAGGCCGAGGAAGACCAGGCGGACCCTGCGGGGGCTGATCTCCTCCGCGGCCCCCGCGGTGCCCGGTGGCGGGGGCGGCCCGGGCTCGGCACCGGTCGCGGGCGCCTCCCCGGCGTCGGCCAACGGCCAGACCCCGGGCGGCCCGCACTTTGTGCCCTCCGGCTCGTCCTTCACCAGAGTGATCCCACCCACCACGTGACGCTCCCCTCGTCGCAGCTGCGCCGCCCATTTCTCGCATCAGGCGGTAAGGCGGGGCAAACGCGACCAGGCGCACGCACGGCGCGCGCAGAGGGCTTATGCGCCGGTGGGAGGCACTACGGCGCACAACCGGCCACTCCGGAAAACCACCCGTTCCGGTGAGGCCGGCCGTGACGCCAACAGCAGCAGGAGCAGGGCTACTTCTCGACCTCGGTGGCGAGGTTCTGCAGCAGTTCGTCGTAGATCCGCCCGAGACCCTTGGGCGCGAAGGTCTTCTCGAAGAACCCGCCGACGCCTCCCGCACCCTTCCAGACGGTGGTGACGACGGCCTTGGAGCTGCCCTCGCCCGCCGGGGTGACCGTCCAGGTGGTGACCATCGTGGAGTTGCGGTCCTTCTCGACCAGCTGCCCGTCGGTGGGCTCGGTGACCTCGAGCAGGCAGTCTCGGACCCTCTTGCTCGTGGCCTGGAGCTTCCAGTGGACGAGCGTGCCTTCGCCGTCCCCGCCCTCGCGCACCTCGTACTCGCTGAAGTGCCCGGTCAGCACCTTGCCCCGGACCTCCTTGTAGTCGGCCAGCGCATCGAACACCGTCTCTGCGTCTGCCGCGATGATCCGCTCCGTCGTGGCCTCGACCTGCGCCATGCCTGCTCCTCCAGCACTCGGTTGTTCGGGGTGCTGCTGAGCCAACCACCTCGGGCACGGCCCCTCAAAATCGGGTCCGGCTTCCCACCGGGCACGATCAAGGGAACGTATGTTCTATTCTCTGCGGAGTGCTACCGAGGAGGCGTTCATGCGCTGGGACAATCTGGCAGAGAACACCACGAAGACGGGTGACGGCGCGCTCTTCGCCGCGGACGCGGTGACCACGCGCACCTTCGACACGCCGGAATTCAGGGGGATCACCTTCCACGAGATCCGGGCCCGCTCGATCGTGAACCGGGTGCCCGGGGCCTCCCGCATGCCGTTCGAATGGACCGTGAACCCGTACCGGGGATGCAGCCATGCCTGCGTGTACTGCTTCGCGCGCAGGACCCACAGCTATCTGGACCTGGACACCGGGCTGGGATTCGACTCCCAGATCGTCGTCAAGGTCAACGCCCCCGAACTGCTGGGCCGCCATCTGGCCTCCCGCCAGTGGCAGGGCCAGCACATCGCGATGGGGACGAACGTCGACTGCTACCAGCGCGCCGAGGGCCGCTACCGGCTGATGCCCGGCATCATCGCCGCCCTGCGCGACCACGCGAACCCGTTCTCCATCCTCACGAAGGGCACCCTGATCCTCCGCGACCTCGACCTGCTGCGGCAGGCCGCCGAGGTCACCGAGGTCGGCGTCAGCGTCTCCGTCGGCTTCACCGACCCCGAGCTGTGGCGAACGGTCGAACCGGGCACCCCCTCCCCCGAACGCCGCCTCGACGTCGTGCGGGCCATGGCGGACAACGGGATCGGCTGCGGAGTGCTGATGGCCCCGGTCATCCCCTTCCTCGGCGACCACCCCGACCAGCTCCGCGCCACGGTCCGCGCCATCGCCGCCGCCGGGGCGACGTCGGTGACCCCGCTCGTCCTGCACCTGCGGCCCGGCGCCCGCGAGTGGTTCACGCAGTGGCTCGCGCGGCACCATCCCGACCTGGTGCACCGGTACGAGCGGATGTACGCCGACGGGGCGTACGCGCCGACCTGGTACCAGCGGTCCATCACCCGCCGGGTGCACGAACTGGCCGCGGAGTTCGGCATCGGCCCGGCCGACCGGGGCGGCTCCCGCCGCACCACGCGCGAGACGCCGACGGCTCCCGCCCCGGGCCCCACCCAGCTGAGCTTGCTCTGACCGCATCCGTCTCCCGGCCCGAACGGGTCAACTCTCGGCCTCACGTGTCCTCCGGCTCCCGGATCCGGGAAGCATGCCGCGGGAGCTGTGCCACCCACAGCCGCGTTGCCCCATCACGGGAGGCCCCATGACGAAACGTGCAGGAATTCTGGTTGCCGTCGGCGCCACGGTCGCGGGTCTGGTGACCGCCGCGCCCTCCACCGCGTCCGCACCCTCCACCGCCCCCGCCGCCGCGCCGCTCACGTGGACCGGCTGCGGGACGAAGGCGTACCCGACGCTCCAGTGCTCGACGGTCACCGCACCGCTCGACCATGACAACCCGTCGGGCAGGCCGGTCACCCTCGCCCTCTCCCGGATCCCGCACACGGCGAAGACGTCGCAGGGGCCGCTGCTGGTCAACCCCGGTGGCCCCGGCGGCAGCGGGCTCTCCATGGCCGGGTTCGTGGCAGGCTCGCTGCCGAAGAAGCTCGCCGCCCAGTACGACGTGATCGGGTTCGACCCGCGCGGCGTCGGGAAGAGCCGCCCCGCGCTGGACTGCGTGCCGAAGTACTTCGCGCCCGTGCGCCCCGACACCGTGCCGGACTCCTACGAGGCGGAGAGGACCGCGCGCGACCGCGCCGCCTCCTTCGCCGCCGCGTGCGGCGAGAAGCACGGCGACCTGCTGCCGTACATGGACACCGTCAGCGCCGCCAAGGACCTCGACGTCATCCGGAAGGCCCTCGGGGCGCGGCAGATCAACTACTTCGGCTACTCCTACGGCACCTACCTCGGCGCGGTCTACGCCAAGTTGTTCCCCGAGCACGTACGCCGTCTGGTGCTCGACTCGGTCGTCGACCCGGACGGCGTCTGGTACGAGGACAACCTCGCCCAGGACCACGCCTTCGACGCCCGCCACAAGGCCTTCATGGCCTGGGTCGCGAAGAACGACGCCACCTACAAGCTGGGCAGCGACCCCGCGGGGGTGGAGGCCGCGTGGTACGGGATGCGCGACGCGGTGAAGAAGCACCCCGCGGGGGGCAAGGTCGGGCCGGGCGAGCTCGAGGACACCTTCATGCCGGGCGGCTACTACGACGGCTACTGGCCCCGCCTGGCCGAGGCGTTCGCGGCGTACGTGAACGACGAGGACGAGGACGCGCTCGCCACCGCGTACAAGGACTTCGCCGCCGTCGACAAGAGCGGGGACAACGGGTACTCCGTCTACGCGGCCGTGCAGTGCCGTGACGCCGGCTGGCCCCGGACCTGGAGCACCTGGCGCAACGACACCTGGGAGGCGCACGCCAAGGCGCCCTTCATGGCATGGAACAACACCTGGTACAACGCCCCCTGTGCCACCTGGCCGGTGGAGCCGCTGGAGCCCCTGCGGGTCACCAACGACGAGATCGGCCCCGCGCTGGTCTTCCAGGCGACCGACGACGCGGCCACCCCGTACGAGGGCGGCGTCACCATGAGCCGCGAGCTCAAGGGCTCGGGCCTCGTCGTCGAGCAGGGCGGCGGGAACCACGGCATCACGCTGAGCGGCAACAACTGCCTGGACAAGCACCTGGTGCGCTACCTGACGGACGGCACGCTCCCCGCCGACGCGGGCAGCGGGCCGGACGCGGTCTGCGCGGCCCTGCCGGAGCCGAAGGCGACCGCGGCCACCGAGGCGGGCGCGAGCACGAAGGGCAAGACGCTGCACGGACTGCTCGGCTTCCGCGGCTGAGAAATCACGATGCCCCACGTCGGGGGCGTACGCCAGGATGGACCGCGTGACGACACGCCCCACCCTCGCGTACGCCCCCGGCCTGCGTATACGCGCCATGACACTCGACGACTGCGCCGCCGTGGCGGACCTCCGGGTGCGCGGCTGGCGGGCGGCGTACGCCGGGGTGATCCCGCAGGGGTATCTGGACGCGATGGACATCGACGAGGACACCGAGCGCCGGCGCGCGTACCTCACGGCGGGCGGCGGGCCGCTGAACCTGGTGGCGGAGACGCCGGACGCCGCGGTGACCGGCTGGGCCTGCTACGGCCCCTGCCGCGACGAGGGCGCGCGCCCCGGGAGCGGGGAGCTGTACGCGCTCTACGTCCACCCGGCGCGGACCGGCACGGGGACGGGGCGCGCGCTACTCACGGAGGTGAACTCCCGGGCCTCGGCCGAGGGCTTCGGCGAGATGGCGCTCTGGGTGCTGAAGGAGAACGTGCGGGCCCGGCGCTTCTACGAGCGGGCGGGCTTCCGGCCCGACGGTGCGGAGGAGGCGTTCGAAGCCGGTGGAACCAGGGTGCCCGAGGTCCGGTACGTACGCCCTCTCAGCTCGCCGGCAACGTGGCCTGGCAGCAATTCGTAACGCACCATTGACAGCCTGTCACCTGCAGCGAACCATGCGTAGCGGGGGATCACCGCAGCTGACTCGACACGTGGGGGGGCACATGTCAGAGGGGCTGTACGGATGGCTTGTCACTGCTGTCGCTGAATTCGGCAGGGCGTCCAAGGTCAAGCTGTCCGGTGGGGGCAGCCCTGAGGCATCGGTACGCGGTCCGCTCGAAGCCCTGCTCAAGGTTGTCGGTGAGCGGTTGCCGAGGTCCTTCCTGATTCACTGCTTCACGACGGCCAAGGGGCAGCACCCGGCATCAAACATGAAGGGTCATGGGACATTCGACCACACCGTGATCGTGTGGTGCGTGTGAACGAGGACTCGCTTGCAAGCCGGCAGTCCCTGACGGGTTCAACGGGCGGAGCCGCACGGGCCCCTCTTCTATACCCGGTCCTCGTCAGCGAGCAGGGCGTCATCGAGGCACTGGCCGCCTACTCTTCTACAAGGCAGACCGCGAAACCGAGATGCGCGCCGCCCACGCCCACGTTCAGGCCCGACTGGACGCCGAGATCGCCGCAGGTCGCTGGTCCCCACCCGGGCCGGCCCTCACCCAGGAAAGCGCGCCCGTCCCCGAACGACATGACCGCCGCCCCACTCACCCGATAGGTTCGCGACCATGCCCGGCCGTCTGCTCGAACTCCATGTGGAGAACTTCCGCAGTCTCCGCGACGTCACCGTCCCCCTCGGCCCCCTCACCGTCCTGGTGGGGCCGAACGGGGTCGGCAAGTCCAACCTGCTGAAGGTCTTCGACCTGCTCTCGGACATCATCCGGACCGACCTCCAGCCCGCCCTGGACGCGCGCGGCGGCTTCGACGAGGTCGCGTTCTGGGGTGGTCCCAAGCCACCCACCTCCATGACGATCCGTCTCAAGGCAACCTGGACGACGCACGCGAGCGTGAACGCGCCCGACGAGTACGACCTCACCGTCCGCCGCCGCAAGCTCCGCAGCAGCGATGACGCATACAGCCTGTCCCGCATCGAAAGCTTCCAGTTCAAGCGCACCCAAGGACGCGGTCGTCGTATCACCGTCTCCGGCGAGGAAGCCAAGGTCGTCGACAAGCGGGCCGGTAAGGAGTCCGACAGCGGAAGCTTCGGCATCCAGCGGCTGAGCAGTGGTCTCTCCACTCTTCCCCGCCTAGCCAGTTCGGACGGCGGCGAAGAGGTCTCCAAGGTCGCCCAGCAGCTTTCCACGTTCCGCGTGTTCGACGTCGACGTACCCGCCGCACGGCTCCCTGCCCGCCTCCGCCGCAGCCGCTTCTACGATCTCTCGCCCGACGCCGACAACCTCGCGGAGTTCCTCTACTACCTCAGCTCCGCCGAGGAGACCTGGCAGGACCTGGTAACTGACGCCCGGACCGTGCTGCCCCAGCTCGACGACATCGAGTTCGCGCGGCTCGGCGGCTCCGCCGACCAGGTGACCGTCATCCTCCGCGAACGAGGCCTGCGCCGGCCCACCCCGCTCGCCGACGCCTCGTACGGAACCGTCCGCCTGCTCGGCCTCCTCGCCATGCTCTACGACCCGGACCCGCCGGCCCTCACCTGCGTCGAGGAAATCGACCACGGCCTGCACCCCCAGGCCCTGGAACTGATCGTGGAACGGCTACGCGAGGCCTCCACACGCAGCCAGTTCCTCGTCGCCACCCACTCCCCCGCCCTGGTGGACCGGTTGGAGCCCGAGGAGTTCATCGTCTGCGACCGTGACGAGGACGGGGCCTCGATCATCCCGGCACTCACCACGGACGAGGTGCACGACATCGTCGAGGAGTCCGGCGACCAACCACTCGGCGAGCTGTGGTTCTCCGGCGTGCTCGGAGGCGACCTCACCGGCGGTGAACTGTGAGCCGCAGGGCACCGCTCATCCCCCGCCAGGGCCGAGGCGTCATCGTGCTCGCGGGTGAGGACGCCAACGACTGCGACATCCTGGCGTCCATCATCCGCCAGCACCACCCGAACCTGGGCTCGGCGAAGATCGTGCGCATCAACGACCCGGTGCGCCTGAAGAAGAAGACCGGACGCGAACTCGCCACAGCGGTGGGCACACTGGTCGGCAAGGCCAAGGGTAAGGCGCTCCAGCAGCGCGGCCCGCTGGTCGGCCTGGCCGTCCACGAAGACCTGGACGGCTTCACGGACCACCGCTACCGCACCGTACGCAGGACTCTGTCCGAAGAGCTCGCGCGCCAGAGCCCCTGCGATGCGGCCCTCGCTTTGGCGGCCTGGGAGTCGGAGGCATGGTTACTCCTCTTCCCTGGCGCGTTTCCGCACGTCCGCCCGCGCTGGAAGGTGCCGGCCCAACTACGCGGGAACGACACGGGGATGCTCAAGGACCCCAAGGAGACCCTGAAGAGCAAGCTCGGCTCGCCCACCTTCCGCGAGAGCGACGGTGCGCTGATCGCGAAGACCGCGTACGAGCGAGGGCTGCTCGCGAAGCCTCAGGGCAAGAACCGCTCGTACGACGACTTCGTGGCCGAGCTGACCACGTGGGGCTGAGGGGCCGGGCAGGCCGACGCGCCGCCCAGACCGTCTCACACCTCGCGGGCGAATCCGACGAACGCGGTCCAGGCCGTCGGAGCGAGGGCCAGGGGAGGACGCGCCACGTCCTTCGAGTCGCGGACATGGATGGTGCTGGGGCAGGCTGCTACCTCAACGCACTCCCCACCCTCACCGCTGCTGTAGCTGGACTTGTACCAGGCCGGAGTCACTTCAGCGCACTCCCCACCTTCCTCACTGCTACAGCCGTTCCTGAACCAGCGGTGCGCGACTCCGATCGTGGTCATTTCTCTGCTCTCCAGGCAACGTCGCGACAAAATCCAGCGACTCACGCGGAGTCAGCGCCTGAGCTCGCAAGAGCCCATAAGGCCTCCCTTCGAGCTCGCGGACCGAGCTCCGGTCGGTGTAGAGACGGCTGTCCCTATGCGCCTCCACATAGGCAGTCCTCCACCGGTGGCAACGTCCCACAGCTGGAAGGCGTCAACCAGAACGCTGGTGGCGACAGTTCTACTGTCGGGGCTGAACGCCACCGAGGTAATGGCCTTGGTGTGGCCGGTGAGGACTTCGTCCGCCATATCCGCTACGGCACCGTCGTCGTCGGCGAGGACGAGTGCGGTGGGTATCGCGGCGGCGGCGAGTGTGCCGAGGCCGGCGAGGAGAAGCACGCGACGCTGCGGCAGGGATCTCGACGCGGACCCGGGCCGCGACCCGGGATTGGCTGGACGGTCGGGTACGGCGGGTGCGATGGCTTGAGCAGTGAGGGTCGGCAGTTGGTGGGCGGGGCACGGTTGTCGGAAGCGACGGGTGTGTGGCGTACCGGTTCGGGCTGGGTATGCGCGGGTGCGGTTTGCGTGGCGGCGGTAAGCGCTTGGCGGGCCTGCCCCAGGGTGGCGCGCTGGTCGGGGTCCTTGGTGAGGAGGGCGGCCAGTGCAGGAGCGAGGACGCCGACGTGGGGAGTGGGCTCGGGGTCCTGCGTGAGGATGGCGACGTACAGGGCAGTCAGGGTGGTTGCGGCGAAAGGGGCCCGGCCCGCGACAGCGGTGTGGAGGGTGGCACCGAGTGACCACAGATCGCAGGCAGGCGTAGGGCGCCCGCCTTCGAGTTGTCCGGGAGCCATGTAGGCGGGTGTGCCGGGGGTGGTTCCCGTGTTGGTGAGCGCTGTGGTGGCGTCGGCCATGCTGGCGATGCCGAAGTCGGTGAGGACAACCCGACCGCTGGTAAGGAGGATGTTGTCGGGCTTGAGGTCGCGGTGGACGATGCCGGCGGCGTGAGCGACAGCGAGGGCTTCCAGGACGGCGAAGCCGATCTCGGCGACCCGCCGGGGCGGGAGCCGGCCCTGCTGCCGGATCTGGTCGGCCAGCATCGGCACTTCTGGCACGGCGCACCGAGCCCCTTCCTGGCGCCGCTGGTGGCCGCCGGACGGTGATGGGTCGCCGACCGCTGCGGTCTGCCTGCGGGACGGGAAACGGGCGTTGCGGGTGCTCCGCCGGTGTGCGGCGCGCGGTCATCGCGGAGCCCGGGAGAGGTGGGTAGGACGACAGAGCCGCGTGCACCGTTGCTGCGGACGCGATGCGGTCTTCAGCCTCCCTCACCCCGCCGGCAGCCGCCTGAGGGCCACCGCCGCCGCCTGCCCGAGTCGGGGGTGGGGCAGCGCGGCCTCCAGGACCGGCCTGGCCCTGCCGTCGCCCAGGCTGCCCAGCCCCTCGACGCAGGCCAGCGCGACGCGCCAGTGCGGCTCGCCGGGGACCAGCAGCCGGTGCAGGGTGCTGACCAGGGCGGGTACGGACTCCGGCGCGCGCAGGGCCGTGAGCAGGCGTACCGGGTGCAGGGCGTAGGCCGTCCGCAGGCTGTTGGTGGCGAGCGCCGCCGCGGCCCGGGGGGTGCGGGGGTCGTTCAGCAGCCTCAAGGCGTGCGCGGCCGAGACGCAGCGCTCGGGATCGCGGTGGTTGAGGAGGAGCACCAGCGCCTCGAAGGCCCTGCGGTCCCCCCGGCAGCCGAGCCGGAACGCCGCGATCTCGCGGGCCCACAGCGGGCGTTCGCGCTCGACGAGCACCCCGGCCAGTTCCTCGTCGTCCTCGGTGACGAGCAGCCGGGAGAAGGCCTCCGGCTCACCCGCCTCTTCACCGAGCCGGTCCGTCAGCGAGCGGAACTCCTCATCCATGACGGTGAGTTTATCCGCGCGCACGTACCGTGTTCGCGGAACTGTGTGCCAGCGCACAGTCGGCCAGGGCTGGCGCGCTCGTTACTCGCCGGTTAAGCTCAGGTGAGCGGGACACACACCCGCCGGCTCAGGTGGCCTGGTGACGCAGCCACCCGGAGTGCTTGTCGGTTCGGCAGTTCGTGAGACGCGGCTCGGGACAGAGCCCGTCACCTCTTTCCCCGGTGTGCCCCGTGCACCCGGGACCGTGCACCACGACGTGCAATGTCCGCGCACAGAGCGCCGGTTGTGATTTCGGCCCCGCGCGCCGCCGTGCTCCTCTTCAGTCGTCACTCACCCTGGAGTCCCGTGATGGACACCCCGCTCACCACCATTGCCGTCGTCGGCCTCGGCACCATGGGAACCGGCATCGCCGAGGTCCTGGCCCGGGCCGGCCGCGAGGTCATCGGCATCGACGTCAGCGAGGCCGCCGCCCGTCAGGCCGTCGCCTCCCTGGAGGCCTCCACCGCACGTGCCGTGCTCCGTGAGCGCATCACGGAGCAGGAGCGGCGCGACGTCCTCGCCCGGTTCCGCACCTTCTCCGACCTGCAGGCCGCCGCCGACGCGGAGCTGGTCATCGAGGTCGTGCCCGAGACGTACGAGGTCAAGCAGCAGGTCTTCCGCGAGCTGGACGCGGTGGTCTCCCCCACCGCGATCCTCGCGACGGGCACGAACGCCCTGTCGGTGACCCGGCTGGCCGCCGAGTCGCGGCACCCCGAGCGGGTGCTCGGCCTGCACTTCTTCAACCCGGCCCCCGCGATGAAGCTCGTCGAGGTGGTCTCCTCCGTCCTCACCGCCCCGCCGGCCGTGGAGAGCGTGACCCGGCTCGCCCGCGAGCTCGGCAAGGAGCCGGTCGCGGTCGGCGACCGTCCGGGGTTCGTCGCGGACGGCCTGCTGTTCGGCTACCTCAACCAGGCCGCGGCGATGTACGAGGCGAACTACGCCTCCCGTGAGGACATCGACGCCGCCATGAAGCTGGGCTGCGGGCTCCCGATGGGTCCCCTGGCACTGCTCGACCTGATCGGCATCGACACCGCCCGCACGGTCCTGGAGGCCATGTACACGGCGTCCCACGACCGGCTGCACGCCCCGGCCCCGGTGCTCGGGCAGTTGAGCGAGGCGGGGCTGACCGGCCGCAAGGCCGGCCGCGGCTTCTACACCTACGACGCCCCCGGCGGCCAGGACGTGGTGCCGGACGCCCTGACTCCCGCGTCGAGCGCGGGCGCGGTGGCCGGGCGCACGGTCTCCTCGGTCGGCGTGGCCGGTTCGGGCACGATGGCGTCGGGCATCGCCGAGGTCTTCGCGAAGGCCGGGTACTCCGTGGTCCTCGCCGCGCGCAGCCAGGAGAAGGCGGACACGGCCAAGGCCCGCATCGCCAAGTCGCTGGGCCGTTCGGTCTCCAAGGGGCGGCTGACGGAGGAGGCCCGGGACGAGACGCTCGCCCGGATCACGTCCGCGGGCACGCTGGACTCCTTCGCCGACGTCGATCTCGCGGTCGAGGCGGTCGCAGAGGACCTGGAGGTCAAGCGGGAGCTCTTCGCGACCCTGGACAAGGTCTGCAAGCCGGGTGCGGTGCTCGCGACCACGACGTCGTCGCTGCCGGTCGTGGCGGTCGCACGGGTGACCTCGCGCCCCGAGGACGTCATCGGGATGCACTTCTTCAACCCGGCGCCCGCGATGAAGCTGGTCGAGGTGGTCCGCACGGTGCTGACCGCCGACGACGTGCACGCCACCGTCCGCGAGGTCTGCGTCAAGGTGCGCAAGCACCCCGTGGACTGCGGCGACCGGGCCGGCTTCATCGTGAACGCGCTGCTGTTCCCCTACCTCAACAACGCGATCAAGATGGTCGAGGAGCACTACGCGACGCTCGACGACATCGACGCGGCGATGAAGCTCGGCGGCGGCTACCCCATGGGGCCGTTCGAACTCCTGGACGTCGTCGGTCTGGACGTCTCGCTCGCCATCGAGAAGGTCCTGCACAGCGAGTTCCGCGACCCGGGTCTCGCCCCGGCGCCGCTGCTCGAGCACCTGGTGGCCGCGGGCTGCCTCGGCCGCAAGACAGGACGCGGCTTCCGCGAATATGCCCGCCGCTGAGGTGCCGGTGGCAGGCGGCGCCTCGTCGCCCGCCACCGGGCCCCCCGGGCGGGGGGCCCGGTGGGGCGGGCTGCTCGGCCCCTCGGGTGATCCGCCCCCGCAGGGGCACTCCCCTGCGGCGATGGGTTACGTTCACCTCATGTCCCAACCCGCCAAGTCCCCTCGTTCCTCCGCCGCGACGGACGCCCCGGAGAGTGCCGCGAGCACCCGGGCCGCCGCCCAACGGCTCAAGATGCGCCGCGAGCTGGCCGCGGCGGCGATGGAACTCTTCGCCACGAAGGGGTACGAGGCGACGACGGTCGACGAGATCGCCGGTGCCGCCGGGGTCGCCCGGCGCACGTTCTTCCGCCACTTCCGCTCCAAGGAAGAGGCCATCTTCCCGGACCACGACGACACCCTCGTCAGGGCCGAGGCCGTCCTGAACGCCGCTCCCGCGCACGAGCACCCGCTCGACACGGTGTGCCGCGGCATCAAGGAGGTCATGAAGATGTACGCGGCGAAGCCCGCGGTCTCCGTGGCCCGCTACAAGCTCACCCGTGAGGTGCCCACGCTCCGCGAGGCCGAGATCGCCTCGGTGGCCCGTTACGAGCGGCTGTTCACGCGCTACCTGCTGGGCCATTTCGACGAGCGCGACCATCACGTCGGCAACGACGATCCACTCCTGGCCGAGGTGGCCGCGTCCGCCGTGGTGACCGCCCACAACCACGTGCTGCGGCGATGGCTGCGGGCGGACGGCCAGGGCGACGTGGAGACACAGCTCGACCACGCCTTCGCGATCGTGCGGGAGACCTTCGGCACGGGCATCGGAGCGGGGCGGACCGTGGGCGGTGACACCGGGAGGGCGCCCGCGGCGTCGGTGTCCAGGGAGGGCGAGGTGCTGGTCGCCGTGGCCCGTACGGACGCGCCGCTCGACGAGGTCATGCGGACGATCCAGCAGGCCCTGAAGGAGACCTGAGCCCGGCCAGGGACCCCTCTCAGCCCTCGGCGGGCCGCACGTCCGCACCCGCGTACCAGGGCGGTGGCACGGAGCCCTCGCTCCACGCCGTGAGCTCGTCGAGACCGACGCAGAGGATGCCGCACTGTTCGGCGTACTCGAGGGCCGGTTCGGTGAACTCCCCGGTGGTGACGACGAGGGCCACCTCGGCCCCGTGGACGGCGTAGCAGGTGCCGCCGAAGCGCTGGAGGTCCTGGGAGCCGACCTTGTTGTCGCTCGTGTACCTCTTGCACTGCACGATCAGACGGTGCCCGTCCGGGGTGGTGGCCACCACGTCCGCGCCGAGGTCGCCGGCGCCCCCGACGACCTCGGCGTCCGCACAGCCGTCGCGCCGGCAGAGCCCGGCCACGGCCTCCTCGAAGTCGTACGGATCCATGGCCGCGTAGTCGACGGGCCGCGACGGCTCGGGGTCCGGGAGGCCGTCGGGCGCCGGCAGCTCCTCCAGGGTCGCCTCCACGACCTCGTACGCGGTCTCGACGGCCGCCTCGGCCGCCCGGCCCGCCGCCCTGCGGCTGCGGCGCTCACGCAGGAGCACCGCGACGGCGAGAACCAGCCCCGCGGCCGAGAGGGCGGCGACCACCGGATGCCGTCCCGCGCTCTCCAGCGCCATGCGCACCGCGAGCCCCACGCCGCAGACGAGCACGGCGAGGAGCGCGAAACCGAACGCCGTCCGCCGCACGTCGAACACGGCCCGACGGCCCTTCCTGGCGCCTCTGCGCGTCCGTATGCCCATCGCGTACCCACCCCTGTTCCTCTGACCACACCAAGATCACTTCCGTCTGCCCCGTACGGCCGGGTCGACGCACCGGCGGCGGGAAACCCGGTGGTCGGGGCGGTGGCGTCCGTGCTCGGATGCGCGCATGGACTCTGACGAGATGCTGGCCCTCTTCGACCACGAGATGCGCGAACACGCCCGCCCCGAAGGTCCCGGCGTACGGGTCGAGCGCAATTTCGACGTCGTCCGCCAGGTCGGCTCCACCGACGACTGGAACGGGGTCGTCTGGACGGCTCCGGACCTCGGTCCCGCGCGGGCCGAAGCGGCGATCGCCGCGCAGGTGGAGCACTACACCTCCCTCGGGCACGCGGAGTTCGAGTGGAAGCTGTACTCCCATGACCGGCCCGCCGATCTGGGAAGGAGGCTCCTGGCCGCCGGTTTCGCGGCGGAGGAACCGGAGACCCTGTTCGTCGCCCCGGTCGCCGGGCTGCCGACCACAGCGGGACTCCCGGCCGACACGGAAGCGCATACGGTGTCCGACGCGGCGGGGGTGGAGCTGATGGTCCGGGCCCACGAGCTGGCCTTCGGCACCGACGGTTCACGGCTGCGCCATCAGACCCTGGCCCGCCTGACCGACGACACCTTCCTCGCGGTCGTGGTCCTCGCGGACGGCGAGCCCGTGAGCTCGGCCCGGATGGTGCTCCACCCCGGCACCGACTTCGCAGGCCTCTGGGGCGGCGGTACGGCGCCCGGGTGGCGCGGCAGGGGCATCTACCGGGCCCTGATCGCCCACCGCGCCCGCGTCGCCGCCGAGCGCGGCTACCGCTTCCTCCAGGTCGACGCGACGGATCAGTCGGCCCCGATCCTGCGGCGGCTCGGCTTCACGGCGCTGAGCACGACGACGCCGTACGTGTACCGCACCGCGCCGTAGCCGCCACAAAAGAGGGACCAACGCGACATACGGCCCATGATGTTGCTCATGCGTGCCTACGAGATGACAACTGAGAGAAATTGTTGGCACTGGGTGCCTTGCCACCTGTCACGCAGTGCCATACGTTGAAGGCGTCCGGGCGGCCGGCGTGCAGAGATCTCATCTACGCCGGCTGTCCCCGCAGACCACGTGTCAGCGCGCCCGGGCGCCTGCGTCACAGGCAAACCCTTCTGCTCCACCGAGCAGGCACAGAGCACCACCCGCCGAACCGACGGCACACCTCCACACCGCACCACCCCCCTGCCCACAGGGGACCTCCGACGTTCCCTCGACGCCGGAAAACCGATCTGCCGGAGGCATCACCGTGAAGGAAATCCTGGACGCGATCCAATCGCAGGACAGCACGGCCGCGGACTTCGCGGCGCTGTCCATCCCCGAGTCGTACCGCGCGGTGACCGTGCACAAGGACGAGGCGGAGATGTTCGCCGGGGTCGCCAGCCGCGACAAGGACCCGCGCAAGTCCCTCCACGTGGAGGACGTGCCGGTTCCCGAGCTCGGTCCGGGCGAGGCCCTGGTCGCGGTCATGGCCAGCTCGGTGAACTACAACTCCGTCTGGACCTCGATCTTCGAGCCGGTCTCGACCTTCGGCTTCCTGGAGCGCTACGGGAAGCTCAGCGATCTCAGCAAGCGCCACGACCTGCCGTACCACGTCATCGGATCCGACCTGGCGGGTGTCGTCCTGCGCACCGGACCGGGCGTCAACGCCTGGAACCCGGGCGACGAGGTCGTCGCGCACTGCCTCTCGGTCGAGCTGGAGTCCTCCGACGGCCACAACGACACGATGCTCGACCCCGAGCAGCGCATCTGGGGCTTCGAGACCAACTTCGGCGGCCTGGCAGAGGTCGCGCTCGTCAAGTCCAACCAGCTGATGCCGAAGCCGAAGCACCTCAGCTGGGAGGAGGCCGCGTCCCCGGGCCTGGTCAACTCCACGGCGTACCGCCAGCTCGTCTCGCGCAACGGCGCCGGCATGAAGCAGGGCGACAACGTGCTGATCTGGGGCGCGAGCGGCGGACTCGGCTCCTACGCCACGCAGTTCGCACTGGCCGGCGGTGCCAACCCCATCTGTGTCGTCTCCAGCGACCAGAAGGCGGAGATCTGCCGGAAGATGGGCGCGAACGCGATCATCGACCGCAACGCCGAGGGCTTCAGGTTCTGGAAGGACGAGCACAACCAGGACCCGCGCGAGTGGAAGCGCTTCGGCAAGCGCATCCGTGAGCTCACCGGCGGCGAGGACGTCGACATCGTCTTCGAGCACCCGGGCCGCGAGACCTTCGGCGCGAGCGTGTACGTCACCCGCAAGGGCGGCACCATCGTCACCTGCGCCTCGACCTCGGGCTACAACCACGAGTACGACAACCGCTACCTGTGGATGTCGCTCAAGCGGATCATCGGCTCCCACTTCGCCAACTACCGCGAGGCCTGGGAGGCCAACCGCCTGATCGCCAAGGGCAAGATCCACCCGACGCTCTCCAAGGTCTACTCCCTGGAGGACACCGGCCAGGCCGCCTACGACGTGCACCGCAACCTCCACCAGGGCAAGGTCGGCGTGCTCGCGCTGGCGCCCCGCGAGGGCCTGGGCGTGCGGGACACGGAGCTTCGCGAGCAGCACATCGACGCCATCAACCGCTTCCGCAACGTCTGAGGTCCACCATGACCGAACGTCAGAAGGACCGTCCGTGGCTCATGCGGACGTACGCCGGTCACTCGACGGCCGAGGCGTCCAACGAGCTGTACCGGCGCAACCTCGCCAAGGGCCAGACAGGTCTCTCGGTCGCCTTCGATCTGCCCACGCAGACCGGCTACGACCCGGACCACGTCCTCGCCCGCGGCGAGGTGGGCCGGGTCGGCGTGCCCGTCTCGCACCTCGGTGACATGCGGCGTCTGTTCCAGGACATCCCCCTGGAGCAGATGAACACCTCGATGACGATCAACGCCACCGCGATGTGGCTGCTGGCGCTCTACCAGGTGGTCGCCGAGGAGCAGGGGGCGGATCCCGACAGGCTCCAGGGCACGACGCAGAACGACATCGTGAAGGAGTACCTGTCGCGGGGGACGCACGTCTTCCCGCCCGGCCCTTCGCTGCGGCTGACGACCGACATGATCACCTACACGGTCAACCGCATCCCGAAGTGGAACCCGATCAACATCTGCAGCTACCACCTGCAGGAGGCGGGGGCCACTCCGGTCCAGGAGATCGCGTACGCCATGTCGACGGCCATCGCGGTGCTCGACGCCGTGCGTGACTCGGGTCAGGTGCCCGAGGAGCGGTTCGGTGACGTCGTCGCCCGCATCTCCTTCTTCGTGAACGCGGGGGTCCGCTTCATCGAGGAGATGTGCAAGATGCGCGCCTTCGGCCGCATCTGGGACCAGGTGACGCGCGAGCGGTACGGCATCGCGAACCCCAAGCAGCGCCGCTTCCGCTACGGCGTGCAGGTCAACTCGCTGGGGCTCACCGAGGCGCAGCCGGAGAACAACGTCCAGCGCATCGTGCTGGAGATGCTTGCCGTCACGCTCTCCAAGGACGCGCGCGCCCGTGCCGTGCAACTGCCCGCCTGGAACGAGGCGCTGGGGCTGCCGCGTCCGTGGGACCAGCAGTGGTCGCTCCGCATCCAGCAGGTGCTGGCACACGAGAGCGACCTGCTGGAGTACGAGGACATCTTCGCCGGTTCGCACGTCATCGAGGCCAAGGTCGAGGAGCTGGTCACCGACTCACTGGCCGAGATCGACCGCATCCAGCAGATGGGCGGCGCGATGGCCGCCGTCGAGTCGGGCTACCTCAAGTCGGAGCTCGTCTCCTCGCACGCCGCGCGGCGGGCCCGGATCGAGGCCGGCGAGGAGAAGATCGTCGGTGTCAACATCTACGGGACGACGGAGCCCAACCCGCTGACCGCCGATCTGGACGCGGCGATCATGACGGTGGACCCCGAGAACGAGGCCCGGGTCGTCACCGCGCTGCACGAGTGGCGCGACAACCGTGACGAGGCCCGTGCCACCGAGGCACTGACGGCGCTGAAGAAGGCCGCGGCGGGCACCGCGAACATGATGGAGGTGACCGTCGAGTGCGCCCGGGCGGGCGTCACCACCGGCGAGTGGGCCTGGGCCCTGCGCGACGTCTTCGGTGAGTTCCGGGCGCCGACGGGCGTCTCGTCCGCACCGGTGGCGGTCACCGCCGAGCCCGGCACCCCTCTCGCCGCGGTCCGTGAGAAGGTCTCCCGCACCGCCCAGGACCTGGGGGTGGGACGGCTGAGGCTGCTGGTCGGCAAGCCCGGCCTGGACGGGCACTCCAACGGGGCGGAACAGATCGCCGTACGCGCCAGGGACGCCGGTTTCGAGGTGGTCTACCAGGGCATCAGGCTGACGCCCGAGCAGATCACGGACGCGGCGCTGGCCGAGGACGTGCACTGCGTCGGCCTGTCCATCCTCTCCGGTTCGCACGCCGAACTGGTGCCCGACGTGCTGAACCGGCTGCGCGAGGCCGGTGCGCCGGACATCCCGGTGATCGCCGGCGGCATCATCCCGGGGGCCGACGCGCGCGCCCTCATCGAAGCCGGCGTCGCCGCCGTCTTCACCCCGAAGGACTTCGGCATCACCGAGATCATCGGCCGTATCGTCGACGAGATCCGGAAAGCGAACAAGCTCGACCCTCTGGAGGTCCCCGCATGACCACGCCCAGCCCGTCACCCGTGAACCGTCTGCGCCCGCGGCGCTCGTGCCTGGCCGTACCCGGATCGAACCCGCGGTTCCTGGAGAAGGCCCAGGGCCTCCCGGCCGACCAGGTGTTCCTGGACCTGGAGGACGCGTGCGCGCCCCTCGCCAAGGAGGGAGCCCGGCACCACATCGTCGACGCGCTCAACAACGGCGACTGGACGGGCAAGACCCGGGTCGTGCGGGTGAACGACTGGACGACGCACTGGACGTACCGCGACGTCATCACGGTCGTCGAGGGCGCCGGCCCGAACCTCGACTGCATCATGCTGCCGAAGGTCCAGGACGCGCAGCAGGTCGTCGCGCTGGACCTGCTGCTGACGCAGATCGAGAAGACGATGGGCTTCGAGGTCGGCAGGATCGGCATCGAGGCGCAGATCGAGAACGCCAAGGGCCTGGTGAACATCGACGACATCGCCGCCGCCTCGCCCCGCCTGGAGACCCTCATCTTCGGCCCGGCCGACTTCATGGCCTCGATCAACATGAAGACCCTCGTCGTCGGCCAGCAGCCGCCCGGCTACCCGGCGGACGCGTACCACTACATCCTGATGCGCATCCTCATGGCGGCCCGCACGCACGACCTGCAGGCGATCGACGGACCGTTCCTCCAGATCCGTGACGTGGACGCCTACCGCGAGGTCGCGGGGCGTGCGGCGGCGCTGGGCTTCGACGGCAAGTGGGTGCTGCACCCCGGCCAGGTCGACGCCGCGAACGAGGTCTTCTCGCCCTCCCAGGAGGACTACGACCACGCCGAGCTCATCCTCGACGCGTACGACTGGTGCACCTCGGAGGAGGGCGGCAAGAAGGGCTCGGCGATGCTCGGCGACGAGATGATCGACGAGGCCAGCCGCAAGATGGCCCTGGTCATCGCGGGCAAGGGCCGCGCGGCCGGCATGCGGCGCACCTCCAAGTTCGAAGCCCCGGAGGCCTAGACATGCAGTTCGGACGCACCTATGAGGAGTTCGAGGTCGGTGCTGTCTACAAGCACTGGCCCGGAAAGACGGTCACCGAGTACGACGACCACCTCTTCTGCCTGCTGACCATGAATCACCACCCGCTGCACATGGACAGCAATTACGCCGAGAAGACGACGGACTTCAAGAAGAACGTCGTCGTGGGCAACTACATCTACTCGCTGCTGCTCGGCATGTCGGTGCCGGACGTCTCCGGAAAGGCGATCGCCAACCTGGAGGTGGAGTCGCTGAAGCACGTCGCGCCGACCTTCCACGGCGACACGATCTACGGCGAGACGACCGTGCTCGACAAGACGCCGTCGAGGTCGAAGAGCGACCGCGGCATCGTGTACGTGGAGACGAAGGGCTACAAGCAGGACGGCACCCTCGTCTGCGTGTTCCGCCGCAAGGTGATGGTGCCCACAGAGACGTACATCAAGGAGCGCGGCGGGGAGCAGCCCGGCCGCCCGGAGATCGTGTCCCCGTCGAGCAAGAACGCGGAGAAGTAGCCATGAGCCGACTCGCGCAGACCGCCGGTCTGACGGATGTCCAGCAGGAAATTCTCTCCACGGTCCGGGATTTCGTCGACAAGGAGATCATTCCTGTCGCGACCCAGCTGGAGCACCGCGACGAATATCCGACGGAGATCGTCGAAGGGCTCAAGGAGCTCGGCCTGTTCGGGCTGATGATCCCGGAGGAGTACGGCGGTCTGGGCGAGTCGCTCCTCACCTACGCGCTCTGCGTCGAGGAGATCGCCCGGGGCTGGATGAGCGTGTCGGGGATCATCAACACGCACTTCATCGTGGCCTACATGCTCAAGCAGCACGGCACGCAGGAGCAGAAGGACACGTTCCTGCCCCGGATGGCACTGGGCGAGGTGCGGGGCGCGTTCTCGATGTCGGAGCCGGCGCTGGGTTCCGACGTCTCCGCGATCACGTCCAAGGGCGTACGGGAGGGTGACGAGTACATCCTCAACGGCCAGAAGATGTGGCTGACGAACGGCGGCACGTCGACCCTGGTCGCCGTTCTCTGCAGGAGTGACGAAGGACACCCCGAGGGAACGGCCGCGCACAAGTCGATGACGACTTTCCTCGTGGAGAAGGAGGCGGGATTCGGCGAGGTCCGTCCCGGTCTCACGATCCCGGGGAAGATCGACAAGATGGGCTACAAGGGCGTCGACACGACCGAGCTCATCATGGACGGACTGCGCATTCCGGCCAATCGTGTGCTGGGCGGCACGACAGGCCGAGGTTTTTACCAAATGATGGACGGTGTCGAGGTCGGGCGGGTGAATGTCGCCGCACGTGGCTGCGGTGTCGCACAACGTGCGTTCGAACTGGGCGTTTCGTACGCCCAGCAGCGCCAGACCTTCGGCAAACCGATCGCCCAGCACCAGGCGATCCAGTTCAAACTGGCCGAAATGGCCACCAAGGTCGAAGCGGCGCATGCGATGATGGTGAACGCAGCGCGCAAAAAGGACTCCGGGGAGCGGAACGACCTGGAGGCAGGGATGGCGAAGTACCTCGCCTCCGAGTACTGCAAGGAAGTCGTCGAGGACGCCTTCCGTATCCACGGCGGCTACGGCTTCTCCAAGGAGTACGAGATCGAGCGCCTCTACCGTGAGGCTCCGATGCTGCTGATCGGTGAAGGTACCGCCGAGATCCAGAAAATGATCATCGGTCGCCGGTTGCTCGAGGAGTACCGGTTCCAGGGCTGAAATGTCCCTTACGAGGTGATTTGGTGGCGAAGAACATCACACCCGGTCATCTCCGTCGGGAGCCTTTCAGCTGTCCGACTCGGCTGCTGGCTTGCCCAGTTGCCGCTCGCACCCGATAGCATCGCCGGAAAGCCGCCGTCCCCCCGTTGCCAGCGCGGCATCATCCGCTACGAAGGTCATCCATGCCCGACAGCCAAATCCCTGCAACGCGCGGCGGGGTCCGCCTCGCCCGTGGAGCATCGCCGTGGCTCCTCCCGACCGTCGCCACCGCGGCACTCAGCCTCGCCCGGGCCCGTAGGTCCGGACGCTGGGCCGCCGTGGCCGTGCCCACCACCGCGCTCGCGGCGGGCATGCTCTGGTTCTTCCGCGACCCCGAGCGCGAGATCACCCAGGGTCGCGTCATCTCGCCGGCCGACGGCGTGGTGCAGAGCATCATGCCGTGGAAGGACGGGCGCACCCGTGTCGCGATCTTCATGAGCCCGCTGAATGTTCACGTCAACCGGGCCCCGCTGGCCGGCACCGTGACCTCGGTCGAGCACATCGCGGGCGGGTTCGTCCCGGCGTTCAACAAGGAGAGCGAGAACAACGAGCGCGTTGTCTGGCACTTCGACACCGAGCTCGGCGACATCGAGATGGTGCAGATCGCGGGAGCGGTCGCCCGTCGGATCGTGCCCTACATCCCGCAGGGCACGAAGGTGGAGCAGGGCGAACGCATCGGTCTGATCCGCTTCGGCTCGCGCGTGGACATCTACCTTCCGGAAGGTGTCGATGTCGCGGTCGAGGTCGGCCAGGCCACCACCGCGGGGGTGACTCGAATTGACCGTAGTTGATCCTGAGACGCAGGCCGGATGGGTGCCGGAGGCCGACGAGGAAGACGACGCCGAGGACATGCCGCTCTCGATGCGGCTGTCGATAGCGGACACCCTCACCCTCGGTAACGCCACGTGCGGTTTCATGGCCGTGTACTTCACCACCACGGGCATCCTCATTCCGCACCTCACCGGCAGTGACGAGTCGGGCATGGCCCGTCACTCCGCTGCCACCGCGGTGATCCTCATGCTCATGGCGGCGGTGTTCGACCTCTTCGACGGCCTCGTGGCGCGCAAGCTGCGTTCCTCGCCGATGGGTGCGGAGCTGGACAACCTCTCCGACCTCATCAGCTTCGGCCTGGCGCCGGCGTACTTCGTGCTGGTCTACGGCATGGTCGCGGACGACGCACACCAGCGGGTGTCGGCGCTCGCGGCGATCGTGGTGCTGCTGGCGGTGGTGCTCAGGCTTGCGCGCTTCTCGTGCGTGACCTTGAAGGACGGCATGTTCCAGGGCATGCCGAGCCCCTTCGGAGCACTCACGGTCGTCTCGATCGTGCTCCTGGAGCTGCCCTTCGTGCCGACGCTGCTCGCGATCATCGGAGTGGCGTGGCTCATGGTCAGCCGGGTCGAGTACCCGAAGCCGCGGGGTGTCCTCGCGGTGGCGATGCTCAGCTGGATCGTGGCCGCGATGGGGCTCCTCGCCGCATGGGCGTTCGACGCCCCCGGCGGACAGCTGCTCCTGCAGACCGGCTGTGCGCTCCAGGTCGTCCTGGGGGCGGTGATCCCGCTCTTCGCCACGGCACGGCGGGTGAACACCTTCCGCGACAACCGGCGCGAGGCACGGGCGGCTCAGCTCCCGTAACACCGCACCGCACACGTACGAGGGCCCGGATGCTCCCCAGCATCCGGGCCCTCGTACGTGCGGGGGCGGACCGGCTGGGCGCACCCCGCACGGTCCGCGCCGGCGGCGTCGGCCGTGCGTGTGCGGGGTGCGCGGCCGTGCGGGGTGCGCGGCCGTGCGGGTGCGCGGCCACGTGTCACGAGGGACGCTGGAGAGCGTGCAGGACGAAGCAGCGTCGGTCGCCGCGACGGGTTCGGGCACGGAGCTGCTGGACAGCGCCGTGGCCCACGTCGTGCGTGTGACCGGCGCGTCCGTGGCGATGCTGTACCTGCGCTCGGAACACGACGCCGCGCTGCACCTGGCCGTGCTGGCCGGGGTTCCCGGCCAGCTGGCGGCTCCCTGGACCCGGGTGCCGCTGTCGGCCCCGATACCGGTGGCCGACGCCGTCCGCCTGGGGTGCCTGATCTGGCTCGGCAGCCAGGAGGAACTCGCCCGCCGCTACCCCCGCCCCGCACTCGTCCTGCCGTACCAGTTCGCGCTGGGCGCCGCCCCCATCCGGACCGGCACCGGCTCCGGCGCCCAGGGCGGGCTCGTCCTGATGTGGCCCGGCTCCCACTCCTCGGAGCTGTCGCCCGAGGAGCGCGCCGCCATGGTCGGCGGATGCCACGGCATCGGCATGCTGCTGCGGCAGGCCGAAAGCAGCGGTTACCCGGTCCGCCCGGGCAGCCAGCCTCGCGTGCTGCTCCCCCCGGAGCCACCCCGGCCGGAGCCCTCGGAGGCCGCTGCCGCGGCGGAATTCCTCCAGCGGCTGCCCGGCGGGAGCTGCGCGCTGGCACTCGACGGAAGGGTCACCTACCTCAACGACGCCGCCGCGGACCTCCTGGGGGTCCCGGCCGAGGAGATACTGGGCACCCTGCCCTGGACGTCGCTCCCCTGGCTGAACAACCCTTCCGTCGAGGACCACTACCGGGCCGCCGTCATCGGCCGTCAGCAGACGTCGTTCACCGCGGCACGGCCGCCTGACCGGTGGCTGGCCTTCCACCTGTTCCCGAACGCCACCGGGATCAGCGTGCGCATCCTGCCCACCACGCGGCCCCGCCCCGCCGAGACCCCGCCGGACCGGCTGGCGCCGGTCACGGACGTGCCCAGCCGGGCCACCGCGCTCTACCACCTGATGCATCTGGCGGCGACGCTCACCGAGGCGGTGGGCACCCAGGACGTGATCGACCTGGCCGGCGACCAGGTGATGCCGGCGTTCCGTATCCAGACGCTCGTCGTGATGACGTCGGTGGAGGGACGGCTGCGGGTCGACGGCCGACGCGGGAGCCACCCGGGGCTCATGGACCGTTTCGACGGCGCCCCACTGAGCTCGGCCACCCCTGCCGCACACGTGCTGACCACCGGCATCCCCGAGTTCTACCCCACCTTCACCGAGCTGGAGCGCGCCTATCCCTCGGCGGGTCTCCGCAACGCCGTCGCCGCCTGCGCCTTCCTCCCGCTGATCGTCTCCGGGCGCCCGGTCGGCTCGCTGGTCCTCGCCTACGACCGGCCGCATCCCTTCGAACCCGAGGAACGCGCCCTGCTGACCTCGATCGCGGGGCTGCTCGCCCAGGCGCTGGACCGCGCCCGCCTCTACGACGCCAAGGACCGTCTCGCGCACAGTCTGCAGGCCCACCTCCTGCCGCAGACGCTGCCCGCGATCGCCGGCCTGGATGTAGCGGCCCGCTACATCCCGTCGACCCGGGGCATGGGCATCGGCGGGGACTTCTACGACCTGATCCGGCTCGACGACACCACGGCCGCCGCGGCCATCGGCGACGTACAGGGCCACAACGAGAACGCCGCCGCGCTCATGGGCCAGGTCCGCACCGCCGTGCACGCCTCCGCGGGCGCACCGCCCGACGAGGTCCTGGCCCGCTGCAACCGTCTGCTCACCGACCTCGACCCCGGCCTGTTCACCAGCTGCCTCTACGTCCACTTCGACCTCGCCGGACACAGCGCGCGCATGGCTACGGCCGGGCATCCCCCGCCGCTGCTGCGGCAGCCGGACGGGCAGACCGAGGTCCTCGATCTGCCGCCCGGCCTCCTCCTCGGCATCGATCCGGCGTCGCGGTACCCCACGACGGACGTCCCGCTCCTCCCCGGCTCGGCACTCGCCCTGTTCACCGACGGGCTGGTGGAGGCTCCGGGGGTGGCCTTCGACGACGCCACCGCCGAGCTGGCCGCGCACTTCGCCCTCGCCCTGGACCAGGACATGGAGTCGGTCGCCGACACACTCGTGCGATACGCGAAACGGGCCACGCCCGGCACCGACGACATCGCCCTGCTCCTGATCAACGCCCTGCGGACCGACGGCTGACGGCTGACGGCTGACGGCTGACGGCTGACGGCCTGTCGTACCGCCTTCCGGAAGGTGGAGGGCCCTGAGGTGCCGAGGCGGTGGGACTCATCGGCACCCCAGGACGTTCGGGGGTGTGGCGCAAGGGTCTGCGCGGGGTTCAGCCTCCGTAGAGATCGCTCAGGCTGATGCCGGTCGTACTGGCCGCGCCGCCCAGCCTGACCTCGTGGTCGAGGCTGACGAACTTCCCGCCCGACTGCCAGAGCGCGGGCTTGAGCACCGCGTACTTCGCCTCGTCCCAGGTGGCCCAGTCGTAGCCCAGCAGACCACCGGTGTCACCGGAGTTGGGGTTGAGGCACCAGAAGGTCTGGTGGATGCCGTTCTCCACGATCAGATCCCGCAGGGCGGTCATCCACTTCTGGTTGGGGCCGTTGTCGAGGTGGCCGCCCCACTCACCGATGAACAGCGGCGCGGTGCCGTCCTTGTGCAGGTAGAGCCAGTTGGGGTCCCAGACGTCGCGCTCCAGTGTCGTACGGTCCCACTCCCCCTGGAACCAGGGCTGCTGGTAGACCAGCGGCCCGTAGTCGTGCGGGGAGTAGACCAGTTGGTCCTGCTGGGAGCCGAGATCGACCGGATGGTCCTTGGCCCCGCGCAGATTCCCGCCCCACCACATGCCGTGGTAGTCGGTCGCCGTGGTGGACGACCAGTTCGTGCCGTCCTTGGGGTAGATCTCGATGCCTTCGCACAGGACGAGGAGACGGGGGTTGACCGCGAGGATCCGCTTTCCCGCGGTCTCGCAGGCGTACTTGAAGTTGTCCTGGTCCGTGGAGCCGTCCCACTTGGCGCGGGGACTGTCGGACTGCTTGCCGTGCGGCTCGTTCTTGACGTCCATCGCCACGAGCGTGTCGTTGCTCCGGTAGCGCGCGGTCACCCACTCCCAGGCGGTGTAGAACTGCTCCGGGGTGATCGAGCCCTTCCACCAGACCGGGTGGACATGGCCCGAGTTGTCGGCCTCGGCGCTGTGCACGTCCAGCATGACCTTGATGCCGTACTTCTCGGCCACGCCGAGGAAGGCGTCGAAGACGCCCAGGGTCGTCTTGCCCTCGAGTTCGGGGTTGGCCCAGGTGTTGACGGCGCTGGAGGTCGCGGCCTGGCCGTTCTTCCACTCCAGCAGGAGCTGGGTGGAGATGGGCACACGGACGATGTTGATGCCGCGCTCCGCCATCTGACGGGTGACCGTGTCCAGGTTGGCCGACCAGAGCCCGTGGAAGACCCTCTCGGTCGCGTTGAAGCCGAACCAGTTGACGCCGGTGAGCCAGACCCGGTTGCCCTGCTCGTCGACGATCCGGTTGCCCTCGGTGTGCAGCCAGTCGGTGCCGGCGCCCGCCGCGGGCGTCACAGCCGACTGCCGGGACGCGGGGCCGTCCGGCGCCGGCTGCGCGGCGACCGGCCCGGACGCCGTCATCAGCAGGGCGGTAGCGGTGACGGCGGCGGCCAGCGCCCTGCCCAGTCGTTCTCTCGTCCGTGGCTTCATCCGTTGTCGCCTTTCATGGGGGTGAGGCGGTCAGCCTGGATGGGAGCGCTCCCATACCGTTGCCCATATGAAGCCAGGACCACGGAACGGCTGTCAATGGACATGACAATCTTCACTTCTTGAAGACGTATGCCCGCCGCGACCGCTCGCTATTCCCGCACTTGAGTCATTTATTTGAGTGAAGAAGACGAAATTTTGCGCAGCACCGTGGACTTCTTTATTGGCGTGCTCCTAGCCTGTGGGGCGTCCGCAGAGCCCATCGAGCCGCAAGGACGACCCACACGTGACCCCACCACCGCCTGGACCACGACTCCTCGGACGCTCCCTGTCCGCGTCCCTCTCCCTCGCACTCACCGCGGCCGGAACCGCCGCGGCGTTCGTACTGGCAGGCGCTCCCTCCGCGCAGGCCGCCGCGGTCCCCGCCCCTTCGCCCGTCGGGATATCCGGGCGGGGGGCCACTGTCCCGTTCAAGGAGCAGGAGGCCGAGTACGCCGCCACCAACGGCACGCTGATCGGACCGAACCGCCTCTACGGCACCCTGCCGTCCGAGGCGTCGGGCAGGCAGGCCGTCACGCTCGACGCCGCCGGTGAGTACGTCGAGTTCACGCTCACCGCCCCCGCCAACGCGATGACCTTCCGCTACTCGCTGCCGGACAACGCGGCCGGGACGGGCCGGGACGCCTCTCTCGACCTCCGGGTCAACGGCAGCTCGCTCAAGAGCGTGCCCGTGACGTCGAAGTACGGCTGGTACTACGGGGGTTACCCCTTCAACAACAGCCCGGGCGACACCAACCCGCACCACTTCTACGACGAGACGCGGACCATGTTCGGGTCCACCCTGGCCGCCGGGACGAAGATCCGGCTCCAGGTGACCTCGACGGCCGCCTCACCGTCGTTCACCATCGACCTGGCGGACTTCGAGCAGGTCGGCGCCCCGGTCGGCAAGCCATCGGGCGCCCTGGACGTGGTGAGCGACTTCGGCGCCGACCCGACGGGCGGGGCCGACTCCACGGCGAAGATCCAGGCCGCGGTCGACGCCGGGCGCACCCAGGGCAAGGAGGTGTACATCCCGCAGGGCACCTTCAAGGTCCAGGACCACATCGTCGTCGACAAGGTGACCCTGCGCGGCGCCGGCCCCTGGTACAGCGTGCTGACCGGCCGTCACCCCACCGACCGCAGCAAGGCGGTGGGCGTCTACGGGAAGTACGCGGCACAGGGCGGCAGCAGCAACGTCACGCTCAAAGACTTCGCCATCATGGGCGACATCCGTGAGCGGGTGGACAACGACCAGGTCAACGCCATCGGCGGCGCCATGTCCCACTCGGTCGTCGACAACGTCTGGATGCAGCACACCAAGTGCGGCGCCTGGATGGACGGCCCCATGGACGACCTCACCATCAAGAACAGCCGCATCCTGGACCAGACCGCCGACGGCGTGAACTTCCACTACGGCGTCACCAACTCCACGGTGACCAACACCTTCGTCCGCAACACCGGTGACGACGGACTGGCCATGTGGGCGGAGAACGTCCCGAACGTGAAGAACAAGTTCACGTTCAACACGGTGATCCTGCCGATCCTCGCGAACAACATCGTCACGTACGGCGGCAAGGACATCACCATCTCCGACAACGTCATGTCGGACACCGTCACCAACGGCGGCGGGCTCCACATCGCCAACCGCTACCCGGGCGTCAACTCGGGTCAGGGAACGGCCGTCTCGGGTACGCACACCGCGGCACGCAACACTCTGATCCGGACCGGGAACAACGACTTCAACTGGCAGTTCGGCGTCGGCGCGATCTGGTTCAGCGGGCTCAACGAACCCATCGACAACGCCACGATCAACATCACGGACAGCGAGATCCTGGACAGTTCCTACGCCGCGATCCACCTGATCGAGGGCGCGAGCAACGGGCTGCACTTCGACAACATCAAGATCGACGGTGCCGGCACGTACGCCCTGCAGATCCAGGCACCGGGCACGGCCTCGTTCAACAAGGTCGTCGCCACGCACATCGCCCAGTCCAACCCGATCCACAACTGTGTCGGAAGCGGCTTCCAGATCACCCAGGGCACCGGCAACTCGGGCTGGTACGCGAACCCGCCCGCCTGCACGGGGGTGTGGCCCGCCCCGGTGTGGACCAACGGCGGTGTTCCCGGCGGGTCCGGCGGGCCCACCGATCCTCCGGACCCGACCGACCCGCCCGAGGAGACGGGCAACCTCGCCCAGGGCCGCCCCATCACCGGGACGAGCCACGCCGACGTGTACGGCGCGGGCAACGCGGTCGACGGCAACGCCAACAGCTACTGGGAGAGCCGTAACAACGCCTTCCCGCAGTCCGTCACCGTGGACCTCGGTGCCGCCAAGGCGGTCAAGCGGCTGGTGCTGAAGCTTCCTCCGGCAGCCGCCTGGGCGACGCGCACGCAGACGGTCGGTGTCACGGGCAGCACCGACAACTCCGCGTACGGCACCATGAAGGCACCGGCGGGATACACCTTCAACCCGTCGAGCGGCAACACCGCGACGGTGACGCTCAGCGGGACACCCGTCCGGTACCTTCGGCTGACGTTCACCGCGAACACCGGCTGGCCCGCGGGCCAGTTGTCGGAGGTGGAGGCCTACACCAGCTGATCACGCACCCACGACGACGGGCCCGGCCATCACGGCCGGACCCGTCAGCGTGCGGGAGGATCAGGGCTTGAGCGAGAAGGACTCGGCGGCCGGGGCCACCTCGGCCGGGCGGACCACCTTGAGGCCGCCGGGGGCCTTGGCGTCCGGCTTCATGATGACGGTCTCCTTGGTGGAGGGCGCCGCCGGGTCGGTGAAGTCGTGCGAGATCCCGAAGTCCGCGCCGAAGTCCTTGATGGTGAGCAGGGCCTTGTCGACACCCTCGCGGGTGAGGTCCTTCGACTCGCAGGCCGCCTTCAGCGCCTCGCCGAAGACCGTCGCCGCGTTGTATCCGGCGATGACGCCGTTGTCGAGTCCGTCCTTCGGGTACTTGGCCGCGTAGGCCTTGGCGAGCTTCGCCGGGCCCTCGGCCGGGTCACCGATGGGCAGGGTGGAGGAGCCGATGTAGTAGTCCTTCTGCAGCGCCGCGCCCGCCTGGGTGGCCAGGAGCTGCGGGGCGTACGCCGAGTTGTTGCCGACCACCGGGACGTCGAAGCCCGTGGCCGCGGCCACGCCCACCAGCGAGGCGGCCTGGCGCGGTCCGGCGCTGATGACGATCGCCTTCACACCGGCCTGCTTCAGCGCGGAGACCTGGGCGGTCATGTCGTTGTCGGTCGGCTTGATCTTCTGCTCGACGACGGTCAGGCCCGCTTCCTCGGCCGCGTGCTTCGAGCCGGCCAGGGCGTTCTCGCCGTAGTCGCCCTCGAAGTAGACGTGACCGATCTTGTCACCCTTGGCGATGCGCTTCTCGTCCAGGAGGAAGTCGATCAGGTTGATCGTCTCGACGTCGTACGTGGCGCCGATGACGCGCACGTACTTGGACCCGACGAGGTTCGCCGACCAGGCCTGCGGCAGGACGATGCCCTTGTCCTGGCCGTCGATGCGCGACTCGACCGCGGCGACGAACGGGGAGCCTATGAACTGGGTGAAGCCCAGGACGTTCGGTTCCAGCTCGGTGTAGGCGCCGATGGCCTTCTGCGGGTCGTACGCGTGGTCGCGGACGGTCAGTTCGATCTGCCGGTCACAGATGCCTCCGGCCTTGTTGGTCTCCTCCACCCAGAGCTGCTGGGCCTGGGTGACGCTCTTGCCCAGCGAGGCGTAGACCCCGGTCATGTCGGTGAGGGCCCCGAGGGTGATCTTGGAGTCGGTGACCCCCTCCCCGGCCTTCACCCCGTTCTTGTCGGCGGCGCCGTCGTCCGACGACTTCGCCTTCTCGCTGCATCCCGCGAGGGTGAGGGTGAGAGCCGCTACGACGGCTCCGACAACACGTAGCTTCATTTCTTCTTCTCCCCTGGAGTCTTCAGACGCGCAATGCCGCCGGGCAGGAACAGGACGACCGCGACGACCGCGGCGCCGTACAGATAGCGGGACGCCTCCCCGGGTGCGATGCCGCCCGTACCGGGGGCGGACACCAGGGGGAGGGAGTCGCTGTAGTGGGTGAGCACCTGAGGGAGCAGCGACACGAACGCGGCGCCGATGACGGCTCCCGCGACGCTGCCCAGCCCGCCGATGACGATCATGGCGAGGTATTCGAGGGACAGGACCATGCCGAAGTACTCGGGCACGGTCCGCTGGAAGACCAGCGCGAGCAGGACGCCCGCGAGGCCCGCGTACATGGAGGACAGGACGAAGACACCGGCCCGGTAGCGGGCCACCGGCACACCCATCACGCCGGCGGCGATCCGGTGGTCCCTGATGGCGTTGAGCGCGCGGCCGGGCCGGCCGCGCAGCACTCCGCGGGCGAAGAGCCCGCTGACCAGAAGGGCTCCGAGGCCCAGGTACCAGAGCTTCTCGGACGACTGGAAGGGCACTGCGGCGACGACCACCTCGGCGTCGTCGAAGGTGAATCCGAAGAGCGAGAGCGGCGGCACCGGGCGGCCGTTGAAGCCGCCCGTGAGCGACTCCGCGTTGAAGAGCACGTGCTGGCCGATGAAGATCAGCGCGAGCGTGGCGATCCCGAGGTACGCTCCGCTCAGCCGCCCCGCGATGGGGCTGAAGAGCCCTCCCGCCGCGCCTGCGAGGAGCACGGCCAGGATGGCCGCGAGCCAGGTGGGAAGGCCGAGGCCGGTGATGCTGTGCCCGTTCTCCGTGCTGCTCTCCCCTGCCAGGATGCAGTAGCCGTACGCGCCCACCGCGAGGAAGAAGGCGTGCCCCATGGAGAGCTGGCCGGTGGAGCCGGTGAGGAGGTTGAGCCCGATGGCCCCGATCGCGGCGGCCATCGCGAACAGTCCGGCCTGGAGCCAGAACCGGTCCAGGTAGAACGGGAACAGCAGGAGCAGGACCGATCCTGCCAGCCAGAGGTAGGGAGCGGGGCGGCGCAGCCGGCCGGTGAGCGGCGCCCCGGTGGCGGGCGCGGCGGCGGTGGGGGCGGGCGCGGTGACGTCCTTGGTGGCTTCAGACACGGGACAGCTCCTTCGTACCGAAGAGTCCCGCCGGCCGGACCAGCAGGACGACCACCATCACCAGGTAGGGCGCGAGATCGCCGATGCCGCGTCCGAGGAAGGAGAGGTCGCTCTGGTAGCCCGTGGCGAGTGATTCGGTGACTCCGACGAGGAGCCCTCCGACGAGCGCCCCGGTCGTGGAGTCGAGGCCGCCGAGGATCGCGGCGGGGAACGCCTTGAGCGCGGCGAGTGAGGTGGCCCGCTCCAGGCCGGGGGTCGGGAACACCGTGAGGAAGAGCGCGGCGACGGCGGCGAGTGCCCCGGCGACCGCCCAGGCGGAGAGGGATACCCTGCCGAGCCGGATGCCCATCAGCGCCGCGGTCTGCGGATTCTCGGCCGCGGCCCGCATGGAGACACCCCACGAGGTGAAGCGGAAGGCGAGCAGGAACACGGTGATGAGCAGCCCCGCGACGAGGAACGCCGCGATGCGGGTCTCGGCGAGGGTCACGCCCCCGATGGTGACGACGTCGTCGCCCCACGGGTCGCCGAGCGACATGACGTCCGTCCCCATGCGCCGGACGAGTTCGGTGGTGAGGAGGATGTCGACGCCGATGGTGACGATGGCCAGCACGCTCTGGTCGCTGCCCCGGTAGCGGCGCATCACGAAGAACTCGACCGCGGAGCCGACGACCGCCGCCCCCGCGATCCCGACGCCGAGGGCCGGCCAGAAGCCGATGTCGTCGTGGAGGACGGCGGTGACGTAGCCGCCCGCCAGGAGCAGCGAGGCGTGGGCGAAGTTGACGACCTCGGTCGCCTTGAAGATGACGACGAAGCCCAGGGCGATCAGTGCGTAGACCGAGCCGATGGACAGGCCGCCGAGGAGGAGTTCGATGAAGGTGGTCATTCCTGTGCCCCCAGGTAGGCCTGCACGACGGCCGGGTCGTTCTGGACCTCGGCGGGCGTACCACCCGCGATCCTGCGTCCGAAGTCGAGTACGGTCACCGCGTCCGCGAGCCGCATCACCACCCCCATGTCGTGTTCGACCATGACGATCGAGATGCCGAGGCTGTCGCGTACGCCGGCGACGACGGCCGCGGTGCGGCGGCGCTCGTCGGCCGTCATGCCCGCGATGGGTTCGTCCAGGAGCAGGACCTCGGGCTCCATGCACAGGGCGCGGCCCAGCTCGACGAGCTTCTGCTTGCCGTACGGGAGGGCCGCTGCCGGGAAGTCGAGTTCCTTGTCCAGTCCGATGAACTCGGCGATCTCCCGGACGCGTTCGAGATGGCGCTGTGCCTCGCGGGTCGCGGAGGGCAGGCGCAGCCCGGAGGCCACGAACCCGGCGCGGGTGAGCCGGTGGCGGCCGAGCATGAGGCTCTCGGCGACGGTTGCGTGCGGCGGCAGGGCCAGGTTCTGGAAGGTGCGGGCCACGCCGAGGTCGGCGATCCGGTGCGGGGAGAGCCCGGTGAGTTCGGTGGACCCCAGGTGCACGCTGCCGGACGTGGCGCGGTAGACCCCGGAGAGCACGTTGAACGTGGTGGACTTGCCCGCGCCGTTGGGCCCGATGACGGCGTGCACGCTGCCGGGTTCGACGGTGAAGGACACCGCGTCGAGGGCGGTGAGTCCGGCGAAGCGCACGGTCACGTCGCGCACGGAGAGGGAGGCCGGGGCGGTCGTCACGCGGACCACCTGCTCAGGGCACGGGTGACGCCTTCCGCCTGTGCGGCGTCCTCGGCGGCGTCCTCGTCGACGACGCCGAGATAGCGGCGGCGTACCTCGTCGGATGCGGCCAGCTCGTCGGCCGGCCCGTCGAGTGCGACCTCGCCGACGTCCAGGACGTACGCGGTGGAGGCGAGCCGCAGCGCGATGGCCGCGTTCTGCTCGACGAGCATGACCGAGGTACCGCCCGCGTTGATCTCCTGGATCGTCTCGGCGATCTTCGCCGCCATGAGCGGTGCGAGGCCGAGGGACGGCTCGTCGAGCAGGAGCAGGCGGGGCGCGGCCATCAGGGCGCGGCCCATCGCCAGCATCTGCTGTTCGCCTCCGGAGAGCAGACCGGCGCGCTGGTGCGTGCGCTGGGCGAGCACCGGGAAGAGTTCGTTCACGCGCTGGAGGGCGGCGGCAGCGGCCTTGCGCCCGCCGCGTGCCCCGAGGGCACCCGCCCGCAGATTGTCCGCCACCGTCATCCGGGCGAACACCTGCCGCCCTTCCGGCACCTGGATCACTCCCGCCGCCACCACCTGGGCGGGGCGGAGCCCGTCCAGGGGGCGGCCGTCGAAGCGGATGGTGCCCGTGCCCGTCCCGCGGTGGAAGCCGAGGGTCCGCGACACGGCCCGCAGCAGCGTGGTCTTGCCGGCGCCGTTGCCACCGAGTACAGCGGTGATCGCGCCGGCCGGCACGTCGACGGAGACGTCGCGCAGGGCCCGTACCGGGCCATAGCCCACGGACAGTTCGCGGATCTCGAGCGTTGCCATGCGTCCTCCTCCTTCCGACTGGTCGTTGTGGTGCCACAGACCAGCAGCGGGCGGAGCGCGCGTCCACGGCCCGGGGCGCAATCGCTGCGGGTGACCAGTCTTCGACGGGCCCCGTTGTGCGGGCGCACAGAGGGAGGTGATGCGCGCTCGTCCCCGGCGTGGCCGGTGACATCCTCACCAGCCATGAGCGGCTGGGCTGCGGAACGGAGCGAGGACATGCGGCGGCGCGGTGACGAGCGGGGCCGGGCACTGCTCGACGCCCTGCTGGAGGACCGGGCGGAGCCGGACCTCGCGGCGCGCGCGGCACACTGTCTGGGTCTGCCGGAGCGGGGCCGTTACGCGGTGGCGGTGCTGCGGCCGGGCGGGCAGGCGGGGGTGGCCATGGAGGCGGACGGTCTGCGCTTCCTCCGCAGGAGGCGGGCGGACCGCGAGGTCGTCGTCGTCGCCCTGGGGGACCGGGATCCTTCGGTGCTCTCGGGGCTGCTGGTGCGCTGGTGTCCGGGCCCCGGCGGAATCGGCCCGGTGGCGGACGGTCTGGCGGGCCTGGGGACGGCGCACCGACTGGCGGAGACGGCTCTGCTGACCTGCCCGCCGGGCACGACGGAGATCGTACGGCTGGAGGAGCGGCTGTCCACGGCGCTCGTGGCGAGCCAGCCGGAGCTGTCGGCCCGGCTGGTCGCGGAGGTCCTCGGCCCGCTGCTGGCGCTGGACCCGGCGGACCGGACGCTGCTGGTGCGCACGCTGGAGGCGTGGCTGGAGTGCGGGGGGTCGGCGGGGCGGGCCGCGGGGCGGCTGTACTGCCACCGCAACACGGTGCTCAACCGCCTGCGCCGGCTGGAGCGGCTGACCTCGCGGTCGCTGTCGCGGCCGCGCGAGCTGGTCGAGATGATGCTGGCGCTGGACGCGTTGAGGCTGACGGCACCGCAGCCGTCAGGGCCCCTCACCGGAGGGGGCACGCCGTGAGGGGGTGCCCGGCCGGGCACCCCCTCACGGGACCGTGTCAGGACAGGAAGTCGCGGGCGATCGCCTCGGCCGCGCGTTCCAGCAGGGGGCCGGCCTGCGCCATGCTGACGGCCGGGTCGGGCTCCAGCTCCGACAGGGCGTAGGCCCGGCTGATGCCCGCCTTCTCCAGGGCGTCCGCCGGGAGGGCGAGGCGGCCGCACACGGCGACGGCCTCCACACCGGCGGCGCGCGCCGCGGCGGCGACACCGGCCGGGGCCTTGCCGTGGAGGGTCTGCTCGTCGAGCGAGCCCTCACCGGTGACGACGAGCGTCGCGCGGGCCAGTGCGGGGGCGAAGCCCAGGACGTCGAGCATGACCTCGATGCCCGGCCGGAAGCGTGCGCCCAGGGCGACGAGCGCCCCGTAGCCGATGCCGCCGGCCGCGCCTGCTCCGGGCAGCCCGGCCGTCTCGGGTCCCAGGACGGACGCGTAGTGGACGAGCGCCGCGTCGAGGACCGCGATGTCGTCCTCGGTGGCGCCCTTCTGCCGCCCGTAGATCTCGGGTGCGCCCTTCGGGCCGGTCAGCGGGTTGTCCACGTCGCTGGCCAGGATCAGGTCGATGCCGGCGAGCCGGGGGTCGAGCCCCGACAGGTCGGCCTCGGCGAGGCCGGCGAGTGCGCCGCCGCCCGGGCCGACGGGCTTGCCGTCCCGGTCCAGGAAGCGTGCCCCGAGGGCGGCGAGCATGCCCGCGCCGCCGTCCGTCGTGGCACTGCCGCCGACCCCGAACACGATGGTCCGGGCGCCCGCGTCGAGCGCGGCGGCCAGCAGCTCGCCGGAGCCGTACGTGGTCGCCGTGAGCGGGGCGAACTCCCCCGCGGGAAGATGTTGGAGCCCCGAGGCCTCGGCCATCTCGACCACGGCGGTGCTGTCGCGCACCGCGTACGCCGCGGTGACCGGCGTCCCGAGCGGCCCGGTCACCCGCGCCTCACGGCGCTCGAATCCGGCGGCCACCGCCGCCGCGACCGTGCCGTCGCCGCCGTCCGCGACGGGCAGGGTCTCGACCCGCACCCCGGGGACGACACGCCGAAGCCCGGCCGTCACCCGCTCCGCGACCTGTACGGCCGTGAGCGAGCCCTTGAACTTGTCCGCCGCCACGAGCACGTGGGGGGTCTCCATCACTGCTCCGTCCGTCACCTTGTATCCCTTTGCTTTCGAACAGGCAGTCGCGCCGCCCCGACCCTATCCGGACCACCCCTGATCTGCCCATGGCTGTCCGAAACCACGGGTGCGCCGCCTACGCTGCGTCTGTGACCACCTCTGACTACGCCACGTACATCGCAGGTCTCCCCCGTGTGCTGGCGGCGGCCGCCACTCTGCTCAGGGACGGGCGGGGCCGGGTCCTGCTCGTCGAACCGAACTACCGGGAGGGCTGGGCGCTGCCCGGCGGTTAGGCAAAGTATCCCCAGATGTCTCAAGGACATCGACCCAGCAGCTACCTTTTCGCTGGAGAGTCGTTAGCCACATGGTCACCTCGTTGTCTCAGGGAGAGCCATGGACTACTTCTTCACTTCACACACCACCGCACGTCGCCACTACCAGGCAGTACCCGGGGTGGCCCTGGACGGGGCCACGTACACGAGCCGGAGCAGGGCTCTCAAGGACGGCACTCCCTTCTTCCTCGGCGCGGACATGCGACCGCTGGAGCCGCACTGCTCGTTCTTCTACGAACTCGCCAAGACCCTTGAGGCCAAGTCGCTGCGGGACTACACCTACGACTTCCTCGACCTGGACGACTTCCTCGCACGCCTTGATCCCCCGGCCGACCTGCTGTCTGCCACCGAGGACGATCTGATCGCCTACCGCGATTACTGCATCGAGTACCGCGACGAGCCGATGGCGCCGGCTACCTGGAAGCGCCGCAGGGCCACGATCAACAGGTTCTACGACTGGGCCGTCGATGAAGCCCGGCTCCTCGACCGGCGCCCGTACTATCGCAAGAAGAACGGCCGCGACATCCTCAACTGGGGACCGACCAGCGAACTCGATGTACGCCATCTGACGTTTGAGCAGTGGTGGTTCCTCGACCGGGTCGGCCTGCGTGGGCTGCTACCCGACGGCACGGCTGATCCCACCTTCCGCTCCGGTCATGCTCTGCGGGACAGCTGCGGCGGGAATCTCTCCATCACGACAGGCCTGCGGCTGCGAGAGTTCAGCGCGTTGCTCGACATCGAAGTCGGCTCCCCTCGCCGGGACGGCTCGACCAAGAAAGTCGAACTGCAGGCGATCGCGAAGTTCGGCCTTCCCAGAACCACCGAGATCCAGGACGCCACGCTGCGCGAACTGGACTGGTACCGACGGACCGAGCGGGCCGGTTTCCTTCGCAAGGCCGCAAAGAACCTGCACCAGCAGCGCGATGAGCTGTTCGTGGTCGATGACATCGACACGCGCGCGATGAAGGTCAGCGGCATCCAGGACGGCCGGCGACGCACGTACAGGATCAAGGCGATGAAGGCGCCACTGCGGCGGATCACGGTCGTCGAGGGCGATCACGGGCTGGAATCGATGGCTCTGTTCGTCGGTCGCAACGGACGGATGATCAGCAGCCAACGCTGGGAGCAGATCTTCGCCGGCGCACACGCGAGAGCGGTGCGGATCGCAACCGAACACAACCTGCCGCTGGAGATGCCGGGGCAGGTCCGCATCCATGATCTTCGCCATACCTTCGCCGTATACATGCTGGAGCAACTGACCGAGTTGGTCCGCGACCAGGACGAGGAACAACAGCGCCGCACCGGCCGCCCGCACGCCTACGCGGCGGATCACGTGTCCCGTAACCCGTTCCTGACCGTCATGCGGCTCCTCGGGCATCGCCGTCCCGAATCGACCATGCGGTATCTGACCTACAAGCGAAAGACGAACCTGCTCGTCTCCCGTGCGGTGAAGGACTGGAACGATCAGGACCGCACGTACGCCGACTTGGCCGCTCGCCAGGCCGCAGGGTGGAGCGCCTGATGCCGCGCCGAGGAGAACGCAGATCCCAGTCCGCGACGCTACCGCCGCGGCTGCCCGCTCCACGCGCGGCCAACCACGTCGGAGTGCGGGAATTGACTGTGGTGCAGCGGGGGCACTCCACGACGCGGGATCAATCCGGGAGAGTACCAATGTCGGGCGCTGGTGGCTCAACTGGCAGACGTGTGGATCGAGTATCACCACAAAGCAGCCTTGAAGAACAGCGACAGATATCTCGGAGCGGTTCGCTCATTCGCGAAGTTCATCGGCCCCTATCTCACGGCTCGAGGCCTGGACCCGGCTGATGCCCGTCTAGACACCGACCACATCGATCTCACCGAGGCCATCTACGCGTGGGAGAACGACCTCCTCGCCCAGTTCCCCGAGAATTCGTCGCAGCCGTGGGCGTTGTCACGCTCGCTGCTCGGCTTGGTGCACCACCGGGCTGAGCGCGATGCGCGCGTGCCTGACAAGTTGCGCAAGCGTGCTGCGGCACCACCCACTCTGCGCAAGGCCACTGGGGAACCACTGGACGAGTTCTCCAACTCCGAACGCCTCGCACTCAAGGGCGCCGCCCAGGATGACCTGCGAGCCCTCGAGAAGCGTCTTGCCCAGGGAAGGAAACTCCTGGAGGCCGGTCAAGATCCGCGAGGGTTCGGCTGGAACGAGCTGCCGAATCTGGTCTGGTCCGCCCGTCACCGTCTGTTGACCATGAACGAACTCCGTGTACACCTCCCCGCGCACGCCAAGCGCTGGCCTCAGGAACTACGGGATGTGCGGCCGGCCGACAACGGTGCGCTCGGCGGCTTCTACGGCCTCTTGCGGGGCGTGCATGCCTTGCTCTATCCGCAGGAGTTGGACCTGCACCCGTTTCGAGTCCTGCTGCTGCTGGCCATGCTCGACTGCACGACCGAGGAACTACATGCGCTACGGGTTCCTGATCTGGAGTTCAGCAATCAGGGCGTACGTATTGTCCAGACCAAAAACCGCGCGGACCGCGTCCGCGCCGACTACCACGTGGTCGACCTGCCCTTGGAGGAGGGCGAGGTGCCTGGGGAGCTTGTTTACGAGGGCCAAGGTGATTGGGATGTTCCTGGCCTGCTGCGACGCCTTGTGACGGCCACCGCGCTGACGCGCGAAGTGTTCGGCGGCGTGCCGTGGCTGTTCACCGCTGTCGAGTATGCGAAGAACCGCAGCATCATGGATGCGCGGTTCGCCCGCTTCGTCGATCCTGGTCGCCGCTTCACGCACTGGATCGCCTCCCATCTCGATGCGGACGGCCAACCCGCCTTGGCCATCTCCGAACCGCACGCGGCGCCTCGACTGCGCAAGACCGCGAAGACCACGCGCGTCGTTGCCCTGGGGGGCACGTTGTCCGACATGGCAGGGGATGATCACAGCATCCAGGTGTTCCAGGGCTACTACGCTCACGGCACCACAGCTCGGGTCCTGGCCGGAGCGGCGATGAACCGCGCCCAGCAGCTCGTGTTCGACCGGCTGGCCGGCAAGCCGGTTCTGGTCGCACCGGATGTACAGTCCCGCCTCGGTGAACCCGAAGTTGCGCACGCGCTGGGGGTGAGCCCTGAACAGGGGGCCTCCCTGAGTGCCGGCGAGCTCGACATGGGCGTCACCAACTGCAAGAACCCTCATGACTCGCCGCACAGCACTCCCGGCAAGCTCTGTCATGTAGCCCCGGCCATGTGCATGGTCTGCACCAATGCGGTCGTGTTCGTCTCCCAGCTGCCGCAGCAGTTGTTGCTGTCCGATCACATCGAGCGGATGCGCCTGACGCAGCCGCCACCGGTCTGGGATGCGGTGTGGGGACGCCAGGCCAAGGCGCTGGCCGAAGTGTTCGAGGAATGCGCTGAGCACATTCCCACAGCGCGCCGGGCCATCCAGGAGCATGACATCCGACTGAACCTGTCGTTGGGCATGCGAACGGAGTACGACCGATGACCGTTCCCACCCCGATGGACAGGCCGGTCTCTCAGGCCTTCGCTGACGATGAACCCGTCTACGCCAGTATGCCGGGGCAGCTCCCCGGCGTTCGGGGACCGTCCTTCGGGCGCATCGATGAGTGGCCCTGCGATTGCCTCCGACGACCGGCGAACAAGATCCCGGCACAGTGGAAGTGTGTGTTCCCGATCGATCCGGTCTGGAACTTGCGTGTGCGGGAAGTGGCGTTCAGCATGCTCAACCCCAATCACCAAGCTCTGCGGAATGCAGGAATCTTCCTGCCCAGAAAGAAGTGGGCCACCGCCACGGTCATCAAGGTCTGCTTCAGCGTGTCGCAGCTCGGGGCCTGGGCACGTCGCGAGGGGATGCCGGACGGCTTGCACTTCTGGTCGGTCGAAGACTGGCAGGCCTACATCGACCACTGTGCGTCAAGCACAAAGCCGGAGTCCGTACGCAGTGCGGTGGGAGCTGTACGCCATCTGGTCCGCTTCGCCGCCGTCCTCACAGGCACCGCCCCGCTGGAAGACCCCTGGCCAGGTCGGACAGACAGCGACGTGGCCGAAGTCGCCACTGATGGCGAGCTGGCCACACCCTCGATCGCGCCGGAAGTCTGGTGGCCGTTACTACGGGCCGCCTGGTCCTATATCGATCGGCATTCCGCGAGCATCCTGGATCAACGCGACCGCGAAGCAGAGCGTGCATCGGCCCCCCGGCTGACCCAAGCCACCCTCGGTGCCGAAGTTATCAACGAACAGCTGGAGTTGTGGCTGACCAACCCGGCCAACTTGGTACCCGTCAGCGACCGCGAGAACAGGTTCAACCCGAAGGGCTCACCCATCTGGAGCTCCTTGAGCCGAGCGGTGACGGCAGGAGCGAGCTCGACTGTCTTCGCCACCAAGAACAACCGGCAAGGCACGGAACGTCGGCGGAAGGTCATACGGATGATCGAAAGGACGGACCGGATCCGACCTGTCCGCCCTGCCGCCGCCAAGCAGTTCGAATCGGACTACGCCGACTACGCGACACGCCGCCGCTCATCACAATCCATGGATGCCGTGCTCCAGAAATGGCTTGCCAACCCGGCGAATCTCGTCCCCGTTCACCCCGAAACGAGTCGGCTCGCTCCCGGAGAGCCTGTGTGGTCGGCGATGGAATCCCTGCTCTATGACACCTCGGGGCGGGTGGATCTCTTCGGCAGCGGCAGCAAACAGGGGCGCCGTCGACGCGATCTGGTGCTGCGAGCCGCAGTCGGCGAGCGCCGGATCGTGTACTTGGACAATCAACTGGACAGGGATCTGCGGATGCTTCGGGCATCCTGCTACATCTTTGTGGCGGCGTTGAGTGCGATGCGGGATAGCGAGATCCAGGAAATCCAGCGCGGTGCGCTCACGCAGCACTACGGAGCACCGGCGATCAGCTCCCACAAGTCCAAGGGAGATCTTTCACGACCGCGCGCCAACTGGTGGATCATCGAGCCGGTCGCCCAAGCCTTGGCAGTGGCCGAACGGTTGACCTGGCACGACACGCACATCTTCGCCTCGATGACGCCTCCCAGCGAGGACGGGCATGCCGGACGAGCACGCGCCGGGATCTCAGCAGCCGACGACATCGACTTCTTTATCGAGACGGTGAATACCACCCGGCACCTCACCGGCCTGGAGGAGATCCCTCCTGGGCGGGTACGTCCGCACATGTTCCGCAAGACCATGTCAATCATCGCCAGCCAGCAGCCGGACGGCGACATCGCCCTGGGTATTCAGCTCAAGCACGCCGCGCGCCGGGCGCTGGCCAATCGCCTCACCGGTGCCTACGGCAAGACCGATGCCAAGTGGGCGAAGGAGTTCGACACCGATCTGCAGACCGCAGCGGCCCAGAAGCTGGCCGGACTCCTCAAAGCCCGCCGAAGCGGAGCCACCATCGCGGTCGGCCCCGGTGCCGCCCGTTTTCACGCCGGGCTCGACAAGGTCAACGCCCTCCTCGCACAAGGCCCCACACTGCGTGCCCAGGTCGCCGACGAGCGGCTGGAAGTCACGCTCTTGCGGGACGAGTTCGCGAACCTCCACCTGGGCACGGTCAACCACTGCCTCTGGAACGCTCCCACCGCGGAGTGCCAGAACCAACTCCCACCCGCTCAGCGCGGTCAGGCCCCGCTGCTGGGCGCCTGCCAACCGTCCCGTTGCCGCAATTCCGTCCTCACCCTGTCGCATGAGCGGATCTGGCGCATGGAGGAGGCCGACTTGATGGAGTTCTTGGGGAAGAAGCTCTCCAAGCCGCTGCGCGAGCAGGCACAGACTCGTCTCGACGAAGTCCGCACCGCCACCGCGCAGATCGACAAGTTGAAGGAGAACCTCTGATGCCGGTGTCCGCAGCCACTGCCGCCAAACTCCGGGAGGCCATGGCCCGGCTGCTGGCGGGAGAGCCCCTGCACAGCGACGGTGCGCTCACCAAGGAGAACCTGGCCCGCGAAGCCCAGGTCAGCCACGCCAGCGTCCACCGGGCCGAGGACATCCTCGCCGAGTGGAACGCCCGCATCCCGCAACCAGTCCTCCGGACGCCTGGCGAGGTTCAGCGCGACGAAACCATCGCTGAACTCAAGGGAAAGCTCCGGAAAGCCAACATGAAGGTCAGCGAGCTACAGAGCAAACTCGACGCCCTGGCCACGGTGACAGCCAACCTCTACCACGAGAACATCGATCTGAAGAAGAAGCTGAGTAAGCAGCAGCAGAGCCGCCTCACCGTTCTCAACGGCGGAGTATGACGAGTCGGGATGCACACGCTGAGGTGCGTACGTAGCCGAGAAGCACGACGGCAAACGGCTCGGAAACCGGATTGGGCGGATCACTGAGGCCGAGGGGACATCTGCGGGTGGACCTCACCGTGTGGGCGCGACCAGGCCGATCTCATAAGCGAGGATGACGAGGTGGACCCGGTCGCGTGCGTCGAGTTTGGTGAAGAGTCGTGCGAGGTGCGCCTTGGCCGTGGCCACGCTGATGGAGAGCTCCTCCGCGATCTCGGTGTTGGACAGGCCGCGGCCGACAAGGGTCAGGACCTCGCGTTCCCGGCCGGTGATGCTGTCGACTACCACCCGGCTGGCGAGGGTGGGCTCGGGCCGTGTGGCGAACTCCCCAATGAGACGGCGGGTGACGCTCGGAGCTATGAGAGCGTCACCCGCGGCGACGATCCTGATCCCGTCGAGGATGGTCTCCAGCGGCATGTCCTTGACGAGGAAACCGCTCGCTCCGGCGCGCAGCGCGCCGTAGACGTACTCGTCGTCGTCAAAGGTGGTGAGGACGAGTACACGGGTCTTCGACTCCGGATCCGCGTTGATCCGGCGGGTGGCCTCGATGCCATCCATTTCGGGCATGCGGATGTCCATGATGGCGACGTCCGGCCTTAGCCGTTGAACCAGTTCCACCGCCTCGGTGCCGTTCCCAGCCTCACCCACTACCTGCAGGTCGGGGGTGTCGGCGATGAGGACGCGTAGGCCGCTACGGATCAGGGGCTGGTCATCGATCAGAAGGACACAGATCATCGTCCTGCCTCCACAGGCACAGGCAGCCGAGCTGCCACGCGGAAGCCGCCTTCCGGGCGCGGCCCGGCGCTGAATTCGCCCTGCAGCAGACTGACCCGTTCACGCATGCCGGCGATGCCGTATCCGGAATCTGCGACGGTGCCGCCGCAACCGAGGTCGACGATATCGACGGACAGTTCGTCGAGGCGGTAGTCGACCGTCACGCTGCAGTCCCGGGTGCCGGAATGTCGCACCACGTTGGTGACCGCCTCCTGGACGATACGGAAGGCCGCGAGGTCGACGTCGGAGGGCAGATCACGTCGGTCCCCCCGCCATCGGACGTCGACCCGGACCCCGGCGGCTGCGGTCTTCCCAACCAGTTGATCAAGGGCGGCCAGACCCGGGGTCGGGTCGAGCGGCGCGGACTCCTGGTCGCTCTGCCGGAGTGCGCCGAGCATCCGCCGCAGGCCGAAGAGGGTCTCCCTGCTGGTGGCCTCGATGGCGTTGAGCGCGTTGCGCGTCTCGGCTGGCTGGGTGTCCATGACCCGGCTGCCCACACCAGCCTGGATGGCGATGATGCCGATGTTGTGCGCGACCATGTCGTGCAGCTCCCGGGCGATCCGCAGCCGCTCGGCCGTGACCGCCTGCTCGGTGGCCTGGGCGCGCACTGTGTCTGCGTGCGCCCGGTTCTGATGGACCGTGTTGCCGATCAGCCAGGCGATGACGACGGTCGACGCGAGGGCGGCCGGGACCGCGAGGTTGAAGAAGTAGCCACTAGCAAGCCGCCAGAACGTGTAGCCGGCCAGTATGCCGACCGGCAGCGCGGCGGCGAGTACCGAGACGCGCCGTGAACGGGTCGCAGCGGTGTAGCCCACGGCCGCGTCGGCCAGGAGGAAGAGTGCGACGGGTGTCTCCCGTACCGGCATCCCGAGGGAGAAGACAGTACCCGTGAGCGCCACGGCTACGGCCGCCAGCGGCGCGCGGAACAGGAGCAGCGCCCCCAAGGTCGTGACGACGGCGGTGACCAGGAGCGGCGCGTCTTCAGTGTTGCCGTTGTACCGGAACAGGCGCTGCAGCTCGTCCGGCCGTTGGAACATGCGCACCAGGATGAGGGTCGACCAGAAGGCCGCCACCCACACACCCGGTGGCACGCGTTTGAGCCGGGGTGCATGAGGAGTGGCGATCATCGCTCGATCCTATCGATGCACGTCCGTCGGGGCATTGGCCCACGAACGTAATCCCCCGGGCTACCAGCCGGGCTCATAAGTGTGAACCACCGGCCGATGCCGGCTCCGCGCCCTCCCCGGCAGCTTGGACCCCGTGATCGAATCCACCCGACTGACCAAGCGATACGGCGACACCGTCGCCGTCGACAACCTGACCTTCACCGTGGAACCGGGCAAGGTCACCGGCTTCCTCGGCCCGAACGGCGCAGGCAAATCCACCACGCTGCGGATGATCCTGGGCCTGAACGCCCCCACCCGCGGGTCCGTCACCGTGGACGGGGTTCCCTTTTCGCACCGCCCGCGCGGACTGCGCCACGTCGGCGCGCTGTTGGACGCTCAAGACGTCCACGGCGGACGCAGCGCACAGGCGCACCTGTCCGCTCTGGCCCGTAGCAACCGCATCCCGTTGTCCCGCGTGGACGAGGTCCTCCAGGAGGTCGGGCTGGCGAAGGTTGCGCGGCGCCGGATCGGGGGGTTCTCCCTCGGTATGAAGCAACGTCTCGGCATCGCGGGGGCTCTGCTCGGCGATCCGCCAGTGCTCCTGTTCGATGAGCCCCTGAACGGTCTGGACCCCGAGGGCGTGCTGTGGGTGCGTGGTCTGTTCCGTCGTCTGGCGTCCGAGGGCCGCACCGTGTTCGTCTCCAGTCACATGATGGCCGAGATGGAGCACACCGCCGACCGGCTCATCGTCATCGGCCAGGGCCGGCTGATCGCCGACCAGACCCTGGAGGACTTCTCGGCCCGCAATACCTCCCTGGGCGTGACCGTGCACTCGCCCAACCTGGAGGCCCTGGAGGCCGTGCTGATCGCCGAGGGTGCGTCGGTGCGCCGGGAGAGCGACCAGGCAGTCCGGGTCACCGGTCTGACCTCGGCCCGGATCGGCGACCTTGCCCACCGGCACCGCCTGGTGCTGCACGAACTCGCCACCCACACCTCGTCCCTGGAGTCGGCGTTCATGTCCCTCACCGCCGACAGCGTCGAATTCCTCGCAGGAGAAGCCCGATGAGCACAACGACGTTCTCCGGCACCAGGCCGTCCGAGCGCGCCGCCGAACCGGTAGCCAGGTTCGTCGACCTGCTTGCCGCTGAGTGGATCAAGATGCGGTCGCTCCGGTCCACCTACTGGGTGCTCGCCCTCAGCGCCGTCGTCGCCATCGCGATCAACGTGAACGCCGTCCGCTCCGACCTGACGTACATCGACCAGCCGCATCCCCCGCTGCCCGGTTTCCCGCCCTTCAAGTACGACCCGCTGTTCCACGGCCTGGGCAGCATCGCCGCCGACGTCATGGCACTGGCCGCGGCCAGTTTCGGTGCCATTACGGTCTTCGGCGAGTACGCCACCGGAATGATCCGTACCACGCTCGCCGCCGCCCCCGACCGGCGTGCGGTGATCACGGCCAAGGTGGCTCTCGTCACGGCGATCACGCTCGTTCTCGGTGTGATCGTCTCCGTGACGTCGTTCTTCACCACCAACGCGATGCTGGCCTCACGCCACGTCGGCCTCTCGATCCACGACCCCGGCTGTCTGCGGGCCGTTGCGGCATACGCGCTGGTCATCCCGGTCTGCGCACTCATCGGCATGGCGCTCGGCGCCGTCCTACGACACGCCACGGCCTCGATCGTCGCAGCAGTAGGCATGCTCTTCATCCTGCCCATGCTCTTCGGTGGCGAGAGGTACAGGTTCTTGAAGGAGATCGGCAACCACCTGCCGCTCGCCGCCCAGGGCCGGCTGGCGCTCAACCCCGACTCCAACGCCAGCGTGGGCGCATACCCCGCCACGATCACGGGCTCCTGGATAGCGCTCGCGGCCTGGGCGCTCGTCTCGGTGTCCGTCGCCATGATCGTCGTGCGGCGCCGGGATGTCTGAGACCGGCTCGGCTGTATGCAGACCCTCTCCGCCCAGTACAAGGGGAAGCCGAACCTGCAGGATTCTGGAGTTACCGCTGAGACACACGACCCTCATCCATACCTCCTTGAGTCGCGCCGTGCAGCGCGTCCGCTGAGACAGTTGGGGGGTTGAGACATGCGAACTGTTCATAACGGCGGCACCGTCGAGTCGGGCGAAGGCGAGAGCCCCCGGCAGGGTGCCCGCCGCGAGACGCTGGAGGAGATCGGTCTCGACCTGGCGCCGGGCCGGCTGCTCGCGGTCGACTGGGTGCGCGGTCCGGCACGCCCGCCCATCGTCGCGTACCTGTACGACGGCGGCGTGCTGGCCCAGGAGCGGTTCGACGCGATCCGCCTCCAGGAGGAGGAACTGCTCTCCTGGAAGCTGGTCGACCGCACCGGCCTCGCCGCCCACCTGCCCGGCCGGCTCGAGCGACGTGTCTCGGCGGCGCTGGAGGTGCTGGACTCCGGCGCGGGAGCTGCCGAGCTGGAGGACGGCCTGCCGGTCTCGGGGTGAGGGTCAGCCCTGGGGGGCGCCCGCGGAAATGTCGTCGCGGCGGGACCGGGCCGTCCGTAGGCTCGGGCCATGACTCTCGTCGCGATCCTCAGCGGCGCCGGCATCTCCACGGACTCCGGCATTCCCGACTACCGGGGTCCGCAGGGCCTGTGGACCAAGGACCCGGAGGCGGAGAAGCTCGTCACCTACGACTTCTACATGTCCGATCCGGAGATCCGCCGCCGGTCCTGGCTGATGCGCCGCGATGCGGCGACGTGGGGCGCCGAGCCGAACGCCGCCCATCGCGCGGTGGCCGCGCTCGAGCGGTCCGGTACCCCGGTCCGGGTGCTCACGCAGAACATCGACGGCCTGCACCAGCGGGCGGGGCTGTCCGCCCGCAAGGTCGTCGAACTCCACGGCACGGCACGCGAGGTGGTCTGCACGCGGTGCCATGCCCGTTCCGCGATGGACGACACACTGGCCCGGGTCGAGGCCGGTGAGGCGGACCCCTCGTGCACGGTCTGCGGCGGGATCCTGAAGCCGGCGACGGTGATGTTCGGCGAGCGGCTCGACCCGGAAGTACTCGCCGAGGCCATGGCGATCACGAAGGCGAGCCAGGTGTTCGTCGCCGTGGGGACGACACTCCAGGTGCAGCCGGCGGCCTCGCTGGCGGGGATCGCGGTGGAGCACGGCGCACGGCTCGTCGTCGTCAACGCCGAGCCGACGCCCTACGACGAGCTGGCCGAGGAGACCGTCCGCGAACCCATCGCGACGGCGCTGCCCGCCCTGCTGGAGCGGCTGTCCACGGAGCGGGGATGAACCCGCCACCCGCGGACCGTCATGCGTGGCCCGTGCCGTAGAAGCGCACGTGGTCGACCGTCATCGACGCGGGGGCCGGCGTCGAGGCGTCGGGAGGACCGGGCCAGTCGCCCCCGACCGCGACGTCGAGCAGTAGGTGCATGTCCTGTTCGAAGACCCAGTCGTGCGGTGAGGGCAGCATCGACGGGGTGAGGGTGAAGTACGGCTCTCCGTCGACGGACCAGGTGATACGGCGCGGCTGCTTGTCGACGGCGTAGGTGTGGAACGCCTCCGAGGCGTCGGCCGCGAGGGTGGTGGAGCCGCCCATCCCGTTCTCGTTGAAATAGGTCGGACCGTGCGCGGTGCCGTACGCCGTGCGCGGTTCCCCGCCGACCACTTCGCAGATGTCGATCTCGCCCTGTCCGGGCCACTCCACTCCGTTGTCGCCCAGCATCCAGATCGCCGGGAGCAGTCCGGTGCCGGTGGGCATCTTCGCGCGGACCTCCACCCGTCCGTGCGTGAGCGCGACCTTTCCCCCGGTGGTCAGGCGCGCCGACGTCCAGGTGCAGAACTCCTGTGTGAAGCAGGGAAGTTCGGAACCAGCGGGGGCGGGCCGGGCCGAGATCACGAGGTGACCCTCGCCGTCGAGTGCGGAGTTGGCCGCGTCGTCCGTGTAGTACTGCAGTTCGTTGTTGCCCCAGCCCTCGGCCTCCCGGTTCCCGGATTCGGCCGTCCAGGACTCCTCCGGGGGGCGGGTGGCCGCGGGCCCGTCGAACTCTGCCTGCCAGAACGGCAGGTCCCCGGCCGCGGGGGGTTCCGTGTGCGCGGGAGCGGACCCGCATCCGCTCAGCAGTCCGACGAGCGCCGGCACGAGTGCCACGCGGGTCCACCTGCGCGTCGCCGCGCTCCTGCCGCCCGTCCGGGCCTTCACGCCTGCTCGCCGTCCAGTCCCGCCCGGATCCGGCGCGAGGGACTGAAGGCGTACAGGTCCAGGATCTCCGGCGGGTCGGCGAGGCCGGGTCCGCCCTCCCCCGCCCAGGCGGCGATGTCGGCCACGGCGTGCGGATCGTTGACCAGCCCGAGCCAGACGGGGCGGCCGCCCGCCCGCCGGCCTTCCGCCGAGGGCTGCACGACGATGACGTTGCCGTGTTCGCACGCGTCGAGGCACTCCACGGCGCGCACGGTCGCGGCCCCGTCGAGGGCCTGCCGCAGCTGGGCGAGCTGCCCGGCGTGGTCCACGCCGGGGATCTTCGGGGTGCCGCAGCAGCAGCCCCGGCAGACGCTCACCGTGGGCCGGGAGGGCCCGGTACCGGCGGCCTTGCGAGGACGGCGGCTCATTCGGGTGCACTCCCGGGGACGGCGCGGATGATCACCGTAGGACTCTACCGAGCGGCTGCCCCGCAGGTCCGATGGGGTAGTGTTGACGGCTGCGAAGGGGAGTAGCCCCGCAAACCGGTCGTCGACACACTGGAGCCTCCGGGTTCCCGGTGGCCGGGCTCGTGGATTGTCACGGGTGGGCGAGACCTTCGGTCAGGTATGACACGCCCGCGCCCTGCGGGCGCCGCCGTCATGCCGGGCCGAGTGGTCCTCCGAAAAGCCCCTGTGGCACTTCGCGGAAGGCCCGGGGCCCGGCTCTCACAGAAGGCCACCCGGAATGCATCTCGACCCCCTGGCGATCCTCACCGCCTTCGGGCTGATCTTCCTCGCGGAGCTCCCCGACAAGACGATGTTCGCCTCGCTGGCCATGGGCACACGCATGCGCCCGCTCTACGTCTGGTTCGGTACGTCGTCCGCGTTCATCGTGCACGTCGCCATCGCGGTCGGGGCGGGCGGGCTGATCGGCCTGCTGCCCGACTGGATCGTCAAGCTCGTCTCGGCCCTTCTCTTCGCGTTCGGCGCGTTCATGCTGCTGCGCAGCGGTGGCGGGGACGACGACGAGGACGAGGAGATCAAGACCGTCACCGGTTTCTGGCCGGTGTACTCGACCGCCTTCATGGCGGTCTTCATCAGCGAGTGGGGCGACCTGACGCAGATCACCACCGCGAACCTCGCCGCGAGCAACGGCGCCTGGTCGACGGCGATCGGGTCGGCCATCGCCCTGATGTCGGTGTCCGCGCTGGCCCTCCTGGCGGGGAGGTTCATCGCCAAGCGGGTGCCCCTGAAGACGGTGCAGCGCATCGGCGGGCTGTGCATGCTGGGCCTGGCGATCTGGTCGGTCACCGAGATCTTCACGGGCTGAGCGCCGGCGAGGGCCGGACGGTGCCGGATGTCCGGCCCCGTCCGCCCCGCTCGGAACAGGCCGGGCACCCCGCTCTCCGTGCCCCGCTCAGAACAGGGCGGGCACCCCGCTCTCCGTGCCCCGCTCGAAGGCGAGCAGCCGCTGCTTGCGGTCCAGCCCGCCGCCGTACCCGGTCAGGCTCCCCGAGGCCCCGATGACGCGGTGGCACGGGACGATGATCCCCACCGGGTTCCTGCCGTTCGCCAGGCCGACCGCGCGGGAGGCTCCGGGCTTCCCGAGACGGTCGGCCAGTTCGCCGTAGGAGCGGGTCTCCCCGTAGGGAATCCGTACGAGTTCGGCCCAGACGCTGCGCTGGAAGGCGGTTCCCTCCAGACGCATCGGCAGGTCGAAGTCCGTCAGCTCGCCCGCGAAGTAGGCGTCGAGCTGACGCACGGTCTCCCCGAAGGGCCGCGGGTCCGGCGCGCCGAAGGTCTCCTCGGGCGGGCGGTGCCGCTGTGCGGTCATGTACAGACCGCAGAGCGCACCGTCCGTCGCGACCAGGGTGAGCGCCCCGTACGGGCTGTCGACGACCGTGTGCTGCCGGGTCGTCGTGGGTGTGCTGGTCATGGTTGTCGTCCTCACGCCCTCAGGCGGGCAGATGGTTGATGGGGTGGTCGTCGACGGTCCACAGGTACTGCACGGCGTAGGCGCGCCAGGGGCTCCACCGGGCGGCGCGCGCGGTGAGGGCCGCGGGGGTCGCCGGGAGGCCGAGCTGTCCGGCCGACCTGCGGATCCCCAGGTCGGTGGGGAGGAAGGCGTCCGGGTCCCCGAGGGCCCGCATGGCGATGACCTCGACCGTCCAGGGGCCGAATCCGGGCAGCGCGGCCAGTTCCGCGCGGCTCCTCTCCCAGTCGGCGCCCTCCCCCAGGTGCAACGATCCGTCGTCGAGGGCGGCCACGAGGGTGGTGAGGGTGGTGCGGCGACTGCGGGGCAGGGCGAGCGTCTCGGGGTCGAGCCCGGCCAGTGCGCCGGAGGACGGGAAGAGATGGGTCAGGCCTCCCTCGGGGTCCTCGACCGGCACCCCGTGGGCGCGGACCAGCCGGGCCGCGTGGGTGCGTGCGGCGGCTGTGGAGACCTGCTGGCCGAGCACCGCGCGCACGGCGAACTCCGCAGCGTCGACCGTGCGCGGCACCCGCCGTCCGGGAGCCGCGTCGACCAGGGGGGCGAGCAGCGGGTCCGACCGCACCTGCCCGTCCACGGCGACGGGGTCGGCGTCCAGGTCGAGGAGTCTGCGGCAGCGGCTGATGGCCTGGGTGAGGTCCCGGGGGTCGGTGAGGGAGAGCCGGCAGTCGATGTGGCCGGACCCCGGTGAGAGCGACACGATGCCGTGGCCGTTCGGGAGGCTCAGGGTGCGGCGGTAGGCGCCTTCACGCCATTCCTCGACGCCGGGGACGGCGGTCGCGGCCAGGTGCCCGAAGAGGTTGCTGGGGTTGAGCGGGGCCCGGTAGGGCAGCCGCAGGGCGATGACGCCGGGGGCGCCCGCTGTCCGGGGACCTCGTGCCGCGCGGGCGCGCAGTTCGCCCGGGGCGAGTGCGAACACCTCCCGCACCGTGTCGTTGAACGTGCGGATGGACGAGAAGCCGGCGGCGAACGCGACCTCGGCCATGGGGAGTCCGGTCGTCTCGATGAGCACCCGGGCGGTCTGGGCCCGCTGGGAGCGGGCCAGTGCGAGCGGTCCCGCGCCGAGCTCGGCCAGGAGCTGGCGTTCGATCTGGCGGGCGGAGTATCCGAGTCGGGCGGCGAGCCCGGGGACGCCTTCCCGGTCGACGACCCCGTCCTGGATGAGGCGCATCGCCCGGGCGACGGAGTCGGCGCGGGCGTTCCATTCCGGGGATCCGGGGCTGGTGTCGGGGCGGCACCGCTTGCACGCCCGGAATCCGGCCTGCTGACAGGCGGCGGCGCTGGGGTAGAAGGTCATGTTCCTGGCTTTGGGTGCCACGACCGGGCAGCTCGGCCGGCAGTAGATCCGGGTGGTGAGGACCGCGGTGAAGAACCAGCCGTCGAAGCGGGCGTCCTTCGACTGTACGGCTCGCACGCAGCGCTCGGTGTCGGTGTGCATGCTCCAAGCATCGGGCACCGGAGCGCCCCGGGGCTGGCGGAAATCCGACATGGACGTCACGCGGAATTCCGACACGCCCGCGGCTCCCGCCCATCCTTCCGAGACACCCCACGCCCCCTCCGGACCGCCGCCCGACAGCCTCTCCGGACCGCACCATGCCGCCGCCGCGAGGAGCGCGGGATGCATGCCTCCACCCCTACATCGTTCAGATCGGTGAACTTCAATCACGTACCAACGTATTGACGCGCTCACGACACGGACCTACGGTCCAGGAAAGCGCTTGCCACCCGCCCGGCGCGGTGCCGACCGTACCGTCTGTTCACCCACTCGGACAGATGGCATGGCTCCACCCGAAGCCGCTCCAGGACGGGACATCCCCGTCCCTCCGCTCGGCCACGCCGCTCCCGGTCCCTTACGTACCGGGTCCGGTCTCCCCGCCGAGGTTTCCTCCGGATCCGCCGCTCCGGCCCCCACTGGTCACACGACCCACCAACCTGGAGACGAACGATGCAGAAGAAGAAGCCCGTCATCGCGTGCGTCAGCCTGCTGGCCGGCTCACTCGTCGCCCTGTCCGGCACCATGGCGCAGGCCACCTCGGCCCCCGAGGCCGCGGTCGCCGCCCCCGCCGCGGCGGCCGCGGACGCGCTGTACGTGGCTCCGGACGGCAGCGACGACGCGGCGGGCACCGGGTCCGACCCGACCACACTCTCCTCGGCGATCGCCCAGGTCTCCTCCGGCGGGACGATCTACCTGCGCGGCGGGACGTACGCCTACTCCGAGACGATCACCATCCCGCCGGGCAACGACGGCTCCGCGAGTGCCCGTACGACGCTGGCCGCCTACCCCGGCGAGAGCCCTGTCCTGAACTTCTCGTCCATGAGCGAGGACCCCGCCAACCGCGGGCTCGCCGTGAACGGCGCGTACTGGCACATCGACGGCATCGTCGTCGAGCACGCCGGTGACAACGGGATCTTCGTCGGCGGCAGCAACAACGTCGTCGAACACGTCGTGACACGCTTCAACCACGACTCGGGCCTGCAGATCTCGCGGATCGCGTCGGACACCCCCGACGACGAGTGGCCCGCGAACAACCTCATCCTGAGCTCGGAGTCGCACGACAACGCCGACTCCGACGGTGAGGACGCCGACGGCTTCGCCTCGAAACTCACCTCGGGCCCCGGCAACGTCTTCCGCTACACGGTCTCCCACAACAACGTCGACGACGGCTGGGACCTCTACACCAAGAACGAGACCGGCCCCATCGGCCCGGTGACCATCGAGGACTCCCTCTCGTACAGCAACGGCACGCTCTCCGACGGGACCATGAACGAGGACGGCGACCGCAACGGCTTCAAGCTCGGCGGGGACGACATCGAGGTCGACCATGTCGTCCGGCGCAACATCGCCTACGACAACGGGCACCACGGGTTCACCTACAACAGCAACCCGGGCTCGATGACGGTGTCGGACAACGTAGGCATCGACAACGCGGAGCGCAACTTCTCCTTCGACAAGGGCACTTCGCTCTTCCGTAACAACGTCTCCTGCCGCAAGGGCGACGGCTCGAACGACAAGACCGCGGGTGACGCCGACAGCTCCAACCAGTTCTGGACCGGCTCGAACGGCTCCGGGTGCTCCGCCTACTCCGGCGCGATGGACTGGTCCTTCGCCGAGGACGGCCACCTCGTCGTGACCTTCGGCGGCAACGAGGTGACGCCGTAGCACGGTGGAGCGGTCCGGCCGCGACACCCGAAGTCCCCTGACGGGCGGAGGGATCGCGGCCGGACCGCGCGTACGTCCGGCCGCCCGGGCCCTCGGCATGCAGGAGAGCACCGTCAAACCCCACGTCAGCCGCATCCTGACCACCCTGGGCGTGACCAACCGCGTCCAGGCCGCGCTCCTGGCCCGCGACGCCGGCCTCACGCCCTGAGGTCCAGCCCCGGCTTCACCCGCCACCGTTCACTGTGAACTCCACCGGCGGAACCGGAATCCGGACGTCTCCTGGCGCGGCCGGGAGGCCGGACGGCTCCGCACGTGAGGTTTCGGTCACCTTCACGCAATGAAACATGCCGGAAACGTGACGGCGTCCTCCGTGAAACGCACGCCCGGGACCCTCTTCGGGCCGGACCCCACGCCGCCCCGAGGAGGGACCTCTCTCTTGACCCCCGTGACCCTGGCCTCGGAAGGCCTCGACACCGGCGACACCGCCTGGCTCCTCGCCGCCACCGCCCTGGTGCTGCTGATGACACCGGGCCTGGCCCTGTTCTACGGCGGGATGGTCCGCACGAAGAGCGTCCTGAACATGCTGATGATGAGCTTCGTGTCGATCGCGCTGGTCACCATCGTCTGGCTGGTCGCGGGCTACTCGCTGGCCTTCGGCGACGACACCTTCGCCGGGCTCATCGGCGGGCTGGACCACGTGGGCATGGTGGGCATCGGCCCCGACGACCTCACCGGCAGCGTCCCCACCCTGCTGTTCACCACTTTCCAGCTCACCTTCGCGATCCTCACCGCGGCACTGATCAGCGGAGCGATCGCGGACCGCATGAAGTTCGCGGCGTGGCTGGTCCTCGTACCGGTGTGGACCCTGCTCGTATACGTTCCCGTCGCCCACTGGGTGTGGGGACCCGGCGGGTGGATCGCGGACTCGCTCGGCGCCCTCGACTTCGCGGGCGGCCTCGTCGTGGAGATCACGTGCGGGGCGTCGGGTCTCGCCCTCGCCCTGGTGATCGGCCCGCGCCTCGGCTTCAGGAAAGACGCGATGCGGCCGCACAACCTGCCGATGGTCATGCTCGGCGCGGGCCTGCTCTGGTTCGGCTGGCTGGGCTTCAACGGCGGTTCGGCGCTCGGCGCCAACGGCCTGGCCGCCGCCTCGGTCCTCAACACCCTGGTCGCCGGATGCACCGGACTGCTCGGCTGGCTCTTCGTCGAGCAGAAGCGGGACGGGCACCCCACCACCTTCGGCGCGGCCTCCGGTGCGGTCGCGGGCCTGGTGGCCATCACCCCGGCGTGCGGGACCGTCGGCGTGCTCGGTGCACTCCTCGTCGGGCTGGTGGCCGGCGTCGTCTGCTCGTACGCCGTCGCGTGGAAGTTCCGCTTCGGCTACGACGACTCCCTGGACGTGGTCGGCGTGCACTTCGTGGGAGGCGTCGTCGGCACGCTGCTCATCGGGCTGTTCGCGACGGCCGCGATGACCGGCGGCGCGGAAGGTCTCCTCTACGGCGGCGGGGTGGGCCAGCTCACCCGGCAGGCCGTCGCCGTGCTCGCCGTGGCGGCGTACACGTTCCTGGTGACGTACGGGATCGGCAAGGCGATCGACCGGCTGATGGGTGTGCGGGCCACCGAGGACCAGGAACTGACCGGCCTGGACCAGACAGTGCACGCGGAGAGCGCCTACGATCACGGCGGTCTGGGTCACGCCGCCGCGCAGTCCCCCGGCCACTCCGCACTCCATTCCGCGAACAGGAGCACCGCCCCATGAAGCTCATCACCGCCGTCGTGAAGCCGCACCGCCTCGACGAGGTGAAGACCGCGCTGCAGGACCTCGGGGTGAACGGGCTGACGGTCACGGAGGCCAGCGGCTACGGACGCCAGCGCGGGCACACCGAGGTGTACCGGGGCGCCGAGTACCGGGTGGACCTCGTGCCCAAGATCCGCATAGAGGTCCTGGTCGAGGACGAGGACGCGGAGCCCGTCATCGAGGCGGTGGTCCGCGCCGCCCGCACGGGCAAGATCGGCGACGGCAAGGTGTGGGCACTCCCCGTGGAGACCGCCGTACGGGTCCGCACGGGCGAGCGGGGGCCGGAGGCGCTCTGACCTGATCATTGGCCTGTGCTCCTGCCCAGCCGCACCGGAGGCTTCTCAGCCGCCGCCCTCGTCCCCCTGGCGCTTTCGCAGCCTCAGGCCGGCGATCGAGGCCGCAACGGCGATCACGAGGACGGCGGCCACCGGGAGGATCGGGCTCCGGCCGTCCTTGCCGTCCGGGGAGTCCGCCGCGGAGGGCCGCGTGACCGTGTCGTCGTGCGGGGCTCCCCCGGGCGGGGCCGAGGCCGCGTTGGACGAGGACGTGGCCTCGGAAGGTCCGGTGGTCGCGGACATGGTGACCGACGACGGCCCGGCGGTCGCGCTGCCGGAAGGACCGGGCTCCTCGCCTGTTCCCGGGCCCGCCGAGGCAGACGGCCGAGGGACGGACGGTGCGGATGGTCGCGGGGCGGGCGCGATGGTGAACGAGGTGAGGACGGCTTCCTGCCCGCCTCGCACGGTGCAGGGGACGTCGAGCTCCTGCAACGTGGGATCGCCGTCCGCGTCTCTCGGCACCAGGTGCGCGGCGAAGTCGCCCACGACGATCTCCGCCCGGCCGTCTTCGGCGAATGTGACCGCGGGGGCGACGCCGTCCGCCGGAATGCGGAGTGACCCCGAAGACGGGATGCCGGTTCTGTCGACGGTGAGGGGCACCGTGAACCCGAGGTCGCCCTCCGGAGCCGTAACCCGGGTCCTCGCCCGCAGAGTGCCGTCGATGCTGTGCACACCGAGCACGGCGAGTCCGCGCGTGAGACCCGAGCCCACCGTCGCCTCCGCATGAATGGCGAGCCGATGACTGGGCTCTCCGACCGTATGGTCCTGCGGGACATCCATGGAGATGCTGGCGGTGATGTCCTGGGATCCGATGTACGGAAAGGCGCACGCATACCTCAGAGTGAGCGAAACCGGCTGCGCTGCCGAGGTTTCGGCTCCCAGGACGCCCGCGGCGACGCCGGCCGCCAGCGTCGCCGCGAGGACGGAGGCCGTCGCCGTCCGAGTTCTTCCCGCACCGTGTTCATCCCTCATGGCTCACCTCCGGTTCTCGGTGCCCGCGGCGCCTGTGCCGTTCGTGGAAAGTGCGGCTCAGATGGTCTTGCAGGCGTGCGTGTCTGAACTGGTAGACCGCACCGGACCGCAGCAGCACGCCCCGCTCGTGGGCGTCGTCGAGAAAGGCGATCAGGGCCCAGGGCAGTCGTCCCCGCAAGGGCAACCAGATGCGGCACAGAGCCACCCACTGGCACCACGCGGTCATGGTGAGTCCGTATCCGATCCCGCCCGCGAACGCGGACACGAGCCCGAACACCAGCCCGGTCAGGAAGCCGCGCAGAGGACCGTGCTGGACACCCTCGATGATCCCGGCCAGGGGGCCGAGTACGCAGATCCAGGCGAGCAGGTTGTAGACCACGTTCCGGCGGTTGGTCTCCAGCAGGTCCACGGGCCTGACCGTGGTTCCGGGCGGCACAGGCACCTCGAGCCACGCCATGAGCCCGAACACGAGCCCGCCCCCGAGCGAGATCTCGGCCAGGAAGAGCAGCGCGGTCGTCAGTCCGCCGCCGCCCTGGCCGTCCGGCAGCCCGAGCGGATCGATCACCCCCCGGTCGATGAGCACCAGCGTGAGCGCGACGATCAACCCGCCGCAGAAGCCGGTCATGAATTTGGGGCGCACCTCCCCGTGTCTCATCCGGGGGCCGGCGAACGTCCTCAACCGGCCCACGAGGCTGATGCGGACCGGGGAGGGCCGGAACGCCGCGCCCTCGGAAGTGAAGTGATAGGCCAGCCCGAAGATCAGGCCGGCCGCGATCCCGTGGAGGAGCCCGGCCACCAGTCCTCGCAACAGGGCGAATTCGATACCGTGCGGCGTGTCGACCAGGACCACGGGCACATTGGAGATCGCGGTCGTGACTCCGAAGGCCAGTCCCGCCAGAAGGCCGATGACGACGGTGCGCGTGAAGCGAGGCAGGGTGGTGCCCAGTTCCCACCAGGTGAGGTCGTTGCTCTTCGCCCGGGCACCCTGAGGAAGCCGGTCCAGGTGCGCGGCGAGGTGGCCCAGCCAATACTCGGCTCGCCTGAGGTCCCAGGGGGGACGCGCGCCGGTGCCTCGCACATGTGGCGTGCCTGTCCGTCGAGGGTGGTAGGCGGCCGGCAGGAACTCCGTGAGAAGGTGCTCCTGAATGGCCTCGGGGCCGGCGAACCTCTCCACCTCCAGCAGAACCAGAGGGGACTCTCCCGGGGGGTCACCGCACACGGTGCGGGCCAGCGAGGCCATCAGCGGCGTCGTCAGCGCGGCAGCGACGTTCGACGCGCCTTCGGAGCGGTGCTGTTGACGCAGTTGCGCGAGGACCGGGTCCCAGGCGGAGACTCGCACGGGGCCGTCCGCGTCGGCTCCCTGCCCGCCGCGCAGATAGGCAGCGAGATCATCCGGGGTGAGGTCGCCCAGCTCGATTCCCGGGGCATTGAGGCGGACCGGTACCCGCTTCCTCCCCTCGGTTCCGTCGTCGTTCGGCAACACAGCCTCGGCGTAGGCAGCGGGACGACTCGTCAGGAGAAACTTCAGGCCGCTCTGGTTGAGTGCGGAAAGCGCTTCGTACCGCAGGCCGGCGCCGATCTCGTCGAATCCGTCGAGCACCGGCAGAATCCTGCCCTCATCGAGCAGCATCTGAGCCAGGCTTGTTCCGGGTTGCACGCGGAGCGCCAGATCGGGGTAGTCCCGCACCAGGAGTTCGCACAGCCAGTCCTGCAATTCGGTGGTCGCGGGGTTCCAGGAGCCCAGACCGAAGATCACGGGCACGGGACCACCGTGCGCACGGGTGCGCAGCAGTTCGAGGACGAGATGGATAAGCAGTACCGACTTGCCCGCACCAGCACCCCCCAGCACCACCAGGCGCCCCGTGCTGATCTCCCGGTACCCTGCCACGATCTGCGCGATCTGGTCGTCCAGTCGCGGGGACAGCGCCTCCTGCGTCAGCAGGCCGGGCGCCCTCTCGTTGAAGTAGGCGGGGTCCGCGGGCTTGAGACGCAGAGACAGCGCGTAGGGATCGTGCAGCCGTCTGCGCCGCTGTTCGGCTCTCCACTGTTGCCGTACCGAAAGCGCAAGCCGTTCGATCGGCTCCTCCTGCCCGGCGGCCGAGAACGACGACGAACGTGTGAGCCGGTCGAGCTCGACCACCGTGGCAGGGAGGCCGATCAGTCGGCACAGTGTCTCCAGCCGGTCCGGAGCCACCTTTCGGTACCACTCTTCGACCCGGCTCGCCGTCAGCGTGCCGGGCCCTTCGGCCCGGTGCTGCTCGGCGACGACGCCGACGACGCAGCCGCCGCTCCACATCGCGGCACCCGACATCCCCTCCCAAGCCGAGCCTGCGTGCTCCGGACCGTCGTGAGGAGCACCCGTGACGATGAACTCCAGGCTGCCCGCGCGGGCGTTCGACCACGGCGCGATCGTGCCGTGGGCATGGTGGGAGTCCCGGTACACCGAAGCGGCATCACCCCTCAGCTTGAACCGGGGAAAGCCCAGGGCCTCGCAGTCCGCCTTCATCCGGGTGCAGCCGAAGCGCACACCGGCGAGTGAGCCGGTCAACAGCCCGACAGCCGCGGTGTCCTCGATGTCGAGCACCGCCACGTCCACCGCGTCGTGTTCCCATACCGTCCGGCACTCGAGCTCCACCGTCCGGCGGTCCTGGGTCACGAAACGGGCGTATACCGTCGCCGCGTCCCGCACCACGTGCGAGGCCGTGAGCACCGCTGTTCCCGTCACGAGGTAGCCCGACCCCAGCACACGCCCACCGGTCTCGCGCACGGCGACGATCTGCACCGCCCTGGAGGGTTCGAGCCCGCTCGGCCCGGTCGTCCCGACGAAGGCACCGTCGAACACGACGCTCACCGCTCGTGGGCCTCGGCGTTGCCGGAGACGTACGGCGGGTTGACCGATCCGGCAATCGTCGGTTTCAGCGACAGGGTGATGCGCTGCGTCCCCGTGTGGGCGACCGCCGCCTCGGCGCCGGACTCCACCACCCAGAAGCGCACCTTCGCCCCGGTGTTGCCGGACCGCTCCAGTGCAACCGACACTTCGAGCTCGATGGTTCCCAGCTCGAACTTCAGTGTCGCGCCCTCGGCCGCACCCGTTGCACGTTCCAGTTCCTCTCTCAGGTCATTGATCACATGGGCCAACTCGATCACGCCACGCCTCTTTCCGAGCACTCCGACCATCCGGCGCCGCGCTCACCCCGGGATGCGTCCGACCCTAGGGATCCGTGGTTCCTTGGCACCACAGGAGGCATCTCATTGGCCGAAAGCAACCTGTGCGCAGCCGATTCGGCACAGTGCCGCACTCCCATGACTGCATGCGCGGGAGACCTGACGCCGCGGGGCGCACGGCCGAGTCCGCGCTTTCGGGTGAGTCGACTTCCGCTCACTCCGCCCTCAGGCGCCGCCACACCGCCTTCGCCGCGTGGTGTCCCGACATGCCGTGCACGCCCGGGCCGGGCGGGGTGGCCGACGAGCAGAGGAAGACCGCCGGGTGGGCGGTGGCGTACGGCACGCGGGCCAGCTTGGGCCGGAGCACCGTCTGGAGTCCGGCGAAGGCCCCGGTGCCGATGTCGCCGCCGACGTAGTTGGCGTTGCGGGCGGCCAGCTGGGGCGGTCCGGCGACCGCGCGGGCCAGGACCAGGTCGCGGAACCCGGGGGCGAAGCGCTCCAGTTGGCGTTCGATGACCTCCGTGGCGTCGCCCTCCCAGCCGGCCGGGACGTGCCCGTACACCCAGAAGACGTGGCGCCCCTCGGGGGCGCGGCCCGGGTCGACGAGGCTGGGCTGCGCGGTGATCAGGAAGGGGACGCTGGGGTCGCGGCCGTCCACCGCGGCGCGCAGGGAGGCGTCGATCTCGGCGGCGGTGGGGCCCACATGGACCGTGCCGGCCCTCCGGGCCTCCTCCGCCGTCCAGGGCACGGGGCCCGACAGCGCGTAGTCGATCTTGAAGCAGGAGGGACCGTAACGGTAGTGGTCGTAGGCCCCGCCGAGGCCGGCGATCCGGGCGAGCGCGGTCGGTGAGGTGTCGAAGACGTACGCGCGCGCGGGCGGGAGTTCGTCGAGGCGCCTGACCTCGAAGTCCGTGCGGATCACGCCGCCCTGCTCGCGCAGGAAGGAGGCGAGGGCGTCGGAGATCGCCTGCGAGCCGCCGCGTGGCACGGGCCAGCCGTTCTCGTGCGCCGCGAGGACGAAGAGCAGGGCGATCCCCGCCGTGGCGAAGCCGTTCGTCGGGGCGATGGCGTGCCCGGCGAGACCGGCGATCAGCGCGCGTGCCTTCTCGCCCCGGAAGCGCCGGGAGAGCAGGGTCGCGGGCTGGACCGCGTCGAGCCCGAACCGCGCCCAGCGGTACGGGTCCAGGGGCAGGCCGTCCCACGGGGTGCGCAGGAAGTCGGCGGCGAGGGTGTCCCAGTGGCCGGTGAACGGGGCGACGAGTCTGCGGTAGGCACCGGCGTCCGCCGGACCCAGCGACATGGCGCTCTCCCCGACGGACCGGCTGAGCAGCGCCGCGGAGCCGTCCGGGAAGGGATGGGCGAGAGAGAGCGGAGCGTGGAGCCATTCGAGGCCGTGCCGGGCGAGGGGCATCGCACTGAAGGCCGGGGATCCGATGCCCAGCGGGTGCACGGCGGAACACGGGTCGTGGCGGAAGCCGGGAAGGGTCAGCTCCTCGGTCCGGGCGCCTCCCCCGACAGTCTCCCTCGCCTCGAACACCTCTACGGCGAAGCCGCGACGGGCCAGCTCGGCCGCGGCCGTCAGTCCGTTGGGGCCCGCCCCCACGACGACGGCATCCAGCATCGATGGCACCTTCGGACTCCTTTGTCAGCCGGTGGCCGGGCTCCCAGGATATTCACGCGCACCGGCAGCGGTCCTCCGGGTAGCGTCATGCCTCGATGACCACTGCCTGCGAACCCACCCCGCCGTCGCCACGATGGCCGCCCGGCTCACCCAGGTGCCCGGTAGGAGGCGGCCGGAGTCGTCCGCGACGTCGAAGCCGTGCTGGAGGCCGGCTGATCAGCCGGCCTCGGGGCCGGGAGCGCGTAGCGCCTGGAGGATCCGGTCCGCCGTCGCCCGGTCCCTGGCCGCGGTGAAGGGCAGGTCGTTCCCGCCGGTGATGCGGTACGGGACCCCGGAGAACGTCGACTCGGTGCCCCCTGCCTCGGTGACGAGGAGCAGCCCCGCCGCGTGATCCCAGGCGAGCTCCCAGTTGAAGGCGACGGCGTCCTGCGCGCCGCACGCGACGGCGAGGTACTCGAGACCCGCCGAGCCGCACGCGCGGGCGTCGATGCCCTCGGTGCGCAGGCCGAACAGGGCCCGCTTCTGCGCGTCGGAGGTGTGGTCGGGGTGGGACATGGCCACCTTGAGCACGGCTCCGGGCGCGGGCGAACCGCTGTGCACCGGAGTTCCGTTGAGGGTGGCTCCCCTCCCTCGTACGGCGACGGCCATCTCGTCCAGGACCGGGGCGTACGTCCACGAGGCATAGACCTCGCCGTGGCGGGCGAGGGCCACCAGGGTGCAGAAGCCCGGCTCGCCGTGGACGAACTGGCGGGTGCCGTCGACCGGGTCGACGATCCACACGGGGGCGTCGCCGCCGAGTGCGTCGTAGACCGAGGGGTCGGCGTGGACGGCTTCCTCGCCGACGACGACGGAGCCGGGCAGCAGCCGCTTCAGGGACGCGGTCAGGTGTTCCTCGGCCCCCCGGTCAGCCGCGGTGACCAGGTCGTGCGGGCCGCTCTTCTCGACGATCTCGTGTGCGGCCAGCTGCTGGTAGCGCGGCAGGATCTCGGCGGCCGCCGCTGCCCGGACCGCCGCCTCCACGTCGGCGGTCGGCCCGGCGTGCCCGGCGGTCCCGTACAGGAAGTCATCGATCATGACTCCAGCTAAGCACGGTCCGCCGGGGGCGCCCCGGGCAGGTGGTCAGCGGCCGACGGCGTACCCCTGCATCCCGCGCGGGTTGGCCGCGGCGGACAGGACGCCGGTCTCCGGGTCCCTGGCGACCGCGCACATCCGGCCCTCGGACCAGGGGTCCCCGACGGTGACGTCGTGGCCCCGTCGGCGCAGTTCCTCGACGACCTCCGGGGCCATGCCCTCCTCCACGGTGACGCTGCCCGGGCGCATCCCGCGCGGGAAGAAGGAGCCGGGGAAGCTGTCGTTGTGCCAGTTCGGGGCGTCGATGGCGCCCTGGAGGTCGGGGCCGCCGCGGACCTCGTCGCGCTGTGCGACGGCGAGGAAGAAGTGCAGCTGCCACTGGTCCTGCTGGTCGCCGCCGGGGGTGCCGAACGCCATCACGGGGACCCCGTCGCGCAGGGCGAGGGACGGGGTGAGCGTCGTGCGGGGCCGCCGGCCGGGGGTCAGGGTGTTGGGCAGGCCCTCGTCGAGCCAGGCCATCTGCAGCCGGGTGCCGAGCGGGAAGCCCAGCTCGGGCACGACCGGGTTGGACTGGAGCCAGCCACCGCTGGGCGTGGCGGCGACCATGTTGCCCCAGCGGTCCACGATGTCGAGGTGGCAGGTGTCCCCGCGGGTCGCACCGTCCTTGGCGACCGTCGGCTCGCCCGCTCCGGCCACCGGGATGCCCATGGCGTCGAAGCCGGACTCGCCGGAGGCGACGGCGTGGGCGTGGGCGCTGAGGACGGGGGTCCGGCCCTCGGGGCTGCCGGGACGCAGCTCCAGGGAGGCGGTGTCCTTGATCAGGGTGCGGCGCTCGTCGTTGTACGGCGCGGAGAGCAGCGCGTCGAGCGGCACACCGGTGGCGTCTCCGTACCAGGCCTCGCGGTCGGCCATGGCGAGCTTGCAGCCCTCGATGAGCAGGTGGACGTAGTCGGCGGAGCCGTACGCCGGGAGCTCGTCCGGGAGGAGGGCGAGCTGCTGGAGGAAGGCGGGGCCCTGGCTCCAGCCTGCCGCCTTGGCGAGTGTCCAGCCGTTCCAGTCGTAGGTGGCGGGCGCCTCGTAGGTCGCGGACCAGTCCGCCAGGTCGGCGGCGGTGAGGGTGCCGGTGTGACGGCTCCCGCTGGTGTCCATGGTGGGGACGGCGGACTGGCGGACCAGTGCCTCGGCGATGAAGCCGGTGCGCCATATCCCCCGGGCTGCGTCGATCTGCGCGACGCGGTCCTGGCCGCCCGACTCCTCGGCCTCGTCGACGAGGCGGCGCCAGGTGGCGGCGAGGACCGGGTTGCGGAACAGCTTGCCCGGTTCGGGCGCCCTGCCGCCCGGGAGGTAGACGTCGGCGGAGGTCGGCCACTCGCTCTCGAAGAGCTCGCGGACGGTCTCGACGGTCTGGCCGACGCGCTCGACGGGGGCGTGGCCGTCCTCGGCGTAGCCGATCGCGTAGCGCAGGACCTCGGCGACGGTCTTGGTGCCGTGGTCGCGGAGCAGCAGCATCCAGGCGTCGAAGGCGCCCGGCACGGCGGCGGCGAGCGGTCCGGTGCCGGGGACGAGGTCCAGTCCGAGCGAGCGGTAGCGCGCGGCGGAGGCACCCGCGGGGGCGGGGCCCTGGCCGCACAGCACCCGCACCTCGCCGTCCTTCGGCGCGAGGATCATCGGGACCTCGCCGGCCGGGCCGTTGAGGTGGGGCTCGACGACGTGCAGGACGAATCCGGCGGCGACGGCCGCGTCGTAGGCGTTGCCGCCGTCCTCCAGGACGGCCATCGCGGACTGCGAGGCGAGCCAGTGGGTGGAGGACACCATGCCGAAGGTGCCCTGGAGGGTGGGGCGGGTGGTGAACACGGGTGAGGCTCCTTGCTGCGACATGCTGAGTTCTGTGGTTCCGCGACGCGTTCGCGGATCGTACGTACGGGAGGCGAGCCCCGTACAGGCGGTCAGGCCGCCGCGTCCGGGGCGGTGCCGTCGTCGGCGACGAGGTGGCAGGAGACCTGCCGGCCGGAGAGCACTCGACGCAGCTGAAGAGACGAAGGAGACGGCCAGCCATGCCACGACGATTCGGACGCCCCGGCCTGTTGGGGACGATCGCCCGTACCGCGGTGATCTCGGGCACCGCCACCGCGGTGTCCAACCGGGCGGAGCGGCGCGACATGCAGCGCCAGATGGACTCCCAGCCCCAGCAGATGCCCCCTGCCCAGGCTCCCGCTCCGCCCCCGGCCGCTCCGGCGTCGGGGACGGACCGGGTGGCCCAGCTGACCCAGCTCGCGGAACTGAGGATCCAGGGTGTGTTCGCCGGGATGGTGGTCTTCGCGGCCATTGGAATCACCCAGGCCGCCGAGGGCCGTCGGCGGGCTCCACGACGCGCCTACGTCATGCTCGGACTGCTCTTCACCGCCGTGCTCCTCCCGCTCGGCGCCAACACGGTGACCACCGTGCTGCTGAACAACTGGACCTCACGGACCAAGAGCACCGCGCAGCGATGGCTCTCCCACACCCCCGGCGCGTCGGTCACAAGCGTCGAGGCGCAGTCCAGAACCCTGTACGTCCACGTCCGCAGCCCCGGCGGTCTGCCCCCGCTCGACGACCTGCTGAGCGACCTCGAAGGGGCCGTTCCCGACGGCGTCCCCATCGTGGTCGACTCGACGCGTGGTGAGCGCATCGCCGCGGGCAAGGTCGGAGGATGAGGTGAGGCACCCACCCGCAGCCGTTGCCCCGAAGGCCGCGCCTGCGGCATCGGGGCCGCACAGCCGCCCACACAGCCGCTCGTGACGGTGCGACAGCTTCAGTACCCCGCACCGAACCGTGGAGAGGAACGAATCCGTGCATGGCGAGTACAAGGTGCCCGGCGGCAAGCTGGTCGTCGTCGATCTGGAGGTCGATGGAGGTGTCCTGCACGACGTGGCGGTCGCCGGGGACTTCTTCCTGGAACCCGACGAGGCGATCCTCTCGATCAACAGAGCTCTGGAGGGCGCCCCTTCCTCGACGGACACGGCAGGCCTGGCGGCCCGGATCACGGCAGCCCTGCCCGAGTCGGCCGTCATGCTCGGACTGACCGCGCAGGGCGTAGGCACCGCTGTCCGGCGAGCGCTCGCCCGTGCAACCGAATGGAGCGACTACGCCTGGCAGTTGGTGCACATGGAGCCGCAGGCCCCTGCCCTGCACATGGCACTGGACGAGGTCCTCACCGCAGAGGTGGCCGCCGGGCGGCGGGCCCCCACGCTGAGGGTCTGGGAATGGGCCTCGCCGGCTGTGGTCATCGGCAGCTTCCAGTCCCTGCGGAACGAGGTGGACCCGGTGGCGGTGGCGAAGCACGGCATGACCGTGGTCCGTCGTGTCTCCGGGGGTGGCGCCATGTTCGTGGAGCCCATGAGCACGATCACCTACTCCCTGTCCGTGCCGGAGTCGCTGGTCTCGGGCCTCTCCTTCGCCGACAGCTACGCCTACCTCGACGACTGGGTCCTGGGCGCGCTCGGTGACATGGGCATCAAGGCCTGGTACCAGCCCCTCAACGACATCGCCACCGACGCCGGAAAGATCGCGGGCGCCGCCCAGAAGCGGATCACCGGCCCCGACGGTACGCCGGGAGCCGTCCTGCATCACGTGACGATGTCGTACGACATCGACGCGGACAAGATGCTCGAGGTCCTGCGCATCGGCAAGGAGAAGATGTCCGACAAGGGCACCGGGAGCGCCAAGAAGCGCGTCGACCCGCTCCGCCGCCAGACGGGCCTCGTCCGCGAGCAGGTCATCGAGAACATGATCGCCTCCTTCCGCGACCGCTACGGGCTCACCGTCGGCGAGGTCACTGAGCGGGAGATGGCCCGGGCCAAGGAGCTGGTGCGGACGAAGTTCGCCACCGAGGAGTGGACGGCGCGGGTGCCGTAGCGGCGCACCCGGCGGCCGGCCTTCTCCGCGGGCCGGGGAGGAGGCCGGTCCCGTCAGCTCCCGACTGGCACACCCCGCAGGAGACGGCCGGGGCGCGCGCCGGCCGTCTCCTGGCCGCCGCGCAGGACGACGTCCCCCGCCACGACGACGTGCCGGGTCCCCGTGGCGTACTGCCACGGTTGCGCCTACGTCGCCGGATCGTCCGGTTCCCCTCAGGAACCGGCTGCAGCGCCCGGGGGGACCAGCGCGTCGGCGTGGGCGAGGCCGCTCTCCGCCGCGATCTCGTCGAGCGTCTGCGCAGCACGGACCGTGGTCAGCCGTACGCTGCCGTCCTGTTCGACTGTGAAGCCGTGGACGGCGGGACGGGGCAGGCTGTTGTACGCCCAGTGCGTCGAGAAGTAGTAGGCGCCGGTGTCGTACAGGGCTACGAGGTCGCCCTCCTCCAGCTCCGGGAGATCCCGGCCGTGGGCGACGACGTCACCGGCGAAACAGCAGGGACCGGCGATGTCCTGGCGCAGCGGGGAGCCGGTCCGGGGGATGCCGTCGCTGTCGAAGGCGCCCACCCGCAGCGGCCACGCCTCGGGCATCAGGACGGTGCGCGTGGCGGTCTGCGCTCCCGCGTGGGTGACGGCGATGCGCCGGCCGCCGGCCTCCTTGACGTACTCCACGCGTGCGGCGACGAACCCGTTCTTGGCGAGCAGCGAGCGGCCGAACTCGGTGACGAGCGCGTAGCGGCCGTCGAAGAGGTCCGGGACGGCAGCGCTCAGGGCGCGGGTGTGGTCGGCGAAGGTCGGGCGGGTCCCGTCGTCGTCGAAGTTGACGGGCAGTCCGCCGCCGATGTCGAGGCTCGTGATCTGCCGGGTGCCCAGCCTCCGGTTGATCTCCTCGGCCAGCCGGTACGCCTCCGCCACGCCCTCCGCGATGAGTTCCAGCGGACACCCCTGGGAGCCGACGTGCGCGTGGAGCCGGGTCAGCCACGGCCGTTCGGTGAAGGCGCGCACGACGCGCTCGCGGGCGCCGGGATCACGCAGTGCCACCCCGAACTTCGAGGTCGCGGTGGCGGTGCTCATCGCTCCGATGGAGCCGCCGCCGACCTGGGGGTTGACGCGCAGTCCGACGACCGAGGCGCTGCCCGGGGGGCGGAGTGCGTCGATGCGGCGCAGCTCGTCGAGGTTGTCGGCGTTGACGGCCACACCGAGGGCGAGGGCCTCGCGGATCTCCTGCCGTGTCTTGGCGGGCGAGTCGAGGACGATCCGCGAGGGCTCGACGCCGGCGTCGAGCGCGAGGCGCAGCTCCCCCGGGCTCGCCACCTCGCAGCCCATGCCGAGCCCGGCGAGCAGCCGGAGCACGGGGATCAGGGAGGCCGCCTTGACGGCGAAGGTGTGGAGCACGTCGGGGGCGTGGGCGAAGGCGGCGTGGAGGCTCTCGACCGAGGCCCGGATCCCCTCGGGGTCCAGGAATCCGGCGACGGGCTGCTCCTCCGAGACGAGTCCGGTGGCGACGGCCCTGCGCAGCACGGCGGAGACACGGTGGGCGGGGGCGGGGGCGGGGGCGGCCGGGATCGTGGGCGGCTTCGGGGAGACGTCGCTGACTGAGGTCACGGAGGGACTTTCCGGTGGGGCTGTGCCACGCATGCGGAACGGCGTGGCGGGACAGGGCAAGGCTGCTCCCCGCGTCCCTCGCCCGTCTTCGTCGACCAGGACGAAGCAGCACCGGATTTTTGGCCGGACGGACGAATACCGCCCCGAATCCGCTCAGACCGATCCGGCCCGGGTCCGCTCAGCTCTGATCACCGCTTGGGCCCGGGTCCTCTCGGACCACTTGGGTCAGACGCACCGCCAGGGCCATGACCAGCCGGGTGTCGGGGTCGTCGAGGTCGATGCCGAAGCGCTCGCGGACCCGCCGCAGCCGGTACCGGAGGGTGTTCGGGTGCAGCACCAGCCGCCGGGCCGCCCGAGGGACGTCCCCGGAGGTCTCAAGAAAGGCCGCGAGGGAGCGCACCAGGTCTCCGCCCGCCGCCAGGTCCGCGCGGATCAGCTCGTGCACGGGACCGGCGCCGGACTCCCACACGGGGCGGACCGCGTCGAGCATGCGCAGGGCGTCGATCGTCGGCCCCACGTCACCGGGCCCTGCGTGCCGTACGGGCTGGGGGTCGCGTCCCCGGGCCTCCCGTTCGCGCAGCGCGCGGACGACCAGCAGGGCCTTCTCGTACGACAGGGACGCCTCCAGCCCCGAACGCACGGCCTGACCCACGCCGATCCGGACGCGTGCGGCGTCCGGGATGCCGGCGGCCAGCGTGTCGAGTTCCCGGGCCAGGGCCATGGCCTCACGGGGGTCACCGCCGTCGTCGGTCACGGGGAGCAGCACGGCGACCTGGCCCTCCTCCCGCAGGGCCCGGGCGGTGGACCGGGAGGCGGTGGCCTGGATCGCCAGGGCCTCCAGTGCACGGTCGGCCCCCGGCCCCTCCGCCTCGCCGCGTACGGCGGCGACGACCGCGCAGGGGGCGTCGGGCGGCAGCCCGAGCGACCACAGGTGCGCGCGCCGGTCACCGTTTCGGTGCAGCAGGCCGCGCAGGGCGTGCGCCTCGCGCCGCAGGGTGCCGCTCTCGCGCATGCGGTGGCGCAGCAGATGGGGCACGGCGAGAGCGGCGGCGCGGCGCAGCACCTGTGCCGCGTCGGGCGAGAGGCGCCGGCCGTCGGCCGCCGCCCAGAGTGATCCCAGCATCTCGCCGCCGCTGCGCACGGCGACGACCAGGCGTTCGGGGCTGTCCCCGTCGGCGGCCCGGTGGATGACGTCCTGGGAGGTCCACAGCGCGCGCAGGAGCCCGCTGCGGCGCAGCTCGGCGACGCGCCGGTCGGGGACCCGGCCGCTCAGGATCGTGGATCTGCGCACCCCGTCCGCACCGGGGCCGGTCGCGGAGTGGGCGAGGACCCGGAACTGGGTGTCCTCCACCGTGATCGATCCCCGGCAGGAGTGGGCGGTGGCGGTGGCGAGAGCCACGAGCCCGCCGGCGTCGTCGGCCACGAGGCCGCCCCGGCCGGCCGACGCGAAGGCCGTCGCGGACCGCAGCAGTGCGAGGGTGTCGCCCCAGTCGGCCCACTCCGCGCGGGCGAGCAGTACGATCCCGCACTCCTCGGCGGCGTCCAGCGCCTCCGCCGGCACGGGCGCCCCCTCCGGCTCCCTCAGCACAACGGCGGCCGCACCCCGGCGGGCGGCTTCCCGCACGGCGGCGGTGGCGGCGGCCGGGTCCGCGGCGGGTCCGGCGGCCAGCACGATCCGCCCTTCGTGGGGGCGGGCCGTTGCCTCGTCACCGATGACCACGCCGTGGACCGTCACGTCCTGCCCGGCGGGAGCGAGCAACAGGCGCAGGACGCCGTCCTCGTCGTGGGCGAGGATCTGGCGGAGCGTGACGTGGTCCGGTTCGCTGCCGGTGGTGCCTGGCATCATGCGCCGAGGATACGAGCAGGCCGCAGGCCGTACGGAGCGCGACCACGCCCCGGCCGGGCCCGCCGGCGGTGTCGGGGGCGACGGCCCCCCGCCCGCGTGCGGAGGTCGCGGTGCGTCGCACGCAGCCGGTCGGTGAAGGCGGGGAAGGCCCCCGGACCACGCACGACCGCCCCGGCGGTGGGGTGCCTGCCGGGGCGGTCGTACGTGCGATGCGGTGCGCGAATCAGCCCAGGGTCGCGATGGCCTTGTTGAAGGTGGCCGACGGACGCATGACGGCCTCCGCCTTCGCCGGGTCGGGCTGGTAGTAGCCGCCGATGTCGGCGGGCTTGCCCTGAGCGGCGACGAGCTCGTCGACGATGGTCTGCTCCTGGTCGGACAGCGTCTTGGCGAGCGGTCCGAACGCCTCGGCGAGCGCGGCGTCCACGGTCTGCTGCGCCAGCTCCTGGGCCCAGTAGAGCGCCAGGTAGAAGTGGCTGCCGCGGTTGTCGATGCCGCCGAGCTTGCGGCTCGGGGACTTGTCCTCGTTGAGGAAGGTGCCCGTGGCCTTGTCCAGGGTGTCGGCGAGCACCTTGGCGCGCGCGTTGTCCGTGGTCGTGGCCAGGTGCTCGAAGCTGACCGCGAGGGCGAGGAACTCACCCAGGCTGTCCCAGCGCAGGTAGTCCTCCTTGACCAGCTGCTGGACGTGCTTCGGGGCGGAGCCGCCGGCGCCCGTCTCGAACAGACCGCCGCCGTTCATGAGCGGGACGACGGAGAGCATCTTCGCGCTGGTGCCCAGCTCGAGGATGGGGAACAGGTCGGTGAGGTAGTCACGCAGCACGTTGCCGGTGACCGAGATGGTGTCCTCGCCGCGGCGGATGCGCTCCAGGGAGAACGCGGTCGCCTCCTCCGGGGTGCGGACGGAGATGTCCAGGCCCTCGGTGTCGTGCTCGGCCAGGTAGGTGGTGACCTTGGCGATGAGGTTGGCGTCGTGCGCACGGCCCTCGTCGAGCCAGAACACGGCCGGGTTGCCGGTCGCGCGGGCGCGGGTGACGGCGAGCTTGACCCAGTCCTGGATGGGCAGGTCCTTGGTCTGGCACATCCGGAAGATGTCGCCGGCGCCGACGGCCTGCTCCAGTACGACGTCGCCCTTGCCGTCGAGGACCCGCACCGTACCGGTGGTGGGGATCTCGAAGGTCTTGTCGTGGCTGCCGTACTCCTCGGCCTTCTGCGCCATCAGACCGACGTTGGGTACGGAGCCCATGGTCGACGGGTCGAAGGCGCCGTTGGCGCGGCAGTCGTCGAGGACGGCCTGGTAGACGCCCGCATAGCTGCTGTCGGGCAGGACCGCGAGGGTGTCGGCCTCGTTGCCGTCCGGGCCCCACATGTGGCCGGACGTACGGATCATGGCCGGCATGGAGGCGTCGACGATGACGTCGCTCGGCACGTGCAGGTTGGTGATGCCCTTGTCGGAGTCGACCATGGCCAGGGCCGGGCCCTCGGCGAGCTCGGCTTCGAAGGACGCCTTGATCTCGGCGCCCGCGTCCACGGAGTCGAGGCCCTTGAGGATGCCGCCGAGACCGTCGTTCGGGGTCAGGCCGGCCGCGGCGAGCACGTCGCCGTACTTGGCGAAGGTGTTCGGGAAGAACGCGCGGACCACGTGGCCGAAGATGATCGGGTCGGAGACCTTCATCATCGTGGCCTTCAGGTGCACGGAGAACAGGATGTCCTCGGCCTTGGCGCGCGCGACCTGCGCGGTGAAGAACTCGCGCAGGGCGGCGACGCGCATGACGGCGGCGTCCACGACCTCGCCGGCGAGGACCGGGACGGACTCGCGCAGGACGGTGGTGGTGCCGTCGTCGCCCGCGAGCTCGATGCGCAGCGAACCGGCCTCGCCGATGACGACGGACTTCTCCGTCGAGCGGAAGTCGTCGACGCCCATGGTGGCGACGTTCGTCTTCGAGTCGGCGGTCCAGGCGCCCATGCGGTGCGGGTGCGCCTTGGCGTAGTTCTTGACCGACGCGGGGGCGCGGCGGTCGGAGTTGCCCTCACGCAGGACGGGGTTCACCGCGCTGCCCTTGACCTTGTCGTACCGGGCGCGGACGTCCTTGTCCTCGTCGGTCCGCGGGTCGTCCGGGTAGTCGGGAAGCGCGTAGCCCTGCCCCTGGAGCTCGGCGATCGCGGCCTTCAGCTGCGGGATCGAGGCCGAGATGTTGGGCAGCTTGATGATGTTCGCGCCGGGAGTCTTGGCCAGCTCACCGAGCTCGGCGAGCGCGTCATCGATACGCTGATCGGCCTTGAGACGCTCCGGGAAGCCGGCGATGATCCGTCCCGCCAGGGAGATGTCACGGCGCTCGACCGTGACACCCGCGGTCGAGGCGTACGCCTCGATGACCGGCAGGAACGAGTACGTCGCCAGGGCAGGGGCCTCGTCGGTGTGCGTATAGATGATGGTCGAGTCAGTCACCGGGTGCTCCGCTCCACGTCTGCAACATTGCTTGACATCAAGATATCTCCTGACCGTCCCCCTCTCCACAGTGGCCCGCGCCCATTCCGGCGGAACCGGTCACTCCTGCCCGGCGGGGCGGCGGGTGCTCGGGTGCGTGGCGCTTCGACCAGCCCGGACCCGTAGGCGAAGACGACCGAGCTGGGCGCGGTCGCGTGGGCCCAGCTCGGTCATGGGCCGGCTGATGTGGGTCCTGGCCGTGAAAGGGATGACCACCATGTGGACGGCGATCTCCTCGTTGGTCAGACCCCTGGCGTATCCGGGGCGGGCGGCCGGTGCTCGTACCAGCGCCGGTCGTCCTCCAACTGCGCGGCGAGGGAGATGAGCCGGGCCTCGCTGCGGGAAGGGCCGAGCAACTGGGCGCCGAGGGGCAGGCCGTCGCGGGTGAAGCCCGCCGGAACGTTGACGCCGGGCCAGCCGAGGACGTTCCAGGGCCAGGCGTAGGGGCAGGCCGAGGTCATCGCCAGGTCGGTGCGCCAGGCGCTGAGCCGGTCGAACGCCCCGATCTCCGGTGGCGGTGCGGCCGTGGTCGGGGTGAGCAGCACGTCGTACCCGGGTCCTCCGCGTGCCGTGGTGTCGAAGAAGGCGCCGATCCTGGCGTGCTGGCGCACCTCCCGCGCGCGTGCGGCGCGTACGACGCGACCGCCGAGGCGGGTACCGGTCCGCAGGGCGCTGCGGGTGCGGGGGTCCAGGAGTCCCGGTTCGGGGTGGAGCGCGGCGAGCTCGGCGATACCGGCGGTGGCGCGGGGGACGAAGGAGAGGCCGATCAGGCCGTAGCGGGGACGGGCCTCCTCGACGTGGTGGCCGAGCCGGGCCAGGACTTCGGCGAGCGCGGTGACGGCCCGCAGGACCTCCGGGTGGGGCGCGTTGCGGGTGAGGGTGAGCGGAGGCCGCAGAGAGAGCCCGATGCGGAGCCTGCCCGGGTCGCGGCGGGCCGCGGCCGACGCGTCGACGGCGGGCGGGCGGTGCGGATCACGGGGGTGCGGTCCGGCCGCGGCGTCCAGGAGGAGGGCCGCGTCCGCGACGGTGCGGGCGAGGGGCCCGTTGACGGTGAGGCCCTGGAAGGCGTCGCTGTGGGGGTGGACCGAGATCCGGCCGCGCTGCGGCTTGATGCCGACGAGGTGGGTCCAGGCGGCGGGGATGCGGATGGAGCCCGCACCGTCCGAGCCGAGGGCCGCGGGGACGAGTCCGGCGGCGACGGCCGCCGCCGAGCCACCGGACGAACCACCGGGTGTGTGCGCGGTGCTCCAGGGATTGCGGGTGACACCGAAGGCGGGCCCCTCGGTGAACGCCCACTGCCCGAGCTCGCAGGAGTTGGTCTTGCCGACGACGACGGCTCCGGCGGCCCGGAGCCTGCGGACCGCCTCGCTGTCCGCGGCGGCCGGAGGCAGCGCGCCGTCGCAGCCGAAGTAGGTGGGCATACCGGCGACGTCGGTGTCGTCCTTGACGGCGACCGGGACCCCGAGCAACGGCAGCCGCTCCCCCGCCGCCAGCCGCCGGTCGGCGTCGGCCGCCTCGGCGAGCGCGTCCTCGGTCCGCAGCTGGCGGAAGGCGTTGAGGGTGCGACGGCTCGCCTCGATCCGCGCGAGGGCCCCGGCGACCAGCGCGTACGAGGTCGTCCGGCCCTCGGCCAGCTCCCGTGCGCTGTCCATGAGTCCCGGCTGTACGGACGGCTCCGGCGGCCTGATCGGTCCGGTCCGCTCCGTGGGGTCTGCTGAGGACATCGCCACCGCCTCCTCGCGTCCGCCGGAGCACCGGTCCCCGGGGTCCGCCCGGGGACGCCCGAGCGGGTCTACTGGAGAGTAACGAGGCGGGGGTCCCCGCTCAAGCACGCCGCACGCTGACGGGCGCCCGTCTCCTCCCGCACGTGCCCCGGGAGACGGGCGCCACGGGCCGGGGTACTACGGCCGTACGTGGATCTCGCCGATGCCCGAACCGAGTCCGGCGCAGTGGGCGGTCGACTGCCCGGACTGGCCGGGCCCGAGCGTGACGTGCTCGCCGTCCACGTCGGGGGACCAGCCGCAGACCAGGTGGACCCAGAAGGTCTGCGTGGTCGAGCCGTTGTTCCTGCAGAGCGCGTAGCCGGTGTAGTCGTCGATCGCGTGCTTCCCGGTGTCGCAGGACAGTCCGGGCGGGATGGCGGCCGGTGTCGTGGCGGCGGCGGGCGCGACGGCCGTCGCGGCCAGCGCGAGGGCGGCACCGGCGACGGCAGCGCCTCGCACCAGCACGCGGACGGTGTTCCCCCCGAGCAGCTTCTTCATGGTCTCCCCTTTGGTTCCGGTCGGATTCCGGCGATCTTCAGGGCTGCTCTCCCCCACGTTCCGTAGCCGAAAACAGCGCCGAACCTCACCCTCCGTGCACCCGGCCACCGCGCACCGAACCGCGCGCGGGCGTACGCTCGCTGGAAGGGGTGAATTCCGCTGGCAAGGCCCCTGACCAGGGACGTTTCCGAGGAGGCGCCGTGACAGGACAGCGCATCGCCGCACGTGCTGCCGCCTGTGCGGCAGCGGTCGTACTCGCCGTCGCGGGTGGCACGGTGGCCCGGGCGGACGACGACTTCGCATCGCTGCCGGCCGAGCAGATCGCCGACCGCTTCCGGGACGCCCTGCTGGACGCCCGGTCCCTGCATCTGCGGGTGAGGGGCGACCTCGGGGAGAGCCGGCCTCCGATGACCGTCGAGCTCAGCCTGGACCGCAGCGGCAACTGCGCGGGCGACGTCGACCTGGGCAAGGGCAAGGGCATGGTCGAGATCGTCAAACGCGGCAACTCGGTCTGGCTGAAGCCTGACGCCGACTTCTGGGAGAACCAGGTCCCGGTCGGCGGCTCGGCCTTCGATGCGGTCCTCGCCGGGCGGTACATGAGGGGCGAGGCCTCGGACTCCAGGCTGCGGCCCGTCGTGGAGGCATGCGATCTGGACACCTTCCGCGAACTGGTCTCCGACAACGCCGACACGGCCACCGGGACGCTCACCAAGGGGGACGTGACGACGGTCGACGGCGTCCGGACCGTCCCTGTGACCAGGACCCTGCACGGCCAGGAGCTGACGGCGTACGTCGAGACCGGGGGCGCGCACCACCCGGTGCGGATCACCGTCCGGGGCGACGGGGCGGACGCGGCCGTGGACTTCTCCGGCTTCGACGAGCCGGTGCCGACGGCCACGCCGCCCGCGGACGAGACGGTGGACGTCAGCGCCCTGCTCGGCCGGGCCCCTTCGCAGTCCTGAAACCCCGGCTCAGCGCGGTGTACAGCACCAGCGAGGAGGCCAGCCCGACCGCCCAGCCGTAGTCGGCGAGCGGTTCGAGGAAGGGGATCAGCCCGTCGGCCGGGAACGGCCCCTTGCCCGGGGCCGAATGGGAACCGCCCACCGCGAGGACGCCTCCGGCCACGAATGCGGCCACGGCGCGCCAGTTCCAGCCGTTGGTGTACCAGTAGCGGCCCCCCGGCAGATAGAGGTCCGGAAGGTCGAGCACGGTGCGGCGGATGATCCAGTAGTCGGCGATCAGGATGCCGGCCACCGTACCCAGGAGCCCGCCGACCAGTCCCAGCCAGGTGAAGATGTACAGCTCGGGCGTCTCGGTGAGCTTCCACGGCATGATCAGGACGCCGACCACGCCGGTGATCAGCGCGCCGGTACGGAAGTTGATGAACTTCGGTGCCAGATTGGCCAGGTCGTACGCCGGTGAGACCACGTTTGCCGCGATGTTCACGGAGATGGTCGCGACGAGCACGGTGATCAGCCCGAAGAGCAGGCCGAAGACGTTGTCCGTCTCCGCGACGAGCTGGACCGGATCCCAGATGGCGTCCCCGTACACGGCCTGCGAGCCGGAGGTCACAAAGACGGAGAGCAGTGCGAAGAACGTCATCGTGGTCGGCAGACCGAACGACTGCCCCCGGATCTGGGCGCGTTGGCCGGCACCGAAGCGGGTGAAGTCGGGGATGTTCAGCGAGAGCGTGGACCAGAACGCGATCATGCCCATCAGCGACGGGAAGAAGACCGGCCAGAAGTCGGCGCCCCAGCCGAGGGCGGAGGGCTGGTCCAGCAGCGGGCCGAAACCGCCCGCCTCGACCGCGACCCAGACCAGCAGGGCGACCGCGCCGACCAGGACGAAGGGAGCCGCCCAGTTCTCGAAGCGACGCAGGGTGTCCATCCCCCGGTAGATGATGGCGAGTTCCAGCGCCCAGAAGAGCACGAAGCAGAGCCACAGCGTCCAGGGCTGCCCGCCGATCTCGCCGGCCTTCGCCCAGCCTCCGAAGATCTTGCCCAGCAGGGTGAAGATCCCGACGCCGCCGATCCACGTCTGGATCCCGAACCAGGCGCAGGCGACCGCCGCCCGGATCAGCGCCGGCAGGTTGGCGCCGCGCAGCCCGAAGGAGGCACGGGCCAGGACGGGGAAGGGGATGCCGTACTTGGGGCCGGCGTGTCCGGTCAGCAGCATCGGGGCGAGCACGATCAGGTTGGCCAGCGCGATCGTGAGGACGGCCTGCTTCCAGTCCATGCCGAGCGCGACGAGCCCGGAGGCGAGCAGCCAGGACGGGATGTTGTGGGCCATCCCGATCCACAGAGCCGCGAAGTTGTACGTCGTCCAGGTACGGCGCTCCAACGGGACGGGCAGGAGGTCGCCGTTGACGAAGCGTGAGTCGTCGGGAACGGCTCCGGGGGCGAGCTCGATCCGGCCCGGCGGTATCGGCTCCCCGGGGGCGGACGGTGGGACGGGCGGGATGGTAGCGGTCATGCCGGTGGGACCCTTCGCTCGGGAGAGGTGCCGTGCGGGGCGTGGGCGTGTGGTGCCCGGACCTCCTGCCAAAGGCGCGGAAGGGGTCAGACGGAGAGTGCCGGGATGATCGTCGAGCCGTAGGCGTCGATGGTCGCCTCCCGCGCGTCGTGCATGTTGTACACGGCGAACTGGTCGACGCCCAGATCGCGCAGGACCTGCAGCTTCTCGATGTGGGCGTCGGCGGGGCCCAGCAAGCAGAACCGGTCCACGATGTCGTCGGGGACGAAGGCCGTGTCCGGGTTTCCGGCGCGGCCGTGATGGCTGTAGTCGTATCCGGAGCGCCCTGCGATGTACTCCGTGAGCGCCTCGGGCACCAGGCCGGAGTGCTCGCCGTAGCGGGAGACGAGGTCGGCCACATGGTTGCCGACCATGCCCCCGAACCAGCGGCACTGCTCGCGCGCGTGGTCCAGGTCCTCGCTCACGTAGGCGGGCGCGGCCACGCAGATGGTGACGGAATCCGGGTCGCGGCCGGCCGCGGCAGCCGCGTCGCGGACCGCTTTGACCATCCACTCGGTGAGGAAGGGGTCGGCCAGCTGGAGGATGAAGCCGTCCGCCTTCTCCCCCGCCAGCGCGAGGGCCTTGGGGCCGTACGCGCCCATCCAGACGGGCAGCCTGCCGTCCTTCACCCAGGGGATCTGGACCGGCTGTCCGTCCACGGTGGCCTCTCGCCCCTCGGCGAGGTCCCGGATCACGTCGATGGCCTCGCCCAGCCTGGCCAGTGTGTTGGGCTTCCTGCCGGCCACCCGCATCGCGGAGTCGCCCCGCCCGATGCCGCAGACGGTGCGGTTGCCGTACATCTCGTTGAGCGTGGCGAACGTGGAGGCGGTGACCTCCCAGGTGCGGGTGCCGGGGTTGGTCACCATCGGCCCGACGACCAGCCGGTCGGTGTGTTCCAGGATCCGGCTGTAGATGACGAAGGGCTCCTGCCAGAGCACCGCCGAGTCGAAGGTCCAGCCGTAGCGGAAGCCGTTCCGTTCCGCGCGGCGCATGAGTCCGACGACGGCCGAGGCGGGCGGGTCGGTCTGCAGGACGAGTCCGAATTCCATGACAGATGCTCCTCGTAGAAGTACTGACACGTGGCGCGGGGGTGAAGGGGCCGTGCAGGGAGCGGCGGCGAGCTGCCTGCCCGGTGTGCACCGTCCGGCACGGCGCACGCAGGTGGACGGGGTCCGGACTGCGCTTCCGGAGACGTGTTCCGGCAGAGCCTTCCACATCGGGCCGTGCCCGCCCCGCTGACGCGGCCCCTGGCGACACGAGTCGCGGGGGGACAATCCTGGACCGCTTCCCGGCCTTTGGGAAGGGGGAGTCTACGCGCGAAGCTTCCCGGTGCGGGGTGCGTGAGCTGTGGGCCCGCACGACCACGCGGGGGCCTGCCCGTCCCCTGGCCCGAGACGGATTCAGAGTGAGGGGTTTGCCCCAGGAAGGTATCGTTTGTGGAGTTCAGTCGCGTATCCGGGCTCATCCGTCCGTGGCGGTCCTGCGCCCGCGCGGCCGACGCATTCCCGCACGTTTCCCTCCCCACAGCAGCGACTCCAGCGGAAGGATCGACATGGGCACGGTCACCACCGTCGACGGCACGAGCATCTACTACAAGGACTGGGGCCCGCGCGACGCGCAGCCGGTCGTGTTCCACCACGGCTGGCCGCTCAGCGCCGACGACTGGGACAACCAGATGCTGTTCTTCCTCGCCCAGGGCTACCGCGTCGTGGCCCATGACAGGCGGGGGCACGGGCGCTCGAGTCAGAGCGCCACGGGGCACGACATGGACACCTACGCCGCCGACGTGGCGGCCGTGACCGAAGCGCTCGACCTGCGGGGCGCCGTGCACATCGGCCATTCCACCGGTGGTGGCGAGGTGGCCAGGTACGTCGCCCGGGCCGAGCAGGGGCGGGTGGCGAAGGCCGTGCTCGTCAGCGCGGTCCCCCCGGTCATGGTGAAGTCCGCGTCGAACCCGGGCGGCCTGCCGATCGAGGTCTTCGACGGCTTCCGCGCCTCCCTCGCCGCCAACCGCGCGCAGTTCTACATCGAGGTGGCCTCGGGACCGTTCTACGGGTTCAACCGCCCCGGCGCCGAGGTGTCCCAGGGGCTGATCGACAACTGGTGGAGGCAGGGCATGCGCGGTGCGGCCAACGCACACTACGAGTGCATCAAGGCCTTCTCGGAGACCGACTTCACCGAGGACCTCAAGAAGATCGAGGTGCCGGTCCTGGTCGCCCACGGCACCGACGACCAGGTCGTGCCCTACGAGGACGCGGGCCCCCTGTCCGCGAAGCTGCTGCCGAACGGCAGGCTGAAGAGCTACGAGGGCTACCCCCACGGCATGCTCTCGACGCACCCGGAGGTCATCAACCCGGACCTCCTGGCTTTCGTGAAGGAGTAGGGCCCGCCGCACGGGCCACCGCGGGCCGGGCTGGCCCCGGCCCGAACGCTCATGCCGCATCCCTCATGCCGCATCCCTCATGCCTCATGCCTCATGCCGCATCCCTCATGGCTCATGCCTCATGCCTCATGCCGAATCCTGGGGTCGGGTGTCCGCTCCGCCGTGGCCTCCGGGTGCGATGCGCGCGCGGGCGGGGTGGGGGGCCGTTCAGTCGAGGTACTGACAGGTGGATCTGGGCGTGAAGGTCCCGTGTCCCGCGTGGCCGACGTACGTCCGCCCTTGGATGACGGGCTTGCCGCGCGAGAGGACCGTCTCGGCCTGCCCGGTGACCGTCTTCCCTTCGTACGCGGAGTAGTCGACGTCCATGTGGTGGGTCTCCGAGGACAGGGTCTGGACGGCCTGCGGGTCGTAGATGACGATGTCGGCGTCGGATCCGGGCGCGATCGTGCCCTTCCTCGGGTACAGGCCGAACATGCGGGCCGGCGTCGCGCAGGCGATCTCGATCCAGCGGCGCCGCGAGATGTGCCCGTCGACGACTGCCTGGTGCAGCAGGTCCATGCGATGCTCCACGCCCGGCAGCCCGTTGGGGATCTTCGAGAAGTCGCCGCGTCCCATCTCCTTCTGGCCGGAGAAGCAGAAGGGGCAGTGGTCGGTGGAGACGACCTGAAGTTCGTTGGCGCGCAGCCCTCGCCACAGCGCCTCCTGGTGTTCCCGAGGACGCAGCGGGGTCGAACAGACGTACTTCGCCCCTTCGAAGTCCGGCTCGGCGAGGTTGTCCGTGGAGAGGAAGAGGTACTGCGGGCAGGTCTCGCCGAACACCGGCAGCCCCTTGTGACGGGCGGCGGCGATCTCGGCAACGGCCTCGTCGGCGGAGACGTGCACGACGTAGAGCGGCGAACCCGCGACCCTGGCGAGCTGGATGGCGCGGTGCGTCGCCTCGGCCTCCAGGGCCACCTTGCGCACATCGCCGTGGTAACGCGGATCGGTACGCCCCTCGGCGAGCGCCTGCTCGACCAGGACGTCGATGGCGATGCCGTTCTCCGCGTGCATCATGATCAGACCGCCGTTGCCGGAGGCCCGCTGCATGGCGCGGAGGATGCGGCCGTCGTCGCTGTAGAAGACGCCCGGGTAGGCCATGAAGAGCTTGAACGAGGTGATGCCCTCCGCCACCAGGCGGTCCATCTCCTTGAGCGAGGACTCGTTCACGTCCGAGAGGATCATGTGGAAGCCGTAGTCGATGGCGCAGTTGCCCTCGGCCTTCTTGTGCCAGGCGTCGAGCCCTTCGCGCAGGGAGCGGCCCATGGTCTGGATGGCGAAGTCGACGATCGTCGTGGTGCCACCCCAGGCCGCGGCCCGGGTCCCGGTCTCGAAGGTGTCGGCGGCGTAGGTCCCGCCGAACGGCATCTCCATGTGCGTGTGCGCGTCGACCCCGCCCGGAATGACGTACTTGCCGGTGGCGTCGATCCTCCGGTCGGCACTCCAGCCCGCCGCGGCGTCGGTGCCGTGGGCGGCCAGGGCGGCCACGCGTCCGCCCTCGATGAGCACGTCGGCGTGGATCTCGTCCGACGCGGTGATGACGAGGCCGCCGTGGATGACGGTGCGGCTCATGTACCCCTCCTCGCTGTGGCGATACCGGTGGTGACCACCGGTGAAGACGTTCCTTGGCTCGTGTGAGGCCCTCCGCGCTCCCCCTCGGTGAGGAGTCCAGCTTCCGGCACGGGGCCGCCCGTTTTCTTCCCCCGCCCGAGGGATCCCGCTCCCCCGCCCGGGGGAGACCTCCGGCGGAAGAACCTCCCGGGGGAACCGCCCGGGCGGGGAGAACGGGAACGTCAGCGCGGGGTGCGACGGCTCGATGTCCGGCCGCCGCGCGGAGATGTCACCCGGCCGCCCGCAGCGCCTCGGCCAGGATCTCCGCGCCTTCCTCGGCCTCGGCGACGGTGAGCGACAGGGGTGGCGCGATCCGCAGGACGCTGGTGTCGTGGCCGCCGCCCTTACCGATGAGCAGCCCGCCCTCACGGGCCGCTTCGAGCACGGCCGCCGCGGCCTCCGGGTCGGCCTCGTCACTGCCGGGCTTGACCAGCTCGATGCCGATCATGAGCCCTCGGCCGCGTACCTCCCGTACGGCCGGGGAGCCCGCACCCACCGCCCGCAGCCGCTCGATGAGCAGACCGCCGACCCGGCGGGCGTTGCCCTGGAGGTCGTGCTCCAGCAGGTACGAGAGGTTGGCGAGCCCGGCGGCCATGGTGACGGGGGATCCGCCGAACGTCGAGATGGAGTTCGCGTCCAGGGAGTTCATGACCTCGGCGCGGGCGACCACCCCGCCGATGGACATGCCGTTGCCGATGCCCTTGGCGAAGGTGAGGATGTCCGGCGGCCCGTTCGACGCGTGTGCCTGCCAGCCCCAGAAGTGGTCGCCCGTACGCCCCCATCCGGTCTGCACCTCGTCGGAGATCCAGAGGATGCCGTGCCGGTCGAGGACCTCGCGGAAGGCCGCGTACAGCCCGTCGGGCGGTGCGGTGAAACCGCCGACGCCCTGAATGGGTTCGGCGATCAGGGCCGCGGCACCCCTGGTGTGCCCGAGCAGGTCCTCGAGGTCGGCGACACAGGCCTTGACGAACTGTTCGTCGCTCAGCTCGGCGTACGGTCCCCGGCCGCGGACACCGCCGTGGACGTACAGCGTCTGCAGCGGCGACAGACTCGTGGTCGACCAGGACCTGTTGCCCGTGATCGAAACCGCCGAGAAGGACCTGCCGTGGTAGCTGTTGCGCATCGCCAGGATCTGGTTCGACCCCCGGTGGGCGGTGGCGAGGAGGAGCGCGGTGTCGTTGGCCTCGGTGCCCGAGGTGGTGAAGAAGACCCGGGCGTCCGGGATGCCGGAGAGCGCCGCCACCCGCTCGGCGAGTTCGACCATCGGGCGGTTGAGGTAGAGGGTCGAGGAGTGGATGATCCGGCCCGCCTGCTCGGAGACCGCCTTGGTCACCTCGGGCAGGGCGTGCGCGGTCATCGTGGTGAGGATGCCGCCGAAGAAGTCGAGGTAGCGGTTGCCGTCCGCGTCCCAGACGTGGCGGCCCTCGCCGTGGGTGAGTTCCAGGGGCTGCCGGTAGTAGAGCGCCAGCCATGTGGGGCTGACCGCCAGGTGCCGTTCGTGCAGTCCGGTCACGGCTCCACCAGCCCGTCGTACGCGTCCGGCCGACGGTCCCGGTAGAAGGCCCACTGCTGCCGGACCTCCTCGATCAGGCCGAAATCGAGGTCACGGACCAGGAGTTCCTCCTCCTTGTCGCTCGCGACCTCCCCCACGAACTGCCCGCGCGGGTCGACGAAGTAGCTCGTCCCGTAGAAGTCGTTGTCGCCGTACTCCTCCTGGCCGACGCGGTTGATCGCGGCGATGAAGTACTCGTTGGCGACCGCCGACGCGGGCTGTTCCAGCTGCCACAGATAGCTGGAGAGGCCCCGCGAGGTGGCGGACGGGTTGTAGACCAACTGTGCACCGTTGAGTCCGAGTTGACGCCAGCCCTCGGGGAAGTGCCGGTCATAGCAGATGTAGACGCCGACCTTGCCGACGGCGGTGTCGAAGACCGGCCAGCCGGCGTTGCCGGGCTTGAAGTAGTACTTCTCCCAGAAGCCCTTGACCTGCGGGATGTGGTGCTTGCGGTACTTCCCGAGGTACGAACCGTCGGAGTCGATCACCGCTGCGGTGTTGTAGTAGAAGCCGGACTGCTCCAGCTCGAAGACCGGCACGACGATCACCATGCCCGTCTCCCGGGCCAGATCCTGCATGCGCCGGACGGTCGGCCCGTCGGGGACGGGTTCGGCCCAGCGGTAGTGCTCGGGTTCTTGGACCTGACAGAAGTAGGGGGCGTTGAACACCTCCTGGAACCCGATGATCTTCGCGCCCAGGCGGGCTGCCTCGCGCGCGTGCTCCTCGTGCTTGGCGATCATGGATTCGGTGTCGCCGGTCCAGGTCGCCTGGACGAGTGCGGCACGTACGACGTGGGACATGAGCTGCTCCTTCGACGCGGCGTCAGAGAGCCTCTACGTTCTCTACGCCCGTAGACACGGTGCATAGGAGGAGAACGTAAGCCCCGTCACACACCGGGGCAAGACCATCGCCGTGAACCGGCGGAGTCGATCATGTTTCGTACCCGAGCGGTCCACACCCACCAGGAAGGCCGGCACGCCCACCGGGCTGCGCGCACGGCCGTGACGCTCTTGTCCTGGAGTCCGCTCCAGCCCCCGGCCTCCGGGTAACACCGACCCGAGGGGGACACCCATGCGTTTCACACTGTTCGGCCGGACCGGTCTGCGGGTCAGCGAGCCGGCCCTGGGAGCCATGACCCTGGGTGGCCACGAGAAGGATCCGGAGGCCGTGAGGAGGGTCAGCGGGCACATCGTCGACAGCTACCTGGAGGCGGGCGGCAACTTCATCGACACGGCCGACGTCCGCGGCGCCGGCTCCTCGGAAACGGTCCTCGGCGAGCTGCTCGGACGCCGCAGGGAAGGGCTCGTGCTGGCCAGCAAGTACACCTGCGCGACTGCCGACGGGGATGTCAACTCGGCCGGAAACCACCGCAAGAACCTCGTGCGGTCGGTGGAGGAGAGCCTGGGCCGGCTGCGCACCGACCGGCTGGACGTGCTGCGGGTCCACGCGCGGGACAACTTCACGCCGGTCGAAGAGGTGATGCGCGCACTCGACGATCTCGTACGCGCGGGAAAGATCCTCTACGTCGGCGTCTCCGACTGGCCCGCCTGGGAGATCGCCCGGGCCAACACCCGTGCGGAGCTGCGCGGCTGGACGGCCTTCGCGGGCTCGCAACTCCGCTACAGCCTGCTCGAACGGACGCCCGAGCGTGAACTCCGCCCGCAGGCCAACGCCTTCGGACAGGCCGTCTTCGCCTGGAGCCCGCTCGCCCGTGGCCGGCTCACGGGCAGGGGCCTCACGGACAGGCCCCCGGCGGACAGGACGAGACGTGGGCCGCGAGCAGGAGACCGTCCGGGCCGTCGTGGAGATCGCCGGACAGGGCGGCTGGACGCCGGCCCCGGTGGCACTGGCGTGGCTGCGCGGGCGGCCCGGCACCATCGTCCCGATCATCGGCGCCTCCACGGAGAGCCGGCTCTCGGACAATCTCGCATGCCTGGGCACCCGGCTGGACGCCGGGGCGGTCGAGCGGGTGGACGCGGTGAGCGCCGTCCCGCTCGGGTTCCCGCACGACTTCCTGCGCGAGCGGGAGATCACCCGGAACGCGTACGGGGACCGCTGGCAGGACATCGAGGGCGGCCGCTCCGCGGCCGGGCGCACGGTGGACGGCTCGCCGTACTGAGGCCACCCCCGCGACTGCGCCAAGTCACCTCCCCTCAACTGCGGTTCATGTGACGGACACCCTCGCCACCCGGGCGTCCGCAAGAGTGACCGACGTGAACCGCAGCCGCTCGGGGGAGGCACAGGGTTCCGCGATGCCCGTTACCCGCGGTCACGGTTGGCAGTTGTTCGGTTCACCAGCCGATCGGACCAATCCTCGAGGCCTTCGGTTCCGAACCGGTTGTAGGGGTGGGGGGATCGGTCCGGCACGGTTGCCGGACCTCTTCGGCACAGGAGTGGCGTGGCCCCGGCAGCGGATGGGCCCTGCGGGCATACGGTCCGACAGGCCGACACAGGTGGAGATACACGTGGGCATAGCCAGTGCACCAGCGAACGACGTACGGGACCGCCAGGAGGTGCGGGGCGGAGGAAGGGCCGACGAGGACGGGCCTGCCGGACGCCCGGGGGCGAAGCGGCCAGCGGGCACGGAGCCGGGGAACACGGCCGACGCGCCACCGCCCGGCAAGGCACCGGCCACGTTCGCCGGCCGGCCGGCGCCCCGTGGACCGGCCCCGTCCACGGGGCCCGTCTTCGTCGACATGACCGGACGACGCAGCCGTACCTGGCGCCGGGCCGGCACCATCGCGGCGCTCTGCTGCGCCTGCTACGCCACGACCCTGGTCGCCACCCTGATCGGGAGCGACTCCAGTGCCCCCTTCCTCCAACTGCCCAGGGCGATGGGCCTGGAACGCGAGGGGGCAGCCAGTCCGGCACCGGACGGAGGCCAGAAACCGGCCGGCGAAGCGGCCGACGGAACGGCGGTGCCCGCAACCTCCGGGGCGGCCGTGCCGTCCCGGAGCGCCGAGGCCGTCACCCCCCAGTCCCTCCGGGCGTCCTCCGGCCCCTCGGACATCCCCGTCGTGGAGACGGGACACACCGCGGCTCCCCCCAAGGCCGCGGAGCCCGTCGCACCCGGTCCGGCCGTGCAGGACGCCGGGGACGACGCGGCGTCAGCCACAAAGCCCTCGACCGCGCCGGACACCGGGGCGGAGAGCGGCGCCGGGACAGGAGACGGATCCGGGAACGGGGCCGGGAACGAGACTCCGGCGGACAGCGACGACGACGCACCGGCCACCGAGCCCGAGGACACCGCCGCGAGCGGCCATCCCCTCGGGGACCTGGTCGGAGGACTGCTCGGGGGGCTCCTGGGCATCTGACCGGCGCCGCGCGCCCCGGCCGGGCCGGCGCCGTACGCCCCGCCTCTACGGGGCTGCGATGCCGGCCACCCGGAGCGCGTGGACCAGATCCCACTCCCGCGCCGCGGACACCTCCCGCGCCGCAGCCAGCAGTTGGGGCACGAGGTGACGCGGCCCGCCCTCGGCGATGCGCGCCGCGTCCTGGGGGGTCCGTACGCGGACGAACGCGCCCAGCAGCGCCCGGGCCTCCGGCTCGAGTCCGGCCCGGTCGAGGGCGACGACGGCGTCGGCGATCTCGCCGGCGGGCCGGGCCACCCCCTGTCGGAGCAGTTGCCCGCAGTCCTCGGCGCGGCCCGCGGCCGCCAGGGCCCCTGCGGCGGCGGCGAGTTCGGCCGGAGGCAGGGAGGACACCTCCCACAGCAGTGTCGCCCAGTCGGCGGCCAGCCCCGCCTGGTGAAGAGCCACGGCGAGTACGGGCAGATGCCCCGCGGGCCGGCCGGCCGCTTCGCAGAGCACCACGTGTGCCTCACCGGTGCGGCTCTCCGCGCGGAGCCGTACGAGCAGCGCGACGGTGTCCTCGGCCGCCCGGCGTGCGGCGGGGTCGGCCTCGGCGGCCTGCGGGAACCGCGGGGCCCCCTCGTCGACGCGGGACCCGCCGAAGCGTGCGCCGCGCGGTAAGGCGGCGGGCGCGGGAGCCGGGAGCACGGGCCCCTCCGAGGGCACGGGTTCGGCCTGTGCGTCGTCCTCGATCTCCAGGCCGGCGAAGCGCGCCCCGCCCGACTTCCTGCGCTTCTTGACCGTGACCGGCTCCGCCTCCGCCCGTGGACCGGGGCGCGCCCACGGGGCCGTGGGCTCCTCGGCGCGGCGGGGGCCGGGGACGGACGGACGGCCACCTGGGTCCGGCTCGTCCTCGTGGCCCTGCTCCCGGAACCAGCTGTCCGGCACCGTCCGTTCGACGGCCGCCAAGCGGTGGCGGAGCTCCACGCAGCGTGCCGTGGCGCGGACGTGGTCGTCCCGCGCCCAGGCCATCGCCTCCGTCTCCCCGTCCGCCGCACCCGTCCCGTCCGCGCCGGCGGCCCGCATCCGCCGGGCCGCGTACGACTGCTCCTGAAGCATCACGCCCAGCCGGTCGACGAGTGCCTGCCGCCCGCCCGGGCGCCTGTCGTGCGCGGCCGCAGAGGCGGCGCACAGCGCGGCGGCCTGGACGGACTCCTGTGCGGCGAACGCGGTGCCACGCAACGCGGCGAGGTCCTGGAGCAGCGACTCGACGACGTCCCAGGGAGGTACCTCGGCGCCGTCGAAACAGGCGCGCATGCCTTCGGGGTCGCGGACCCGGAACACCCCGTACCAGCCCTGCCCGGGATCGAGCAGGGCAGCCAGAGCTCGCAGGTACTGTGCGAACGCCCGTACTTCCGCCGCATGCTGATGCACTGTCACTGTCGCCCTCACCGGTCGCCCGGGACTGGACCATTCCAGTCCGCGGGCATTCGACCGCAGGCGTGTTACAGAAGCGCTACGCACGCTTTTCCGGAAGGGTGCGGCCGGAGCGCGGGCGCGGCGGGCGCGCCCCGTCAGAGGGTGACGGCGATTCCCGTGTGGGGCCGCTTGCCGAGCCGCGCAACCATGGCGGGCCAGTCCACGAGCCAGAACTTCCAGGTGTACTTGCGGGCGAGTACCTTGCGCACCGCGGCGGTTCCGTCACGGTCGAGGATGCGGGCCGTTCCCTCGGCGCTCGGCGCGCCGTCGGCGATCCGGCCACGGACGTCGCAGACCGTGACCCGCACCCGGCTGTCGTTGCGCAGCCGCTTCACCTTCCACGAGTCCGACCGGGTCCAGACGTACAGCACGCCGCCGTCCTCCGCGGCCCAGACGGGGGTGGCGACTGGAGTGCCGTCCTTCCGGTACGTGGTCAGGCTGACGTACTCACTGCGGGCGAAATCCTGGAGAGTCACGGGCGTGACCCTACTCGGCCCACGCCCCGAGCGGCAGGTCCCCCGTTCCTGTCCCGGGCCCCCGGGGCCCGCACGAGGGGATCCTCCGAACGGGTGACGGCGGCCGGGCGGCCGGCATCCGTGCCCGTCATCGACGACGGGCACGGATGCCGGCCGCGCTCCGGCGGGAGCCCTCGCCGTCAGCTCCCCCCGACGAACTCCCGGGCGAGCGACTCACCCTCAGCGACGGCGGCCGCGTGGTCCTCGATGGGCGACACCCTGGAATTCCGGAACAGGATGTACGTGACACCGGACGCCGTGCCCCCGGTCTTCGGGTCGGGGTCGATGCCGAGCGCCCGCGCCGTCGCGTAGGACGCCTCTCCGATGATCCCGGTGGGGCCGGTGTCCCCGACCACCGCGTAGACGACCTTGCCGTCGTGGACCACCGCGGCAACTCCGCCCGGCTTGATGCCGGACTCGGAGTACTTCCACAGGGGCCCGGGGCCGGGCACGACGATGTACGGCAGCCTGCTGGAGTCCAGGGGTCTGCCGCCCGACGTCTGGAAGGCGGTCTGGGACTGGAAGGACGGGTCCGTCTTCCTGTTGCAGACGGTGGTACTCCTCCCGTCGCAGTCGATGTCCATGTCCGCCTTCCAGAACACGGCTTCCTTCGTCCCGCACACGGGGATGTTCGCCGGTGTGCCCTGGTCCGTCCGGTACATCCCGTGGGAGATCCGGTCGCAGATCTTCACCTGCGCCAGGAGTTCGGCGGCACCGACCGTGCCTTCGCCGGCACTCCCGGCGGAGGATTCGGCCGACGCGGGGAGGGCCGGGGCGGCGAGGACGACCGCGGACGAGACCGCGGCGAGGGCCGGCATGCGCTTACGCACCGTGGGAGATGCCTTTCACTGGACACGGAGGGCCCTGGCGGGCCCTCCCTTGCCGATGCGGCCCGGACCGCGGGCCCGGCCGCTTCACGGCCTCGGGGCCGGTACGACGCGCGGAAGCGTCGTACCGGCCCCGAGGCCCTGGCATGCGGCGAACCGTCACGAACGGCCGCTCGGATGCACCACCATGGCCGAGCCCCCACCGCGCCGCACCTTTTCCGCGGCCGCGAGCCAGCGCCCGTCGGGCAGCCGCTGGATGCCCGTGGCGGCCCCGATCTCCGGGTTCAGCTTGAACACGTGTCCGAGCGACTCCAGCTCCCCGCGCACCGGGCTGTCCCACAGCCCCGGCTCGATCTCGGTCGTGGCCGAGTTGCGCTGGCTGGCACGCGGCGCGGCGATCGCCTCGACGAGGGGCAGCCCCCGGTCCAGATGCCCGGTCAGCGACTGCAGGACGGTGGTGATGATGGTGGCGCCGCCCGGCGACCCGAGTGCCAGGAGGGGCCTCCCGTGCTCCAGCACGACGGTCGGCGAGATGGACGACCGAGGCCTCTTGGCCGGGCCGGGCAGATTCGGGTCGTGGACCGCCGGGTTCGCCGGCGCGAAGGAGAAGTCGGTCAGCTCGTTGTTGAGCAGGAATCCGCGCCCCGGCACGGTGATGCCACTGCCACCCGTCGACTCGATCGTCAGGGTGTAGGCGACGACGTTGCCCCACTTGTCGGCCGTGGTCAGGTGCGTCGTGTTCTCCCCCTCGTACGTGGTCGGGGCGGCCGTGCCCCCGGCGGCGCAGCGGGCGGGATGCCGCGGATCGCCGGGCGCGAGCGGGCTGGTGAGGACCGCGTCGTCCTTGATGAGGCACTCGCGGGAGTCGGCGAAGCGCTGGCTGAGCAGCTCCCGCGTCGGGACGTCCTCCGCCGCTGGGTCGCCGACCCAGCGACCCCGGTCCGCGAACGCGATCCTGCTCGCCTCGATGAGGCGGTGCAGGTACCGCGTCCCACTCGCCTTCGAAAGGTCGGTCGACTCCAGGATGTTGAGGGCCTCCCCCACGCTCGTGCCCCCGGACGAGGAAGGAGCGATGCCGTACACGTCGAGGCCCCGGTAGCCGATTCTCGTCGGGTCCTGGCGGAGTGCGCGGTAGGCCTTGAGGTCCGCGGCCGTCAGGTCCCCCGGGCGCACCGCACGGTTCGCCGCCGGGTCCACGGGCGGCTTCCGGACCGTCGACACGATGTCCCGGGCCAGGTCGCCCCGGTACAGCTCGTCGACGCCCTTCCGGCCGAGCGCCTTGTACGTACGGGCGAGGTCGGGGTTCTTGAACACCGACCCGGTCACCGGCAACTGCCCGCCGGGCAGGAAGAGTTCGGCGGTCGCCGGGAAGTCGGCGAACCGGGCCTGGTTCGCCGCGGTCTGGGAGCGGAAGGTCTCGTCCACGACGAACCCGTCGCGGGCCAGCCGTTCGGCCGGTTCGAGCAGCCGCCCGAGCGGCTTACTGCCCCACGCGTCGAGCGCCTTCTCCCAGGTGGCGGGCGTGCCGGGGGTTCCGACCCCCAGCCCGCTGGTGACGGCGTCGGCGAAGGGGATCGGCTGCCCGTTCTCCAGGAAGAGCGAGGAGTCCGCGCTGCGCGGGGCGGTCTCGCGGCCGTCGACGGTCTCGACGCGCCCTGTCCGGGCGTCGTAGTGGACGAAGTAACCGCCGCCTCCGATGCCCGCCGAGTAGGGCTCGGTGACTCCCAGCGCGGCGGCGGTGGCGACGGCGGCGTCGACGGCGTTGCCCCCCTTGCGGAGCACCTCGATCCCGGCGGCCGAGGCGTCCGCGTCCACGCTCGACACGGCTCCGCCGTATCCCACCGCCACCGGTGACTTGGGCGGTGGCGCGGCCGGCGGCGCCGAGGCCGCGGGGGCCGCGGCACCGAGCGAGCCGATGACGGCGATCACGCTTAGGAACGACACATTCCGGCCGACGGAACGACGCATCCGTACCTCCTGTGAGGGATCGTCCGCGCAGGGTAGCCCCGCGCCGGCCGTATCGTCAGGACCGCCTCGGCCAGGTGTCCGAACGGACCGCTACTATCCCCGCTCATGAATGACGACGTACGCAACATCGCGCTCGGTCTCATAGCCGCCGGAATCAGCGCCGCCCTCGGCTGGATCGCCCGTACGTACCTCTGGCGGCGCAAGCTCCACCGCAAGCAGGCCTTCTTCGGGCTGCCCGGGAACTCCGAGTGCCTGCTCGTCGTCAACCGCGACGCCGGCGGCGACGGTGCGGTCCACCGCAACGACGTCTTCGCCCTGCTCGAACTCTCGGCACTCATCAAGGACTGCGCGGCACATGCGCAGATCGTGTCCCACGACACCACCCAACAGGGGTTCGGCGAACGTACGGAGTTCTGTGTCGGCGGCCCGGGGTCCAACCGGCGCATGGCCGCGCACCTGCAGCAGCTGCTGCCGGGTGTGAAGATCAACACCGGGTCCGAACCGGGCCCCGACCGCGCCGCCTTCCAGGTGGGCTCGGAGCGCTACCGCCTGGAGCCGGGCGCGGCCGAGCACGTCCTGCTCGCCAGGCTGACGGGCGGCCAGGACGCGCGCCCGGTCTTCCTGCTCTGCGGCCAGCGCGCCATCACCAACCAGGCGGCCTCGCGCTACCTCATGCGCAACTACGAGAAGCTGCAGCGCAAGCACCGCGGCGGATCCTTCGTCCTGCTCCTGAAGGTGGTCAACTCCCAGGCCTACGGGCCCGATGTGGTCGAGCTGGTCGGCGACGTCACGCGCGCCGCCCAGGCCCCGCTGCCCACCCCTTCCCCCGCCACCCATCGGGCCACCGACTGAGACCCGACCCGGTCGGCAGCGCTCCGTGCCGGGCCGCGCCCCCCGGTCCGTCGAGCGTCACCGCCAGCACCGGGAGGAATGCCTTGTTCTCAGGCGAGTTGAGGACGACGGCCAGTCCCGGCGCGCTCTGGCCCAGCCCGATCGTGAACCTGGGGCGCATCCGTGACCTGGGCGGTGACGTCGAAGGTCAGCCACGACGGCACGGCGGTGGCGGTGGCGTCCGCGCCTGACGGACCGAGAGCGGGCCGGGTGTTCCAGGTGAGGCCGGCTTCGGTCCAGGAGGCGTCGGCCACCCCGTGGTGGTGACGACCGCCCCGGTGCCACCGGAGTCCGACACGAGGCCGTGGACGGAGAGCGGCTCCGGCGTGGTGGTCGACGGCCGCCGTCCAGTCCGGCGGAGCCGTGCAGGACGCGCCCGCTGCCGTCGGTGGACGAGGTGCCCTCGCGTACAGACCGGTCGCGGTGGTCGACAGGACGGCGAGCGCGGGGGCGTAGTTCGCCCGGCGCCGGTCCGAAGGCGGTCGGCAGGGAGCCCGGGGTGACCGGGGTCCGCCGACCCGAGCCGCGCCTCCTGAGGCAGGGGCGGGGCGGCGGGCCTTGGTGAGGGCCCTTCCTCGACCGCCGGTCCTCGGCGACCGCACGTGGCCGACCGGCCGGCCGCGGACATTCCGGCCATGAGCCCCGTGGGCATCACGCCGAGGAGCGAGGTCGCCGCAGGCAGGCAGACAGACATCCCCCGGAAGTGCGCTGCGGCGGAGGCGACTGCCCCGGACGGCGGCACGCTCCGCCGGAAACGCCGCGCCGCGGGGCCGGCCCCGCGCCCGGAGCGGGAGAGAGCGGTCCTGCCGGGCTGTCCTCGGCTCCTCGCCCCCGTGGTCCCGCTCCCCGCCGCGAGGTGGGCCAGGCGATTCCCCGAGGCCGCGGCAGTTCGTTCCCGCGCCCGGCGGCCCGGCTCCTCCTAGAGTGGAACCTCACAGTACGGGTCGGCACCGAGGCGGACAGCAGATGAGGGAACCGCAGATCGACTACGCGGCGGTCTTCCGCGCCCTCCCCGGCATGGTGGCCCTCCTCACCCCCGACCTGGTGTACGCCGACGCGAACGAGGACTTCCTCCGTCTGGCCGGCCGGAGCCGTGAGCAGTTGCTGGGGCAGTACATCTTCGACGTGTTCCCCGAGAACCCGAACGATCCGGCCGCGGCCGGAATGCGGGAGACCCGGGAGTCGATGCTGCGGGTGGTGGCCGAAGGGGAGCGCGACACCATGGCGCTGGTGCGCTACGACATCGAGGACCGGGACCGGCCCGGCCACTGGGTGGAGCACTACTGGAGCCCCGTCAACGCACCTGTGGTCGGCCCGGACGGAAACGTGCTGCTGGTCGTGCACCGGGTCGAGGAGGTCACCGAGCTCATCCAGGCCCGCGCCCGCGGCGGTCCGGACAACGACGACCGGGCCCGCGTGCTGGAAGCCGAGCTCTACACCCGCGCCCGGGAGCTTCAGCAGATCAACGAACGTCTGCGCCGGGCCCACGCGCGCGACCGCGAGGTCGCCCTGGCCCTGCAGGCGGCGATGCTTCCCGCTCCCACGCCGGTCGGACACCACCGGGCAGCGGTCCGCTACCAGCCCGCCGTGGGCACGCTGAACGTGTGCGGTGACTGGTACGACCTGGTCGACCTGCCCGGTGACCGCATCGCGGTCGCCGTCGGCGACGTCGTCGGTCACGGCCTGAAGGCGGCGTGCGTCATGGGACAGCTGCGCAGTGCCTTGAGCGCGGCCGCCCGTGTCGCCGAAGGCCCGGCCCGTGCGCTGGAGGCCCTCGGTCTCTACGCCCGCCACGTGGACGGTGCCGAGTCGACCACCGCGGTGAAGACCTACATCGACTGGGCCGCCCACACCGTCGTGTACAGCAGCGCGGGCCACCCGCCCCCCGCGCTGCTCGCCCCCGACGGCACCGTGACCTTCCTCGACCAGGCGACCGACCCGCCGCTGGGCGCCCGCCCCGAGCACGTCCGCCGCCCTGAGGCAACGGTGTCCTTCGTCGAGGGCGCCACCCTGGTGCTGTACACCGACGGTCTGATCGAGCGCCGTCGCGAGGACATCGACGTCGGTCTGGCCCGCCTCTCCACGGCCCTCGTCCGCCACGGGCGCTCGGGCCCCGAGGCGCTGGCCGACGCACTCCTGTCGGACCTCCTCCCTCCCGCGGGCAGCACCGACGACACGGCGCTGGTCATCATTCGTCTGTGACTCCCCGACGGGGGCCGGCGGCGGACCGCCCGTCGAGAGGCCGCGGGCCGGCGGGGGTGCGAGCGCGACGGCCGGTGCCCGCACGCCCGTCCTTGACCATGCTGCGGACAGGGCGAGTGCTGGGCGTGCAGCTCGTCCATGGCCGCACCGGCGTCTCCCACAGATCCTCGGCCTCGTGGAACGAACCCAGCATCCGGTAGCAGAGCGCCACCGACCCACCTCGGTACGGCTCGAAGTCCACGGGCTCATCATGCCGCACACCCGTCCTGCGCCCACGAAGCCGGGCAGGCCGAGCGCCCTACCGCTGTCGGCCAGGCACATCCCGAGGACCGTCCGCCGACGGCGGAAGGACGGTCCGCGACGTGCGGAACGCGAACATGGCGGCCCCTCGTCGTCTGCCGGGACGACGTGGAACCGCCATGTTCCGGCGGACTGTTCGGTAACGCCCCCTCACTCTCCAGGGCCACGATCCGGCCGGCACACAGCTGACCTTCTCCCCCGCCGGGCGCGGCTCGGCCGCGCTCCGCTTGTGCGGTACGGGAGTGATCACCGGCTGCTGCCGGGCGGACGCGACGGCGGCTACCGCAGGCGGCCCGGCAGTACGGACCCCGGCTCGGCCGCGCCGACTCCCGTACCCTCCGTCTTCGGATTGCGCCGCTGCCGTCTGGCCACCCAGGTGGCGCACCAGGAGAGCAACATGCACATCCCGATGTAGATGGGTGAGATCACCATGACCACGGGGATGAACGGCAGACCGTAGTCGAGATTCGACGCGATCAGCTTCCCCGCGTGGAGGAACTCCTCGTAGGTGATCAGATAGCCCAGGGACGTGTCCTTGAGGGCCACCACCAGCTGGCTGATGATGGTGGGCAACATCGCCCGGACGGCCTGCGGGGCCAGGACATGGGTGGTGACCTGCGTCTTGCGCAGACCGAGGGCGTAGGCCGCCTCGCGCTGCCCCCGCTCCACGGAGTTGATGCCGGTACGGAAGACCTCAGCGAGCACGGACCCGTTGTAGAGGGTCAGTCCGGCCACCAGCGCAGGCAGCGGCTGGACCTTGAGCGCGACGAAGATGAAGAAGATCATCACCAGCACGGGCATCGCCCGGAAGAACTCGACCAGCAGCGTCGCGATCCAGCGCACCGGCCTGTGGTCGGACAGCCGGCCGACGGCGAGCACCGCCCCGAGGGCGAGGGAGAGAACAGCGGCGTAGGCGAAGGCCTTGAGCGTGTTGCCGAGCCCGCGCAGCAGCAGTTCCTGGATGCCCTTGTACGTGAAGGGGGCCCACTTCTCGCTGGTGAACTGATCGGTGTCGAAGAGCAGATAGAGGATCCAGCCGAACAGCGCGAGGATCACGACGGTCGAGATGATCCCGTAGAGGAAGTGCCGCTTACGGGTCGCGGGCCCCGGGATGTCGTAGAGCGCGGTGGCGGAGGCGGTGGTGCGGTTCATCGGGCGACTCCCCAGCGCTTCTCCAGGATGTTGAAGAGCGCGCTGATGGCGAGGGTGATGATCAGATATCCGACGGCGATCCAGACGAAGGACCAGATGATGCTGTAGCCGAGTTCGTTGAGCGGCTTGTACGTCCCGAGGAGCTCGGTGACGCTGAAGGCCCCCGCGATCGCGGAGTTCTTGGCGAGGGCGATGAGCGTCGACCCGACCGGCGGGATCACGGACCGGAAGGCCTGGGGCAGGACCACGTTGCCCAGGGTCTGGCTGAACGACATCCCGAGGCTTCGGGCGGCTTCGCCCTGCCCCGTGGGCACGGTGTTGATGCCCGAGCGCAGGGCCTCGCAGATGAAGGCCGAGGTGTAGCAGCCGAGCGCGAGGACAGCGAAGACCTGGAAGGGCAGGACCAGGCCGAAGCGCGGCAGGCCGAGGAGCACGGCGAAGAACAGCAGCGTCAGCGGGGTGTTGCGGAGGACCGCGACCCAGACCGTGCCGATCACCCGGAGGGAGCCGACGGGCGCGACGCGGAAGGACGCCATGACGAAGCCGAGCACCAGCGCCAGGATCGAGGCGTAGACGGTGAGTTCCAGGGTGCCGAGGAAGCCCTTGCCGTAGAGCGAGAAGTTGTCTGTCAGTACGTCCATGGTGGTGGCCGGCCCCTCAGTTCGCCGGGTAGCGGTCGATGGGCGGCGGTGTCGGCGCAGGCACTCCGGAGAGGCCGAGGGTCGCTTCGAACGCCTTCTTCCAGTTGCCGTTCTTCTCGTTGGCCTCCAGCGCGTCGTCGAGCGCGAGGCGCAGGGCGTTGTCGCTCCGCGGGACACCGATTCCGTACGGCTCCTCGGAGAAGGGCTTGCCGACGACCTTCATCTCGTCCGGCGCCTTGGCCGCGAAGCCCAGCAGGATGGCGTCGTCCGTGGTGACGGCGTCGACCTGGAAGGTCAGCAGGTTGTCGACACAGATCGAGTACGTGTCATAGGCGACGAGCTCCGCCTCGGGGTAGTCGGCGGCGATGCGCTGGTACGGCGTCGAGCCGGCGGCCGAGCAGACGGTCTTGCCCGCCAGGTCCTGCGGGCCGTTGATGTCCTTCTCGTCCGTGCGCACCAGCAGTCCCTGCCCGGCCATGTAGTAGGGCCCGGCGAAGCCGACGAGCTTCTTGCGCATGTCGTTGATCGTGTAGGTGCCGACGTAGTAGTCGATCTGCCCGTTCTGGAGCGCCGTCTCCCGGTTGGCGGAGGCGATGGTCCGGAAGCGGATCGTGTCCGGCTCGAAGCCGAGGGAAGCCGCCGTCATGCGGGCGATCTCGATGTCGAAGCCGGAGTAGACGCCCGTCGCGGGGTCCTTCTCCCCGAGGTAGGGCTGGTCCTCCTTGGCGCCGACGATGAGGTAGCCGCGCTTCTTCGCCTTCTTCCAGGTCTTCGACCCGGGCAGCCGGAAGGCGGTGTCGACCGTGTACCGGGGCAGCTCTCCGGCCTTCGGCCCCTTGACCGGCGGGCTGCCCTCCCTGCCGCAGCCGGTGGCCAGCGCGGCGATCAGGAGACAGGCCAGCAGGGCCGCGATGTTCTTCGTACGCAACACGGTGCCCCCTGTCAGTGCTTGAGGATCTTGGACAGGAAGTCCTTGGCGCGATCGCTCTCCGGGGCGGTGAAGAAGTCCTCCGGGGTGCGGTCCTCCACGATGCGTCCGTCGGACATGAAGACCACGCGGTTCGCGGCGGACCGGGCGAAGCCCATCTCGTGCGTGACGACCACCATGGTCATGCCCTCGCGGGCGAGTTGCTGCATGACCTCGAGGACCTCGTTGATCATCTCCGGGTCGAGCGCGGAGGTGGGCTCGTCGAAGAGGAGTGCTTTGGGGTCCATGGCGAGGGCGCGGGCGATGGCGACGCGCTGCTGCTGGCCGCCGGAGAGCTGGGCGGGGAGCTTGTCCGCCTGCGAGGCGAGCCCGACCCGCTCCAGCAGTTCCCGGGAACGCTGGTCGGCCTCGTCCTTCTTGCGCCCCCGGACCTTGAGCTGGGCGAGCGAGACGTTCGCCAGGACGGTCTTGTGGGCGAAGAGGTTGAACGACTGGAAGACCATGCCCACTTCGGCCCGGAGCTCCGCGAGCCCCTTCCCTTCCTCGGGGAGCGGCTTCCCGTCGATGGCGATGTGGCCGGACTCGATCGTCTCGAGTCGGTTGATGGTCCGGCAGAGCGTTGATTTACCCGATCCGGAGGGGCCGATGACCACCACCACCTCCCCGCGGCCGACGGTGAGATTGATGTCCTGCAGTACGTGCAAGGTCCCGAAGTACTTGTTGACGTCCCGCAGCTCGATCAACGGATCGACGGCCATACGCTGCCCTACCCACTTATCGCTTTGTGTCGAGGTCAGCGCAAACTATCCGGGGTGGGCACACTCGCCGGGGGCGACACGCACCGGCGGGACATAAGGCTGTTTATCGCGTTTTGGCCTCGGGGCCGCTCTCCGCCGACTCCGCGTACATCTCGGAGAGCTCGGGGCTGCCCGACATCGCCCAGTCCAGACCGGCGGCGACCACGTCGATCTCGCGCCCGGAGGCCAGGCGCACCACCGGCCTCCCGCCCGCGAGGATGTCCCAGACAGCCCCGCCGACGGTGCGCACCAGAACGGTGCCGAGGTAGAGCCCGGCGTCGTTGCCCACCCAGGGCAGCTCCTCCGGGTCGTCCCGCCAGATCGGCGGCAGCTGGTCGAGCGCGGACAACGAGGCGGGAGTGTCGTCGAGTTCGAGGCCGCACTGGCCTGCGCGGGCGCGCAGCAACTCACATTCCGCGAACAACTCGGCCACGCCGTCCGGATCGGTCTCGACAGCGGCCGCGAGTGCCGTCTCCCGTGTACCGCCCATGCGCTTGCGCCAGTTGTCCAGGAAGGAGATGTTCATACCACCAGGATCCCACCCCGGGAGCGTTCCGTATCGCAGGGCGCGCGACCGTACCGATTCCGGGACCCACGCCGTACATGTTCAGGCCATCTCTCTAGGGTACGGGGATGACTTCGCGGAACTACCTCTCCGAACTCTTCTCGCTGGAAGGCCGCGTCGCCGTGGTGACCGGCGGCAGCTCCGGCATCGGCCTCGGCATCACCCGGGCACTGGCGCGCGCCGGGGCGAAGGTGGTGGTCGTGGCACGCAGGGAGGCGGAACTGGTGCGGACCGTGGACGAACTCACCGCCGAGGGCTGCCGGGCGGCCCGGGTGAGCGCGGACCTCGGCACCGGCGAGGGGGTGCGCGGGGCCGGCGAGGAGGCGGCGGCCGCGTTCGGCGAGCCCGACATCCTCGTCAACTGCGCGGGGATCAACCTGCGTCCACACATGAGCGAGCTGGACGAGGACGTCTGGGACACCACGATGACGGTGAACCTCAAGGCGCCCTATCTGCTGGGCCGGAGGTTCGGCCCGGGGATGGCCGAGCGCGGATTCGGCCGGATCATCCACATCACCTCCCAGCAGGCGCACCGGGCGTTCGTGCAGAGCGGTGCCTACGGAGTGTCCAAGGGTGCGCTGGAGTCACTGGCGCGCTCCCAGGCCGAGGCCTGGTCGCCGTACGGCGTCACCTGCAACACCCTGGTGCCCGGTTTCGTGATGACGCCGCTCAACGAGCGCCTTTCGTCCGATCCGGAGCGGGTGGCCGCGCTGGCCGCCCGCACGATGGCCGGACGCAACGGGGTGGCCGAGGACTTCGCGGGCGCCGCGGTGTTCCTGGCGAGCGCCGCCTCCTCCTACGTCACCGGGCAGTCACTGTTCGTCGACGGCGGCTTCTCGGTCCACTGACGGACCGTGGAACGCGCGATGCCGCCCGGGCCGGGGCGGCATCGGCAGCGCACGAGCGCCCGAGATCGAAGTCGGTGACGGAGACAAGATGCTGGGCCGCTGCACCACAGCCCGGCCGGAGCCGGACCGCCAGGATTCGAACCTGGGTCCTCTTTTTTGCAGAAAGAAGTATCCGTCACCTGCGCACCGGGCGCTCGACGGCCACTCTAGCTCTCTGCGCCCGGAGCCTGCTTCCTCATTTCGCGGGCGACCTCCGCGGCGACGGCGGACGACGCCGCCGCCTTGTCGACGCTCAGTCCCGTGAGCACTCCCGCGCCCCCTTCGAACTCCAGCAGGGCGAGCAGGATGTGCCCGGACCCGATGTGGTCGTGCCCCAGACGCAGGGCCTCCCTGAAGGTGAGTTCCAGGACCTTGCGGGCTCCCGCGTCGTACGGGATCAGCTCGGGGACCTCGCCGGCCGCGGCCGGCAGGGTGAGCGTCGCCGCCTCCCGGAGCGCCGCCGGTGACACGCCCTGCCCGGCGACCACCCGCGCACCGACGGAGTCCGGCTCGGCCATGAGGCCGAGGGCGAGGTGCGCGACACCCACCTCGTCGTTACGGGCGGCGTGCGCCTCGTTGTTCGCGCCGACGACGACGTTCCTGGCCTCTTCGTCGAAACGGCCGAAGCCCTGGCTGCGATCCAGGTCCGATGACTCGCCGGGCTTCCTGGGGACGAACCTCTTCTGGGCCGCCTGCCGCGTGACGCCCATGCTCCGCCCGATGTCCGTCCAGGACGCGCCCGAGCGGCGCGCCTGGTCGACGAAGTGGCCGATGAGGTGGTCGGCCACCTCGCCCAGGTGATCCGCGGCGACCACGGCCCCGGAGAGCTGGTCCAGTGCGTCGGGGTGGGTGTTCCTGATCGCCTCGATGAGGTCGTCGAGGCGGATGAGAGGAGCGATACGCAGAGGCTCGGTCATGCGGCAACCTTAGGTTGACACCCGAAGGGCGTCAACCCGAAGTTGACAGTGCGGGAGGTCCGGCTTCCTCCTCCCCTTCAGACGTCCAGGTCCACGACCACCGGGGCGTGGTCCGAGGCGCCCTTGCCCTTGCGCTCCTCGCGGTCGACGTAGCTGTCCTTGACACCCGCCTGGAAGGGGGCGTTGCCGTAGACGAGGTCGATGCGCATGCCCTTGTTCTTCGGGAAGCTGAGCTGGCGGTAGTCCCAGTAGGTGTACGGGTGGTCGTACTTCAGCGGGCGCGGCACCACGTCGGAGAGCCCTCCCTCACGCAGTGCGGCGAGCGCGGCCCGCTCCTCGGGGGTCACGTGCGTGGCGCCCTCGAAGACCGTCCGGTCCCAGACGTCCTCGTCCGTCGGCGCGATGTTGAAGTCACCGAGGACCGCGAAGGGAAGCGACCCCGCCGCGTCTCCGGCGACGGCCTGGCGCAGTGCCTCCAGCCAGCGCAGCTTGTAGGCGTAGTGGTCGTGCTCGACCTCCCGGCCGTTGGGTACGTAGACGGACCAGACGCGCGCACCCCCGCAGGTCGCCGAGACCGCCCTGGGCTCCTGCACCCCCTCGTACTCCGGGCCGCCGGGCAGGCCCGTCACGACGTCCGTGAGGCCGACGCGGGAGAGGAGCGCCACGCCGTTCCACCGGCCCGTTGCGTTGACCGCGGACTCGTATCCCGCCTCACGCAGCGCGTCGGCGGGGAACTGTTCGAGGGTGCACTTGGTCTCCTGGAGACACAGCACGTCGGTGCCGCTGCTCTCCAGCCAGGCCAGCAGCCTCGGAAGCCGGGCGGTGATCGAATTGACGTTCCAGGTGGCGATGCGCATGCAGCAAACCTATCCGCTCCCACTGACAGCGAGGTCAGAGACGGGTCGCGTCACCCGGTGTCAGCCGGCCGTGGTCCGTCCCGCCCAGGGCGCCGATCTGCGTGTCGTAGATCGGGCGTGCGAGATCGGTGAGCAGGGCGTCGTGGATGTCGATCGCACGGCGCGGCTTCACCTCGCGCACGTAGTCGACGACCTCCGAGAGCTTGCTCCAGGGGGCCATGACCGGCAGCATCAGCGTGTCCACGGGGTGGTCGGGCACCGTGAGCGCGTCGCCCGGGTGGAAGACGGAACCGTCCACCAGGAAGCCGATGTTGGTGATCCGTGGGATGTCCGGGTGGATCACCGCGTGCAGTTCGCCGTGCACCTGGACGTCGAACCCGGCGGCGGTGAAGGTGTCGCCGTGGCCGACCGTGTGCACGCGCCCCGGGAAAGCGGTGGACAGCCGCTCGGCCACGCTCCGCAGGGTCCACACCTGCGCGGCCGGGTTGGCGTCCAGGCCTGCGCGCAGCCGTGCCTCGTCGAAGTGGTCGGGGTGTTCGTGGGTCACCAGGATCGCGTCGGCACCGACCGCGGCGTCGTCCTCGGTGAATCCGCCGGGGTCGATGACGAGCGACTGCCCGTACCGCTCCAGGCGGACGCAGGAGTGGGTCTTCTTCGTGAGCGTGAGAGGCGAAGCGTTCATGCCACCATCCTGCTACGCGGGAGGGGTGGTTTCCTCCTGGATCACGGACTGCGCGATCTCGAACGCCGCACCCGCCGCCGGGACGCCGCAGTAGACGGCGGTCTGCAGCAGCACCTCCTTGATCTCGACGGGACTGAGTCCGTTGCGCAGGGCCGCCCTGATGTGCTGGGCGAGGCTCCCCAGGTGACCGGAGGCGACGACCGCGGTGAGGGTCACGCAGCTGCGTGACCGGCGGTCGAGGCCCTCCCGGGTCCAGATCTCGCCCCAGGCGTAGCGGGTGAGGAGTTCCTGGAAGTCTCCGGTGAAGGCGTCGGACCCGGCCGACGCGGCATCCACGTGGGCGTCGCCCAGCACCTCCCGCCGGACCTTCATCCCCCGCTCGTACCGGTCGCTGCGTCCTGTGGGGGAAGCGTCGGGCAGCTCGACTGCGGCCGTGATCTCGGCGACGGGGACGACCGGGGCGAAGGGGGCCGCGAAACCCGGGGACGGCGGTACGGGGATCGACGCGAGGGTGTCCTGCCACGTGGTCGAGAAGTGCATGAGCAGCAGGTCGGTGACGGCGGCAGGCTGCTCGACCGGGGCCAGGTGGGAGGCGCCGGGGACGAGGGCGAGCCGGGCGTCCGGGATGCCCGCGACCAGGGTCCGGGCCTCCGCGGGGCCGGTGACCTTGTCCTCGGCGCCGACCAGGACGAGGGTCGGCACACCGATGCGGGGCAGTTCCGTACGGATGTCGAAGGCGGCCAGAGCCTCGCAGGAGGCGATGTAGCAGCCCGGGTCGGTGGTGCGGACCATCTGGACGGCCCACTCGACGATGGCCGGCTGGGCGGCGGCGAAGCCGGGGGTGAACCAGCGCTCCGGGGAGGTGCGGGCGATCGGCTCCAGGCCGTTGCTGCGGACCACCACCCCGCGCTGCCGGAATTCGTCCGCGGTGCCGAAGCGCGGCGACGCGGCGACGAGCGCCAGGGCCGCGACCCGGTGCGGGTGGCGCAGCGCGAGGTCGGCGCCGACGGCGCCGCCGATGGAGCAGCCAGCGTAGCCGAAGCGCTGGACGCCGACGCTGTCCAGCGTGGCGAGGAGGCGGTCGGCGAGGTCGCTGACCGCTGCGGCGGGGTACGCGGGGGCTCCGCCGTGCCCCGGCAGGTCGTAGCGGAAGATCCGCCAGTGCTTGGACAGCTCGGGTATCTGGCGGTCCCACATGTGCCATGTAACACCGAGGGAGGGCCCCAGGACGAGGACCGGGGCGTCTTCCGGCCCGTCAAAGCGGTATTGCAGGGTTTCAAGGTTCTTCTCGCTCACCCGCTCACGCTCCCACATCTCACATTCGCTTCGTGAGCGGGGGCTGGGGCGCTCGCCCGTTCTCCCCACGTACCCGCGGCCGGCCGTAGATCGTCACATTCGGCTTCACGTACCAGCGCTTCGTCGTGCGGACGTCGCTGTGCCCGGCCCGACGAGCGAGCCATTGGTCGGGCACACCCTTGGCCGCCAGGTACGTGAGGCAGCTCGCGCGAGCCGAGCTGCTCGGCGGCGCGTACACCCCGTCCAAGGGCATGGCCCTCTCCACCTCCGGTGCCGGCACGGAATTCCACGTGCTGGCCGGCAAGGAGCAGAGGACCCGTCTGATCACCGTCGACGCGGTGACGGGCAAGGAGTCCGAACCGGTTGACCTCCCCGGTCAGGTCACGTCGGCGGTTCCGACCCGGCACGGGATCGTCGCCGGTCACGGGAACAAGCTCGTCCGCGCGGACGGGCGGAAGGAGACCGTCCTCGCCACGACGGGGCGTTGGTCCGCAACCAGCTCTCAAGTCTTTGCCACAGGACGTGAAGGTCCTGGGTTCCGTCCGGCGAAGGGGTGCTGTTCATAGCGCGTCCTCTCCGTGATAGGGACCATCCTCCCCCGCCTGCCCACACAGGTCGACGGCCGGCCGCAACAGGTGGCCGGCCCTGTCGGCGTCGTGCCGAACGAGGGGTCACGACGTTCCCCGTGACAGGCAGAATCAGCCATTCCATCTCCCCTATTTGTCAACGCTGTGAACAACTGCTCCGGGAGCCCGGCAGGTGGCGGCCCCGCGGGCTTCGGCCCCGTCCCTCGGAGGGCCCCGAAAAGCAGCCACGGCTGATCAGGGGAGGACCACCGCGCGAGGTGACTGCATAGGGTCCGGCCGGATATCCCACCACTCGGAGGAGCCACATGCCGAAGCACAGACACCGAATACGCCGCAGGAGCAGAGCCGTCATCGGCCTGGCCGTGTGCGCCACGGGGATGGGGCTGCTCCAGGCGCCGGCGTCCGCCGCCGAGCCCGTGCCCGCGAGCGCTGCCGAGGGCTGGTCCGCGGCCGGCGGCACCGAGGTGACGGACCTCCGCCCGTCGGTGGTGCCCGCCAGCAGCCGGAGTGCTGTGCTGGGCGACGGATACCAGGACTCGGCGGACCGGATCTGGACGTCGTCGGGCGACGGCACGGGCTTCCACGTCCTGACTGCCGTCGCGAAGGACGGCTACCGGTGGAAGACCGCGGCGACGCTGTCCGAACCGGGTTTCGACACCGACACCTGGATCGGCAACGTCTGCGTGACCGCCTCCGGAAAGCGCGCGGCTGTCGCGTACGCGCCCCGGACGTTCACGAACAAGCCGGAGATGATGACACGCGGCGCCTTCGCCGCCGTGGTCGACCTGACCAGCGGCAAGGTCACCAAGCTGCCGTTCCAGGCGACGCTCGGCTACTTCTCACCCGGCTGCGGTACGGATGAGGACGCCGTGTTCTCCCAGTTCACCGACGACGACTCGGAGCGCAACGAGACGCGGCTGATCCGGGTGGACAGCGCGCGGGGCGCCGTCGGCAAGGCGCTGACCCTGAACGGCCAGGTCACCTCGGCCGTCCCGGTCGGCCGGGACATCGTGGCCGCGCGCGGATCGAGCCTGGCCAGGGCCGACGCCGACGGGTCGGTGCACACCGTCAGCGAGACGGTGGCCGTGCCCTTCCAGCTCAAGCCGGACGCGGACGGCGGGGTGGTGTTCCTGGACCGCGCCGCCGACCAGGGCAAGCAGGCCCAGGGCGCTGTGCGCCGCGTGTCCGCCCAGCAGATCAGCGCGGGCACGGGCAAGGGCGGCAGAGTTCCCGGCGTTCTCGCGTCCGGGGACATGGCGGGCCTCGACCTGGCGCGTGCCGCGTCGGGGACGGTCTTCGTCACCGGCGAGGCCCAGGTCCGGGGGGTTCTGCCGGGCACGGTCAAGCACGTGGCGGGCATCGACAAGGACGCCACCGTATCGACGTCAGGGAAGGCGGCCGTCACCTCACGGTGGGCCGACGGCAAGGACTCGCGCATCCGCCCCGACGAAGCGCTGACCGCGCGCACGGTCCGTACCGACGTGCATGTGCTGTCCACGGACACGTCCGTGACCCTGGACGCGCTGCCCGCGGGTGAGATGCTGGGCGGCGAGAAGGCCATGGCGGCAGGCACCAGCACCTCGCCGACGCTGCCCGAACCGAAGCCGGCCGCCATAGCCCCGCGTGCCGCGGCCGAGAGCCCGGTGGACGCGGACCGCTACTGCTCGGTGCCGCGCGGCGACCCCCGCAAGCAGGCGTTCCAGCCCACGCCCCGGCAGGTCGAGTGGGCCGTGGACCAAGCTGTCACCGGCAACCTGAACAAGCACATCTCCCGCGCGCCCGACTGGAAGGGCACGGGCATGGCCGGCTACCGGCCGCAGAGCCTGTTCCCGCTGGCATCGATGGCCGGCGATCCCGGTGACGACGAGGACTACCACATCCCCGCGCAGGTGATGCTCGGCATCACCGCGCAGGAGTCCAACATGTGGCAGGCGACCCGCTACGCCGTGCCCGGCGTCACCGCCAATCCGCTGATCGGCAACTACTACGGCATCGAGTACGCCCCCGACGGCGAGCAGAGCGATCCGTGGAAGATCGACTTCACCGAGGCCGACTGCGGCTACGGCATCACCCAGGTCACCGACGGCATGAGGATGCACGGCAAGGAGAAGAAGGACGAGCTGCCGCTGACCACCACGCAGCAGGAGGCGGTTGCGCTCGACTACACCGCCAACATCGCCGCCGGCGTGAACATCCTTGTCGGCAAGTGGAACGACACCTACAACGCCGGGATGCTCGTCAACGAGGGCAACCCGAAGTACATCGAGAACTGGACGTTCGCCCTGTGGGCGTACAACGCCGGATTCCATCCCCAGTCCGAGGCGTCCCAGAACGGCGGCAAGTGGGGGGTGGGCTGGACCAACAACCCGGCCAACCCTCTGTGGAAGGCCAACCGCACCCCGTTCCTGGAGGACTCCGAGCACAAGGACGACTACTCGCACGCCGCGCACCCGCAGGACTGGCCGTACCAGGAGAAGGTCATCGGCTGGGCAGCCCGTCCCATCTCCGCGATGTTCGCCCCCGGCGACATGCAGGCGGGCTACCGGGCCGCCTGGTGGAACAGCGACACCCTGCGCACCGGTGCCAAGCCGGCCGAGGACCTGTTCTGCGACTCCTCGAACAACTGCAACCCCGGCAAGATCGGCGACGGCGACTCCAACGACCAGGGCCAGGGCGCCTGTGAGCTGGACGACCCCAACTCGTCGATCCGCCTTTACTGCTGGTGGAACAAGGACGTCAAGTGGAAGGACTGCGACGACGGCGCCCAGTGCGGCAACCCTGTCCACCGCTTCAACGACACGTATCCGGAACAGCCCGACGGCAACGCCTACCCGCCGCGCTGCACACCCGACATCCCGTCCGGCACGTACGTGGTCGACAACCTGCCCGACGGTACGCGTCCGGCCGGATCGGATCTGCGCAGCTGCGGCAATGTCTCCTCGGCCGGATCGTTCGGCTTCGACTTCGCGACCGACTCCGGGAAGATCGACCTGCACCAGATCGGCGCGGCGTACGACAACCACTTCTGGTTCTCGCACACCCGTAAGGCCACTGACGCCGACGGGGCGCGCCTGCTCACCACGGGCACCTGGTCGCTGGGTTACGAGATGAACGAGTGGGTCCGCATCATGGTGCACCTGCCCGACCACGGGGCCCACACCCAGCAGGCGAGATACGAGATCGACACGGGCAACGGCACCTTCTCCCGGAACCGCACCATCGGCCAGAAGCGCGGCAAGAACGAGTGGGTGTCGATCGGCGCCTACAACGTCAACGGCAAGCCGCGCGTCCGGCTGTCGAACGCCACCCTCGACGGCACCGGCAGCGAGGACATCGCCTGGGACGCGGTCGCCTTCCAGCCGCTGGGCGGCAAGCCCAAGCACATGGTCGCCGTGCTCGGTGACTCGTACAGCTCCGGTGAGGGCGCCGGTGACTACTCCTTCGAGAGCGACAAGGACCACGGAACGTCGGAGTGGAACGGCTGCCGCCGCAGCGACAACGCCTGGGGCCGCAAGATCACTCTGCCGGGCATGACCGAGTCGGTCGGCGCGGACAGTGACGGCTGGGGCTACGACGTGGAACTCGGCTTCGCGGCCTGTTCCGGCGCCATGACGAAGAACGTGGCCACCGTCCCCTCCGGCAGCGTTCCGCAGAAGCACAAGGAGGGGCAGTTCAACGAAGTGCTCCAGGTCGACTCAGGGGTCCTGAGCAGCGACACCACACTCGTGATGCTGACCCTCGGCGGAAACGACGAGGGCGGCTTCGCGGGCGCCATGCAGGAGTGCAGCAGCATCACCAGCTGCGTCTCCGACTCCTTCATGGCCGAGAAGAAGGCCATCGTCAACCGGATGACCCCCGACCTCCGTGAAGTTCTGGTGAAGATCGCCGCCAAGGCGGACAAAGCCCAGATCGTCCTGATGGGGTATCCCGAACTCCTCAGCCGCACGGTCAAGTGCGCCGGTTCCTGGTACATCGACATGCCCGAGGTCGAGGCCCTGGCCGAGCTGGTCAACTACGCCAACGCCGAGCAGAAGAAGGTGGTGGACGAGCTTCGTACCAAGTCCGGTCTCAAGATCGAATACGCCGACCCGGTCAGCGCCTTCGTCGGCCACGGCGGATGCGACGACCCCGAGTGGATCAACAAGATCGTCATCGGCCCCAACGGCGACGGTGACTTCCACGACGGCGACCCCGCGTCCCAACCGGCTTCCTGCCTCTGGGGCATCTCCGGCGGCCGGTGCATCAGCCGCGAGTCCTTCCACCCCAAGAACGCCGGCACCACCGGCTACGCCGATGTCATGAACAAGCGCCTCAGCGAGATCGGATATACGGGATCCTGACCCGATGACACAGGAACCCACTACGCGCACCCGGTCCCGTGGGACCGGGTGCGCGGCCCTGGCCATATCCGCGGTGGTCCTCGGCTTCGTCGCCGTCTGCGTCGCCACCGCCGTGGCCGTCACCGGCTTCTTCGAAAGGCCGGACCCACCGCCCGAGGAACTGCTCGGCAAGAAGTCCGGCCTTACCGAGTACCGGTTGAAGAGGGCAGTAGAGGACGGGACCCTCACCGATGCCGAGATCGCGTACGCGGCCGGCGGGCGGTGGAGTGCCGTGCGTGAACGCTCCACCATCCGTGTCGTCGTCGGCTACAGCCCGGAAGCGGTCTGCTACCGATACGAGATTCCCTCCCCACTGAACGACACAACGGCCGTGCACCGCAGTCGGCTCGACACGTGCCCCGCCCTGCCGGAGGAACCGGCGGAAGGCCCCGGGGACTACCGGTAGATGTCGATGACCACGCGGTTCGGGGCGGTCAGGGTGAAGACGTCGTAGTGAGAGACCGGGCCGTCGAGCGTGATACCGAAGGACGGCTGAGAGTGCAGTTCGTAGAGGTACTGGACGGCCTTGACCGTGGGCAGGGCGAACGGCTTCACGATCGGGTTGGTGTCCGTGTAGTCGCCGGTGCGGGCCGGGTGGAGGTCGGCGAACAGGTACGAACTGCCGGTGGTGGCCAGGTTCGCCGTCTCGCCGCTCGGCAGTCCGTAGCCCGGGCTCGTGCTCTGGTTGACGGTGACCTCCGGCAGGGTGCCTGTGCCCAGATCGAAGACGACGCGGTCGTAGCCGTCGTGGGTGGCCGCGCGCACCCCGTCGACGCATATGTTGTCGCAGACCTCGGCCGAGGTCCGCGCGGGCGTCGCCGAGGCCACGGGAGCGGCGCCGAGCGTGGCGAGGAGGACGGTTGCCGCCGGGGCGACGAGGCGGACGAGAACGCGTTGTGCGGCGCGCATGATTCCTCATTCTGTCGAGAGGGGCGATTCGGCCGGGTCACCGGCACCCGGATTCCAGATCGCGTGCCTGCGCGGGGCGAGAGGCCCTGCCGCGGCCGGCAGGGCCTCTCGCTTCCGGTCATGGGCTTGCTAGGCCGCCGCGTGTCCGAGGATGCGCAGCGAATACGTGTCGTACGTCCGGTGCAGGAGCATCACCACGGGGCCCGAGGTGAATACTCCGCTGACGACGTACTCCTTCTTGTTCTTGGTCTCGGCAGCCCGCTCCTTGTACAGGGAGTCGGTTTCCCTCTTGGCCTGTTTGAGCCAGGAGGACGCCTTGGCGTGATCGATTCCCGCCACGTCCAGCTCGGTGCAGGCCGCGAGGAAGTCGAGAGCGCCGGACTTGTCCGTGCCGGTCCCGCACAGCAGGGACGACAGGTTCGTGTGGTCGGCGAATCCGGCTGACACCGTCGTTGCGGTGCCGCTTCCTGTTCCGCCGCGTCCGTGGATGTACGTTCTCATCTTCCCGTTGGGCATTTCCTGCTTGACGGGTTTGTCCAGGTTCAGCTTCCAGTCCTTCGCGAGCCGGGAGAGAAAGTCCTTCCCGGTGTACCCGACGGCCATCGTGACCCCCGCACTGATGCTGGGCCGGTCTTTTCCGGCCACCGCGTGCTTCGGCAAGTCGGTGGCAGGTGTCACGGTCGGCGTCTCGGCCGGCGTGCCGGACGGCGTGGCTGCGGCCTTGGGCGCCGCGGCCGTCGGACGCTCGGATGCCGCCGTCTTCTCGGGGGTGTCCCGGCTACAGGAGACGGCACCCGCCGCACCGATGGCGACCGCCATCAGTACGACGGGGACGCGGAGGGCGGTGCGCATCACAGGCCTCCGTCGTTGAGGCTGCAGATGCCGGGGTCGGCGGAGGTGGCCGGAATGAAGCCGACCGCGTCGAACACCACGTTGTCGTCTCCGGTGGCACCCTTCTGGATGTTGTCCAGTTCGATCCGGCCGCCCTTCCAGAAGGTGAAGGTGCCCATCTCGACCCAGGTCTCCTCGCCCGCACTGCGAGTTCCCTGGTTGATGCTGCAGTGGTCGGGCTCGGCGCCCGCTGTGTTCTCGCCCGGGATGAAGTCGTACCCGATGGCCGCTTCGGCGCCGTGGCTCGGCAGGTGGACGAAGACCCGGTAGCGATTGCCGGGCTGGTCGCCGGAGGGAAGCAGCTTCGGGTTGATCTGCCACCGGCCGGTGACCTTGTGGAAGATCTCCCCGTAGGGGTAGCTGTGTGTGAAGTACACGTGGTGGTCGTACCCGGCGCCGAGCTGGTGCAGGTCGATGTTGGCGATGTAGGGGGTCGCGCGGTAGGTGCTGTCGTCCCTCTGCATGGTGAAGTTGTCACCGGACTGGAGGGTGAACTTGCCGTCCCAGGCCCCCTCGAAGTCCCCGCAGCCGTAGGTGTCCTCGTGCTCTCCGAGGTCATCGATGACGATGGCGTTGGAATTGCCGTTCGGCCAGTCGAAACAGTTGCCGTGGTCGTACTTGCTCTTCAACTCGGGTTCCGACGAGCCGGGCGAGTAGCGGAGATTCTCGGTGCTGGAGTTGCTGCCGCTCTGCGAGCCGATCCACTCCGCGCTCCCTCCCCAGTAGCACAGGTTGTTCCAGCTCGGGCACGGGTCGGCCGCGGCCGGGTCGCACGCGTTGGACGCGTCACAGAAGGTGCCGTACGGGGGCGTCTTGAGGACGGACAGCGGCATGTCGGGCCGGACGTAGGACTCTTCGTTGTTCCAGGTCCGCTGGGGGTTCTCCGCCCAGCCGAGGATCTTCTCGGGATAGTTCCACTCGCCGGGGCGGGACGCGTCGTCGTAGCTGTACCGCAGGAACGGGTCGCGGTCCGCCGGATAGCTCGGGTTGATCGGGTTGTTGAAGAAGCCCAGGCCGGCGTTGGACCCGACGGTGTAGACGCCGGAGTTGTAGCCCCAGAGCGCCATGTACCAGTTCTCGATGTAGGCCGCACTGCCGCTGTTGGCGTTCATGCCCAGACCCTTGAGCTGGTTCCACTTCTCGCCCAGGATACGCAGACCGGCGGCGATGTTCGCCGCGTAGTCCGTGGTGACGGCGCCCGCGTGCAGAGTGTCCAGCTGGTCCGGGTATGCCGAGTCCATGCCGGTCGTGACCTGGGCGATGCCGTAGCCGCAGTCGGCCGCTGCCACGTCAGGGTAGCCGTGGATGCCGTTCCCGTTCCCGAGCCAGTCGGACCGGGTGACGTTGCCCGAGTCACCGTTCATGGAGTGCCAGGACGCCTGCTTGAAGTTGGACTCCTGGGCGAGGATGGCCAGCATGACCTGCGCGGGAATCTCCCCTCCGCCGGTCAGGACCGGCTTGGGGAACAGACCCTGCGGGGTGTAGGCGCCGAGGCCGGTGTCGTGCCAGTCCGCCGGACGCGAGAGGGTCAGCTGGCCGTGGACCGCCTGGTCGACCGCCCACTCGACCTGGTTGGCGCTGGCCTGGAGGGCCTGGCGCTTGGGGTCGTTGCGCTTGACGATGCAGGGAGTCTCCATGCGCGGGATCTTGCCGATGACGGCAGCGCCGTTCCCGGACAGGCACTGGGTCTCGGGGGCGCCCTCACCGCAGGTGAGCGGATCGTCGTCATCGGACATGGCGAACGCGGTCGGGCCCATCGTCAGCGTCGTGTCCGACTTCGGCCGATTGCGGTCGGCATCCACGAGCGTGGTGGCCTTCGTGCCCGTCCTCAACGCGGTCGCCTTGACGGTGAGCGATCCGGCGCCCTTGGCCAGGGACGAGCCGACGCCCTCGGTGACGCCCTTCATCTGTTCGGAGAACACCGAGTGGGTCACCAGATGACCGAGGCGCGAGATCCCGGCCACCCGGCCGTCCACGGCGTGCTTGGCGAGCCCTGGGGCCTTGCCGGTGTCGATGGCCTTCACGTCACCGACGACCGCGTCGCCCTTGGCCACGCGCAGCAGCTTCACCTTGCCCTTGGGCGCGCGGCCCAACTCGGTGAACTTCTTGCCGTCGAAGCGGGAGATGACGCTCTTCCCGCCGTCGACCGTGCCGATGTCCACGGCACCGTTCGCCGAGGCGGCCAGCGCGAACATGGGGCCGGGCACCTTGGAGAGCGTGCGGGCGGACAGCTTCGCCCTCCCGTCGTCCTTGAGGTCGACCAGGTTGCCGGAGAGGACGCCGACGGCGCCTTTCCCGGTGGGGGTGACGTGTGTCAGGAAGCCGTCGACGGTGCGGCGGGAGGAGACCGAACCGGTGGTCGCGTCGACCGAGATCACCGTGGTCCGGCCGTCCGACGTGTCCGTCGCGGAACTGGAGGTGAACGCCACGTCGTCGCCCGCACCGCAGCCCGGCGAGAAGTAGGCGAGCTGCACTCCGTCGGGAATCTCGGTGACCTTGCCGTCCGACAGGCGGATCACCGCGGCGAACGCGCCGCTCGCGTAGGCACCGGGCTTGTTGGACCAGACCGACGGGGCGTAGACCGCCGCCGCGTAGTCCCCCGAGCCGGTGGTGCAGACGTAGCCCGTCCACGGGCCGACGTCGGACAGTTCCTTGCGCTTGAGCCGGGCGATCTCGTAGAAGGAGAACCCGTCGCTCTCCCGCGCCGAAAGGATGTGCAGCCCCTCGGCGTCGCCGGTGGCCTGCACGATCTCATCGGCCGAGGAGGTGTAGTCCGCCCCCAGGTCCTTGCCGGGCGCGGAGAACATGCGCGTCGTGTTCTCCGCGGCGGTGGGGGCCGGTGCGGGATCCGCGGAAGCCATCGGGACCAGCGCGGCGGATGCCGCCACCACGCTCATGATGACCAGCGGGTTCATGGACAAGTGGCGTATGAGACGTCTTTTTTTCCGCATGTTGCTCCTCACATCCAGTCCGTGCAGCTGCCGTGCTGGACCGCGAGGCTCGCGTCGACCGGCCAGTCGTTCTGCTTGGCGGGGCTCTGGATCGTGTATTTCGTCGGTACGGGGTCGAACGCGGTATCGACGTCGTTCCAGCACGCCTTCGCCGTCGTCTTCTTCCAGTTCCGCATCTTGGTGTAGGCGCCTGCCACGCCGCTGCCGAGCACGCCCGGACTGTCACCGGCCTGAACACCGCCGTCGGGATCGCGTGTCGTCCACAGTGTCAGATACACGGAGGCGGGCGACGTATCGAGATCGCGTGAGACCTTTGCCCATACGCCCTGACACATCGGCGACCAGAGCAGCCGTACCGAGACCGACTCGTCCGCCATAGTCGCCTGTTGAAGGATTTCGGCGTCCTCGTCGCACCCCATCGCAATAGGGTCCTTTCCCGAGCACGTGTCCCGAAAGCAGTCGGACTCCGCCGCGGCCGGGGAAGCCGTGATTCCTTGGAAGACTCCGGCCAGCAGCGCCAGTGCTGCTGTCGTCGGCCCCCATCTACGCATGCCGTGCACACACATCACCTCAGACATTCCATGCCGCTCCGGATGCTGGAGAGGCAGGCGCAGCCTATGTGAACGCGCCTGGGGCTATGTGGAGTTATTGCACCCCCACCTGCGCAGATGTCGAAGTTGGACATGTCGCCGCAGTGCACCTCAAAGGTGGTGAGAGGTCAGACGAAAGGTGCACCGGAGGGCGTTTACGTGACGATAGGCGCGGGTATTCGACGCCGCCCCGAAAGGGTGATTGATGTATACACGTACCACTTGCGAGGTGCACCTTTCGCCACTCCCTCAGGCGTGCAATCCCCGGAAAGGGGGCCGCTGGCTCGGAGTTTCTGACGAGATTTGGCCGAAAAGGAATGACGGGCCGGTATCCGTCCGTCGCCGTCGGCCGGACGAGCGGGAGGGCGCGCCTGCGCCGGGGTCCGCGGGCCACGGTGCGCAGATCATCGCCCTCGATTCCTCAGCGGTGATCGCTGTCCGGTGAGCTGCGCCGGTTTCCACGGGCCCGGGAGTGGTGCGGGGCGTCCTCCGCCTTGGTCTTCGTCGGGGTCGGGCCGGCCGTCAGGTGATGGCCGGGAGGTCCGTGAGGTGCCGGCAGGCCGCGGTGAAGGCCTTGGCCCAGGGCCAGGACCGATCCAGAGGACGCGCGCGCGGGCGTGTGTGGTGAGGCGGGCGGGCAGGTGGTAGAGCTTTGCGGATCGTTTCCGGTTCTGCGGCGGCGAGTTCGAGCTCGTCGCGCAGGAGGAGGAGCCGGGTCCAGGCATCGACATCGGCGGCGAGGGCCGCGGCCAGCACCCAGGCAACGTTCAGCTGCCAAGGCTTGGACGGCAGGAGCCCGAGTCCGACCCGTTTGATCGCCTTTGCGCGATCTTCGACCTCGGCGTGGTCGCGTACAAGGCGTCGACGAACCATGCCTGCCCCGCGCCCAGCACGCCCGCAGGCCCGCCATCCGACCACACCGGTGAACTACCTGTGGTCGAAAGTACGTTGATGCGGCCAAAGGTCAAGCATCTATCGAGGGACCGGGATGCCCCGCCGGTGTGGATATGGTCCTCCAAGACCGGCGCCACCCCGGACGACGTGGACCGCTTCTGGCAGGAGTTTCTCCGCCGCGATCTGGGGCGTTACGCGCAGAGCGGTTGTGCCCCCGTCGCCTTTCGCACGGCCGTCCCGTCGTCACGGACCCCGCCCCTGGGGGCGCGCGACCCCAGGTTCCGCAGAGAGGGGCCGTGCGGGCTCCGCTCCCGCACCCGGTTCGCGCCCCGGGTCGAAGGATCGGCCGTCAGCCCTTCCTCAGTTCCTCGGCCAGCATCACGAGGATGCCGCTGGGACCGCGGAGGTAGGTGAGCTTGTAGATGTCCTCGTAGGTCGCCACGCCGCGGAGGGGACGGTATCCGTGCCGTGCCGCTGTCTCCAGGGCTTCGTCGATGTCGTCGACCGAGAAGGCGACGCGATGCATGCCGATCTCGTTGGGCAGGGTGGGCTCCGTCTCGATCGCCTCGGGGTGGATGTACTCGAAGAGTTCGAGGCGCCCGTGACCGTCCGGGGTCTGCAGCATCGCGATGTTGGCGTGATTGCCGTCGAGGCCGACGGCCGTGTCGGTCCACTCCCCTCTGACCGTGTCACGGCCGAGGACCGTGAGGCCGAGGTCGGTGAAGAAGGAGATCGCCGCTTCGAGATCACGAACGGCGATGCCCACGTTCTCAAGTTTGATGGCCATGCCGCGCATGCTAGCGAGCCGGGCCGACCGGTCGCCTCGGACGAGGGTGCGGCCCTGTGCCGGGCCGGATCGGCACCCGGCCGAGCGGATTCGTCCGGGCGGGTCTCCACGCACGCGTGGCTGCCCGCCGCACCGCGGGCCCGGCGTGCCCGCGACTGCGCTCGGGCACCGCGGGCAGCGGTGCCCTTCGGGCGCGCACGCCGCTCGGACGAGGCGCGGCAGGGCACGCACGCTTCCCGCGGCTCGCCCGACTTCTCCGCGCAGCGGCGTACGCCGAGGACCTACCCCGCGGCGGCCCTCAGGGGGTCGCCGCGGACACCACGTAGACGACGGGCGCCGCGGGGTCGGTCATGTTGACGGTGATGTTCTGGGTGGGGCGCGGCTTCTTGTTCTTGTGGACCGTTCCCGCCCAGTCGACGCCCGGTCCGAAGTACCAGCCGGTGATCTTGAGGTCCCGCTCGGCGATGGTCACCCTGCCGGTCTCCAGCGCGGCCCGGCCGGTGCCGACACCGCTGAGGAAGCGGTCGAGGCCGGCGGAGGTGGTACGGAACTTCACGTACATCCGGCTGGCTTTCCAGTTGTTCGTCTCGTAGTACTGGACCCCGATCGCATTGCCCGGGATGGGCAGTTCGAAGATCCTGCGCTGCATCCCGGACGGCCAGTCCTCGCGCAGCCCCTGGGCGGAGGCCTCGAACTCCTTGTCCTTGCCGGAGCGGCGGCTCTGGCCGGCGGAGATCACCAGGTAGCCGGCCGGGATACCGATGAGCAGCACGATGATCGTCAGCGTGATCAGCCGCCGGCGGATCGTCCTGCGCCGGTCCTGAGGAGGGGTCCCGTCGCCGTCGCCCGGAGAGCCGGCGGAGCCGGACGACGGGGGCTGGCGCGGCACGATGTTCTGCTCGGCTGCGGTCATGGTCGGTGGTCCCTCGAAGCTGCGGTACGGAGCGGGGTGCGGGTGGCCGGGTGCCGCGACGCGCGGCCCGCGGATCAGTCGGTGCGGGTGCTGCGCGTGTTGCGGAGGGTGCTCGCGGCCTGGTCGTAGAACTGCGCGTACCGCTCGTAGCGCTCGACCCGGCGGCGGTTGGTCCGCCGGAATCTGCGGGCGACCAGCCGGGCCAGGTCGGCCGCGCCGACCATACCCGCCTCGGGACCGAGCTGCGCCTTCGCGATCCGGGCCTCGGGCCGGTAGCCGCGGCCGGTGAGGTGGCGCTTGAAGGCGTCCCTGGCCGGGCCGATCAGCAGGTCGTCGGCCGCGCTGACTCCGCCGCCGATGACGAAGCAGGACGGGTCCAGGGCCGCCGCGAGATTGGCGATGCCGACGCCGAGCCACTGGCCGATGTCCTGGAGGAGCTCGACGCACATGGCGTCGCCCTCACGGGCCAGTTCGGTGATGAGCGGCCCGGTGATGTCGGGGATGTTGCCCTTGACCCGCTCGATGATGCCGTAGGCCACCGGGGAGTCCGCCGCGGCCAGCTCCCTGGCCTCGCGCACGAGGGCGTTGCCCGAGCTGTACTGCTCCCAGCATCCCCGGTTGCCGCACGGGCAACGGTGGCCGCCGGGCACGACCTGCATATGACCGAACTCACCCGCGACGCCGTACTTGCCCCGCTTGACGTGCCCGTCCTCGAGGATCGCGCCACCGATGCCGGTGCCCAGCGTGATCATGACGAGGTGGTCCTCGCCGCGGCCGGCGCCGAAGCGCCACTCGGCCCACGCCGCCGTGTTCGCGTCGTTGTCGACCATCACGGGAACGACCAGCCGGGAGGCGATGGCGTCGCGGAGGGGTTCGTCGCGCCATGCGAGGTGCGGGGCGAACAGCACCTTGGAGCGGTCCGCGTCGACCCAGCCCGCCGCGCCGATCCCCACGGCGTGCACGTCGTGCCGGTCGGAGAGGTCCAGGACCAGCTCGACGATGGTGTCCTCGACGACCTTGGGGCTCTTGGACTTGTCCGGTGTCTCGGTCTTCAGGGTCTCCAGGATGTTGCCGTCGGCGTCGACGACGCCGGCCATCACCTTCGTCCCGCCGATGTCGATCCCGACGGTGGGGACCCTGGGCGCCGTGAGGTGCGAGCGCCGCTCCCTGGTGCCGACGGTCCGCAGGACGGTCGCGCGGGCGGAGCCGCGGTGTGTGAAGTCGCGGTACGTGCTCATCGTCCCTGCGCAGGTCGGGGGGCCGGTCGGTGGTCCGTCCGGCGGCGGACGGCGCCCGCCACCCACGATTCTGCCATTCCCGTGCCCCGGGAACCGGCCTCCGGGCCGGGGCCGCGGGAATGACGGACCGGGTCTACGGGGTGTCGTCGGCGTCCGGACGGCCGCCGAGGTGGTCCGGTGCCGGGGTCCGCTCGAGCTCGTGACTGAGCTCGTCGAGCTCGCTCCCACCGGCCATCTGACGGGTCAGCTCGTCCAGGGTGACGTCGTCCTTCGTGTGGCTTCCGGACATCGTGCCGCGCTTGAGCAGGACGAACCGGTCACCCACGAGGTAGGCGTGGTGCGGGTTGTGCGTGATGAGGACCACGCCGAGCCCGGCGTCCCTGGCGGCCGCGACGTACTTCAGGACGACCCCGGACTGCTTGACGCCGAGCGCCGCGGTCGGCTCGTCGAGGACGAGGACCTTGGCACCGAAGTACACCGCGCGGGCGATGGCCACGCACTGGCGTTCGCCGCCCGACAGGGTGCCGATGGGCTGGTCGACGTCGCGCAGGTCGATGCCCATGCGGAGCAGCTCCGCGCGGGTCGTCTCGCGCATCCGCTTCACGTCGAGGCGCTTGAACGGACCGGAGCCCTTCGTGGGCTCCGAGCCGAGGAAGAAGTTGCGCCAGACCGGCATGAGCGGAACGACGGCGAGGTCCTGGTAGACGGTGGCGATGCCCCGGTCCAGCGCGTCGCGCGGGTTGGCGAGGACGGTCTCCTCGCCCTCGATCAGGAACGTCCCGGCGTCGTGCCGGTGCAGCCCCGCGATGATCTTGATGAGGGTGGACTTGCCGGCGCCGTTGTCACCGAGGACGCAGGAGATCTCCCCCGCGTGGACCTCGAGCGACACGTCCTCCAGCGCCTTGATGTTGCCGTAGTACTTACTGACACCGTCGAGCTCGACGAGCGCCCGGCCGGCCGTGTCCCGGGGGGCGGGAGCCTGGGTGGCCGTCATTTCGTCGCCTCCGCGCGCTTGCGTACCCATGCGTTGAGCAGGGTGGCCAGGAGCAGCATCGCTCCCAGGAAGAACTTGAACCAGTCGGGGTTCCACTCCGCGTACACGATGCCCTTGCTGGTCATGCCGAAGATGATCGCGCCGACGGCGGAGCCGATCGCGGAGCCGTAGCCGCCGGTGATGAGACAGCCGCCGATCACCGCCGCGATGATGTAGATCAGCTCGTTGCCGACGCCCTCGCCGGACTGCACCACGTCGTACGAGAAGAGCAGGTGTTGCCCGGAGACCCAGGCGGCGAAGGCGACACCGAGGTAGAGCCCGATCCGGGTCCGGATCACCGGGACGCCGACGGCGCGCGCGGCGTCCGCCTCGCCGCCGACGGCGAAGATCCAGTTGCCGAAGCGGGTACGGATCAGGATCCAGGTGGCGATCGCGACGAGCGCGGCCCACCACAGGATGGTGACCTTCAGCTCGACGCCGCCGATGGTGAGGTAGGACGCGAAGACCTTGCGGGCGGAGTCGAAGCCCTCCATGTTCCCGATGGCCTTGGTCGACACCGTGCCGCTGATGAGCTTGGTGAAGCCGAGATTCAGACCGGTCAGCATCAGGAACGTACCGAGCGTGATGATGAAGCTCGGCAGCTTGGTGCGGGTCAGCATGAAGCCGTTGAACGCGCCGAAGCCCAGGGTGACCAGCAGCGACACGAAGACGCCGACCCAGACGTTGGCGGTCATCTGGTAGCTGAACATCGAGGAGACCAGCGCGGAGCTGGTCACCATGACACCGGCGGAGAGGTCGAACTCACCGCCGATCATCAGGAGCGCCACCGGCGCCGCCATGATCCCGATGGTGGAGGCCGCGTAGAGCACCGTGCCGAGGCTGGAGGCCTGCAGGAAGCTGTCGGCGACGAGCGCGAAGAAGAGGAAGACGGCCGCGGCCCCGACGACCGAGCCGAGCTCGGGGCGGCCGAGCAGCTTGCGCAGCGGGGAGGTGTGCAGCAGGCGTTCGTCGGTGCGGGGCGCCGCCGGTTGCCCGGTCGCCGTCATCGCGTCCCCCGGGCCGTGTACTCGGCGAGCGCGTCGGCGTCCTCGGCCGTGATGACCTGCGGGCCTGTCAGGACGGGCAGGCCGCCTCCGAGCACGTTCTGGTTGTAGCGGTAGAGCCAGAGCAGGTCGACGGCCTCGTACCCCTGGAGGTAGGGCTGCTGGTCGACCGCGAAGCCGAGGGACGTGTCCTGGAGGCCGGTGGCGACGCTCGCGTTGAGGTCGAAGGTGTCGATCTCGGCCTCGCTGCCCGCGGTCCTCTTCGCCTTGACGGCAGCGGCGGCGAAGGGGGCGCCGAGGGTGACGACGGCGTCGATGTCCTTGTCGGAGCTCAGTTTGGCCTCGATGGACGCCTGGACGTCGGGCATGTTGGTGCCGTCGACGTAGAGGTTCTGCATGGTGCCGTCGAAGTTCTTCTTCGCCCCGGCGCAGCGCTGCTCGTGGCCGACGTTGCCCTGCTCGTGCAGGACGCAGAGTACCTTCTTGCGGTCGCGCTGGTTCAGCTCGTCGCCGACGGCCTCGCCGGCGACGGACTCGTCCTGGCCGATGTGGGTGAGCGCCCCGAAGGCCTTGGACTCGGCGACTCCGGAGTTCACCGTGATGACGGGGATCCCCGCCTTGACGGCCTTGGCCACCACCGCCTTCATCGAGTCGGGCTTGGCCAGCGAGACGATCAGGCCGTCGACCTTCTTGTCGATCGCGGTCTGGACGAGCTCGGCCTGCTGCTGGCCCTCGTCACTGTGCGAGTAGAGGAAGTTGATGTTGTCCTTGTCCGCCGCCTGCTTGGCGCCCTTCTGGACGATGTCCCAGAAGGTGTCGCCATCACCCGAGTGAGTGACCATGGCGAATGTCCAGCGGGGCGTGTTCACCGCGGACCGGCCCTCGGCCGCCTGCTGGGCGCGCTCCTCCGCCCGCTTGCCGCCGGTGCTGCTGCATCCCGCGAGGGAGGCCGCCAGTACCGCTGCCAGCACGGCGCCCATCGCGCGTACCCCTGTCCGAACCCTTGCCACGACGCCGTGCCCTTCTGGTGCTGCTCGCTGTGCTGCCTGGTGGGACCGGGAGGAGCGGACGCGCCACCCGGCGGGCCAAGTATCCCCGAGCCCGGTCCGGTACGGCCCGGCAGGGGCGCGGGGCGCGCCCTTCCGCCGTTCTAGCGACCTAGCACGACCACGTCAACGGCCTTGTCCGAACATTCTGACCGGAGGGACCGGGGCTGGGAGTTCAGGACCGGACGAGCAGCTGGAACTCGAAGGAGTACCGGGAGGCCCGGTAGACGTGCGAGCCGAATTCGACCGCCCGGCCGCCGTCGTCGAAGGTGGTGCGCTCCATCGTCAGCAGCGGTGCGCCCACGGGCTCCGCGAGCAGTTCCCCCTCCTCTGCGGTGGCGGCCCTGGCACCCACGGTCTGCCGGGCGCTGTGCAGGGTGATCCCGGAGGCACGCATCATCCGGTACAGGCCGGTCGCCTCCAGCCGCTCGGTGGACAGGTCGAGCAGGCGCAGGGGCAGGTGGTTGCGCAGGAGGGCCATGGGCTCGTCGTGCGCGTACCGCACCCGTTCGACGAGATGGACCTCGCTGCCCTCCTCCACACCGAGCGCGGCGGCGGCCTCCGGCGTGGCCGGCTCCACCGTGTTGCGCAGGACCCTGGTCGCCGGGTGCCGGCCGGCCGTGTCCAGGTCGTCGTAGAGACTGCTCAGTTCCAGCGGGCGCTTCATGCGGCTGTGCACGACCTGCGTACCGACACCGCGCCGGCGCACCATCAGCCCCTTGTCGACGAGCGACTGGATGGCCTGACGGACGGTGGGCCGGGACAGTCCGAGCCGCGCGGCGAGCTCCAGCTCGTTGCCGAGGAGGCTGCCCGGCGCGAGCCGCCCCTGCTCGACGGCCGCCTCCAGCTGCTGGGCCAGCTGGTGGTAGAGCGGGACGGGGCTGGTGCGGTCCACGCCCAGCCCCAGGGCGGCGGAGTCGGCGGCGGGTTTGGGCACGGCACGGAGCGTACCCCCTGCCGCCGCGCCGCACCCTTCGATTTGTCAGGACATATAGTTGACAGTGCGCCCGGAGGGCGGCACGTTGGGTCCATGCGCATCGGACTCATCGGCACGGGCAGGATCGGTTCCTTCCACGCGGGTGTCCTGGCACGGCATCCGGAGGTCGCCTCCCTGGTCGTGACGGACATGGACCCCGCTCGTGCCGGGCAGGCCGCGGCGCGGACGGGAGCCACCGCCGTCGCGTCGGCCGAGGCGGTCCTCGCCGCGGGCGTGGACGCCGTGGTGATCACCTCGGCCACCGCAGCGCACGCGGAACTCATCGGCCGGGCGGCGCGGGCCGGGCTCCCCGCCTTCTGCGAGAAGCCGATCGCCCTGGACCTGGCCGGGACACTGGGCGCCCTGCGCGAGGTCGAGCGGGCGGGCAGCGTGCTCCAGCTCGGATTCATGCGGCGGTTCGACGCCGGATACGCCGCCGCTCGCACGGCCGTGCGCGGCGGGGCCCTGGGCCGGCTGCACACCGTACGGTCGGCGACCTCCGACCCCGCTCCCCCGCCCGCCGCCTATCTGCCGCTCTCCGGGGGCCTGTTCAGGGACTGCCTGGTGCACGACTTCGACATCCTGCGCTGGGTGACGGGCCGTGAGGTGACGGAGGTGTACGCCACCGGATCGGACGCGGGCCCCGCGATGTTCCGGGAGGCGGGCGACGTGGACACGGCGGCGGCGCTGCTGACCCTGGACGACAACACCCTCGCCACCGCGACGGCCACCCGGTGCAACGGGGCCGGTTACGACGTACGCATGGAACTGGCCGGCGACAGGGACCAGATCGCCGTCGGTCTCGACGACCGCACGCCGCTCACCTCGGCCGAGCCGCAGGGCCCGCCCGCGCCGGCCGAGCCGTGGCCCGGCTTCCTGGAGCGGTTCGCCCCGGCGTACGAGGCCGAGCTGGACGCCTTCCTCGGCGTCGTGCGCGGCGAGCGGGCGAACCCCTGCGACGGCCGGGAGGCCCTGCACGCGCTGCGGGTCGCCGAGGCGTGCGAGCGCTCGCGCGCGGAGCGCCGCCCGGTGCGGCTCACGGAGATCCCCGGGGCCTGACCAAGGGCCCGCACCGCCTCCGCGTCAGGCCGGCCTTGCGGACAGCACGGTCCCCTGCGCCACCGCGCACAGCGTCTCGGCCCCCTCGTCGTCCACGGTGTACAGGTCGCACCGCACCACCGCCTGGCGACGGCCGGTGTGGACGACCTCGGCGCGGGCGGTCAGGGTGCGTCCGCTCGCCGGGCGGACGTACTGGATGGAGAAACCGCCGGTCAGGACGGCGGGCCCGAGCGTCGTACCGGCGGCGAAGGTGAGCGCGTTGTCGGCGGCGTAGGACACGACACCACCGTGCAGGAAGCCGTTCTGCTGGGTGAGTTCCTCGCGGACGTCGATCTCCAGGACGGCCGTGCCGGCCCCGAACCCCGAGATGCGTGCGCCGACGAGCCCGCTGAAGGGCTGGCTGTCGAGGACCTGTCGTGCCGTGTCGAGCGAGAGTTCGGTCATGGGGCCATCCCACCTCACCAGCGCACCGGCAGGCGACGCACCCCCCGCAGCAGCAGCCCCGGAAGCCAGTCGGGCTCCCCGCCGTCCGGGTGCCGTTCGAGCCCGGGACACCGCTCCAGCAGCGCCTGGATCGCGATGCGGCCCTCCATCCGTGCCGGCGGAGCGCCCGGGCAGAAGTGGATGCCGTGCCCGAAGGCCAGGTGGCCCTGTGCCTGGCGCCGGATGTCGAGGCCCCCTCGTCCGGTCTGACCGGTTCAGCGTAGGCGGCCGCCCTCCGCCCCGTCCTCGTCCTCGTGGAGGAGACCGGCGTCGTGCACCAGCAGGGCGATCTGGACGCGGTTGTCGAGCCCGAGCCGGGTGAGGATGCGGGACACGTACGCCTTCACCGTGGCCACGCTCAGGTGGAGCGCCGCCGCGATCTCCGCGTTGGAGCTGCCGCGCCCGACCGCGGCGGCCACGTCCTGCTCGCGCTCGCCCAGTGCGGAGAGCCGCTGCCGGGCGCGTGCGCCGCGGGCCTGCCGGTCGTCGGCCGGCTCCCCTGCCGCGCGGGCCATGAGCCGCCGGGTGACGGCGGGCGAGAGGACGGGTTCACCGGCCGCGACCCGCAGGACGGCTTCGACGATCTGGGCGGGCGGGGTGTCCTTGAGGACGAAGCCGGCGGCCCCGGCGCGGATGGCCCGCAGGACCTGCTCGTCGGCGTGGAACGTGGTCAGGACGATGACGTCGGGGGCTCCTGGCCGTCGCCGCAGCTCCTCGGTCGCGGCCAGCCCGTCCATGCCGGGCATGCGGAGGTCCATGAGGACGACGTCGGGGTGCGTACGGGCGACAAGGGCGGCGACCTCGGTGCCGTCGGCGGCCTCCCCGACCAGGTCGATGCCTGCGGCGCCGCCGAGCATGAGGGCGAGGCCGGCCCGCACGAGCGGGTCGTCGTCGACGACGGCCAGCCGGACCGGGGGTGCCACCGGGGACGGGGGTGTGCTCATGCCGGCCACGGTAGCCGGGCCCGGACCGTGAAACCGCCGTCGGGCCTCGGCCCGTGGTCCAGGCTGCCGCCCGCCAGGTTGGCGCGCTCGGTCAGCCCGATGAGCCCCTGGCCGGATCCGGGGACGGGCTCGAACGGCCGGGCGGGGGCCGGGTTGCCGATCTCGATGGTCAGCCCGTCCCCGGGTCCGCCGGTCACGGTGACTCCGACGGGGGCCCCGGGGGCATGCTTGCGGGCGTTGGTCAGCGCCTCCTGGGCGATGCGGTAGACCGTGCGCCCCGTGGCCGCCGGCGCGCGGGCCGGCTCGGCGACGGTGTTGTCCAGGGTGACCTCCATGCCGGCCGAGCGGGACTCGTCGACCAGGGCGTCCAGGGTGACGAGGGTGGGCTGGGGCCTGTTGCCCTCGTCGCCCTCGCCCGGGGCGCGCAGTACGCCGATGATCTCGCGCAGGTCCTGCAGAGCTTCGTGGGCGCTGTCCCGGATGACTCCGGCAGCCCTGCCGACCTCGGCCGGGGGCGCGTCGGGCCGGAATTCGAGGGCGCCCGCGTGGACGCTGAGCAGGGTCAGCCGGTGGGCGAGGACGTCGTGCATCTCGCGTGCGATGGCCTCCCGCGCGAGCCGCTGGGCCTGCTCGGCACGGAGCGCGGCCTCGGTCTCGGCCCGGCGCGCGCGTTCGCGCAGGGTGACCACGAGCTGCCGCCGTGACCGTACGACCATGCCCCAGCTGAGGGCGAGCAGGACCAGCAGCGCACCGATGATGACGGACGCCGTGAAGGAGGTGGACGGGTCCGGGCGCAGCATCGGTTGCAGGGGCGCCGCGACGAGCGCGCCCGCGCCGACGACGGCCACCGGCTTGAAGGGCCGGTGCACCGCCAGGCTGAACATCGCGATCAGCATCGCCCCGGCCGCCACCGGTTCCACGATGCTCAGCACGGTGAGGACCGAGCCGACCGCCACAGGCCACCGGCGCCGGACCCAGAGGGCGCAGCAGGCCGCCGCCCCGAGCAGCGAGTCGGCGACCACGACACCGCCGGGCGTGGAGCGGTCGGCGTCGATCGCGGCGAGGACGGCCGTTCCGAACGCGGCGGCGCAGAGGAAGAGCGTGATGTCGACGACCCAGTCCCGCACGGTACGGCGCGGCCGGCCCGAGGGGCCGGGCTCCTCGTGATCGGCCAGCGCCGAGGGCAGCAGCCAGGGGTACTCCGTACGGGTCATGTCGACAAAGCTACGCAAGCGGCAGGCTCTGCCGGGCGCTCCCGCCCCGGGGAGATACCTAAGTCGCACGATCCGATACTTCCGTCGGCGTCGCGCAGACCGGGGGCCGACGCGGACCCGGGGCGGCCGGCTCCAGGCTCGGGCCATGAAAGTCGTGGTGACGGTCGGATTCCTCATGTGCATGCAGGGCGCCGCCGGGCTGCTGCGTGATCAGGCCGCGGCGTCGGCGCGGCGCCTCCCCCACGCGGTACCGGCCAGCACGAGCACCGCGCCCAGCAGGCCGAGCACTCCGAGGCGCTCGCCCCCGAGCGCGATGCCGACGGCGGCGGCCCAGAGGGGTTCCGTGCCGAGCAGCAGGCTGACACGGGACGGCGAGGTGCGCCGCACCGACCACATCTGCTGTGTTAACTGCACCTTCTTTGGCTCGTTGGACGGGGCGATGTACTTCCTCTCCCAAGGAGCCTTTCCTTGCCTCAGGATCTTCACGGCGAGTTGATTGAAGGACGAGCCGATGTACCCCGCGTCGGCTCAGTGATCGAACTCCCCACCGTCCATCCGCCGTACGCCGTCGTTGATGCATCCGGCGAGGTGGTCGATCCGGTCATGTCATACCTGCGGGAACTTGCTCTCGATGACAACCGTCCGCTGACCAGCCGCAGTTATGCCTACGACCTGCTTCGCTGGTTCCGGGTGCTGTGGGTTCTCGAAGTGGCATGGGACCGGGCCACCCAGGCCGAAGCTGCCGCGATGGTCGGCTGGCTACGCGTTGCGGCCAATCCTCAGCGCCGCCGGAGTAATCCGACCACGCCCCCACCGGGATCGGTAAACCCTCGGACCGGCAAGCAGTACCTCAGGGCTGGATACGCGCCGTCCACAATCAACCACGCGCTCACCGTGGTCAGCAGTTTCTACGCGTTCCACCGGCACTACAACCGTGGCCCGCTGGTCAACCCGGTTCCGGGGTCGCTGGCCCGCAGGAGGGCTTTGGCCCATGGCAACCCGATGGAGCCGGTCCCGGCGTTCCGCCGCGCTCGACTGCGGCAGCGGGTTCCGCAGACCGATCCGCGGGCGATTCCCGATGCGATGTGGGACGAGTTCTTCGAGGCCATGACGCATGACCGGGACCGGGCTGCCGTCCTGCTCTACGTCTCCAGCGGCTCGCGGGCCAGTGAACTGCTGGGAGTGACGCCAGGAGACATCGACTGGCCGCGGCAGACGATCTACGTGGTGTCCAAGGGGACGACTGAACGCGAGCCTGTGCCCGCCAGTCCACAGGCTCTGGCCGTGCTCGCCGCCTACCTGGACGAGGTGGGCCTGCCGCCCGCCCACGAGCCGGTGCTGCGGACCCGCCGGGGCCCGGACAAGCCGCTGAGCTACTGGGCTATGCGCCGCATCGTCCAGCGCGCCAACGACAAGCTCTCCACCAACTGGACGCTCCACGACCTGCGTCACACAGCCGCCAAGCGCATGTCCAACGACCCCAGCCTCACTCTCGCCGAGGTACGGGCGATCATGCGGCACTCCGACCTGGCCACCACCGGCCGCTACCTCAACTCCCGGGTCGAGGACCTCTTCGATGCCCTGCAGCAGCACTACAACCGGCCCCGTGTCGAGCGGAGCTTCGCGCCCGGCTACGACCCGGACGACTTCAAGGCGGTGTTCGGTGGTTAACCGAGGCATCCTGGCCGACCGCTACACCAGCCGGAACCGGCGGACCACCGTGCGTGAGGCCGAGGCCCCACATCCGACCCGGTTCGCCAGCGCCCACCTCAAGGCTGCCCCGGCGCCACGGCCCGAGAACCCGCCGTCACCCCTCGGCGACCTGTCCAAGGCCCCATCGCAGAGCTCTGCCGTCTGTCGTCGGAGACGTTGAACGGCAAAACCCGTTCCCTGGGCGAGAAGCGCCGACGCGGCATTCGCATGCTCTTCGGCCACCTGGAAACACTGCCTGGCACCACTTGGCAAGACCGCTGGGAAGCCAGCGGCTTCAACGACGAACAGGCCCCGTCGGTCAACATCCTGGGCCGTCCTGACGGACGCGATCGCAGCGACCTGATCTCGGCCGTGAAATGGGCGTTCTGCGCCCGCATCATCCAGCCCTCCCTGTCGGGCTTCCGCTCCAACAAGTTCGTCGAGTACGGAGAAGCCTTCCGTGAGCTGCAGAACGACCCCCAGCTCGATGCCTACTTCGCCGGCGTGGATGCCGAACCCCGGCTCGACCCCCGGCACCGTATCCGGGCCAAGTTCGACCTGACCTGCGCATTGACGACACAGGGCATCGCCATAGAGCACCTGACGCCATCGGCCCTGCTGCACTACTCGCTGGAGAACCGCCGCCTCGGGTTGACCTACGGGGCGAACAACACGACCAACAAGAAGACGCGGTTCGCGGCTCTTGGGACGTGGGAGATTCTCCACAAGATGGGCCACTTCCCGCCGGGGACTGCTCCGACTCTGCGGACGTTCATCTACAACGGTCAGTACACCGTCGAGGAGCTTGTCGACCGCTATGGCATCCAGCATCCGGGCGTCCGGCAGCTGTTGATCGACTACCTCACCCGTCGACGGGCGGACACCGACTACATCACCGCGGATGGGCTGGCCCGCAACCTGGCCGGGCTCTTCTGGGCCAAGATCGAGGAGATCAATCCCGACCAGGCGGACCTCGCACTCAGCCAGCACGTCTACGACCAGTGGCGGGCCGACCTGCAGTATTGGACCAGAGACAAGACGAAGATCCGCAAGGACGTGGCGTCCATCCTCCTCGCGGTCCGCGGACTCTACGTCGACCTGCACAGCTGGGCCGTCGAGGAGCCCGAGCGGTGGGGCCCGTGGGTGGCCCCGTGCCCGATCCTGCCCCGGGACTTCACCGGGTTCGGCAAGCGCCGCCGTGAGATCAACCGGCGTATGGCCGACCGCACCCGGACCCGTCAGCCCCTCCTGCCCGTCCTGGTCCAGCACCTTGAGGCACGGCACGAGCGGCTGGCAGGCCTGCTCGTTGCCAGCGGCCAGGTCGCTCTGGGAGACGAGTTCGTGCACGCCGGACGGCACTACCGGCGCTCTCACTCCAGAGAAGACCAACGCCGGGCCAAGGTCGGTCTGAGCCTGACCGTCCGGGTCGTCGACACCGCCACCAGCGAGCTCATCAACGTGACACTCGCCGAGGATGCGGCCTTCTGGGAGTGGGCCGCGGTCGAGGTGCTTCGGCACAGCGGTATCAGGATCGAGGAGCTCAGCGAACTCACCCACCTGAGCATCCGCCAGTATCAGCGTCCCAACGGGGAGGTGATCGCCCTCCTGGTCATCGCCCCGTCCAAGAGCGAGCGCGAGCGGGTCATCCCCATGTCAGCCGACCTCTTCCACTCCGTCGCCCAGGTCGTCCGCCGCCACACCCGCGACGGACTGGCCATCCCGCTCGTCTCCCGCTACGACAGCCACGAAAAGACCTGGTCAGAACCGATGCCGTTCCTCTTCCAACGGCAGAACGGCACCGTCCGCGGCGTCCTCGCCCCCGGCACCGTCCTCAACATGCTCGCCCGCACCTGCGAAGAGATCGGCCGCACCAACGAGGCTTTCGCCGAAACGAAGTTCACGCCCCACGATTTCCGCAGACTCTTCGCGACCGAGATCGTCAACGGGGGGCTGCCCATCCACATCGGTGCCGCCCTGCTCGGACACCTGAATCTCCAGACAACTCAGGGTTACGTCGCCGTCTTCGCGGAGGACATCGTCCGCCACTACCAGGAGTTCCTCAACCATCGCCGGTCCCTGCGGTCGCAGGGCGAGTACAGCGAGGTGGCTCCGGAGGAGTGGGCTGAGTTCGAGGATCACTTCGACAAGCGCAAGGTCGAGCTGGGCAATTGTGCTCGCCCCTACGGCACACCCTGCCAGCACGAACACGCCTGCATCCGCTGCCCGATGCTCCAGGTCAACCCCAAGATGCTGTCCCGACTCACGGAGCTCGAAAAGGATCTTCTTGCCCGCCGCAAACGTGCCGAGGAAGAGCAGTGGCTGGGCGAGATCGACGGCATCGACATGACGCTGACGTTTCTGCGCGCCAAGCAAGCTGAAGCAGCCCGCCTCACGCGCAGGCCGGCCGTCGACCTCGGCCTGCCCCGACCCCGTTCCGAAGGAGACTGAAACTCCCCATCACGCGTGGCGACTGGCCTTCCGAAGCCACCAGTTGAAGCAACAAGGAATCACTGCAGGATGACTTGAATGCCCTGCTCCTGGAAGATCTCCAGGAGCAGGTCGAACAAGATTGCCTCGCCTTCGCCGGTGGCCCTGAGTTCCGCCAGCCGTGCCCTGGCCACAGCCGAGTACTGCCACTGCAGGGTGAACGGGGAGGTTGCACCCCAGCCGCCTCTCAAGCAGTCGACGAGAGCATCAAGAGTCCATCCGAAGTATCCGCCGGGTCCATTGATGGCTTCACCGAGCGCGCAGTAGAAGCTGTCCACATCGACGCATTGTCGGCCGTCCAGGGTGAAGACCTGACGTGCGGGAGCGTCGAGCTTCCCTCGACACTGGTACTCCCGCGACCAGAGCGCGACCGACAACCAGGCGTGTCTATCCACGGGATCGAGAACGTGCCACATGCCCGTGCGGTTCAGGCGACCCGTGCGGATCAGGTCCCATATCTCGCCTGCTCCAGGCAGGGCTTGATCACACCAGAGAGTCACCGTGACGTCTACGAGGCCGGCTCCGCGGGCGGAGGGCCGGACGTCAACGACAGTGACGTCGTTGACGAAGTAGGACCCCATGGTGGCGCCCTCGGCGTCGAGGATGTCGATCCAGGCATTCCCCGCCAGGGCGCGACGACTGCCAACGTGGTCCAGGCTCTTCAACAGGCCGCCCTGCGGGAGGCAACCTACGAGGTGCACTCGGCGTGCTCCCTCTTCTTCCTGAAGGGGCGTGAACAACCCCTCGGCCTCGTGAGAAAAGCCCCAGAAGTCGGCGTCGTCCTCGTCTGGGGTCAGAGCGTACTTCTGCCCCGCGCTGCCCCGGCCTGGTGTTCGCATCGCTCTCCCAATGAGAGCGCTGATCTTACTCGTGAGGCTGAAGTGCAGAGAAGCACGAAGAACGCGAACAGCGTGCAGAAGACGGACAGGAAGAGCAGCCCCGCCCACTCTCCGGCGCCGAAGCCGGCGGCCACGGTCCAGGGAGCGGCGCCGGTCCCGGGCACGGCGGCCAGCACGGCGAAGACGGCGACCGCACTGGCGAGCTGCACCGTGGTCAGGGAGAGGGAGTCGGCGCCCTGGACCGCCTTGATCCGCACCATCGCCAGGACGTGGACCGTACGGGCGAGGGCCGCGAGCAACATCAGGAGGTCGCCCGTCGAGGGGCTGGTGAAACCGCCACCCTGGGTCAGGAGCACGACTCCGGCGACCGAGAGGCCGGCCGCCGCCAGGAAGGACGCCGGCGGGCGGACGCGGGTCACGGCCGCCTCCGCGAGCGGGGTGAAGATCATCGTGAGGCTGATGATGAGTCCGGCGTTGGTCGCCGACGTGTGCACGACGCCGTAGGTCTCCAGCAGGAAGATCCCGCTGAGCACCAGCCCCAGCAGGCCCGCGCCCCGCCACTGCGCACCGCTCAGCGCGCGCAGCCCGCGCCACCCTGCGACGGCCAGGGCGGGCAGCACGATCGCGAAGCGGAGCACGAGGACGGCGATCACGGTGTGCGTCGTCGTGATGCCCTTGGCGGCGAGGTAGCTGGCCCCCCAGACGGCGGCGACCAGCAGAAGCGGCAGGTCGGTGACCCAGGCGCGGCGGGACGGGGCGAGCGCGGGCAGGACGGCAGAGGACACGTGGTGCTCCTGGTTCTCCACAGCGGGAACGATGTGGAGACCTCGCCGGCTCACACGCGGAGCGGTCACCGTACCGAACGGACGACCCCGTCGGGAACCCGCGTCCGCAGGGCGATCCGGCTACCTGTTCGCAAGGGTCGTCCCTGGCCGAAGCGGTCTCCCGGCCGCGCCGACTCCTCCTAGAATGTCGGTCCTGGGACGCTCGGACACACGGAGTTGGCACATGGGTGGAGCGCGGCTGGACGGACGGGTCGAGCGGGGGAACCAGACCAGGCAGCTGGTGCTGGGGCGCGCGGTCCACGTCGCCTCGACCGAGGGGCTGGAGGGTCTGTCGCTCGGCCGGCTGGCCACGGAGCTCAAGCTGAGCAAGAGCGGCGTCTTCGCCCTCTTCGGCTCCAAGGAGGAGTTGCAGCTCGCCACGGTGCGCGCCGCCGTGACCGTCTTCGTCGAGCACGTGCTGACGCCGACCCGGGCCGCGGCTCCGGGGCTGGGCCGGGTCTGGCGGATGTGCGAGAGCTGGCTCTCCTACTCCCGGAGCCGGGTGTTCAGCGGCGGCTGCTTCTTCTACGCGACGATCGCCGAGTTCGACTCACGGGAGGGCAAGGTGCACGACGCGTTGGCCTCCACCCAGACGGGCTGGGTGACCTTCGTGGAGGAGACCGTCGAGGAGGCCCGGGTCCGGGGCGAACTCGCCGCGGACACGGACGTCTCCCAGCTGGCCTTCGAGCTCATCGCGTTCATGGAGCTGGCCAACGCGGAATCCGTCCTGCACAACAACAGCCCCGGCTACACCAAGGCGGCACGGGCCATCCTGGGGCGGCTGCGCGCCGCGGCCACGGAGCCCTCCCTGCTGCCGGAGGCGCCCTGAATATACATGCACGACCGTTCGTATAGTTGTATGGTCGACGGAAGGTCCGGACGGTGGTCCGGCCCGTCCGCATCGGCGAAAGGTCCGGGCATGCCCTCCGGCATCTGGAAGACCTCATGGAAGAACGGTCCGGCCGCGCACACCACGGGCCCCGGCTCACGCGTCGTCGTCAGCATCACCGAGTTCAGCACGCACCGCCCCTGGGGTACGCCCGCCGTCGCCGTCGAGGGCATGCGGCTCCGGCGCGGCTGGCCACGGACGCCCGGAGCGGTCGCCGTCCGGCTCTGGATGGAACCCGGCCCCCGTATGAACCGGTCGGGGTCGGTCACGGTATGGGCCGACGAGGCTTCGCTGACGCGGTTCGTCGCCCGGCCCGACCACATGCGGATCGTCCGTGCGTTCCGTGGACGCGGAGTGATGCGGTCCGTCCTCCGCGACACAACCCTGGGCGCTCCTGCCGACGGCCTCCCGCCGGCCGTCGGCGTCGGACTCGCACCGCTCTGGGCGGACGCCGAGCGAATCCTGGCCGGAGTCGACCCGTGGAGCTGAGAGGGGCACCCGTGGACATCGTCGCGCTCGACCGCGCCGCCGTCCTGGAGTCCGTCCGCCTCGTGGACGAGGCCTGCCCGGGCGACTGGCGGCGGCAGACCCCGTGCGACCGGTGGAACCTGCGTGAGCTGGTGGAGCATATGGCCGCACAGCACCACGGTTTCGCGGCGGCCGCGCGCGGACAGGGAGCGGACGCCGCGGCCTGGCGGCCCCCGGAGCTCGGGGACGACCCGGCCCGCGCCTACCGGACGGCCGCGACGGCCGCCCTGGACGCCTTCGCCTCCCCCGGCCTGCCCGACAGGCAGTTCGCCCTGCCGGAGATCACCCCGCGGACGGTGCCCGGTCTCCGGGCCGTCGGCTTTCACCTCATCGACTACGTGGCGCACGCCTGGGACGTCGCCACCGCGCTGGGAGTGCCCGCCCGCCTGCCGGAACCCCTGCTCCGTGCGGCCCTGCCGATCGCCCGTGCCGTGCCCGACGGCGACGTACGGCGCGCGCCGGATGCGGCGTTCCGCCCGGCTCTCACTCCGGACGGGGGACTCCGTCCCGACGCGTCCGGCACGCTGTCCCTCATCCTGGCGGCCCTGGGCCGCAGCCCCGGCTGGACACCCCCGCGAGGACCGTGACCCGCGGTCCGGTCTGCCTCACATGTCCCCGACGGTCCCGAACCGCGCCCGCCCGGCGGGCCGGTAGGTGTGGATGCTGATGCCGCTGCCGGTGGACCGCAGGTCGGTCAGCTCGAATGCCCTCGGCTGCCCGCCGTCGGGGAGAAGCCGTCTTCCGCTGCCCAGGTGGACCGGATAGACGAGCAGGTTGATCTCGTCGATCAGACCGTGGGGCATGAGGGACTGCGCGAGTACGCCGCTTCCGTGGATCTGCAGCTCGCCCTCCGCCGTCTCTTCCTTCAGCCGTGCGATCCGGGCGGGCACGTCGCCGGGGACGACGGTGGTGTTCTCCCACGCGGGGTCGGTCAGGGTCGTGGAGACGACGTGCTTGGGCAGCGTGTTGAGACGGGAGGCGATCGGGTCCAGCGGGTCGGTGACCCGGGGCCAGTAGGCCGCGAAGATGTCATACGTGCGCCGTCCGAGGAGGAAGGCGCCCGAGCGGTCGAAGACCTCGTTCATGAACACCCCCATGTCCCCGTCCGCGAAGGGCGCCACCCAGCCGCCGTACGCGAACCCGCCGGTGGTGTCCTCGTCGGGACCCCCAGGCGCCTGCATCACACCGTCGAGGGACACGAACGTGGTGAGAGTCAGCTTCGCCATGGTCCTGCTCCTTCGCCTCGCCGCCCCGGGGCATGGCGGCCCGTGCACATCCACCTGCCTCGACCCACTTTCGGCCGGAACGCGTCGGCACGCCCGGTGAACTCCGCCGCCCTGCCTCCCCACGGGTCACGCGGAGCGGAGCGGACCGTGGCCGGGTCGCGGGCCGCTGCCCGGCGGCCGTCCTACGCTGGCGGGAACGGCACGCGAAAGAGATGGGGAGACCATGAGCCAGACACCGACCCCGGTCCGCAACCTCCACGACGGCAGCACCGTCCCCGCGGTGGGCCTCGGCACCTGGCCGCTCGACGACGAGGCGGCCGAGAAGGCCGTCGCCGGTGCGCTGGAGGCCGGCTACCGGCTCGTGGACACCGCGCTGAACTACCGGAACGAGACCGGCACCGGCCGCGGAATCGCACGCTCGGGGGTACCGCGGGAGGAACTCTTCGTCACGACCAAGGTGCCCGGGCGGCACCACGGGTACGAGGAGACACTGGCCTCGTTCGAGGAGTCCCGGAGCAATCTGGGGCTGGACCACGTCGACCTGTATCTCATCCACTGGCCGCTGCCCCGCGTGGACAGGTACGTGGACACCTGGAAGGCGATGATCAAGCTCCGCGAGGACGGTCTCGTACGCTCCATCGGCGTCTCCAACTTCACGGCCGAGCACCTGGAGCGGCTGGAGCGGGAGACGGGGGTGCTGCCGGTGGTGAACCAGATCGAGATGCATCCGCTGCTCCCGCAGGAGGAGCTCCGGGCCGTGCACGCGGCGAAGGGCATCGTCACGGAGAGCTGGAGTCCGCTGGCCCGGGGCCGCCAGGTGCTCGAGACCCCGGAGGTGATCGCCGCCGCCGAGGCGCACGGGGTGACACCGAGCCAGGTCGTGCTGCGGTGGCACACCCAGCTGGGTGCGGTGCCGATCCCGAAGTCCGCCGACCCCGGGCGGCAGCGGGAGAACCTCGACCTGTTCGGCTTCGAGCTGACCCGGCAGGAGCTGGACCGGATCGGTGCGCGGCCGTCACACCGCTTCGGCGGGGACCCCGAGACGCACGAGGAGTTCTGAGGCGGCGGCCGGAGGGTCTGCCGTCGGCCACGGCTGACGCAGGCCAAGGCTGCCGGCCCTGACGGCGGCCCCGGCCGACCGTGGCGGCCGGACCTGACGCCGGCCCCGCCGACGGTGGCGGTCACCGGTTGCGGGGGGTGACCTCCGACATGCGGGACCAGTCGTCCCCGGGCACCTCGACGTTGATGATCTCCGGGATCTCGCTGACGAGCTCGGACATGGTGTCGATCGCGGCCTTGAAGTGGTCGGAGTTCACGTGCGCCACGCCCGCCTCCTGCGAGGCGAACGCCTCCAGCAGGACGAACTGGTCCGGGTTCTCGACGCTGTAGGACCAGTCGAAGAAGAGGTTGCCCGGCTCCTGACGGGTGGCGAGGGTGAAGTCCTCCACGGCCGGGAGCCAGTTGTCCCGCTCGGCGGTACGCACGGTGAACTTGACGGCGATGAAGATCATGGCGGCTCCTGGTCGGGACGGCGACGTCCCGACCAGGGTCCCATACACGCCCAGGCCGGTCATGAACCGGCACACCCGGCCGTGGACCGCGGGAAGGGCCCGCGCAGGTCAGCCACCGAGCGCCTCATGACGCGCCGTCAGCCGCGCGGTGCCCTCCTCGGTCAGCGAGCCGAAGAGCCGCAGCCGGGAGATGCCGCCGTCCGGGAAGATGTCGATCCGGACGTGGGTGCCGCGCACGGGCTCCGGGAGGACGAAGCGGTGGTTCGTGTCGGGCTGGAGCCGGGTACGCGGCAGGAGTTCGGCCGGATCGCCGCCCTCCCCGTCGCTCACCGAGATCTCCGCCCATCCGGCCGCGTTGCCCTTCAGACAGGCGGTGTCGATCTCGACCGCCCGGATCTCGGCCTGCTCGGCCAGCCGGTAGCGGATCCAGTCGTTGCCCGTGTCGCGCCGGCGGCGGGTCTCCCAGCCGTCGTCCATCTTGCGGGAGCGGCCCGGCGCGATGGTGTTCGTGGCCGGTGAGTAGAAGCGGTCGGAGGCGTCCTCGACCTCGCCGCCGTTCTCCAGGGCCACCACGTCGAACGTACCGAGGGCGGCCAGCCACGCGGGGTCGGGCGCCACCTCGCCGTGGACGCGCAGACGGGCTATGCCGCCATCGGGGTGCTGGTTGACCCGCAGGTGGGTGAAGCGCTGCCCGGCGTCGACCGTGAAGCCGTTCGCCGCGTGGCCGCCGACGGCCGTACGGGGCACGAGGGTCGTCCACTTCACGCCGGGCGCGAGGAGGTCCTCGGGGGACGGGGAGCCGGGCAGCGAGGTCGCCTCGACGGAGACCGACTGGGGGTAGTTGCCCCGGAAGTGGGCGGTGTCGACGATCAGCCCGCGCACCACACCGGGGGCGCCCAGGCGCACGAGGGCCCAGTCGTGGTCCGCGTCGGTGGGGTGCGGCTCCTCCGCGCCCGCACCGCGCCGGCGGCGGGTCTCCCAGCCGTCCATGATCTTGCCCTTGTGCCCGAAGCGCTCCGGGTCGAACACGGCGGGCTCCGGCTCGAGGAGGTTCTCCCGCTCGGCGAAGAACTCGTCGTTGGCGGCGATGACACCCGCGCCGAGCCGCCGGTCGGCGAGGTCCACGAGGTGGGTGAACGGGAAGTCGGCCGTGCGGTAGTCGGCGTACGGGTCGCCGCCCCCGTACGGGCTCGCGTCACCGGTGAAGTGCGGGGTCGCCGACATGGTCAGTGGTTCCTTTCGAGGAGGCGGCCGGTGGGTTCGGCGAGTACGCCGTCGGCCGCGATCCGCTCTCCGCGCAGCCAGGTGGACCTGACGACGCCGTGCAGGGTCTTACCGGCGTAGGCGGTGACCTGGTTGCGGTGGAAGAGCCCGGCGGGGTCGACGGTGAAGGTCTCGTCCGGCGCCAGGACCGCGAAGTCGGCGTCCCGTCCGGCCTCGATGGCACCCTTGCGGGAGAGCCCGGCGAGCTGTGCCGGCGCGGCGGACATCCACCGCACGACGTCCTCCAGGCCGTGACCGCGCCGGCGCGCCTCGGTCCAGATCGCGGGCAGCCCCAGCTGGAGCGAGGAGATGCCACCCCACGCGGAGGCGAAGTCCGGGGTCTTCAGATCCGTGGTGCAGGGCGAATGATCGGAGACGATGCAGTCGATCGTGCCGTCCGCGAGGCCGGCCCACAGCGCGTCCTGATTGGCGGCCTCCCGGATCGGCGGGCAGCACTTGAACTCCGTCGCCCCGTCCGGCACCTCCTCCGCGGTCAGCGTCAGGAAGTGCGGACACGACTCGACCGAGACCCGGACGCCTTCCGCCTTCGCCGCCGCGATCAGCGGGAGCGCGTCCGACGAGGAGAGGTGCAGCACGTGGATCCGGGCGTTCAGCCGGCGGGCCTGGGCGATCAGGTTCTCGATCGCGGTGTTCTCCGCGTCCCGGGGCCGGGAGGCCAGGAAGTCGGCGTACTTCTCCCCGCTCTTCTGCGGGGCGGACGCCAGGTGGTGCGGGTCCTCCGCGTGCACGATCATCAGACCGCCGAACCCGGCGATCTCCGCGAGGGAGTTGGCGAGCTGCTCCTGATCGAGCTCGGGGAACTCCTCCACCCCCGAGGGGGAGAGGAAGCACTTGAAGCCGAAGACACCGGCATCGTGGAGCGACCGGAGATCCTTGACGTTGTCGGGCAGCGCGCCACCCCAGAACCCGGTGTCGATGTGCGCCTTGGGCCGGGCGACCTCCTGCTTGACCCGCAGGTTGTCCACCGTGGTGGTCGGCGGCAGCGAGTTCAGCGGCATGTCGAGCAGGGTCGTGATGCCGCCGGCCGCCGCCGCGCGGGTGGCGGTCCAGAAGCCCTCCCACTCGGTACGGCCCGGATCGTTCACATGGACATGGGTGTCGACAAGTCCCGGCAGCAGGACGTCGTCGCCGAAATCCTCCAGCCGGGCACCCTCCGGCACCTCGGTCTCGTACGGCAGGACCGCCTCGATCGCTCCGTCGGCGACGAGGACCGCTGCGGCGCGGGTTCCCTCGGGGGTGACGACGCGCGTCGAGCGGAGTACCAGCTTCACGTCCACACCGGACACCTGTGCTCCTCACGCAGTTCAACGTTTTGTTGAAGGAGTCTTCACTCGGGAAAGCGACCCCGTCAAGACCTCGCCTCCCCTGCCACAGGACCAGTGGACCACGAGGAGCGCCGATTGGAGATTTCCACGAAGTAAAAGTTTACTTTCGACATGCGGAACGTAGAATGGGCCAGGAGCGGCATCACCGCGCTTCGCGCCGAACGCGGGCCCGACCGCCGACACCAGGACAAAACAGGTCCTGACCGGCAAGGACGCCGCACCGGGAGCAGTGGGCCGATCGGGAGCAGCCCGGTAGGCTGCTGCCTTGCCTCCGCCTCGAAAGGACCGTTGACGTGCCGCCGTCCCACGCCAGCACTTCCGACTCCAAGCCCGCCGGCCCCAGTGGCGGTGTGCAGTCCCTCGAACGCGCCTTCGATCTCCTGGAGCGTATGGCGGATGCCGGGGGCGAGGTCGGACTCAGCGAGCTCTCCGCGAGCAGCGGGCTCCCGCTCCCGACGATCCACCGGCTGATGCGCACCCTGGTCGTCTGCGGCTACGTGCGCCAGCAGCCCAACCGGCGTTACGCCCTCGGCCCGCGGCTGATCCGCCTCGGCGAGTCCGCGTCCCGGCTGCTGGGCACCTGGGCACGGCCCTATCTGCAGCGCCTGGTCGAGGAGACCGGCGAGACGGCGAACATGGCACTGCTCGACGGGGACGAGATCGTCTACGTCGCCCAGGTGCCGTCGAAGCACTCGATGCGGATGTTCACCGAGGTCGGCCGCCGGGTCCTGCCCCACTCGACCGGCGTCGGCAAGGCACTCCTCGCGCACACCCCGGCGGACGAGGTCCGCGCACTGCTGGCCCGGACGGGCATGCCCTCGGCCACGGAGAAGACGATCACCACGCCGGACGGCTTCCTCGACGCTCTCGAACAGGTGCGCAGGGCGGGGTACGCGGTGGACGACAACGAGCAGGAGATCGGGGTGCGCTGCCTCGCGGTCCCGGTGCCCGACTCCCCCACCTCGGCCGCCATCTCCATCTCCGGACCCGCGGGCCGGGTGACGGAGGCGGCGACCGAGCGGATCGTGCCGATCCTGCAGCAGATCGCGAAGGAGCTCTCCGAAGCGCTGGCGAGCAGCGGCGGATCGGCGGGCTGACGCCGCGCTCCTGCCCTCCTTTCGGCCCCTCAGGCCGGGGCGGGCAGGGACAGACGGCCGTCCTCCATGCTCACCGTCCCGTCCACCCTCTCCAGGTGCGCACGGTCGTGGGTGACCATGACCGTGGCCGTGGAGCGTTCCCGGGTCAGGCCGAGAAGCAGGTCGAGGACAGCCGCGCCCCGGACGTGGTCCAGGGCGCTGGTCGGCTCGTCGACGAGCAGCACCGCCGGTTCGTTCATCAGGGCGCGGGCGATGTTGATCCGCTGGCGCTGGCCTCCCGACATCTGGTGCGGCCTGCGGCTCGCCCGGTCGGCCAGGCCGACCGCGTCCAGGAGGTCCATGGCCCGGCCCCGGGACGCGCGTAGGGAGCCGTGCGACAGATGTGCCATCACCTGGAGCTGCTCCACGGCCGTGAGGGACGGCAGCAGATGGGGCTGCTGGAAGACGATGCCGATGCGGTCCCGGCGCAGGGCGGCCTGGTCGGCGCGGCTGAGCCCCGCGGTCTCCGTACCGGCGACGACGACGCGCCCCTGGTCCGGGGTGACGAGTGTGGCCGCCACCGCGAGGAGGCTGGACTTGCCCGACCCCGACGGCCCGACGACCGCCGTGAGTGTGCCCGCCGGCACGTCCAGGGAGACCCGGTCGAGCGCGGTGAGCCGGGTGTCGCCGTCGGGGTAGGTGAGCGTGACATCGGTGAGGGTGAGCGTCATCGGGCACTCCCGAGTGCGGTGAGGGGGTCGACGGCGGTGATCCGCCGGACGGACAGGGCGGCCCCGAGTGCGCCGAGGACGATCATCACGCCGGCCGGGACGAGCACGGTCGACGCGTCGAGGACGAAGGGCACGGCGCCGCCGTCCCCTCCGACCAGCGCGCCGATCCCCGAGGCGAGCCCGGTCCCGATCGCCGTACCGGCGACCAGCAGGACCACGGCCTGCCCGAGCGCGTCCTTCAGCAGGTACGGGGTGGAGGCTCCCAGCGCCTTGAGCACGGCCACGTCACCGCTGCGCTGGATCGTCCAGACGGTGAAGAAGGCGCCGACGACGAGCGCGGAGATGGCGAGGAGGAAGCCCTGCATCAGCTGGAGCGAGCCGTTCTCGGCCTGGTAGGAACCGATCGCCGTGAGGGAGTCCGCCAGGGACAGTGTGCTGGTGCCGGCCGCCTCGTCCCCGGCGGCGAGGTCGGCGCCACCGCTCGTGGTCAGGGCGATCACGGTCGCCTGCCGACCGGTGCCCGCGATGCGCTGCCAGTCGACGAGCGAGGTCCACACCACCGGGGTGTGGCTGTACGAGGCGTCGCCCCCGACGGCGGACACGGTCATCCGGGAGCCACCGAGGGCGAGCGCGTCACCCGCCCGTACGCCGAGTTCACCGGCCGCCTTCGCGGACAGCACGAGCCGGCCCGCCCCCACGCCGGAGGGCGCGAGCCCGCTGTCCGGCTCGGCGCCGAACACCGACACGGCGGCCGTGCGCCTCCCCCCGCCCGCGGAGGCGTTCAGGGTCCGGATGCCCAGCGGCCGGGCGGAGGAGACCCCCGGCTGCTCCGCCCAGGTGTGCCAGGCGCTCTCCTCCACGGCCGAGCCGGAGAAGGAGACCGAACGGCCGTCGGGCGGCGCGGCGAACGCGATGCGGTCGGCGTCCAGCCCGGTGACGGCCGAGGTGTTCTCCCGGCCCAGACCCGCCGTGAGGCCCGACAGCAGCCCGACGAGCAGCGTGATCAGCACGACGACCGTCCCCATGAGGGCGAAGCGGCCCCTGGCGAACCGTAGATCTCTCCATGCGACAAACATGGCTCCAGACTCGGGTGGCGGGCCCGCGGAGGCATCGCGCGCCGGACGGGCCCCACATCAACCTTTCGGTTGACCGGCCCGGCGCCGGACGCGTCTACGCTGGAACGACCATGGACCTGCGAGCCCACGCCCCCGTCACCACCGCACTGCGGTTCTGTCTGCACGCGCTGCTGGTGGGGCTGCTCGCGCTCGCGGCGCTGCGCGCGGCCGGGGACGGCACCGCGCACACCGCGGCCGTCGTCGTGCCGGCCGGCCTGATGGCCGCCCTGTACGCGGCGGGCGTGCTCGCCCCCGCCGTCCAGCCGCACACCCGGGCCGCCCGCCTCTGGCTCGCCGCGCTGGGTGTGGTGTGGCTGGCGCTGCTCGCCCTGTCGCCCGAAGCGCTGTGGGTGGCCTTCCCCCTCTACTTCCTGCAGCTGCACCTGCTGCCGCCGCGCTCGGGGCTGCCCGCCGTCGCCGTCACGGCCGCGGCGGCGATCGCCGGCTTCGTGCTGCACGGACAGGAGGTCACCGCGGGAGCCTTCATCGGTCCGCTGCTCGGTGCGGCGGTGGCCGTCGCGACCGTACGGGGATACGAGGCGCTGTTCCGCGAGAGCGAGCGCCGCCGCGAGGTCATCGACGAGCTCGTCTCCACACGGGCGGAGCTCGCCGTCGCGGAGCGCACCGCGGGGACTCTGGCCGAGCGGGAGCGACTGGCCCGGGAGATCCACGACACCCTCGCCCAGGGGCTGTCGAGCATCCAGCTCCTACTGCGGGCCGCCGAGCGTTCGCTCCCCGAGGACGCGACCGCGACCGCGCACGTCCGGCGCGCCCGTGAGGCGGCCCAGGACAACCTCGCCGAGGCCCGCCGCTTCGTCCGGGCGCTGACCCCGCCGGACCTGGAGCGGGGCTCCCTGGCGGCGGCTCTGTCCCGTCTCTCGTCGCGCAGCTCGGCGCCGGACCTCACGGTGCAGTTCGCCGTGAGCGGCAGGCCGGTCGAGCTGCCCACGCCCTACGAGGTGGCGCTGCTGCGCACCGCGCAGTCGTCGCTGGCCAACGCGGTCCAGCACTCCGGGGCGCGGCGGGCGGAGATCACTCTCAGCTTCATGGAGACGTCGGTCTCCCTGGACGTGGTGGACGACGGCCGGGGCTTCGACGCGGCCGCCGCGCCGGCGCGCACGTCCGGCGGCGGCTTCGGGCTGCTCGCGATGCGCGCGCGGGCCCGGTCGCTGGGCGGGACGCTGAGTGTGGAATCGGGTCCCGGCCAGGGCACGGCCGTCGCCGTCACCCTGCCGCTCCCGGCCGCCGACGTGCACGGCCCCGCGGGGGCGGAGAGCACCCAGGACGCGGAGGGCAGGGCCGCATGACCGACCCGATCCGGCTGCTCCTCGCCGACGACCACCCGGTGGTGCGGGCAGGGCTGCGCGCGGTCCTGGACACCGAGCCGGACTTCCAGGTCGTCGCCGAGGCCCCCACCGCGGAACGGGCCGTCGCCCTGGCCGCGACCGGCGTGTGCGACGTGGTCCTGATGGACCTGCAGTTCGGCGCGGGCATGCACGGGGCGGAGGCCACGGCGGCGATCACGGCCGCCGCGGACGCCCCCCGCGTGCTGATCCTCACCACGTACGACTCGGACGCCGACATCCTGGCCGCCGTCGAGTCGGGCGCGGGCGGCTACCTGCTGAAGGACTCCCCGCCCGAGGAGCTGGCGGCTGCGGTGCGCACGGCGGCCGCAGGCCGCTCGGCGCTCGCTCCCGCGGTGGCGCACCGGCTGATGGACCGGATGCGGACACCGGCCCAGGCCTTGACCAAGCGCGAGCTGGAGGTGCTCAGGCTGGTCGGTGAGGGCCTGTCGAACCAGCAGATCAGCAAGCAGCTCTTCCTGAGCCAGGCAACGGTGAAGTCCCATCTGGTGCACATCTACGCCAAGCTCGGCGTCGACTCACGCACATCGGCGGTGGCGGCGGCGACCGCTCGCCGCCTGATCCGCCGCTGACGTCACGAGAGGCGCGGGGGCTCCCCGAAGAGCTCGACGGCCACCCGTACGTCCCTGAGGCCCGGGGCGAGCGCGCTGACCGAACCGATCGCCCCCACGACCAGCAGCAGCGAGCGGCGCAGCCGGGGGATCTCCGGCCTCCCGCTGACCGCCATGGAATCCAGGGCCGCCAGCTCGTCCTCGGCGATGCCCCGGTCCGGGAACTCGGCAGGGTGCCCGGCCAGTTCACGGCGGAGCCGGGAGACAGCCGTACGCAGCTCCGTCACTCTCGGATCCTCGTCACTGCCGGTCAACTGCTCCTGCCCCACGCTTCGCAACAAAGCACTCCCCCTCGCACGTCATCGTGCCGGTGTGTCCACCCCGCCCCGGGCACCGGCCAAGTGCCTGGGGCCGTGCGCAAGTTAACGCCATCAAAGGTGGCGTGCGCCACAGTGCGGGCCCGGAACGAGGGTACCCCTGAGGGGTGACACTCCTTCCGCGGGTACGGACAGCACAGTGGTATCCAGGGCGCATGCCTCATACAGAACAGATCCCCACGGTCGCCGGAGTGCTGCTCGCGGCGGGCGGCGGGCGCCGCCTGGGCGGCCGGCCGAAGGCCCTGCTGGAACACCGCGGCCGCCCCCTCGTCGAACACGCGGCACGGGCGCTGCGCAACGGCGGCTGCGGCCCCGTCCACGTCGTGCTGGGCGCGGCGGCCGACGAGGTACGGGCACGGGCGGACCTCTCGGCGTGCACGGTGACGGTGAACCCGCAGTGGGAGGAGGGCATGGGGTCCTCCCTCAGGGCAGGGCTGGGCGCGCTCACGGGCTCGGCCGCGGACGCCGCACTGGTGCTCCTGGTCGACCAGCCGGGCATCGGGGCCGAGGCGGTGGCGCGCGTCCGCTCCGCCTACCTGTCCCGGACGACCCTGGCGGCCGCCGCGTACGACGGCGAGCGCGGGCACCCGGTGCTGTTCGGGGCCGACCGGTGGGCGGACATCGCGTCGGGCGCGCTCGGCGACCAGGGGGCCCGGGGCTATCTGCGGGCGCACCGCGATGCGATCACGCTCGTCGAATGTTCCGATGTGGCTCAGGCGTACGACATCGACACGACGGAGGACCTGACACACCTGGAGTGACCCGGCACGCCGGGGTGAACCGTCCGTGCAGGACCTGGCACGCCGCGCCACCACGGCGGCACTTCTGTCGACCCGGAGAATCTCGACATCAACAAACCATTGAACTTCCACCATGAGGAAACTAATATCCACTGATCAGAAGCATGCGGCACGCACGCCACATCGCTTCCGCACCCGGACGGCACCCACGGCCGTATCTCGGAGCCACGGCACGCCGTGCCATACCTGGCGACCCGGCGGCCGTGGGACGCCGTCCGCGCCGCCCCCGCTGAAGGAGTGACAGCTCATGTCCGCACCAGCGCCGTCCCCGCTGGCCATCGTCGACGCCGAGCCCCTGCCGAGGCAGGACGAGGTCCTGACCGATGCGGCCCTCGCGTTCGTGGCCGAGCTGCACCGGCAGTTCACGCCCCGGCGTGACGAGCTGCTCGCCCGCCGCGGCGAGCGCAGGGCCGAGATCGCCCGCACCTCCACGCTGGACTTCCTCCCGGAAACGGAAGCGATCCGCGTGGACGACACCTGGAAGGTCGCCCCGGCCCCTGCCGCGCTCGACGACCGCCGGGTGGAGATCACCGGTCCGACCGACCGCAAGATGACCATCAACGCCCTCAACTCGGGCGCCAAGGTCTGGCTCGCAGACTTCGAGGACGCGTCCGCCCCCACGTGGGAGAACGTGATCACCGGCCAGCTCAACCTGATCGACGCCTACACCCGGAACATCGACTTCACCGACGCGAAGTCGGGCAAGTCCTACGCCCTCAAGCCCGCCGATGAGCTCGCGACCGTCGTCACGCGCCCGCGCGGCTGGCACCTGAACGAGCGCCACCTCCAGCTCGACGGCACCCCGGTGCCCGGCGCGCTGGTCGACTTCGGCCTCTACTTCTTCCACAACGCGCAGCGCCTGATCGACCTCGGCAAGGGCCCGTACTTCTACCTGCCGAAGACGGAGTCACACCTGGAGGCCCGCCTCTGGAACGACATCTTCGTCTTCGCCCAGGAGTACGTCGGCATCCCGCAGGGCACGGTCCGCGCGACCGTCCTGATCGAGACGATCACCGCCGCGTACGAGATGGAGGAGATCCTCTACGAGCTCCGCGACCACGCCTCCGGGCTGAACGCGGGCCGCTGGGACTACCTCTTCTCCATCGTCAAGAACTTCCGCGACGGCGGATCGAAGTTCGTCCTGCCGGACCGCAACCTGGTCACGATGACCGCCCCGTTCATGCGGGCGTACACCGAACTCCTGGTCCGCACCTGCCACAAGCGCGGCGCGCACGCCATCGGCGGTATGGCGGCCTTCATCCCCTCGCGTCGTGACGCCGAGGTCAACAAGGTCGCCTTCGAGAAGGTCAAGGCCGACAAGGACCGCGAGGCCGGCGACGGCTTCGACGGCTCCTGGGTGGCCCACCCGGACCTGGTCCCGATCGCCATGGCCTCCTTCGACGCGGTCCTCGGCGCGAAGCCGAACCAGAAGGAACGCCTGCGCGAGGACGTCTCGGTGGCGCCGGGTGACCTGATCGCCATCGACACGCTGGACGCGAAGCCCTCGTACGACGGCCTGCGCAACGCGGTCGCGGTCGGCATCCGCTACATCGAGGCGTGGCTGCGCGGCATGGGCGCGGTCGCCATCTTCCACCTGATGGAGGACGCGGCCACCGCCGAGATCTCGCGCTCCCAGATCTGGCAGTGGATCAACGCGGACGTGATCTTCGAGAACGGCGAGCACGCCACGGCGGAGCTGGCCCGCAAGGTCGCCGCCGAGGAACTGGCCGCGATCCGCACGGAGATCGGCGACGAGACCTTCGAGTCCGGCAAGTGGCAGCAGGCCCACGACCTGCTGCTCCAGGTCTCGCTGGACCAGGACTACGCGGACTTCCTGACGCTGCCGGCGTACGAGCAGCTGGGCTGACCCCGCAGGACCGAGCACCGCACCCCTGCCCCCACCGGGCAGGGGTGCGGAACTCCGCCCGCCCTCAGACGACCGAGACCGTCAGTTCCCTCCCCGGCTGCCGCGACTCCGGCTCACGGGCGGCGAAGGGGCACTCCCAGTCGGCCGGCTTGGTACGGCCGGAGTAGCGACGGGCCTCGGAGAGCTGTTCGTATTCGTGCAGGTTGGGGTTGATGTCTCCCTGCAGCTTGATGTCCTGCTTGCGTATCTTGTCCGCCAGTCGGTCCCACATGCCGGCGCCCTTGATCCGGTCGAACTGCTCGTGCGAGTTGAAGGCGAGCATCGGGAAGGGCGGCCGCCGACCCCACCTGCGGTGGGTCTCGTGCAGGCCGATCACGAAGAAGGGGTGGCCGGCCACGCTGTACGCGAACTCCCCGGACCCGGCATCCGACGAGTAGCCGTCGGCCCAGCGGTGTGTCCGCGCATCCTGCTCGTGCAGCAACTGCAGCTGCTGCCAGAGCAGTTCCTCGAACCGCACCTCGTCCACCCCGCGCGGCTGCTCGAAGGTGGCGACGAAACTGGTGAACGTCCGGGCGCTCCAGTCCGCCGACTCCACGAACTCGGCGAGGTCACACGCCATCAGCCGGGCGGACTCCTCGCCACCGAGGACGTCGTAGTGCCGATGGGCGATGCCGCCGCGTCGCCAGGCGGACCGACCCGCCAGACAGGAGAACCGGTCGCCCAGGATGAACTCCTCGACTTCGCCGCGCGCATCGACCGCCATGGCCAGCCTTCCTTCCAACTACGTGCCTCCTCAGCAGGGAGATCGTTCCTGCGTCCTTCCGATGGCGCCCACCTCATGCCTGCGGCGCCCGGCTTCGCGGGCTGTGCGGCGGTGACGGCCTGAAACGGGCATGGCTGATCCCGTGGCGTCACGAGGGGAGGTCGCTGTCCGATTGTGGGGGACGGATGCCCATCAGCGAAAGTCGGGCCCGATCTCGTCACCCAGGGTCAGGATCCGGATGCCGCCGACGCGGGATCCCATGACCGCGATGACGGCCGGGCGACGGTACGCCGGGAAGCGCGCCTCGCATCCCGACCGCCTCCTGTACCGGCCTCCGGCACCGCCGCCGGAGGCCGGTACCTTGACCATGCGGCCTTCCCGGGGGCGATACTGATCGTGACGGTCGTCTCGCCGCGCGCCCTTCCGGACGGGGCCGGCGGGGGTGCACCCGTGTCGACGCCTCCGAGGGGAGCCCTTCATGACCACGGCGAAGGACCTGTTCATCACCACCCTGGACCCCCGGCCGGAGCATCCCGTGGGGCAGGGCGACCTGTCGCTCGCGCTCGCGGGAGCCGAGCTGATCGACCTCGTCGGTGCGGGGGCCGTCGCCGTGGACGGTGACCGCATCGTGCCGGGAGAGCCGTGGACACCGGACGACGCGCTCCTCGGCGACGCCGTGGAACGGCTCACCCGGCAACCGCCCTACGAGCGGATCGACGACTGGCTGTGGCGCCGGGGCAAGGACCTCTCGGCCGCGTACCAGGACGGTCTGGAGAGGGACGGCGAACTGACGCGGAAGCGAAGCGGCCGGTCGCCCTTCGGGCCGGAACGTGTCGAACCGGCCGACACGCCCGGCCGCCGCCGGGCGGCCGACCGCCGGGACGCGCGGGAACCCGTCCTGGCCGCCCTCGCCTCGGCCGTGGGCATCGACGACGACAGGGACGACGGCGAGCGCGCCCTCGACGACGAGGCGGTGACGACCGTGGTGGCGGCCGTCCACGACGCGGTGATGGAACTGGAGGCCGTACGCCAGAGGCGGACCATCGAGAACGCGGCCTTCGCCAACCTCTGGCGCGGACCGTGAGCGGCCTGTCACCGCTCAGCCGGGCAGCACCACCGTCCGCTGCGCCGAGAAGTCGCCCCAGGTCCCGTCAGGGAGCTTGGGCCGGATCTTGAGCGAGTAGCGGGTGCCGGGCGGGTCGGTGAGGGTGAGCTCGTAGGTGGCGCGGCCCGCGGGCGGGGTGCCGCCCCAGACGATCGTGGTGGTCAGCCTTCCGTTCAGGAACAGTTGGTACGCGGGGATCGCGCCCCCGGTGTCCGGCTGGTCCCAGGAGAGGTCGACCAGGAACTCGTTCTTCTGCGCCGTCGCCTTCGTCCGCAGTCCGGTGGGGGCCGTGCTCGCGGGAGCGCCCGGCGCGGTCGGGGTGGTGAGGTCGAGGGCGTTGCCGTCCGGCGAGGAGTGGTCGGCGGCGTCACGGGCGCGGACGGTGAAGGTGTAGACGGTGCCGGGGCGCAGTCCGGAGAGCCGGGCCGTGGTCTCGGTCCCCGGGACGCTGTGGATCCTGGAGTCCTCCTGGTAGACGTCGTAGGCCGTCACACCCACGTCGTCGGTGGATCCGCCCCAGGACAGGGTGACCGTCCTGGCGGTGTCGGCCTTGCCCCGGAGCTTCACCGGGGTGGTCGGCGGCTCCGTGTCGTCGGGGGAGGGGGCGGGGGTGGTCAGGGCGACGGAGGCGCTCGGGGCCGAGACGTTCCCGGCGGCGTCGCGCGCCCTGACGGTGAAGGTGTAGTCCGTGGAGGCGGTCAGGCCGTCCACGTCGGTCATCAGCTTCGTCGCGGGCACCGAGAGGATCTTCCTTCCCTCGCGGTAGACGTCGTAGCCGGTGATTCCCTTGTCGTCCGAGGCCTGCTCCCACATGACGTGGGCGGAGAGCGCGCTGCTCGCCTGGGCCGTCACACCCGTGGGTGCCGTGGGTTTCTTGGTGTCCGCCTGCGCGGTGCCACCACAGGCGGTGAGCGGGGCGAGGAGCAGCGCGGCGGAACAGGCCAACGCGGTGCGTGCGTGGGGGCGTTGCACGGTGATGCCTTCCATCCGACAGGAATGGTCCAGACCTATATGCCATGCGGGTGGGGCCCCCGACAAGGGGGTGGATCGGAACGTTCCGCAATGTCCGCGATGAGTTCCGGGCCCGGAAGAGGTCTGAGGAGTATGGAATCCGACAAGGCAACCGCGCCCGGTCTCGATCTCGGACCGGCGGCGCGGCAGATCCGCGATCTCCTCGGCGCCGTCGACGACGGGCAGCTGTCCGGCCCGACCCCCTGCCCCGACTACTCGGTGCGGGAGCTCCTCGGTCACCTGCTGGGGCTGACCGTCGCGTTCCGTGACGCGGGGCTCAAGAACCTCGGCGCGACGACCGACACCTCTCCGGACGCCGCCCTGCCGACGCTGCCCGCCGACTGGCGCACGGCCCTGCCGACGCTGCTGGACGAGCTGGTCGCGGCCTGGCGCTCCCCGGACGCGCTGGAGGGGATGACCAGGGCGGGCGGTGTCGACCTGCCCGGTGAGGTCGCGGGGATGGTCGCACGCAACGAGCTGGTCGTGCACGGCTGGGATCTGGCCAGGGCGACGGGACAGGATTTCCGGGCGGACGAGGCGAGCCTGCGGTCGTCGGAGGCGATGCTGGCGCCGGGGGACGACGACCGGTCCGGCGCCGACGCGATCTTCGGACCGCCGGTGCCCGTCCCGGACGACGCACCCCTGGTCGACCGGGTGATCGGACTGAGCGGCCGGCGCCCGGACTGGCGGCCGGGCGCCTGACGGCCGGCGGAGTCCGCTCCCGGCACCGCACGGGGCCGGGCGGCGCGACCGGGACGACGCCCGCGCCCTGGCCGCGGGCGGTCTCAGCTGGTGAAGAACTCGGTGATCTGGTGGGCGACCTGATCCGCGTGCTTCTTGTGCACGTGGTGACCGCCGCCCAGGGTGATCAGCCGGCAGTCGGGGATGAGCGAGGCCATGTCGGCCAGCCGTCCCTGCGGCATGGAGCTCTCCGGGCCGCCCGCGATCATCAGGGTCGGAGCGACGATCTGTCCCAGCTCCTCCTCCCAGCGGGGATCCGGCTCGGCGATCTGCGCCCGGACGGCCGGGACGGCGTTCTCGTCGTAGTCGACCGGCCCCGTGGGGCCGCTGTCGGCGATCAGCTGCCCGGGGAAGGGGGGCGGCGTCTCGACCAGCACCAGCCGCTCCACCCGGTCCGCGTGCTCCTCGGCGAGCAGATAGGCGACGACTCCGCCCATGGAGTGGCCGACGACGCCGACCCGGTCGAGCTCGCAGGCGTCGAGGAACTCCAGGACGTCGTCCCGCATCTGCTCGAAGCCGTACTCGTCGGGCCAGTCGCTCTCTCCGTGGCCGCGCAGGTCGATGGCGTAGACCCGCCATTCCTCACCGAGGAGCGCACCCACCGCCTCCCAGCTCAGGGACGAGCCCCCGAGGCCGTGCAACAGGACCACGGGTGAACCGAAGGGGTCGCCCCAGGTCCGGTACGCCAGGCGCACATCGCCGACGTCCACTACAGACTGATCTTCCATGTCCCGAACGCTACAGGCGTCGGACCCACGCCCGGCCCGGCCCCCCCGGCCTGGCAGGCTTGGTGCGTGAAGCACATGCGTCTCGTCCTCGCCGCTGCCGCGACCCTCGTCCTGGCCGGCTGTTCCGGATCTTCCTCCGGCGCCCCGGAGAAGAGCCTCGACGACCCCGCGAAGAAGGCCATCGCCATGCAGCTGGTCTCCAGTGCGGAGAACTCCACCCTGGACTGGAAGGCCCAGTACGCCTACATCGAGGACATCGGCGACGGCCGCGGCTACACCGCGGGCATCATCGGATTCTGCTCCGGCACCGGAGACATGCTCAAGGTGGTCGAGCGCTACGCGCGGAAGCGTCCGGGGAACGCGCTCGCGGACTTCCTCCCGGCGCTGCGCGCGGTGAACGGAAGCGACGCGCACGAGGGACTCGGCAGCGCGTTCACCGGGGCCTGGAAGGAGGCCGCGAAGGACTCGGCGTTCCGCGCGGCACAGGACGCGGAGCGTGACTCCGCGTACTTCGATCCGGCCGTCGAGCGTGCCGAGGCCGACGGGCTCAGCGCGCTGGGGCAGTTCATCTACTACGACGCCTACGTGATGCACGGGTACGCGGACGCCAAGGGCACGGTCGGCTTCCGGACGATACGCGACCAGGCCCTCTCCGCGGCGGAACCGCCCTCCAGGGGCGGTGACGAGGAGGCCTATCTGAACGCCTTCCTGGACGCCCGGGTCTCCGCCATCCGCAAGGAGCCCTCGCACAGCGACACCAGCCGGGTGGAGACGGCCCAACGCGCCTTCGTGCGCGAGGGAAAGCTGCAGTTGGAGACACCGCTGGCGTGGCGGGTGTACGGCGAGAGCTTCCGCATCGACCACGTGTGAAACCGCCGGCCGGTGGGCGCTCGACGCGCCCACCGGCCCGTTCGCGTACGCCGGTTCCCACGCGTGCGGCATGTGCGCGCATCCGCGAGGGATGCCGGCTGTCCAGCCGTGTCCAGGAAGCGGGGATTCCCGTTCCGCAGATGAGGGCTGCCTCCCCGTGCGGCGCGCCACCGCCGTCCGCGAAGGGGCGCCGGCCCGGACGGCACCACGCCCCCGTACCCGCCGGCAAGGGCTCTTCGCCCATGCGGGGACGTTTCGGCTCACCCGCGTCCGGGACCTTCACCGCACCCTCGAAGCCTGATAGGAAAGCTTCCTAACAGAACATCGGAACGGCGAACTCCTTCTGGAGGACCGGTGCATCAACCCCACACCAGCACCTCACGTCGCATCACCCGACTCACTCGACTCACCCGCAACGCCGGACTCGCGGTCGTCGCCCTCGGGCTGACGTTCACCGCGGTTCCGGCCGCCGCTCACGCCGAGGCCCCCACGCCGTCGGCCGCACACCTGGAGGCAGCCGCGACCGGACTCGACGATCCCGCGAAGAAGGAGATCGCCATGCAACTGGTCTCCAGCGCGGAGAACTCCACGCTGGAATGGAAGGGCCAGTACGGCTACATCGAGGACATCGGCGACGGCCGCGGCTACACCGCGGGCATCATCGGATTCTGCTCCGGCACCGGAGACATGCTGGCTCTGGTGGAACGCTACGCCGAGGGCCGGCCGGGCAACGTCCTGGAGGCGTACCTGCCCGCCCTGCGGCAGGTGGACGGCTCCGACTCGCACGAAGGGCTCGACCCCGGCTACCCGGGCCACTGGCGCGAGGCGGCGTCGGACGGGGCGTTCCAGCAGGCGCAGAACGACGAGCGCGACCGGGTGTACTTCGACCCGGCGGTGAGCCAGGGCAAGGCCGACGGTCTCGGCACACTCGGCCAGTTCGCGTACTACGACGCCATCGTGATGCACGGAGGCGGCAACGACAGCGCGAGCTTCGGCTCGATCAGGCAGCGGGCGCTGGCGCAGGCGAGCCCGCCGTCGCAGGGCGGTGACGAGGTGGCCTACCTCGACGCCTTCCTGGACGCGCGGGTACGGGCGATGAAGCAGGAGGAGGCCCACTCGGACACCAGCCGCGTCGACACGGCGCAGCGGGTCTTCCTGCGCGACGGCAATCTGGATCTGGACCCGCCGCTGGACTGGCAGGTCTACGGCGACAGCTACCACATCGGCTGACACGGGTCCACGCACGGTGCGCGTACGCGTGGCCCCCGAAGGGGTCCGCATACGCGCACCGACGGGTCAGTGGGCGACGGGCACGGCCATCGGGTCCTTGGGCTGCTCGCTCTCCGGGACCTCCGCCTCCGGATCGGCGTCCGGCGTGCGGCCCCAGTGGTTGAAGGCCAGGTTCAGCACGATCGCCACCACACAGCCCGTGGAGATGCCCGAGTCGAGGACGACGAGCAGGTCCTCGGGGAAGGCGTGGTAGAAGTCCGGCGCGGCGATCGGGATGAGCCCGACGCCGACGGCCGCCGCGACGATCAGGGCGTTCTCGCCCTTCTCCAGGGCGGCGGTCGCCAGGGTCTGGATTCCGCTCGCGGCGACCGATCCGAAGAGCACGATGCCCGCGCCGCCGAGAACCGGAAGCGGCACGAGGGCGATGACGGACGCGGCGACGGGGACCAGGCCGAGCAGCACCAGGATGACACCGCCGGAGGCGACGACGAACCGGCTGCGGACCTTGGTCATGGCGACCAGCCCGATGTTCTGGGCGAACGCGCTGCACATGAAACCGTTGAAGAGGGGGCTGATGGCACTGCCCAGGGTGTCGGCGCGCAGACCGCCTTCGATGGTCCGCTCGTCCGCCGGGCGGCCGACGATCTTGCCGAGGGCCAGCATGTCGGCGGTGGACTCGGTCATGCAGACCAGCATCACGATGCACATCGAGATGATGGCGGCGACCTCGAACTGCGGTGCGCCGAAGTGGAACGGCGTCGGGAAACCGACCACGTCGGCGTCGCCCAGTGCCCCGAAGTCGGTGATGTCGGCGGGGATCGCGATGAGGGTGCCGATGACCAGGCCGAGAAGGATGGCGATCTGCTGGAGGAAGCCCCGCAGCAGTTTGCGCAGGGCCAGCACGATCAGGAGGGTGACGGCGGCCATCGTGATGTTGGTCATCGAGCCGTAGTCGGCGGCGGTGGCGTTGCCGCCCTGCGACCAGTTGAAGGCGACCGGCAGCAGCGAGACGCCGATCAGGGTGATGACGGTGCCGGTGACCACGGGCGGGAAGAACCGGACCAGTTTGCAGAAGTAGGGGGCGAGGACGAAGCCGAGGAGACCGGCGACGATGATCGCCCCGAAGATGACGGCGATGCCGTCGTGCCCCCGGTCCTTGCCTATCGCGATCATCGGGGTGACCCCGGCGAACGAGACGCCGTTGACGAAAGGCAGCCGGGCGCCTATGCGCCAGAACCCGAGGGTCTGGAGCAGGGTGGCTATCCCCGCGGTGAAGAGGCTCGCCCCCATGAGGAAGGCGGTCTCCTTCGCGCTGAGGCCCACGGCGGGCCCCACGATCATGGGCGGCGCCACCACGCCCGCGTACATCGCGGCCACGTGCTGCAGGCCGCTGGTGAACATCCTGAGGGGTGGCAGTTTCTCGTCGACCGGGTGCTTGCCCACCGACCCTTCCGCCGTACTCCCTTCTGCGGTGCTTTTTTCGGGTGCGCTTCCGTCGACTGCGTTCTTACGAAACCTGGGCGTAGCTGCCACGGCTTCCTCCGGTCGGGTACACGTCGGACGACGTGGGTATCAGGGAGGTGGTGCTGAGTGGTGCGTTGGTGCAGGTCGTGCAGCTGGTGCGGGCAGCTTGGAGCTCACCTGTGCGGGAGCGCGTGAACGGGTTCACGCGCTCCCGCACAGGCTGCCGTGAACCTCGCTGGGTCCACGGCGGCCGGCCGAGGGCCGTCCCCCTCGGCCGGCCTGTCATGGGGGTGCGGAGCGTCAGGCTCCGGCGGCGATCTGCGCCAGGCGCCGGGCCTCGTCGCGGGTCGCGCGGGCGATGGCGTCCTCGTCCACCGTGATGAGACGGCTGTCCTCGACGACGGGCTTACCGTTGACGAGGGAGAGCGTCACCGGGGCGGCGGCACCGAAGACCAGGGCGGTCACCGGGTCGGCGATGGAGGCGTGGGCGAGGGTGTCCAGCTTCCACAGCACCAGGTCGGCGAGCTTGCCCGGCTCCAGGGAGCCGATCTCGTCGGCCCGGCCCAGGACCCTGGCGCCGCCGTGGGTTCCCAGGCGCAGCGCCTGACGGGCGTTCAGCGCCTTCTCGCGGTGGGCGCCCAGGCGGTTGACGAGGAGCGCGTTGCGCAGCTCGGTGTGGAGTTCGCCGGACTCGTTGGACGCGGTGCCGTCGACGCCGAGCCCGACGGGGACACCGGCGGCGAGCATGTCGGGGACGCGGGCGATGCCTGCGGCGAGACGGGCGTTGGAGGACGGGCAGTGCGCGACACCGGTGCCGGTGCGGGCGAAGGCGGCGATGTCGGAGTCGTTCATGTGGACGCAGTGCGCCATCCACACGTCGTCGCCGAGCCAGCCGGTCGACTCGAAGTAGTCCGTGGGGCCCATCCCGAACAGTTCCTTGCAGAACTGCTCCTCCTCGACGGTCTCCGAGCCGTGCGTGTGCAGCCGTACGCCCCGGCGGCGGGCCAGCTCGGCGCCCTGCCTGAGCAGTTCGGTGGAGACGGAGAAGGGCGAGCAGGGGGCGACGGCGATCCGTGTCATCGCGTCGAACGAGGCGTCGTGGTGCTCGTCGATGGTCGCCTCGGTCGCGGCGAGCGCGCCTTCGAGGGTCTCCACCGCGAAGTCCGGCGGCAGACCGCCGTCCTTCTCGCTGCGGTCCATGGAGCCGCGGGCGAGGGTGAAGCGTACGCCCATGTCGCGGGCCGCGCCGATGATCGCGCCGGAGAGGTCGCCGGAGCCCTGGGGATAGACGTAGTGGTGGTCCATCGCGGTGGTGACACCGCCGCGGGCCATCATCGCGAGGGAACCCTGCGCCGCCACGCGGGCCATCGGCTCGTCGATGCGCGCCCACGTCGGGTACAGCGCGACCAGCCAGTCGAAGAGGTTGTGGTCGGTCGCCAGGCCCCGGGTGATCCACTGGTAGAAGTGGTGGTGGGTGTTGACGAGGCCGGGCGTGACGAGGTGGCCGGTGCCGTCGACGCGACGCACGACGCCGGTGAGTCCCTCCGGCGCCTTGCCGGCGCCGACGGACTCGATGCGGTTGTCCGCCACCACGATGTATCCCGAGGCGTACTCGGTGTCGTGTGCGTCGACCGTGGCGATCGAGCAGTTCTCGATGACGATGCGCTCAGTGGTCCTTGAATCCGCCGAAGCTGCCATGGTGCTTCCCTCTTCTGTCTCTGGCGATGTGGGCACGGCAGGACCCTAGGAGGATTTGAGTGCCACGGCGCTACGGCCGTGGGTGCCGAGATGGTGGAAGAACAGATTGAGCAGGACCGCGACGAGCGCTCCCGCACTGATCCCCGAGCCGAGCACGGTCTGCGCCCAGGACGGGAATCCCGCGTAGAAGGAGGGTGCCGCGAGCGGGATGATGCCCGCGCCGAGTGCCACCGCCACGAGGATGATGTTGGAGCTGTCGTCGAGACCGGCCTCGGACAGGGTCCGGATGCCGCTCACCGCGATCGAGCCGAACAGGACGATGCCGGCGCCGCCGAGCACGGGCATGGGGACCAGCGAGACGACCGCGCCCAGCATGGGGAAGACGCCGAGGACGATCAGGGCGCCGCCCGCCGCGGCGACGACGTAGCGGCTTCGTACCCGTGTCAGCGACACGACGCCGACGTTCTGGGCGAAGGCGCTGGTCGGGAAGGTGCCGAAGACCGGTCCGAGGAGCGTGGCGATCCCGTCCGTGCGCAGACCGCGGGTGATGGTGGCGCCGTCGGTGCGCCGCTCGCAGATCTCGCCGAGCGCCAGCATCCCGGCCGACGACTCCGTCATCAGCACCAGCATCACGATGCACAGGGAGAGGATCGCGGCGGGCTGGAACTCGGGCGCGCCGAAGGCGAAGGGCGACGGCAGGGCGGCCATGGGGGCGGAGCCGAGCGCGGAGAAGTCGGCGAGTCCGAAGGGGATCGCGGCCAGCGTGCCGATGAACATGCCCGCGAGCAGGGCGGTCTGCTTGACGAAGCCGCGTCCGAAGCGCTGGATCAGCAGGATGACGACGAGGGTGAAGGCGGCCAGCGCCAGGTACTTCATGGCGCCGAAGTCGTCGGCGGTGACGTCTCCGCCCTGGGCCCAGCCGACCGGCACGGGCATCAGGGTGACGCCGATGAGGGTGATCACGACCCCGGTGACGAGCGGCGGGAAGAAGCGCAGCAGACGGCCGAAGAACGGGCCGACGGCCAGGCAGAAGACACCTGCGACGAGCACCGCCCCGTAGATCGCGGGGAGTTGGTGGCCGGGGGCGCTGGTCTCGGCGATCGCGAGCATCGGGGCGATCCCGGCGGAGGACGCGGCGTTGACGAACGGCAGACGGTTCCCGGCGAAGCGTCCGGCACCGAGGGTCTGCAGGAGGGTGGCGAGCCCCGCGATCAGGAGGCTCGCGGCGATCAGGCGGGTCATGCCGGCCGCGTCGAGGCCGACGGCCTGACCGATGATGAGCGGAGGGGTGACGACGCCGGCGTACATGGCGGCGATGTGCTGGAGCGCGGCGGGGACGAGTCGCGAGGGCGGGAGCTTTTCGTCCACCGGGTGAACTGCCGTGCCGGCAGCGGTCGGTGGTGCGGTACATGGGCCTTTCGCCGGCCCCGTTGCAGGCTGTGCCATGGGATTTCCCTCCGGGTGACCGGGCCCCGCCCCACCGGGGGGCGGGGGCCGGTTCAGCACCGCGTCAGAGGTTGGTCATGTCGACCGGGATCTTCGGCTCGACGCCGTCGCGGAGCACCGTCGCCTCGATGAGGCCGTACGGGCGGTCGGCCGCGAAGTAGACCTCGTTGTCGTTCTTGAGGCCGAAGGGCTCCAGGTCCACGAGGAAGTGGTGGTTGTTCGGCAGCGAGAAGCGGATCTCGTCGATCTCGCTGCGGTTGTTGATGATGCGCGAACCCATCTGGTACAGCGTCTGCTGGAGCGAGAGGGAGTACGTCTCCGCGAAGGCCTGGAGCATGTGCTTGCGCGCCTGCTCGTAGGACTTCTCCCAGTTGGGCATGCGCTCCTCGTCTCTGGTCCAGTTGTAGCGCCACCGGGCGGAGACGTCGGTCGCGAGGATGCGGTCGTACGCCTCCTTCAGCGTCGTGTACTTGTCCTTGACGTAGCCCCAGAACTCGGAGTTGGTCGAGTTCAGCACGGAGAGGTCCTTGAGGCCCGAGACGACCTCCCACTTCTCCCCGTCGAAGGTGATCTGGCTGACCCGGGTCTCCTGGCCCTTGCGGGCGAAGGAGTGCTTCACCTCGTCGGCGCCGATGAACTTGGAGTTGCCGTCGGAGGTCGCGATGCGCTCCCAGCCGTACTCCTCGATCCGGATCCGCGCCGTCTTGATCGGCTCCTGCGAGGTCACGAAGTGCCGTGCCAGGTGGATGCCGAACTGCTCGGCGGACTCGATGCCGTGTTCCTTGGCGAAGGCGAACACCGTGTTCTTGGTGGTGTCGGTCGGCAGGACGCTGGCGTTGGAGCCGGAGTAGTGGACGTCGTCCATGTCGCCGGAGAGGGCGACCGAGACGTTGAGGTCCTTGATGTGGTGGGTGTCGCCGTCCCGCGTGATCTTGACGACGCGGTTCTCTGCTTTGCCGTACTGGTTCTGGCCGAGAATCGTGGGCATTGTCTGCTAGCTCCCTCGGTAAACGGAGTAGCCGAACGGGTTGAGCAGCAGCGGTACGTGGTAGTGCTCACCAGGGGTGACGGCGAATGCGATCGCCACCTCCGGGAAGAACGCGCCGCTGTCCCTTACGCGGGGGGCGTCCTGCTGCGCCTCGGCTTGCTTCTTCGCGGTGAAGTACGACTCGGTGTCGAAGACGAGCCGTACGTGGGTGGTTCCTTCCGGCAGGGCCGGCAGGTCTTTGCAGCGCCCGTCCGCGTCGGTCGCGGATCCCCCGAGCGTCACGAACTGGGTGTCGTCGCCGCTGCGAGCGGCGAGGGAGACGGTGACGGCCTCTGCGGGACGGCCGATGCTGGTGTCCAGGATGTGGGTGGACACCGATGCGGTGGTGTCGGTGCTCAAGACCGTCACGCTCCTTGCTCTCTTCGTTCTCTTCAGGTGGTGCGAGGGCTCAGGAGTCCTGCGCGAGGCGGGTCAGACGAATGCGGTTGATCTTGCCCAGTTCCGCGCGGACGATCTCGCGTTCCTGCTCGGGCGAGTTGCCGATCCGGTCCTTGACCGCGTCGCGCATCTGCTCACCGGTGGCTCCGGTGGCGCAGATCAGGAAGACATGTCCGAACCGCTCCTGGTAGGCCAGGTTCAGTTCGAGCATCTCCGCCCTGAGCTCCTCGGACGCACCGGCCATCCCCCGCTGCTCACGGGCCGAGGCCGGGTCCCCGGGCTTGGGGCGCCCGATCGGGGCGTGTCCGGCCATCGCCTCGTCCAGGTCCTCCGCGGAGAGCTCGGCCATGGCGGCGTCGCTCGCGGAGAACAGGGCTTCCGTGCCGGTGTAGGGCCGGTGGGCGAGGACGTGGCTTCCCCACGCCGTGCTGGCACAGACCTCGTGCAGCGCGGCTGCGGCCTCGTCGGCCGCCAGGGTGTTGAACCGGGCGAGGCCCGGTGTGGAGCTCGTAGTCACGGGAGCCTCCGTGGCTTTTTCGCTGTGCGTTGTCGGGCTGCGGATAGCTAACGCCCTTCACAACACCACGTCAACAGTTTGTTGAAATTCCGCGAACAAGTGATGCCGCCGCCCGAGATTCCGGACGGCGGCATGGGCGGCATTACGGGTCGTCTACTCACCCTTGGCGGTGTTGTCCCGATTCAGGTAGTTGTACACGGTGAAACGACTGACTCCGAGCGCGCCCGCCACCGTCTCCACTCCGTGACGCACCGAGAAGGCACCGCGTGCCTCGAGAGTCCGTACGACGCCCTGTTTGGTCCTACGGTCCAGGTCGGCCAGCGGCATCCCGTGCCTCCGCTCCATCGCGGCCAGGATGCGGTCGAGCGATTCGGAGAGCTGCGGGAGCCGCACCGCTATGACGTCCGCGCCCTCCCACGCGAGCACGACGTCCTCGGAGGTGGCCTGCTCCGGGGCGAGGAGCTCGGCCCCCATCGCGTCGACGAGCGGCTTCACGGCGGTGACCAGCGGGTGGTCGGCCGGTTCGGTCACGGGGTGTCCTCCCCGATCACGTTGAGTTGGAGGGAGACCCGTGTGGCACCCGAGGCCAGGGCCTGGCGCAGCAGGGAGTCCACGGCGGTGAGGACCTGGTCGGCGCCCCCTTCCGCCGTGTTCCCGAAGGGGCCCACGTCCACCGCGTCCAGGTCGGCGGCCTGGATGACCTCGCGGGCGACCACCGCGTGGGCGGGTGCCTCGTCCAGGTCGAAGGGCTCGGTGGTGAATTCCACCCTCAAGCGCACGTTGCCTCCCTCATGTCCCGCCGTGTCCGTCGGCTCGCACGGCTCGCCCCGACCCTAAGGCACGGGCCCTGGGACACGGCGGGGCCGGGACACGGCCGGCTCGGCTCGCTGCCGCCCGGCGCCCCGCGGGCCCTCCCCGGCCGCCCCGCCTCCTCACGGCCCCGCCTGGATGTCCCCCCGGGTGGACGAGGCGATCGGATCGCCGTGGGCGAAGTCTCCGGGCGGGATCCCAGGGTGGTGTCCGTCCCGCGGCGGTGACGTTCGTCAAGGAGCTGACGGGCGACGCCTGGCAGAAGAAGCTCGCGGCGGCCATGAGCTACGTCCCCAACCGCACCTCGCTCGCCGCGGCCGTGGCGGACGACCCGGGGGCCTCGGCGATGACGGTCGGCGCGGCGAACGGGCACGCGACGCCGAACACCCCGGGCTGGGCGGCCGTGGAGGCCGAGAACCCGGTCAAGGACTACATGACCGCCGTGCTCACGGGCGGTGACGCCGCCGAGGAGGCGGCCAAGGCCTCCGCCGACATCACACGGGCCATGAACACCGGCTCCTGATCCGGCCCCGTCCGTTTCCCGCCCCCGAGAGGAGGCCCGCCGTGCCCGCTGTCCGTGAGAGACCCGCGCCACGCGTCCACCGTCCGCCGAAGGCGCCGCCGGGGCGGCGGGCCGGGCGTCCCCCGCGCGACCTGTGGCCGTACGCCCTGATCGCACCCGCTATAGGCGGCATGCTCTACCTGCTGGTCTACCCGCTGGTGCGGGCCGTGGTGATCTCCCTCCAGGACTTCCGGCTCCGCCAGCTGATCAGCGGGGACGCCGAGTTCGTGGGGCTGCGCAACTACCGGACGCTGCTGTCCGACCCGCGCTTCTGGGAGGTCACCGGCCGCACCTTCGTCTTCATGGCCGTCAACGTCGTCCTGATCATGGTCATCTCCACCCTGGTCGCCTTGATGACGGAGCGGCTGCGCAGGGTCGGTCGTACGGTCCTCCTCTGCTCGCTGGTGCTCGCCTGGGCCATGCCGGTGGTCGCGGCCACCACGGTCTTCCAGTGGCTGTTCCACTCCGAGTTCGGCATCGTCAACCAGTCGCTGACGGCGCTCGGATTCGGCTCCTTCGACCGCTATCCGTGGTTCGCGAACGGTACGGCGTCCTTCACGATCCTGGTCCTCCTGATCGTCTGGCAGTCCGTGCCGTTCGCGGCGGTCACCCTCTACTCGGCGCTGACGACCGTCCCGGCCGAGCTGTACGAGTCGGCGCGTCTGGACGGGGCCTCCGGCTCCCGCATCTTCCGCTCGCTCACCTTCCCGATCCTGCGGCCGATCTTCATGCTCGTCCTCTCCCTGGAGGTGATCTGGACCTTCAAGGCGTTCGTCCAGATCTGGGTGATGACCCGCGGCGGCCCCGGCGACGCCACCACCATCCTGCCCGTCTACGCGGTCCAGACGGCGCTCTCCAGCCAGCGCTACGACCTGGGCTCCGCCGCGTCGATGATCACCGTGGTCCTGATGTCCGGGGTGCTGGTCCTCTACTTCCGCCAGATGTTCCGTCAGGAGGACGACCCGCGATGAACCCGCCGCACCCCCGGATCCGGCGGATCCCGCTGAACGCCGCCGCCGCCGTGACCGTCGTGGTCTGCCTGTTCCCGGTGTACTGGATGGTCTCCACGGCGTTCAAACCGTCACGGGACATCCAGTCCGCCGAGCCACGGCTCGTTCCCCACACCTGGACGCTGGAGCACTTCCGCCGGGCGGTGGAGGCGGACGGCTTCGGGCTGTTCTGGCGCAACAGCGTCCTGGTCACGCTGGGAGCCGTGCTGCTCTCCCTCGTGGTGGCGCTCGGGGCGTCCTTCGCCGTCGCACGGCTGCGAAGGAAGGGCCGGCGGCCGTTCATGCTGCTCGTCTTCGTCGCCCAGATGGCGCCCTGGGAGTCGCTGATCATCCCGATCTACATCATCTCGCGCGACACGGACATGCTGGACCGGCTGCCCACCCTGACCCTCGTCTACTTCATGATCACGCTGCCCTTCACGATCGTGGTGCTCAGGGGCTTCCTCGCCACGATCCCGCCCGAACTGGAGGAGGCGGCCCAGGTCGACGGCTGCACGAGGACGGGGGCGTTCGTGCGGGTGGCCCTGCCGCTGCTCGCCCCCGGCCTGATGGCGACCTCGCTCTTCGGATTCATCACCGCCTGGAACGAGTTCGCCTACGCCAACTTCCTGATCATCAAGCAGCAGGACAACCGCACCCTGCCGGTCTGGCTCTCGTCCTTCCAGAACACCTTCGGCACCGACTGGGGCGCCACCATGGCCGCCTCGACGCTCTTCGCGCTGCCCGCCCTCGTGGTCTTCCTGCTGCTCCAGCGCCATGTGACCTCCGGCTTCGCGGCCGGAGCGGTCAAGGGATGAGCCCGCCGGGCGCCCCCTGAGGACCCGGCCACGCGAACCGCCCGACTTCCCGAATCCGGAGGCCCCCGTGCCCGCACCACGCCCCGAGCTCACCCTCGTCCCCCGGCCCCGCAAGGTCTCGCCGCGCCCCGGCCGTCTCGTCCTCGGCCAGGACACCTCCGTACGCGCCCTGCCGGGTGCCGAGGGTGCGGCGGATCTGCTGCGCACGCTCATCGGCCCGGCGACCGGGCTGCCCCTGCCGCCCTCCGCCGACGGCCGGGTCGTGCTGGCGCTCGACCCGCAGCTCGGCGGGCTGGGCGACGAGGGGTACGGCCTCACCGTGGGACCCCAGGCCCTGCTGCTGCGGGCCGCCCGGCCCGACGGACTGCTCCGGGGCGTCCAGACGATCCGCCAGCTGCTGCCCCCCGAAGCCCTGTCCGGCCGTGTGCGCCGGGCGTCGTGGGAACTGCCCTGCGTCGAGATCAGCGACGTGCCGATGTACGCCTGGCGCGGCGCGATGCTCGACGTGGCCCGGCACTTCCAGCCGGTGTCCTACCTGCGCCGGTACGTGGATCTGATGGCGCTGCACAAGCTCAACGTCCTCCACCTGCACCTCACGGACGACCAGGGCTGGCGCATGCCCGTCGACGCCTTCCCCCGGCTGACCTCGGTGGGCGGCACGCGGGCCCAGTCGCTCTCCGACGGAGTGGAGCACTCGGGGGCGTACACCAAGACGGAGCTGCGGGACCTGATCCGCCACGCGCGGGAGCGGGGGGTGACCGTCGTGCCGGAGATCGAGATGCCGGGCCATGTGCGCGCCGCCCTCGCGGCCTACCCGCACCTGGGGAACCGTCCCGACCGGCAGCTCGACGTCTGGACCAGGTGGGGCGTCTGCGACACCGTGCTCGGCGTCCACGAGGAGGTCTTCGACTTCTGCCGGACGGTGCTGGAGGAGGTCATGGACGTCTTCCCGTCGCGTTACGTCCACATCGGCGGCGAGGAGTGCCCCACCGGCGAGTGGGGGAACAGCCCGGCGGCCCTGGACCGTGCGGCGGCGGAAGGGCTCGACGGTCCCGGGGCGCTGCACGGCTGGTTCATGGGCCGGATCGGCTCGTTCCTCGTGGAGCACGGCCGCCGGCCCACGGGCTGGGCGGAGAGCGGCAGCGAACTGCCCCCCGAGTTCACGGTGATGACCTGGCGCGACCCGGCCCATGCGCGCGCCGCGGCGCGGCGCGGGCACCAGGTGGTGACGGCGCACCACCGGGCCACCTACCTCGACTACGCGCAGTCCACGGATCCGGACGAGCCGCCCGCACAGCCCGGTGGTCCCGTCCCCCTGCACGCGGTCCACGCCAACGAGCCTGTGCCGCACGACTGGGAGCCGGAGGAGGCCTCCCGCGTGCTGGGCACGCAGGCGCAGCTGTGGACCGAGTACGTCAGGACGCCCGACCGGATCGAGTACCTCACCTACCCCCGGCTCTGCGCCCTGGCGGACCGTGCCTGGTCCGGCGGGCGCAGCGACTGGGCCGGGTTCGTCGAGCGGCTGCGCGAGCACACCGCCCGGCTGGACGCCCTCGGCGTCCGCTACCGGCCTCTCACCACGCGGTCCCTGGCGACCGCGTCCGCAGGTACAGCGCACCCCCCTCGGTAGACCGTCCCCCGACGTTCCGGAGAGGAACATCCCCATGAGCACCAGCACATTCCGCAGGAGCCGTGTCCGCGCGGCGGCCGCCGCCGTCACCCTCGCCCTGGGCTGCACGGCCCTGGCCGCCCTGCCCGGGACGGCCGGCGCCGCGGCGGCCGGCGGGCTCGTCGTCCAGTACCGCACGAGCGCGTCGGGGGCGAGCGCCGACCAGAGCGAGCCGTGGCTGAAGGTACGCAACACCGGGAGCGCGGGCGTGCCGCTCTCCGACGTCAAGGTGCGCTACTACTTCAAGGGCGACTCGGCGTCGGCGGGGTACCGGTTCGCCTGCTCCTGGGCGGTGAAGGGCTGCGCGAACATCACCGGCACCTTCAGGACCCTGCCGAACCCTACCGCCACCGCCGACCGATACGTGGAGATCGGCTTCACCGCCGGCGCGGGCTCCCTCGCCCCCGGGGCGGACACCGGTGACATGCAGCTGCGCTTCCACCGCGCGGACTGGCAGCCGCTGCGGCAGAGCGACGACTACTCCTTCGGCGCCGAACGGAACACCTACGGCGACTGGGCGAAGATCACGGCGCAGCTGGGCTCGGTCACGGCCTGGGGCGAGGCCCCCGGGGGCGACGGCCCCACCGACCCGACGGATCCGCCGACCGACCCGCCGGCCGACGGGCCCACGCTGTTCGACGACTTCGACTACACCGGTCACACGGATCCCAGGATCGCGGCGAACGGCTGGAGCGTCCGCTCGAACTCCGGCGGTCCGGGGGTACCGGGTGCCGTCTGGGCCCCGGAGAACGTCACCTTCAGCGGCCAGGGCGGCGATTCGGTCATGAACCTGGAGACGTCCACGGCGGGCACGGGTGCGTCGACCGAGCAGACGGAGATCCTCACGAAGTCCACGAAGTTCCGCAACGGCACCTACGCGGCCCGTGTGAAGTTCAGCGACGCGCCGAGGTCGGGCCCCGACGGCGACCACCTCGTCCAGACCTTCTTCACCATCAACGACCTGAAGGCGCCGATGGCGGACGACTACGCGGAGTACGACTTCGAGTACCTGCCCAACGGCGGCTGGGGCGAGCCGTCGAACATCCTCTACACCACGTCCTGGGAGACCTACAGGCCCGACCCGTGGGAGGCCGTCAACCAGCACAGCGAGGCCCGGCAGAGCTACGCGGGATGGCACGACCTGGTGGTGACCATCGACAACAGCGAGATCACGTACTACGTCGACGGGCAGCCCTTCGGGACCCACGGCGCGGCGTACCTCCCGGAGCGGCCGATGTCGATCAACTTCAACCAGTGGCTGATCGATCTGGCCGGCCAGGCCAGTACCGCTCCCCGCTCGTACGACCAGCAGGTGGACTACGTGCTGCACGTGAAGGACCAGGTCCTCTCCCCCGCCCAGGTATCGGCTCTGGTGAGCGGTTACCGGGCGGCGGGAACGACGTTCCAGGACACGGTGCCGGCCGTCTGACCAGGCATGTGTGAGCGGTGGCGGGGTGAGGGGCGAGGCGGCCTCCGCCCCGCTTCCGTGTGTCCGGAATTCGGTTCGCCCCTTGACAGCCTCCCCACACGCCAGGCAATCTTCCGTTAAGCAGAAACTAACTTCCGCGATACGGAAGGAGCGCATGATGGGTTACTCGGACCAGCGCTTCGATGTGAACCTCTCGATCCTCTTCACCGAACTCCCGCTCCTGGAGCGCCCCGCGGCGGCCGCCGCCGCGGGCTTCACCGCGGTCGAGCTCTGGTGGCCGTGGATCGAGACCCCCACCCCGGCGCAGGCCGAGCTCGACGCCCTGAAGAAGGCGCTCGACGACGCGGGCACCCGGCTGGTGGGGCTGAACTTCTACGCGGGCCGGCTCCCCGGCCCCGACCGGGGGGCGCTCTCGCTGCCCGGCGAGGAGTCGGACCGCTTCCGCGCCAACATCGACGTGGCGGCGGACTTCGCGGCCTCGGTCGGCTGCAAGGCGCTCAACGCGCTGTACGGCAACCGCGTCGAGGGCGTGGACCCGGCGGTCCAGGACGAACTCGCCCTGGAGAACCTGGTCCTGGCCGCCCGCGCGGCCGACCGGATCGGGGCCACCCTCCTGATCGAGACCCTCAACGACACGGAGTCGCCGCTCTACCCCCTGGTCAGCGCACCGGCGGGCATCGAGGTGGTCGACCGCGTCAACGAGGCGACGGGACTGGGCAACGCCACGTTCCTGCTGGACCTCTACCACCTGTCGATGAACGGTGAGGACCTCAGCCAGGTGATCAAGGCGTACGCCTCGAAGACCGGCCACGTCCAGATCGCCGACAACCCGGGGCGCGGCGCGCCCGGCACCGGCTCGCTCCCGCTGGAGCGGCTCCTCGACGAGCTGACCGAGGCCGGCTACACCGGCCGGGTCGGCCTGGAGTACAAGCCCGGCGACCGACCGAGCGCCGAGGCCTTCGGCTGGCTCCCCGCCGAGCTCCGGCCGGCCCGCTGAGGCCCGCCCCCTCTCGCACACACGTTTACCGGAAGGCACCCTCATGAGCAGCAATCTCCCCAAGGTCGCCTGGATCGGGCTCGGCATCATGGGTTCGCCCATGTCCGAGAACCTGGTCAAGGCCGGTTACCAGGTGACCGGTTACACCCTGGAGCAGGACAAGGTCGACCGCCTCGTCGCGGCGGGCGGCAAGGGCGGGGCCTCGATCGCGGAGGCCGTCCGCGACGCCGACGTCGTCATCACGATGGTCCCGGCGTCCCCGCAGGTCGAGGCCATCGCCTACGGCCCCGACGGCATCCTGGAGAACGCCCGGCAGGGCGCCCTGCTGATCGACATGTCCTCGATCACCCCGCAGACCTCCGTGGACCTGGCATCGAGCGCGAAGGACAAGGGCATCCGCGTGCTGGACGCCCCCGTCTCCGGCGGCGAGGCCGGCGCGATCGAGGCCGTCCTGTCCATCATGGTCGGCGGCGAGCAGAGCGACTTCGACGCCGCGAAGCCCCTCCTCGAGGCGCTCGGCAAGACCATCGTGCTGTGCGGACCCCACGGCTCCGGCCAGACGGTGAAGGCAGCCAACCAGCTGATCGTCGCGGTCAACATCCAGGCCTGCGCCGAGGCCGTCGTCTTCCTGGAGAAGTCCGGGGTCGACCTGGCCGCCGCACTCGACGTGCTGAACGGCGGGCTCGCCGGCTCCACGGTCCTCACCCGCAAGAAGGACAACTTCCTCAAGCGGGACTTCGCCCCGGGCTTCCGGATCGACCTGCACCACAAGGACATGGGCATCGTCACCGACGCCGCCCGCAACGTCGGCGCGGCACTCCCCGTCGGCGGCGTCGTGGCCCAGCTCGTGGCCTCCCTGCGCGCGCAGGGCGACGGCGGCCTGGACCACTCGGCGCTGCTGCGCTCGGTCGAGCGGCTCTCCGGCTCCCAGGTCTGACACCCCCGGCCCTTCGAGGGCCCCCTGAACTCCGGGTCGCGGCGGCGCTGACACCTGTCCTGTCGCGCCCAGGCGCTGCCGCGATCCGGAACCCTACCCTCCAATTTCAACAAACTGTTGACGCGGCGATCCCGGCGAATCTACGCTCCTGAGGCCGTCAGCAGCCCCGTACGGAAGGCCTCCATGTCCCAGCGTGTGCTCACGACCGAGTCAGGCGCCCCCGTCGCCGACAACCAGAACTCCGCCACGGCCGGCGCGGGCGGGCCGGTCCTGATCCAGGACCAGCACCTGCTCGAGAAGCTCGCCCGCTTCAACCGTGAGCGCATCCCGGAGCGCGTCGTCCACGCGCGCGGATCCGGCGCGTACGGCTACTTCGAGGTGACCGACGACATCACCGCCTTCACCCACGCCGACTTCCTCTCCGAGGTGGGCCGCCGCACCGAGACGTTCATCCGCTTCTCGACGGTCGCCGACTCCCTCGGCGGCGCGGACGCCGTGCGCGACCCTCGCGGATTCGCCCTCAAGTTCTACACGAACCAGGGCAACTACGACCTCGTCGGCAACAACACCCCGGTGTTCTTCATCAAGGACCCGATCAAGTTCCCCGACTTCATCCACTCCCAGAAGCGCGACCCGTTCACGGGCCGCCAGGAGCCGGACAACGTCTGGGACTTCTGGGCGCACTCCCCCGAGTCGACGCACCAGATCACGTGGCTGATGGGCGACCGCGGAATCCCCGCGTCGTACCGCCACATGAACGGCTACGGCTCGCACACCTACCAGTGGACCAACGCGGAGGGCGAGGCCTTCTTCGTCAAGTACCACTTCAAGACCAACCAGGGCGTGCGCTCCCTCTCCGCCGACCAGGCGGCCGAGCAGGTCGGCAAGGACGCCAACTCCCACCAGACGGACCTGCTCCAGGCCATCGAGCGGGGCGTCAACCCGTCCTGGACGCTGCACGTGCAGGTCATGACGGCGGCCGAGGCGGCGGACTACCGCTTCAACCCGTTCGACGTGACGAAGGTGTGGCCGCACGCCGACTTCCCGCTGCGGCGCGTGGGCCGGCTGGTGCTGGACCGCAACCCGGACAACGTCTTCGGCGAGGTGGAGCAGGCGGCGTTCTCGCCGAACAACTTCGTGCCCGGCATCGGTCCGTCCCCGGACAAGATGCTCCAGGGCCGGCTGTTCGCGTACGCCGACGCGCAGCGCTACCGGCTGGGCATCAACCACACCCAGCTGCCGGTCAACGCGCCGAAGGCGGCCACCGCCGACAACTACGGCCGCGACGGTCTGCACGCGACCCGCTACGGCTCGCGCCAGGACAAGAACTACGAGCCCAACTCGTACGCCGGGCCGGCGGAGACCGGTGCCGCCCTGGCAGCGCCGCTGCCCGTGAAGGGCTGGACGGGCACCCACGAGGCGCCCGCGCACGCCAAGGACGACGACTTCTTCCAGGCCGGTGAGCTCTACCGGCTGATGTCGGCGGACGAGAAGAACCGCCTGATCGCCAACATCGCCGGCGGCCTCTCGCAGGTCACCCGTGACGACGTGATCGAGAAGAACCTCGCCCACTTCCACGCCGCCGACGCCGACTACGGCAAGCGCGTCGAGGAGGCGGTCCGCGCCCTGCGCGAGGACTGAGCCTCACCCCGGGCCCTGCCCGGGCCGCGCACCCGGATGAGGGGAGCGTGCGGCACCGGCAGGACGGGACCGCGGCGGCGGACGACACCAGTGCGGTGGTGAAGGGCCGGGCGGCCCGCTCCAGACCTGAAGGAGCGCGCCGCCCCTGCCCACGGTCCGCCGTCGCGGTCGCCGTGAACGTTCCATGCAGAGGTGCGGTGCACGCCGGTCGGCGTGCACCGCACCTCTGCATGCGTGCGTCCGGGCGTCAGCCCGTGTCCGGGAGCCCCTCGCCCGGCAGGTCGAAGAGGCGTTGCGCGCGTTCCCTGTTGCGCCGGCGGAGCACCGTGGCCCCCGGCCAGTGGTCCTCGGGCACGAGGTGGGGGCAGGCGATGCGGTGCGGGATACGGCACCTGGCACCGGGAAGCGGCTCGGCGTCCCACAGGTTCATCGCGGTCCCGGTCGAGGTGATGACCCACCGCCGCCTCGGGGGAAGGGTGTGGGCCGGGACGAGGACGCGGGGTTCGAGGAGGATCCAGTACCCCGCGTACGAGGTGGCGTACCGGTCCTGACGGAGGTCGCAGAAGGGGCACTCGGGCGGCGCCGGCGGTCCGGGCGCGACGGCGCCTTCGAAGAGCGCCTGGAAGTGGTCGGCGGGGCGGTCGGGCGGGTCCGGGAAGGGCCAGGTGCTCTCGGGATCCCCCATGGCCCCAGGATCCGGGCGGGGCCCGCGTTCCGGTAGGACGCGATCCGGCCGTGCCGGGTGGTGCTGCCGCCTGCGGGTGTTCCACGGGACACCCCGTGAGGCGCCCCCGAGCGCATCCGGCACGGTCCTCGTGGCCGGCCGGTCGCCCCCGGAAGCCCGCGGATCGGCACCGGCCCAGGACGCTCTCGTCTCCCGTCATGCCGGACACCGGGACAGAGGGGCACCGGAGAGCTGGCCCGGGACCTGCCGCGCGACCAGCACCCCGCCCCGGCCCATCGCCTGCCTCGTGAGGCCCGGAGCGCGCAGCCGTGACACCCGGATGCGGCGGCTAGGCGACGATCTCGCCTTACGGCCGCCCCGGGCCACGCGTCCTGGGGACGGCCTCCGGCCCGGCACGGGGCCGGGACACGACGGCGGCCCCCACGACCGCGGAGGTCGTGGGGGCCGGCATCGTCCGGGATCAGGAAGCGGTCAGCGCACGGATCGCCGTCGGGGCGTGGCCCGGCTCCGTCGCGACGTCCTCGAACTCGTTGACGGACGCGATGTCCGTGCCGCTCATCGAGATGTTGGTGACCCGCTCCAGGATCGCCTCGACGACGACCGGCACCCGGTGCTCGGCCGCGAGCTTCTTGGCCTCCTCGAAGGCCGGCAGCAGCTGGTCGGGCTCGGTGACCCGGATCGCCTTGCAGCCGAGGCCCTCGACGACCTTGACGTGGTCCACGCCGTAGACGCCGAGCTCCGGGGAGTTCTGGTTCTCGAACTCCAGGTTGACCTGGAAGTCGATGTCGAAGTTGCGCTGGGCCTGGCGGATGAGCCCCAGGTAGGAGTTGTTCACCAGGACGTGGACGTACGGGATGCGGTGCTGGGCTCCGACGGCCAGCTCCTCCAGCATGAACTGGAAGTCGTAGTCCCCGGAGAGGGCGACCACGGAGCCTTCCGGGTCGGCCGTGGCGAGACCCAGCGCGGCCGGGATCGTCCAGCCGAGCGGGCCCGCCTGGCCGCAGTTGATCCAGTGGCGCGGCCGGTAGACGTGCAGCATCTGCGCGCCGGCGATCTGGGAGAGGCCGATCGTCGAGACGTACCGGGTCTCGGGGCCGAACGCCCGGTTCATCTCCTCGTACACGCGCTGCGGCTTCAGCGGCACGTCGTCGAAGTGCGTACGCCGCTGGAGGGTCGCCCTGCGCTCCTGGGTGGACGCGGCCCACTGCGCGCGGTCCTTCAGCGTGCCGGCAGCCTTCAGCTCGCGCGCCACCTCGACGAAGAGCTCCAGCGCGGCCTTGGCGTCGGAGGCGATGCCGAGGTCGGGGGCGAAGATCTTGCCCAGCTGGGTGGGCTCGATGTCGACGTGGACGAACTTCCGGCCCTGGGTGTAGACGTCCAGCTTGCCGGTGTGGCGGTTGGCCCAGCGGTTGCCGATGCCGAGGACGAAGTCGGACTCCAGGAAGTTCGCGTTGCCGTAGCGGTGCGAGGTCTGGAGGCCGACCATTCCGGCGTTCAGCTCGTGGTCGTCGGGGAGGATGCCCCAGCCCATGAGGGTGGGGACGACGGGGACCCCGGTCAGCTCGGCGAACTCCACCAGGAGATCGGAGGCGTCGGCGTTGATGATGCCGCCGCCCGCGACGAGCAGCGGCCGCTCGGAGGCGTTGAGCATCTCGACGGCCCGCTCGATCTGCTTGCGGCTCGCGGCGGGCTTGTGGACCGGCAGCGGCTCGTACAGCTCGGGGTCGAACTCGATCTCGGTGAGCTGCACGTCGATCGGCAGGTCGATGAGGACCGGCCCCGGCCGGCCCGTGCGCATCAGGTGGAAGGCCTGCTGGAAGACGCCCGGGACCTGCGCGGCCTCCAGGACGGTGGTCGCGGCCTTGGTCACCGGGGCGGCGATCGAGGCGATGTCGACGGCTTGGAAGTCCTCCTTGTGGAGGACGGCCGTGGGCGCCTGGCCGGTGATGCAGAGGATCGGGATCGAGTCGGCGATGGCCGAGTAGAGCCCGGTGATCATGTCGGTGCCCGCGGGCCCCGACGTACCGATGCAGACGCCGATGTTCCCGGCCGCGGCACGGGTGTAGCCCTCCGCCATGTGGGAGGCACCCTCGACGTGGCGGGCGAGGGTGTGGTGGACCCCGCCGGAGGCCTTGAGGGCCGCGTAGAACGGGTTGATCGCCGCGCCCGGCACGCCGAACGCGTTGCTGACACCTTCGCGCTTGAGGATCTCAACTGCCGCTCGGGCAGCGGTCATACGAGGCATGAGTGCTCCTGATCGGACCTGGTGGAGTCGGGCTCTGTCGCGCCACCTGAGAGCACCAATTCCGCATTGTGGAAATTTTGTTCTGCTATGTGGAATCAATTTAGGGCCGCCCCGGACAGCCGTCAAGGGAGGGCGGAGGAAGGGGCCGGGACGACCGTGCCGAAGTGCGCGATTCCGTCCCCGGAACGTCGCTCCTGGTGGACGATGGGGGCACGGAACGCAGTCGCCGCCGCAGGGGCGGAGGGAAGGGGCAGCACGTGGAGTCCGTACCGGTGCGCTGCCCGGTCTGCCGACGGGATCACGCGTACATCACGCCGGTGTATCCCTGCCCCTGCGGCTCCCCGACCGCCCCGCCGCTGATGCGCGGCGCGCCGGCCGTGCCCATCACGCACCGGACCTGGAACGACGACTGGGTGAGCGTGCGCTGCCACTCCTGCGGGCGGCGCGACCAGTGGCCGCACCCCGAACTCTGCTGCCCGTGCGGCACAGTGCTGCGGGTCCCCGTGCGCCCGGTGGCCACGCGCGGCGCCGAGCCGCCGCCCACCGTCGGCCGGCCGTCCGGCCCGCCCCACACCCCGCTGCCGCGCACGGCCGCGCATCCCCGGCCCTCCTTCAGGCCACTGGTGATACGCACGGCCCGCGACGCGGTGAGCACCTCGGCGCTGTATCTGGGGTGGCTGGGCTTCCGCGACGTCGTCCAGCCGGAGGTGCGGCCCAGCTCCCGGATCGACCTCAGGGCCGTCGGCCTCATCGCCCAGGTCGACGCGACCACCCGGCCGACCACCCTGCGCGACGTCGAGTGTCTCTGGCTGAACGCACTGAACACCTCGGTGTCCGGCGTGCTGTTCTCACTGGCCGGCTACACGGACGAGGCCCGTTCGCGCGCGGACGGCCTCGCGATCCCGCTGTTCGTCCTCGACCTCACCGGCACGCCCCAGCCGGTCAACGCCCCCGCGGACGAGTTGGTCGGCGTCGGGCCCTGATCTCCGGTCCCCGCCGCATGATTTCGGTCACCTGCGCTCTGCCGGCCGCATATGTTCGACCTGTTGTCAGAATGAGGACGTAGAGTGAAGGCATGGTCTTAACTCCCCGGCTTTCCACCCATTCCACCCCTGTGTATCTGGCCCAGCCCGCCCACCCGTCCGCCGTCGAGGCCAACGACGCGATCCGCGCCCTGGTCGACTCGCGGGCAGGTCAGGACTGGACCCCGGTGGAAGCCGCGGAGTACGAGGTACTGCTGATCGAGTGGGCCGCCGCGACCCAGGGCATAGGCTCCGGCATCATCGAAGCCGCCTGATCCCCCGGCCCCCGGCGCGGGCTACGCGCCGTACCCCTCCCGCAGTTCGACCTTCCGGACCTTGCCGCTGACGGTCATCGGGAACGCGTCGAGGATCCGCAGCGCGCGCGGGACCTTGTAGTGCGCAAGCCGCTCACGGCAGTACTCCTTCACCTCGTCGAGCGTCGGCGGGTCGGCGGGATCGCAGGGGATGACGCAGGCCAGGACCTCCTCGCCGTAGCGGTCGTCCGGCACCCCCACCACCTGGACGTCCGCGATCTTGGGGTGACCGTGGAGGAACTCCTCGACCTCGCGCGGATAGACGTTCTCACCACCGCGGATGATCACGTCCTTGATCCGGCCGACGATCTGGACGTACCCGTCCTCCCGCATCACCGCGAGGTCCCCCGTGTGCATCCACCGTCCCGCGTCGACGGCTTCGGCGGTGCGCTCAGGCTGATCCCAGTAGCCGAGCATCACGCTGTAGCCCCGGGTGCACAGTTCACCGGACTCGCCGCGCGGCAGGGTCACGCCCGTCACCGGATCGACCACCTTCACCTCGATGTGCGGCATCACCCGGCCGACCGTGCCCGTGCGGCGCTCCAGGTCGTCGTCCCGGCGGGTCTGGGTGGAGACCGGCGAGGTCTCCGTCATCCCGTAGCAGATGGACACCTCGTCCATGTGCATCCGGGAGACGACCCGCTTCATCACCTCGACCGGGCAGGGCGATCCCGCCATGATCCCGGTGCGCAGGGAGGAGAGGTCGTACGAGGCGAAGCCGGGGAGGTCGAGCTCCGCGATGAACATGGTGGGTACGCCGTAGAGCGAGGTGCAGCGCTCCTGCTGGACGGCCGCCAGCACCGCGGCGGGCTCGAAGGCCGGCGCGGGGATCACGATGCAGGCGCCGTGCGAGGTGATGCCGAGGTTTCCCATGACCATGCCGAAGCAGTGGTAGAACGGCACGGGCAGACAGACCCGGTCCTGTTCGGTGTAGGCGACCAGCTCCCCCACGAAGTATCCGTTGTTGAGGATGCTGTGGTGGGAGAGCGTGGCCCCCTTGGGGAATCCGGTGGTCCCGGAGGTGTACTGGATGTTGATCGCGTCGTCGCACGACAACTCCGCCTCACGTGAGGCCAGTTGTTCTGCCGTCACCTTCCCCGAGGCGGCGGTCAGCTCGTCCCAGGACGGGTCGCCGATGTAGTGGACGGACCGCAGGCCGGGACAGTCGGCACGGACCTGTCCGACGAGTGCGCGGTAGTCGGTGGTGCGGTGGGCGAGCGAGGCGACCAGGACGGAGATCCCCGCCTGCTTCAGCACGTATTCCAACTCGTGCGCGCGGTAGGCCGGGTTGATGTTGACCATGACGGCGCCGATACGGGCCGTGGCGTACTGGACGAGGACCCACTCGGGGCAGTTGACCGCCCAGATGCCGACCCGGTCGCCCTTGGCCACCCCGGACGCCATCAGACCGCGGGCCAGCTCCTCGACGTCGGCACCGAATTCGGCGTACGTCCACCGGCGTCCGGACACCACGTCGACCAGCGCCTCACGCTCCCCGTACGCCTCGACCGCCCGGTCCAGGTTGCGTCCGATGGTGTCGCCGAGGAGTGGGGTGGTGCTCGTGCCGTGCGCGTAGGAGAGGTCACTCATCGCAGGTCCCCCTCGTCGAACTCGGTGCCGGTCCCCCGCGCCGTGCGTTCGCGCAGCTCGATCCTGCGGATCTTCCCCGAGACGGTCTTGGGCAGTTCGGCGAACTCCAGCCGGCGGATGCGCTTGTACGGCGCGAGGACCGACCTGGAGTGCGCGAAGAGCACCTCGGCCGTGCCGGGCCCGGGCTCCCAGCCCTCGGCGAGCACGACGTACGCCTTCGGCACGGAGAGCCGCACCGGGTCGGGGGCGGGCACCACCGCGGCCTCCGCGACGGCCTCGTGCTCCAGCAGGGCGCTCTCCAGCTCGAACGGCGAGATCTTGTAGTCGGAGGCCTTGAACACGTCGTCGGCCCTGCCCACGTAGGTGATGTAGCCGTCCTCGTCCCGGGCGCCGATGTCACCCGTGCGGTAGTAGCCGCCCGCCATGGCCTCGGCCGTGCGCTCCGGGTCGCCGTGGTAGCCGGTCATCAGACCGACCGGCGGGGTGGACAGGTCGAGGGAGATCTCGCCCTCCACCGCGCCCGGCTCGCCGGTGACCGGGTCCAGCAGCTCGACCCTGAATCCGGGGCTGGGCCGCCCCATGGACCCCGCCTTGAGCAGCTGCCCGGGCGTGTTGGCCACCTGCACCGCGGTCTCCGTCTGGCCGAAGCCGTCACGGATGGTGACTCCCCAGGCGCGCCGCACGCTCTCGATGACCTCGGGGTTGAGCGGCTCACCGGCCGCGACGACCTCGCGCGGCACCACCTTGAGCCGCGTGAGGTCGGCCTGGATGAGCATCCGCCAGACCGTCGGCGGAGCGCAGAAGCTGGTGACCGCCGAGCGGTCCATCTCCGCCATCAGCCGGGCGGCGTCGAACCGGGTGTAGTTGTAGATGAAGACGGTGGCCTCGGCGCTCCACGGCGCGAAGAGGTTCGACCAGGCGTGCTTCGCCCAGCCGGGTGAGGAGATGTTCAGATGGACGTCGCCCGGCTTGAGGCCGATCCAGTACATCGTCGACAAGTGACCCACGGGGTAGGAGACATGGGTGTGCTCGACGAGCTTCGGGCTGGCCGTCGTGCCCGAGGTGAAGTAGAGCATCAGGGGCTCGTCCGCGTCCGTCTCGCGGTCCGGCGTGAAGCTCTCCGGCGCCTCGTCGGCCCCGCCGTAGGAGATCCAGCCCGGGACGTCGGCGCCGACGGCGATCCGGGTGTAGTCACCGGGCACCTCGTCGAACTTCGCCGTGTCCGCCGACCGCACGAGGACATGGCGGACCCTGCCGCGCTCGACCCGGTCGCGCAGGTCCACCGGTCCCAGCAGCGGGGTGGCGGGGATGACGACGGCACGCAGCTTCATCGCGGCGAGCGCCGTCTCCCACAGCTCGACCTGGTTGCCGAGCATGACCAGGATGCGGTCGCCGGCGGCCACGCCCTGCTCGCGCAGCCAGTTCGCCGCCCGGTCGGAGCGGGCCGCCATCCGGGCGAAGGACACCTCGGTGCGCCCTCCGTCCTCCTCCACGATGTGCAGGGCGGTGCGGTGGTTGTCCTCGGCGATGACGTCGAACCAGTCCAGTGCCCAGTTGAAGCGGTCGGGCCGGGGCCAGGCGAAGCCCTCGTACGCCGCGGTGTAGTCCTCACGGTGCTCGATCAGGAAGTCCCGGGCGGCCCGGAACGTCTCTGTCGCACTCGTTGCCGGCATGTGCCCTCCTCGTCGCGAACCCGTCCTTTAACATCATGTGAACAGTGACCCAGATCTCACCACCCCCGAACAGGGGTAGGGCCGACGGAGCGGGAGTCAGCGGAGTGCCGGAACCGGGCGAGGCGACCGAGCTGCGGGCGGCCCTGCTGAGCCTGCGGCGGACGAGCGGGCTGCCGGTCGTCTTCGGCGGGCTGCTGTCCGACGCCCGCCATGCCCGGATCGCCGAGCTGAGCGGCGCGCAGACCCCCGCGCTGCGCGGGCTCGTCATCTCGGCGGGGAGCGGGCTCGGTGGAAAGGCGATCGCCCTGTCACGGCCGTGCGCGGTCACGGACTACCCCTCCTCGCGCCACATCAGCCACGAGTACGACACGGCTGTCGCGGCGGAGGGGCTGCGCTCGGTCGTCGCGGTGCCGGTCGTCGTGCGCCGGACGGTGCGCGGTGTGCTGTACGGGGCGCTGCGTGAGCCCTTCACGCTCGGGGACCGCGCGTTCGACGCGGCGGCCCAGGCGGCGAGGGACGTGGAGCAGGCCCTGGCCGTCCGCGACGAGGTGCAGCAGCTCCTGGCGTCGACGCGGGAGCGGATCACCGATCCGGGCACCGGAGCGGGCACCTGGGAGGATGTCCGCGAGGTGCACCGGGAGCTGCGGGCCCTGGCCCCGAGGATCGTGGACCCGGCGCTGCGCGGCGAGCTGCTCGCGGTGTGCGGGCGGCTGGCGTCGGCTGCGGGGCCGGAGCGGGGCGCGTCCGCCGGGCGGGTACGGCTGGCGCCGCGCGAGATCGATGTGATCGCGTGCGTCGCGTCGGGCGCCACGAACGCGACGGCGGCCGGAAGGCTGGGGTTGCGGCCGGAGACCGTGAAGAGCTATCTGCGGTCCGCTATGCGGAAGTTGGGGGCGCACACCCGGCTGGAAGCCGTGGTGGCGGCACGCCGCGCGGGTCTGCTGCCGTAACAGGGTCCGACGAGCGGGGAGATCGACGACGTGGTGTCCACGGATCAGTATCTCGTCTTCGCGATGATGTCCCTGTTGGTGATCGTGATCCCGGGACCGAGCGTGCTGTTCGTGATCGGCCGGGCGCTCGCCCACGGCCGCCGCACGGCTCTGGCGACCGTGCTGGGCGATGTCGCCGGCTCCTACGTGCTGGTGCCGGCGGTCGCGCTGGGGATCGGTTCCCTGGTCGGGCGGTCCGTGCCGTTCTTCGTGGCGGTGAAGCCGGCGGGCGCCGCGCATCTCGTGCACGTCTCACCCCCCGAAGTCGATGAAGGGGGCGAACCGGACGTCGTGGGCGGGCGCCGGGGCCATCACCGTGAGCAGGTCGAAGGCCTCCCGGGTGATCTCGTCGCGGGTGGCCGCTCCGAGGTCCCCCAGGGCCTGCACGGTCACGACCGCCTCGTCCGCGGTCTGGTCGAGGCGCCAGAGCGCGGCCAGGAAGCCGTCGGCCAGGACGCTCCCGTAGGACTGGTTGCCCACCCCGTTGCGCCCCTTGTAGGCGGGCGGGATCACCCGGGTGCGGTCGGCGTGGCCGAGCAGGACGTTGTCGAACTCCGGGAGGAAGCGCGGCGGGGCCGGGGTGCCGGGGTCGGGACGCGGGGCGTCGGGCAGATCGAAGAGTTCCACGCCGTTCTCGTCGCGGAAGGTGAGGAGTCCGGGCCGCAGGCGCTCGAAGACCTCGCGCATCCGGGTGAGTCCGGCCCACATCTGCAGGTCCTTCACGGAGGCGGGTCCGAAGGCGCCGAGGTAGCGCAGCACGGTCGTGTCCGGGGAGGCCGCCGGCTGCGGCGGACTGTCCAGCCAGTGCTCGGCGGTCGTCAACGCGACCTGCCCGCTGCGCCCCCAGAGCCCCCGTGGCGTGACCTGGACCAGCGGCAGCCGGCACCGGGCGGCGACACCGAGGGACTGCGGATCGGCGTCCGGCCAGTGGAGGCGCAGGCGCTCCCGCAACTCCTTCATGGTGCGCGGCCGTTCCTCGACGAGCTCCCTGGCGAGCGAGGCCAGCCGGTCCAGGTCGACGCCGGCCAGGCCGCTCCGGAACATGTTCAGCTCCCGGTCGCGTGCCGCCTGCACCAGGGGGCGCAGCGTGAGGGCGTCCTCGGCGGTGTGGGTGTGGATCGTGGAGCGCAGGGTGACGATCCTGACCACCTCGTGGGACTCCATCAGCGCCGAGAGGGCGGCCGGGTCGAAGCCTTCCAGCCGGGAGAAGAGCTGGAAGTAGGGCGGCCTGGTGTTCTGCGCCTGCAGGCCGACCAGACGGCTGACGGCGTCCTTCACCGGCACGGCGGTGCGGCGGAGCAGCATCTGGCGCTCCAGCGTCGCCCTGTTCAGTGCGCGGGTGGAGAGCACGGGAGCGTTCGTGGCGGCCATGGTCCGCAGCGTACGCGGGTCCTTGGCGGCGCCGGCCGGGAACGAGCGACACCCCGCGGTCCGCGACATCGGTGACAGGACGGTCTCCGCCCTCATGATGGGGCGGTGATCAGTGTCCTGTTCGCGGTCCTGACCGCTCTCAGCAACGGCACCGCCTCGGTGCTGCAGCGCCGGGCCGCGCTCGACGTGCCCGACAGCGAGGCGATGCACCTGTCGCTGATCAGGCATCTGCTGCGGAAGAAGGTGTGGCTCGGCGGGATCGCGCTCGTGGTCGTCGCGGCCGTGTGCCAGGCGGTGGCCCTGGCCACGGGGCCGATCGCTGTGGTCCAGCCGATCTTCGTCATCGAGCTGCCCGCGACCCTGGTCATCGCCGGGTTCGTCATGCGGGTCGGTGTACCGCGCACGGTCTGGGCCGGGGTGGCCGCCGTGACGGCCGGCCTGGCTCTCGGCATGGCAGCCGCCGCGCCGGTCGGCGGGAGCGACGACGTGCAGGGCGCGGCCTGGGTCCCGGCGCTGGTGGCGACCGGGCTCTTCGAGACGGCGCTGATCGCGGCGGCGCTCGGCACCTCCGGCAATGCCAGGGCCGCGCTGCTGGGACTGGCCGCGGCCTGTGGGTACGCGCTGACGGCCGCGCTGATGAAGGACGCCATGTCGCGTCTGGAGAGTGACGGCGCGGCGGGCTTGCTGACGGCGTGGCAGCTGTACGCGACGGCGGCGGCCGGGGTGGGCGCGCTGTTCCTCCTCCAGAACGCCCTCCAGGCCGGATCGCTGGTGGCGGTGCAGCCGATGCTGACGCTCGGGGACGCGCTCATCAGCATCACCTACGGGGTGACCCTGTTCGGTGAGGAACTGCGGACCGGGTGGTGGCTGCTGCCCCAGCTGGCCGGGCTGGCCCTGATCGCCGTCGGCTGCGTCGTACTCGCCCGCTCGCCGCTGGCGAGCGCGAACGCCGGGCCGCCGCCACGCGCGGAGTGAGCCGGTCAGGGGCGCCCTCGCGCCGGGACCTCCTCGCCCGGCGGCACCGGGCCGGGCGGGGTGCCGTCGCCGAACGGCCGGCCGCCCAACTGCTCCCGGTGGTGCGGAGCCTTCCAGCCGGACAGGTCGGGGCCGAGCGGCACGACACCGGTCGGGTTGATGCCGGTGTGCACCTGGTAGTAGTGCCGCTTGATGTGGTCGAAGTCGACGGTGTCGCCGAAGCCGGGCGTCTGGTGGAGGTCGCGGACGTACGCCCACAGGACGGGGTCCTCGGAGAGCTTGGACCGGTTGCACTTGAAGTGCCCGTGGTAGACGGCGTCGAAGCGCACCAGTGTGGTGAACAGCCGGATGTCGGCCTCGGTGATCGTGTCCCCGACCAGGTAGCGCTGCCGGGCGAGGCGTTCGGAGACCAGGTCCAGGCGGCGGAACACATCGACGTACGCCGCTTCGTACTCGCCCTGCCCCGCGGCGAAACCCGCTCGGTAGACCCCGTTGTTGACGTCCCGGTAGATCCCGTCCATCACCGAGTCGATCTCGTCGCGCAGCCGCTCCGGGTAGAGGTCGGGCGCGCCGGGCCGGTGCAGGGCGGTCCATTCGGTGGCCAGGTCGAGCGTGATCCGCTGGTAGTCGTTGGTGACCAGGGCCCGGGTCGGTACGTCGACGATCGCGGGCACGCTGACCCCGCCCGGGTAGCCGCTCTCCCGTGCGTCGTACGCCTCGCTGAGGTGGCTGATGCCGAGCACCGGGTCCCTGCCCCCCTCGTCGAGGGTGAAGCGCCAGCTGCGGTCGTCCTGGATGGGGTCGGCGACGGCCAGGGAGAGGGCGCTCTCGAGCCCCAGCAGCCGCCGTGAGACCAGGGCGCGGCTCGCCCAGGGGCAGGCGCGGCTGACGACCAGGCGGTAGCGGCCGGCCTCGACGGGCCAGCCGTCACGGCCGTCGGCGGTGATGCGGTCCGCGAAGTGACTGCGGGAGCGCTTGAAGGGCTTGTGGCCGTAGGAGGTGTTCCCGTCCTGCTCCCGGTCCTCGGTGTCGCTCATGGTGTTCCCCTCGGGGCGTGTGCGTCGGTGGTTCCGGCGCCGGTGGCGCCGGACGTCTCGGAGTCTCTCCTTCCCCGCCTGCCCGCCACGACGTCCGCGAGCGCCACGACCAGGCCCGCGAGGACGAACACGACGGAGACGAGGAGCCCGTGGTCGTAGGCCGCCGCCCAGTCGCCCGCGCCCAGTCGGGCGAAGAAGACCGAGCCCACGGCGGCGATCCCGATGGACGAACCGACGCGCTGGCTGGTCTGGAGGGTGCCGCCCGCGCTGCCCGCGTTGTTCACCGGGACCTCGGAGAGGGTGAGGGTCTGGTTGGGTGCGATGACGAGTCCGCTGCCCAGTCCGGCCAGCAGCAGCGGGGCGGCCATCGCGAGCCCTGCGCCCCTGCCCGGCACCAGGTGCGCGGCCAGCGCGGTGAGCCCGAGTCCGACGGCCACCATGGTGAGCCCCACGACGATGAGGGGCCGCCCGAAACGGCTGACCAGCCGGCCGCCGATGCTCGCCGATGCGCCCGCGCCCAAGGCGAACGGAGTGATGGCCAGACCGGCCTCCAGGGCGCTGTAGTGCAGCCCGGACTGCAGGTAGAGGGTGCTGATGAAGAAGATCGAGGTGAATCCGGCGAAGTACAGCAGGATCATCAGGCAGCCCAGCCAGAAGGACCGGAGCCGGAAGAGCGAGAGATTCAGCACCGGCTGGATGTTCCGCCGCGAGCAGCGGGACTCCCAGGCGACGAACGTCCCGAGCAGGGCCACGGCCACCGGGACGAGGAGCCACTTGCCGTTGCCGGGCCACTGCTGGGCCTGGACGAAGGGCAGCAGCAGGGCGAGTACCCCCGCCCCGAGGAGCAGGACGCCGACGGGGTCCAGGTCGCGGGGGCGGACCCGGGTCGCCGACGGGGTGTCGGGCAGCAGACGTCTGGCCAGCAGGAGGCAGACGATCCCGATCGGAAGGTTGACGTAGAAGACCCAGCGCCACCCCTCCTGCGCCCCGGCACCCTGGATCAGGAGACCGCCCAGCAGCGGGCCGACGGCGGTGGAGATGCCGACCACGGTGCCGAACATGCCGAAGGCGCGGCCCCGCTCGCGTCCGGAGAACATCTGCTGGATGAGCGCGGAGATCTGGGGCGAGAGCAGTCCGCCGGCCGCGCCCTGGAGAAGCCGGGCGACGACGAGCCAGAGACTGGACTGGGCGGCCCCGCAGGCGGCGGAGGCCAGTGTGAAGAGCGCCAGCCCCCACATGAACACCACGCGGCGCCCCCGGGCGTCGCCGAGGCGCCCGCCCGGGATGAGAACGAGACCGAAGGCGAGGGCGTAGCCGGACAGCACCCACTGGAGGTCGGACTCAGGGGTGTCGAGGCCCTCCTTGATGGACGGCAGCGCCACGTTGACGATGGAGACGTCCAGCAGCGTCATGAAGCCCGCCACCAGGCAGACGGCCAGGGCGCGCCAGCGACGGGGGTCGGAGGGGCCCGGACCGGAAGAGTCTGTGTCCCGGTCACCCGCGCTCGCTGCCATGTTCCGCACCCTAGGCCGCGGTCCGCCGATCGTCGTCCCGGGCGCGCCGTGCGCCCGTACGGCGCGCCCCTGTCAGCCGCCTGTGCCGAGCGTCCAGCGGCCCGAGGTCCTGATCTGGAGGAAACCGGAGGGGAGCCGTTGCAGGCCGGCGCCGGTGCTCACCCTGCGCACCGGTTCGAGACGCTCGTCGAGGGCCCAGACGACCAGCAGGTCGAGCCCGCCCCGGGGCTCGTGCGTGACCATGACGTCGGACTCCGGACCGGGGTGGTGCACCACTCCGTACCCGGTGCCCGACACCGTGGTGCCGAGCACCGGCACGTCCTGGATGCCGGTCGGCTCGATGTGCCAGCCGGTGTGGTCCTCGGCTCCGACCAGGACGTAGCAGTGGCCGGCGCCCGACACCCACAGCGGTCCGACGGCGGGGCGGCGCCGGCCGCAGGTGTCCGCGGAGATGACGGTCCTGCCGTGCGCCTGGACGGTGCGGGTGGTGAGCGGCCCCTCGTCGCCGGTGGTCCTGCCCACGCCGAGCAGCGCGGGCGGGCCGTCGTAGCGGAACACCTCGCTCCCGGTGCCCCGCACCGGGCCGGTGAGCACGGGCGCCTCCTCGACGGGATGCAGGCCGAGCCGCCAGTCGGCGGCGTCCTCGACGCCGAGGCTCACCTCGCTCTCGCCGTTGCGGAAGAGGAGGGTCCTGCCGCACCGGCCGTCCTGGCTGCCCCGCAGGAGCTGTTCGCCGTCGCCGTACTCGTCGAGGATCTGGACGGTGTAGCCGAACACGGCTCCGTCGCCCTGGATCGTGTAGTCGAGGAGGGCGGGGCGTCCGGGTGCCGGGTTGGTGAGCGTGACGAGGGCCCGGCCGCGGCCCGTGCGGACACCCGCGGCCCGGTCGGCCGCCGGGTCGGACACCGGCAGCGGCCTGACGCCGAGGGTCCACGGCCCGTCGGCCTCGATGCGCAGCACCAGGGGGCCGTCGGGGAGCGGGACGGTGTGGCGCAGCGCGCCGGTCTCGTTGATCAGGAGGTCCCCGATGTCCCCCTCGGAGTTCAGGGCGGGTTCGACGCACCAGAGGGCGAAGCAGCCGTCACCGTCCTCGTCCCCGAAGTACGCGGCGTCCACGTCGGCGGGGGCTCCCCTGTGCACGAGCACGTCGGGCCCGGTGCCCTGGATGCCGTCGCTCAGGTGCCTGGCCGTGGAGACGGGCTGGACGACCACGGTCCAGTCGTCGTCCGCCTCGACGCGCAGCCGCAGCGCGCGGTCGCCGGGGTGGTGGGTGAGTGCCCGTCCCCGGAATCCCGGCATGGTGGTGTTGAAGAGGAGTTCGTCCTCCCTGTTCCGCGCGTCGAGCGTGTGGACCGCGAAGTAGCCGTCGCCCTCGGACCGGGCCTCGACGACGACCGGTCCGCGACCACCGGGTGCGTCGACCGTGAGGACGTCGCCGCCCCGCCCGCGTCGTACGACGGGAGGGAACTCCGGGCCGAAGGAGAAGGGGAACGGGACGGCGTCCTGAGGCGGCTGCGGCTGTGGGGGCTGGGGGACGGCGGGCTGCGCGGGTGCGTTCTCCTCCACGGCGATCCCGAAGTCCGAGGCGAGACCGGCGAGCCCGGACGCGTATCCCTGGCCCACGGCCCGGAACTTCCATCCGCCGTCGCGCCGGTAGAACTCCCCCAGGACGAACGCCGTCTCCGTGGTGGCGTCCGTGACCGCGTAGAACGCGGCCGTCGCCCCGTCCGGAGTCAGCGTCTGCAGGGAGAGGTCCTGCACCTGCCCGAAGACACCGCCCTCGCACGATCCCGCGATCACCAGGCGCTGCACGACGGGTTCGATGCGTGGGAGGTCGAGCTCCAGCCACTCGGCGATCTGTCCACCGCCCTCCACCGCGCCCCTGTGACGGACCGTGCCCGAGGGATGGGTGGGCTGGTTGTAGAAGACGAGGTCGTGATCGCCTCGTACCTTCCCGTCCGCGTCGAGCAACAGGACGGACGCGTCCACCACGGGTGCGCCGGAGACGTGCCGGCGGCAGACCGCCACGCGGAGCGGGGCAGCCGGGACAGGGGTGTTGGCCCCCTTGGCCATACGGGTCATCCGCACATGCTGCCAGTGAAGATATGGTGAAGTCGATGGGTCGAACCCACGGAGACGATCAGAGGATCCCGCTCAACTGGCTGCATCGTCGCGGAGGTTGACCGGCACTCCCGGCGTGTGACGCCCCATCGGGGGTAGCGATGGGGCATGACTGTCGGGAAAACAAGCGTTCTGGTCCTGGACTGCGCCGAACCCATGGAGCTCGCACACTTCTACGCGGCTCTCCTCGACGCGGAGACGCGGATCGGGAGCGATCCCGACTTCGTCGAGATCGTCGGCAACACCGGTGTGCACCTGGCGGTCCGCCGCGACCACGGCTACGCGCCGCCGAGCTGGCCGCGTCCGGAGGACTCCCAGCAGGCGCATCTGCGCATCCTGGTGGACCCGGGAGACATGGACGAGGCCGAGCGCGAGGCGATCGGCCTCGGGGCCCGGCCGGTGGACACGGGGGACACCAACAGCGGGCCCCGCGACGTCCGCGTCTACACCGACCCGGCCGGGCACTCGTTCTCCCTGGCCGTGTATCCGGCGCGGCAGACGAAGACCCCCTAGTACTCCAGCCGGACTTCGGTGTATGTCCTGGTCAACGGCTTGATCGTGGGGATTTTTGCTAGATGGTGCCGGGTGAGGGGTGGTTTCGCCCGGCCTGTCCCGCGAACGAATGACCACGCCGTGCGTAGTGACAGCGGCGGGACCGGGCCTGGTGTCGGCGGCGCCCTCTCGACCAGTTCATTGCATGGTTGCCCTGTCGAGCAGGACGTCGGCGGGTAGTTGCCAGTAGACGGCGGATCTCGGCCGGGGTGAGGTCCACGAGGTCGGGTGTGTCGTGACCGGCTCCCCCTTTTGGCGCTCTTGGGCGGCGCTGACGGCGAGAAGCGTGGGCGAACATGGCGAGGGTGATGTGCCGGTGCCAGCCGACGTAGCGGCGGACTTCGTACTGGTCCAGGCCGCATTCGTTCTTCGCGCTCTGGAAGCACTCCCCGATTTTCCAGCGACACCCTGCGACCTACCTGAACGAGATCGGCGACGGTGGCGTCCAAGGGCGCGGATGCGAGGAAGTAGGCGAGCTTGTCGGGCTTGGTGATGCTGCGGTGGGCAAGCATCCAACGTTGCCGGGTGGGCTCGTCGCCGTCGAACTCCCAGACCGCCGGCAGGTGGGCGGCAGCCCAGTCATAGAGCCGAGGCCCTTTGGCGCCGTCGCCGCAGGAGAGCCGCTGCCATGCCTCGGTGGGAGCTTGGCCGATGAGGTATGCGATGCGGGGGCCCGTGGACCTGCTGGGACTTGGGCACGGCCACGACGTAGGACAAACCGGCGTCTTCCAGGAAGCGTCGGAAGCGGGAGTCCTGTCCGTAGGCGGCATCGGCCGCGACCCAGGCGACGGGCAGCGGGCCGGCCTGCGCGCGCAGGACCATGGTGCGGGCCAGCTCGTCCTTGGTCGCGAACGGGCGGTTTTCGGGGATGTGGGCTGTGCGGCAGCGTTCGGGGGCGTCGGTCCAGGATTCGGGGAGGTAGAGCTCGCGGTCGACGAGAGCGTGGCCCCGGGTGCTGACGTAGGCGGCAAAGACACCGATCTGGCAGTTCTCGGTGCGGCCGGGGGTTCCGGAGTACTGCCGTTGCACCCGGCGGAGGTGGTGCCCTTCTTGACGAATCCGGTGCCGTCAATGATCAGGATGCCGTCGTCGGTGCCGAGGTGATCGGCGACGTATCCCTGCAGGTCGTCGCGTATCCCGCCGGCTTCCCAGCGGCTCTTCGCCAGGAGATGCTGCAGCCCGTCAGGCGTAGGGTGCCCGGCGAACTCGGCCAGTTGCCAGGAGTTCTTGCGCCCCACTGGCCCGAGCAGTCCTCGCACGTAGTCCCGAACCCGGCGCCTGGGTTCGACGCGGGGGAAGCGGTGTCCGATCCGCAAGAAGATTTCTTCCAGCTCTTGTTCAAACACGGAGGCAGGTACGTCACCGATCACATGCGATGACTGCCCCCCGTCGCAGTCACTACACACGGCGTGGTCATTCGTTCGCGGGACAGGCCGGGCGAAACCACCCCTCACCCGGCACCATCTAGCAAAAATCCCCACGATCAAGCCGTTGACCAGGACATACACCGAAGTCCGGCTGGAGTACTAGGTGTTCACGCCCGGCCGCTGCCGGGGCAGTTCGGCTCGCCGTACGGCCCCGGAGGCCAGGACAATGACCACGCCCAGGCTGGCGAAGATGCCGCAGCCGACGAACACCGGGGCGGCGCCCCAGGCGCCGATGGCGGCGCCGACCAGCGGGTAGCTGAGAGGTGCGAGACCAACCATGGTCAGCATGACCACAGAGGTGACGCGGCCGAGATAAGCGGGGTCCGCTGCGGTCTGTATCAGGGCATTGTCCAGACTGCCGAAGACACCCGCGCTCAGTCCGATGACCGCTGCCAGAACTACCGCGATCCAAAGGGTCGGAACCAGTGCGATGGTGGCCGCTCCCGTACAGCCCACGAGGAGCGTCCCGGCCAGCACCAGGCCGGCGCGGGGCAGCCAGCCAGTGACAGCGAGCAGGGCGGCGCTGACCGCTGCTCCTGCGCCGAAGCTGCTGACGATCCAGCCGTAGCCGGAAGGTCCCCAGCCTCGCTCGGCGTTGAGGAGGACCATGCCCACGTTGAGGGTGCCGGTGAGCCCGAGCTCGCAGATGGCTCCGGCGGCAACGAGCGGCCCGATGAGGCGGTGGCGGCGGATGTAGCGCAGGCCGTCGAGGAGGTCCTTCCATGCCGTGCCGGGTTCCGCCTGCTGCTGGCCGTGCTCCCCGAGGGGCTGCATCCGTATCGTCAGCAGGAGCGGCAGGGACAGCGCGAAGAGGTGGCCCGCGACGGTGAAGGCGGCCGCGGGCCCTCCGAGTCCCATGGCCAGGCCGCCGATGGGCGGGCCCGCGATCTGGCTCAGGCGCATGGACAGAGAGCGCATACCAGTGACCCGGGCGAGCTGGTCGGAACTCGTGATCCTCGCCGGAAGGGCCCCGATAGCGGGCACGAACAACGCATCGACGGCACCGAAGACGAGCGCCACCGCGACCAGGATCCACAGGGCTGGTGCACTCAGCGCTATGACAGCGGCCACCGAGAGGATGAGGAGACAGCGCAGCGCGTCGCTGCCGAGAATCACCCGGCGTGGATCGATCCGGTCGGCCAGCACGCCCCCGCCGAGCATGAGCAACGCTCGCGGTAACGCCCCGGCGGCCATGACCAGACCGACTTCGGTAGGACCGGCAGCCTTCTGGGCCGACCAGGCGAGGGCGACGAAGTACACGCTGTCACCGATGAGGGAAGCGGTGTAAGCGGTGAGCCAGCGCAGCACGTTGCCGTCGCAGTAAGCCGGTTTGCGGGCGGGTTGGGGCAGGGCTGTCTGTATCTCTAAGGGTGCCATGACGGGGCTCCAGTGAGTCGGGGCCCCGGTCAGGGCCGGAAGGGGAAGCCGTAGAAGTGGGCGGAGACGTGCTCACGGTCCTCGGTGTCGCCGGCCGCCTTGGCGGCCTTGCCGCGCTCCCGCCAGTGCCGGGCCACTGCCTCCAGTTCGTCGCCCATCTCAGCGAGTTCAGCCGGAGTGAGGTCGAACATCCATTCCGAGCTGAACGCGGCGTCGGTCCACGCCTTGCCCCAGGCGGCCGTCTGGTCCAGATACGTGCGGTACTGGGCGGTGCGGGTGTCGAGGGCGCTCCGGGTCACTGCCCCTACGGCAGCGGCCCCTTCAGGAGATTCCGCGAAGTCCGAGTCGCGAAAGCCCCAGCCCTCCTCCGACGCCACCTGCCACCACCGCTCACGGCCGTCGGTACCCTCGCCGCTCGCCTGGGTCACGAAGCCGTGCTCGGCCAGCTTGCGCAAGTGGTAACTGACCAGCGACGGCGTCTCGTGGACGTGCTCGGCGAGCTGAGAGGCGGTCGCTGTGCCCGCGGCGTACAGCAGCCGGTAGAGCTGCATTCGCAGGGGGACGGTGAATGCCTTCAGCCGGGACAGGTCGGTGATCTGCTCGGGCTCATGCTTTGGACACATGCCCTCACCCTAGGTACGAAGCGAAAGTTTCGCAATATCTGCTTCAGATCTGTGCGGGGGTGGAACCGGCCCTTCAGCGAGGGGCCATGTCCAGTCGATCCAGGTCGGTTTGACTGCCGCAGATGCCGGAAACGTGGTCAGCGTCGGCGATCGCCCGGCGCGAGCAGGCTCGTGACCTCGGCGATCGCCTCGGGTGTGGGGTGGAAGTACTTCCGCACGTTCTCCGACTTCTTGTGCCGGGACTTCGCCATCAGCATGAGCAGGCTCGCCCCGCCCTCACCGAGGTGGGTCAGGCCGTAATGCCGTCACTCGTGCAGATCCCAACCCGTGCCCGGCTTGCCGCCCAGGGTCGTGCGCTCGTCCAACAGCATCCGAGCCTGCCCGTAGGAGAGGCGGGCGAGCCCGGTGTCCGGGCATATATCGCGCGGACTGACGACCTTGCCGGGCCCCGGCTTGCGGTGCGTGACGAACACCGGGCCGCGAGTACGGCCCTTGAGGAGGCGAGGCAGCAGCCGGGCGGTACCCGCGTCCCAGCAGACCGTCTCGAGCACGAAGTCCGCGCGGAGGGCGCCGCCGGCGACGCGTACGAGGACGAGCGCCCTTGGCCTTCACCGGAGCCCGACGCCCGGCGAGGTCCAACTCCTCGATGTTGACGCCCAGAATCTCCTCCGCGCGGGCAGTGGTCTCGCAGAGCATCCGCCACAACGTCTTCTCCCGCAGGTGCACCTCCCGCCGCGCGATCAGCCGGTCGATCGCCATCTTCGAGTGGGCCGGGGTTTCGGATTCCGGCGGTGTGAGCCGCTTCGCCCAAGCCGGGACCGCCGGGCCGTCGTATCCGCGCTCAGCACACCAGCCCAGCCACGAGAGCACCGACGCACGCCGGGCGTTCCAAGTGTTCACTGCGGCACTGCCCCACAGCAGCTCCAGGGCCTCGCCGATCTCGTCGTCCGCGACGGACGCCAGCGGCCGGCCCTCGCCGAGCCGCTCGGCGGTCTTGCCCACCCCGATCCCGTAGTTGCGGACCGTGTTCGGGTTGCCGAGCGAGTCGAGGAAGGCGTCGGCCGCCGCGCGGACGGTCAGCGCCTTCCCAGCTGGCAGTTGCACAACGGTGGGCACGGCATTTCCCCTTGCCGCAGATAACGGGGCCGCTTCGCGTACGGCCTGGCGGCCGTTCCCGCAGGTCACGGTCAGCCGTCCCGCAGATAATGGGGCGCTATCTGCGGAAGGACTTCAGATGGCTTTCGCTATCGATGCTCCGTCAGCCGCCCAGCAGGGACGACGAGGCCTTAGCGCACAATCCGACAGGATGCTCCTCAAGCCCCAACTTCGACCTGCTGCCCAGGATCAAGCGGATCAACAAGGTGAAGCCGTACCGGCCGGTGGCCGGCGAACCGGACGCCTACCCGCAGCTCACCCCGGTGCTGACTCGGCCGATCCGCTGGGAACTCATCGCCCAGCAGTACGACCAGATGATCAAGTACGCCACCGCGATCCGGACCCGCACCGCGTCCACCGAGGCAATCCTGCGCCGTTTCACCCGCAATGCCTCCCACCCCACCTACGCGGCGATGCTGGAGGTCGGCCGTGCCCGGAAGACGATTTACGTGGCCCGCCACCTGAGGCTTCGGGACCTCCAGCGGGAGATCGAGGAGGGCCTGAACGTGATGGAGTCCTCCAACGGCGCGAACTCCGTGATCGCCTACGGCAAGGGCGGGAGATCGCCTCGAACCGACGCGACGAGCAGGAGATGTTCGTGCTGTGCCTGCGGATTCTGCAATCGGCACTGGTGTACGTGAACACCCTCATGCTCCAGGACGTCCTCGGCGAGCCAGAGTGGGCGGACCTCCTCACGCCCGCCGACCGGCGCGGCCTGACCCCGCTGTTCTGGTCGCACGTACGGCCCTACGGTGAGGTGAACCTCGACATGGACACCCGCCTCAACCTCACCGCGGCGACCGTTCCCAGCCCTCGGGCCACAGACGGCAAAGCCGTACGCTCCACCGTGGAGAAAGCATGAACCTTCGCAGGTACAGCACGCTGATCGGGCCGCGCCAGCGGCTGGTGTGACGCGACACCGAAACGCGGCTGACCTGGGTGGTTCTCCGTCCCAAGCTACAGTTCCAACCGCGCGACCCCTCCCGTCTCAAGGGCCACCCACAGAGCGCCGTCGGAACCTATGGTGATGCCGTGCGGCTCGGACGACGGTGACGGCAGGCTGTACTCGGCGATCTCGCCGCTATCGGTGATGTGACCAATGCGGTTGGCTCCCCATTCGGTGAACCAGCAGTCCCCGATGGACGCCGCGACGATGGCGTGGGGTTTGGCCGTGCGGTCAGGGAGCGGGAACTCCTTGATCGCGCCATCCACCGAGATCCTGCCGATCTGGCCCGCTGCGATCTCAACGAACCACAAGGCAGTGCTGTCACTGGTGATGCCCACGGGTGCGGCGCTGGGGGTGGGGAGTGGATGTATGACGATGTCCCCGTGGACAGTGATGCGGCCGATTGCGTTCGCCTGGTTGAGGGTGAACCACAGGGCCCCATCAGGGCCTGCGGTGATTGCCGAGGGATAGGCGCCCGTATGGGGAAGGACGAACTCGGTGATCTCTCCTTTGCAGGTGATGCGGCCGATACGGTCGGTGTTCATCTCCGTGAACCACAACGCACCGTCTGGACCGGCAGTGATACCGAAGGGTCCGCTGTCGGGTGTCGGAGTGGGGAAGGACTCCCCTTCGCCGTCGGCGGTGACGCGGCCGATCCGGTGGTCCTGGGACCGGGTGAACCACAGTGCTCCGTCGGGCCCGGGAGTAATGACCGTAGGGCGACACTCAGACGAGTCCAGGGGGTATTCGTTGAGTTCGCCGTCGAGTGTGAGACGCGCGATGCGGCCACTGTGCGCGAAGGTGAGCCACAGCGCACCGTCAGGTCCGGCCACGATGCCGTAAGGCCCCGCGCCCTTGTCCGCCACGGAGATCTCCCTGGTGGCCGGGGCATCAGAATGGTGCACAGCAACTCCTCGCAGGGGTGGTGGGGTGAGGATCAATCGACATTCCTGGCCGATGTGGCAGTTCGGTCTCGCACCAGGTTGAGAATGATCGCAGCGAGGTCAGCAGGCCGGGTCATGGGGACGTTGTGGTTCGAGCTGATGTCGATCAGCCGGCGGCCAGGGACGGCATCGACGACGGCACGCACCTCGTCGCGCCGTGAGGCGTAAAAGCCATCCTCGGCCAGCACGATTGTCATCGGACAGGTGAGACGGTCGTACAAGTCGACGGCTGGGAAGACTTCTGCATCGGGCTCTACAGCAGTGACAGTGGCGACCTCCTCGATGGCGGGCCGCCGTACCCACCGGTGGCCGCGGCGCATGAAGAAGCGCCGCGTAACCTTTTCGACAAGTCCGGGCCGTGCTCCCGCGTTGAGCCAGTCCCCTCCGGCCTCCCGTACACACTGCTCGACATAGGCGTGCATCTGGTCGTGGTCGGCATTCCAGCCGTAGCGGAACATCGTCCGTAGGCGGTCCGCCGCCTCGGTAGTCCGCACGTCAGCATGCTCGGCGATTGACGCGTTACGGTCATCGAGCACTATGCCGTCCACGATGCAGAGGGCGGCCGGTTCCACAAGTCCACAGGCAGTGGCGGCCGTCACCGCGTACCCGCCGGTGGAATGGCCGACCAGCACGGGGCGGTCCCAGGCCAGCGCGGTGACGACGCTACCGATGTCTCGCCAGTACTGCTCGGGACTGGTGGAGTCGAGCCGGGTCTGCCCATGGCCACGCAGGTCGAGGGCAATCGGATGGCACTCGCTCACCAGATGGGACGCCACATCCATCCAGGCGGCAGCGTTGTGTCCGCTGCCGTGGACAAGCAGCACGCCCTCACTGTGACCGCCGAAGTCCACACCGGATAGGACCCCATCCACGACGGGGAGTTCGATCTCTGTTCCGGTCACCACCGCACCCTGTCTGCGAGAAGACAGCCAGTGCAACTGCTTTTCTCACAGGGAGTCAGGGCGCGGTGAGGGTACCCTCCCGCGCCAACCGGGCCTACCTGCGTAGACGCGGCATCAGGCCGTCATCCCGGAGAAGAAGGACCAGGCCGCCCACCGCGAGAACCGCGGCCGCAAGGGCGGCCGGCCCGTCACCCACGACGCCGAGCTCTACAAGGACCGCAACACCGTCGAACGCATGATCAACAAACTGAAAGCCTGGCGCGGCATCGCCACCCGCTACGACAAGTCCCCCGAGAGCTACGACGCCGGACTCCTCCTCCGGGCCTCCCTGATCTGGATCAACGACTGAGCCTGTTCCGCTTTGGCGGACACCTTTGGTGTGTTGGTCAGGCTGCGAGTGCGGTCTCGTATTCGGCGGGGCTGAGGTAGCCGAGGCTGCTGTGCAGTCGGTGCACGTTGTACGTGCGCGGCATCGCCGGAGGATGGCGCACGAGAGCGGGTCCACGCGGCGTGGCGGGTCCCTGATGCGTACCGACAGCAGGGAGCGCCCCTCGTCCCTGCCGATGGTCCGCACGTCTCCCGTGCGGGTGGACCGGGCCAGGACGGACTCCGGCACGGGCGGGAGTGGGCCGGCCGGTTCACCCGGCGTCATCAGGGTGAACCGTCCTGGCCGCCACCACGATCCAGTTGTTCGGCGGCGTCAGGCAGCGGGCCCTCGCCGCGGCACGTGAGGCGACGGAGACCGGACCGGGCCGCTGAGCGGGGCGACGGGGACTGCCAGCGGGCCGCCGCGCGACGGCGAACTCCTGTGCGGGAGCGGGGCAATGACGCCCGGAATTAACCTCCGGTCTCTTGCCACGGATGGTCTACGCGCATAGCTTTTGGCCCTCACCACACATTTGGGGGCAGTTCCCGTGTACATAGCCAGACCCGGCTCCGCACTGCTGGCCGCCGCCGTCGCCGTGACCCTGTCGGTGACCGCGCTGCCCGCCGCCTTCGCGGCACCGTCGTCGTCGGCCGTCATCTCCGAGGTGTACGGCGGCGGGGGCAACTCCGGTGCGACACTGACCCGCGACTACATCGAGCTGGCCAACGCCGGCCAGAGTTCCTTCGGCCTGTCCGGCTTCAGCGTCCAGTACCTGCCGGGCGCCCCCTCCGCCGGATCGCTGTGGCAGGTCTCCCCGCTGTCCGGCGCCGTCGCGCCGGGCGGCCGCTACCTCGTCGCCCAGGCCGCGGGCACCGGCGGGACGGTGGCCCTGCCGGCCGCCGACGCGACCGGCACGGTCGCGATGTCCGCGGCGAGCGGCACCGTCGCGCTCGTCTCCGGCACCACCCCGCTGACCTGTAAGACCGCGGCCGACTGCGCCGCCGACAACCGGATCGTGGACCTCGTGGGCTACGGCTCCGCGGTCGTGCGCGAGGGAAGCGGTCCGGTGCCGGGTGCCTCCGCCACCGCCTCGGTGGCGCGCGGCACGTCCCTGGCGGACACCGACGACAACGCCGCCGACCTGGCCTCGGGCACCCCGACCCCCGTCAACGCGGCGGGCGAGACGTCCGGCGGCTCCGGGCCGGGCGAGCCCGGCGGACCCACCGAGCCCGGCCCGGTGCGGGTGCACGACATCCAGGGCACGACACGCCTCTCCCCGCTCGCCGGGCAGCCGGTCACCGGAGTCCCGGGCGTCGTCACCGGCGTTCGCGCCTCGGGCTCACGCGGCTTCTGGATCCAGGACACGGTGCCGGACGGCGACGCCCGCACGAGCGAGGGCCTGTTCGTCTACACCGGCTCGGCCGCCCCCGCCGTGGCCGTCGGCGACTCGGTACTGGTCAGCGGCAAGGTCGCCGAGTACTACCCGTCCACCGCAACCCAGTCCCTCACCCAGATCACCGCCCCCCTGACGACGGTGCTCTCCTCGGGCAACGCCCTGCCGGAGGCCGTCGTCCTCGATGCCTCCTCGGTACCGGACGCCTATGTGCCGACGGCCGGCGGCGGCTCCGTCGAGGCACTCGCCCTCGACCCGACGGCGTACGCCCTGGATCTGTACGAGTCCCTCGAGGGCGCACGCGTCACGATGGCGGACACCCGGGTGACGGGAGCGACGACCGCGTACGACGAGGTCTGGGTGACCGTCAAGCCGCGGGAGAACCCCACCCGGCGCGGCGGCACGCTGTACACCTCCTACGAGGACCAGAACACCGGCCGCCTCAAGGTGATGTCGCTGGACGCCGCGCAGCCCGTGCCGGTCGCGAACGTGGGCGACGTACTCAAGGGCTCCACCACGGGCGTCGTCGACTACGCGTCGTACGGTGGCTACAACGTCCAGGCCACCGAGCTGGGTTCGCTGAAGGACAACGGCCTGAAGCGCGAGGTGACGCGGAAGCAGAAGCGCAAGGAACTCGCCATCGCCACGTACAACGTGGAGAACCTCGACGCGGGCGACGAGCAGGCCAAGTTCGACACGCTCGCCCAGGGGGTGGCGGTCAGCCTCTCGTCCCCCGACGTCGTGTCGCTGGAGGAGATCCAGGACGACAACGGTGCGGTGAACGACGGCACCGTGGGCTCCGAGGCGACGCTGAAGCGGTTCACGGACGCGATCGTCTCGGCGGGCGGCCCCCGGTACGCCTGGCGCTACGTGGCTCCCGAGGACGGCAAGGACGGCGGCGAGCCCGGCGGCAACATCCGTAACGTCTTCCTCTTCGACCCCGACCGGGTCGATTTCGTGGACCGCCCTGGCGGCGACGCGACCACCGCCGTCGAGGCGGTGAAGACGAAGAAGGGTGCCGCCCTCTCCGTCTCGCCGGGCCGGATCAACCCCACGAGCACGGCCTGGCAGAGCAGCCGCAAGCCGCTGGTGGGCGAGTTCCGCTTCCGCGGGCGGTCCGTCTTCGTCATCGCCAACCACTTCGCGTCCAAGGGCGGCGACCAGCCCCTGCACGGCCGCTACCAGGAACCGGTGCGCAGTTCGGAGACGCAGCGCGTGCTGCAGGCGGCGGAGGTCAACACCTTCGTCACCTCGCTGCTCAAGGCGGACAAGTCGGCCCGGGTCATCACGCTCGGCGACCTCAACGACTTCGCGTTCTCCCCCACGATGAAGACGCTGACCAGCGGCAAGGTGCTGAAGCCGCTGATCACGACGCTGCCCGCCCGCGAGCAGTACAGCTATGTCTACGACGGCAACTCGCAGACACTGGACCACATCCTGACGAGCCCGGCCGTCCGCCGCTTCGACTACGACGTGGTGCACATCAACGCCGAGTTCGCCGACCAGGCGAGCGACCACGACCCGCAGATCGTGCGGATCGACGTGAAGGGGCGGGGCCACCGGCACTGACCCCGACGGGTGGCGGCCCCTGCCGGGCCGCCGCCCGCTCGACGAGCCCGAGCCCTTGTCGCTACCGCGCCCGCGCCCCCGCCCGTGCCTGGTGCGGGAGCCGGGCCGCGGCCGGATCGAGCGGCTGGTCGGTGAAGAAACGGGTGACGAGGGCGGCGACCTCGTCGGAGCGTTCCAGCACGACCCAGTGGTCGGACTCGGGAAGGGTGAGGAAACGGCTCCCCTCGATGGTCCCGGCGAACTCCCTCTGCAGTTCGGGTGAGGTCACCGTGTCGTGCTCCCCGGCGAAGACCAGGGCGGGGACACCCGACAGTCCGCCGGAGAAGTCCGGCCGGTCCCCCAGTGCCCGGCACAGCGAGTCGGCCGCGTGCGCGGAGTGGGCGAGCGCGTGCAGGAAGGAGCGCCGCACGTAGCGCCGGGCGAGCTCCCTGCGGTGCACCGGCCGGGCCGGGTCCAGGCACATGAGCCCGTCGGCGGCCAGCGTCGCGAAGCCCTCGGCGTCCCCGTCGGCCAGCGCCCGCGTGGCCTTGTGCCAGTAGGCCCGACGGTCCTCACCGATGTGCGTGGGGACGCCGCCGAGGACGAGCCTGGCGACGCGCCCCGGGTCGTGCTGTGCGCAGCCGAAGGCGATGGACGCGCCGTAGGAGAAGCCGAAGAGATTGATCCGGGAGACACCCAGATCGTCGAGGATGGCGGTGACCGCGGCGCGCAGGACCGGTGCGCCGGGACCGGAAGGCAGGGGATCGGCCGTGCCCATGCCGGGCAGGTCGGCCGTCACCACGTCGGTCACGGGGCCCAGATGGTCGTCCATCTGCGGCCAGCCGAACATGCCCTGCAGCGCGCCGCCGATGACGAGCACCGGTTCGGTGGCCGGCGCTCCGCCGGCAGCCGGGTCGCGGCGCAGGACCCGGTAGCCGTAGCGCACCCCGTCCACGGTCAGGGAACGGATGATCTCCTCGGGCACGGTGCTCTCGCTTCCTGTCAGGCTCTGGTGAGCACGAGCGCCGCGTTGTGGCCGCCGAAGCCGAGCGAGGTCTTGACGGCGCAGTCGAACGCGGCATGCCGGGCCTCCTTGCTCACCACCTCGACGGGGATCGCGGGGTCGGGCGCGTCGAGGTTGGCGGTCGGCGGCACGAGCTGGTGCTGGAGCGCGAGGACGGTCAGAGCCGTCTCGATGCCGCCCGCGGCGCCCAGGGTGTGTCCGGTCATGGCCTTCGTCGAGGTGACGAGGGGGTGTTCGCCGAGGACACGGCGCAGCATGGCCGACTCGATGAGGTCGTTCGCGACGGTCGAGGTCCCGTGGGCGTTGACGTGGCCGATGTCGGGAGCGTCGACGCCCGCGTCGGCCAGGGCGGTGCGCAGGGCCCGTTCGATGCCGAGGCCGTCGGGGTCGGGAGCCACGGCGGAGTGGGCGTCGCTGGAGGCCCCGTATCCGGCGACCCGGGCGCGGACGGTGGCGCCGCGGGCGCGGGCGTGCTCGGGGCGTTCCATGACGAGGAGGCCGGCGCCCTCGCCCACGACGAAGCCGTCGCGGTGCGTGTCGAAGGGGCGGCAGGCGGCCGCCGGGTCGTCGGTGCGGGTGGAGACGGCCCGCATCTGGCAGGCACTGGCGATCAGGAGCCGGGAGCGGACCGATTCGGCACCACCCGCGACGACGATGTCGCAGGCTCCGGTGCGGAGCATCTGGTGGGCCGTGCCGATGGCCACGGTCCCCGACGAGCAGGCCGTGGAGACGGCCTGGCTCGGGCCGTGCACCCCGAGGTCCATGGCGACGCTGCTGGCGGCGCCGTTGACGACGCTCAGCGGGGCGAGCTTCGGGGAGACGCGGCGTGCGCCGCGTTCGGAGAGGGTGGTGTGCTGCTCGTCGTAGAAGGGCAGCCCGCCATGGGCGGAGCCGATCACGACGGCGACCCGGCCTCTGTCCCAGACCGAGGGGTCGAGCCCGGCATCGGCGACGGCCTCGCGGGCGGCGATCACGGCCAGCTGCGAGAAGCGGTCCATCAGCCGCTGCGCGGCGACGCCCAGCGCCGCCTTCGTGTCCAGGCCGTCGACCGTGTACATGAAGTCGCAGGGCAGTCCCTCGAGTTCCGGCAGGTGCGGGACCGAGGGGGCGGGGCCGGTGCCGCACACTCCGCGCCAGGCCGCGTCGGCCCCCACGCCGGCCGCGGTGACCAGGCCGATGCCGGTGACCGCGGCGCTGAACGGCTCGATGCCCGGACGGGCGGACCTGCGTGCGAACGGCCCCCGGCCCGTCACGCGCCGGCCTTGCTGCACACGGCGGCGACCAGGTGGCCGACGGTGTCGCGTGACGACAGGACGACGTCCTCCAGATCGATGTCCAGGCGGTCCTCGATGAGGAGCCGGAGCTCTTCCAGTGCGAGCGAGTCCAGCCTCAGCTGACGGAGCGGCACCTCGGGGCTGATGGCCCCCGGATCGGTTCCGAACCTGGTGACGAGCAAGGCGCTGATCTCTTCCGAGGTGCTCATGGGGACGCTCCTGCGCTCTCGGTACGCGGTGACGCCGGCCGCGTGGTGGGTGAGGTGGCCATCGGGGGACGCCGGCTGCTCGGGAGGGACCCTTTATACGCCGTCGCGGCCGGTTTTCCGGACCCCGTTCCCCCATGAGGAGGGGGGACGGGCAGATGTGCGAATCCGCCACACCGGGGAGGGTGACGGCGATGGGCACGGGCGTACGGACAGCGGTGCCCGACAGGGGAGGAACGCGCCGTGGCAACGGAGCGGCACGACGGGGCGGCCCCGAGCGGTCCCGACAACTGGGGCGGACCGCAGGCGAGTTGTCCGGTCCCCCTGCCGGCGCGACCGGCCCCGCGCGGTGCGCCGAGTGCCGGCGGTGACCGACGGCGGTGTTCCCGCGGCCCTGCTCCGGCGGCCCTGACCTGCGGACGCCGGCGTCGAACCGGGTCGCCAACAGGACTCCCCGCGAAGGTGATTGAGTCGTAAACTTCGCGATCATGACCTTCGAAACGGTGTACGCCGACGCGCCATCCCCCGACGGGCCCGCGCTCTTTCCGACCATGTCGACCATGCGCGCCATGCGCCGCCTCAAGCCGGACCCCGTACCGGACGAGACGCTCGAGCAGCTCATACAGGCCGCCGTCTGGGGACCCAGCGGCGGCAACATGCAGTGCTACGAGTACGTGGTCGTCACCGACCGCACGGTCATGGCCGACCTGGCCCCGCTGTGGAAGCGGTGCGTGGATGCCTATCTCGCGACGACCGGCAAGCACGCGCCGGAGGGCATGCCCGACGCGGCGTACGGGCGGATGGTGGCGGCGATCGAGCACCAGCGCGACCACTTCGCGGACACCCCCGCACTGATCATCCCCTGCTACAGGTTCCCGGAGCCCCGGTTCGACGAGGAGGGGCTGGGGATCTACGCCGAGTCGCTCGGCCCGGCGGGCCTGGAGCACATGACGAACACCCAGACGCGCTTCCAGGCGCTCGCCGAGGGCTCCTGCGTCTATCCCGGCGTACAGAACGTCCTGCTGGCCGCGCGGGCCCTGGGGCTCGCCGCCAACGTCACCATCTGGCACCTGATGCTGGAGCAGGAGTGGAAGAAGGCCCTCGGGATCCCTTCGGACACGCACACCTTCGCCGCCATTCCGGTGGGATGGCCGCAGGGCAACTTCGGGCCGGTCCGGCGCCGGCCGGTGGCCGACGTCATCCACCGGGACCGCTGGTAGCTCCGACGCCGGACCGTCACCCCCGTGCGCGGGGGTGACGGTCCGCCCCGGGAAGGGCGTTCGGCACACAACTCCATTGGAGTGACGAGGAGTTGGACACGCGTAGACCTCATTGTCATGTGTTAATCACATGGATAGCCTGTGCGGGCTCAACGGCCCCCGGCCCACCCCACCCGGGTCCGGCGGCCTTCCTCTCCCCACAGACCTGGAGCAGCTATGCCCCGACGTCCCGCCGGCCACACCCGAGGCCGCGCAGCCGTACTGGCCTCTCTCACCGCCACCGCCCTGGTCGCCGCCGGCCACCCGGCCGGCGCGGCTCCGGCCGACACCGACCCCATGAACCAGGCCTTCCAGCGGGCCGCCGAGAAGTACGGCGTCCCGCGCGACCTGCTCGCGGCCGTCGGCTACGGCGAGACACACCTGGACGGACACGCCGGCCTCCCCAGCCAGGACAACGGCTACGGCGTGATGCACCTCGTCAGCAACCCCGTCAACCACTCCCTGGAGAAGGCGGCCGCACTGACGGGCAAGTCCACCGCGGTTCTGCGCGAGGACACCGGGGCCAACATCCTGGGCGGCGCGGCCGTGCTGCGGGACCACGCCGACGCGCTGGGCCTGGACAAGGCCGAGCGGGCCGACATCGACGCCTGGTACCCGGCGGTGGCGCGCTACAGCGCGGCCGAGGGGGCCATCGCCGCCCTCTACGCCGACACCGTCTACACCTTCCTCGCCGAAGGGCTGCGGACCACCGTGGCCGGGGGCGAGAAGGTCTCCGTCACCTCCCGCCCGGTCACCCCCGAGAAAGGCCCCCTCGCCAAGGCCGACGTCACCGCCCAGAGCCCGGACTACCCCCCGGCCCTCTGGGTGGCAGCCAACTCCTCCAACTTCGCGGTGAACCGTACGGCGACGGTGGACAAGGTGGTCATCCACGTCACGCAGGGGTCGTACGCCGGGACCATCAGCTGGTTCCAGAACGCCACCTCGAAGGTCAGCTCCCACTACGTGGTCCGCTCCTCGGACGGCCAGATCACCCAGATGGTCCGCGACAAGGACACCGCGTACCACGCCAAGAGCGCCAACGCCTCGTCGCTCGGCATCGAGCACGAGGGGTTCATCGACAACCCGTCGTGGTTCACCGACCCGATGTACCGGTCCTCGGCGGCCCTGACGAAGCACCTCTGCGACCGGTACGGCATCGCCAAGGACCGGTCGCACATCATCGGGCACAGCGAGGCACCCGGGAACGACCACACCGACCCGGGCGTCAACTGGAACTGGTCCTACTACATGCAGCTCGTCGGCGGCTCGGGCAGCGGGGCGGACGGCCTGAGCTTCTCGGCGTACACGACCCTGAAGTCGGGCTCGACGGGTGCTCAGGTGAAGGCGGTGCAGACGCTGCTCAACCAGCAGGGCTACAACGCGGGTGCCGAGGACGGCGTGTTCGGCCCCGCCACCAGGAGCGCCGTCCAGGCCTTCCAGACGGCGCGCGGCCTCACCGCCGACGGCGCGGTCGGCCCGAAGACCTGGACCGCGCTGCTCTCCGCGGGCACCAAGCCGACGCTCGTCCTGGGCGCCTCGGGTGACGCGGTGAAGCGGGTGCAGCGCGCCCTTACCGCGGCACTGGGCAGAACGGTGACCGCCGACGGAGCCTTCGGAACCCTGACGGACAAGGCGGTCCGCGACTACCAGAGCACCCGGGCCCTGGGCGTCGACGGGAGCGTCGGCCCCGCTACCTGGGCGGCGCTGCAGTCGGGGCGCTGATCCCCGGACCACCCGGATCCCGGCGCCCCGCGCCCCGCTCCCCCTCGGTCACCGGCCGCCCCGCTCCGCCGGGACGCCGACGGGGGTACGGGCGCGGGGCGCAGCCATGACCGGCGCCGCCCGCGCGCCCCGGTGCGAGGAGACGTCCCACGCAATTCACTGGCACACGGGACCTGACACTCCCTAACATAGGAAGCGGACAGCACCACTATCCATAATGAAAGTGAGTAGTGCGATGCCGACGCTCCCCTGGATCACCCCTCAGCCGCCTCCGTCCGACGGAACGACCGTGGTCATGGCCTCCCGATTCGAGGTCCGTTCCCTGCGCGACGTACCGCGCTTCCTCCTGAAGTCCCTGGCCGCGTGGAAGCAGGTGCGCTCCGCGCCGGGCGCGTTCGGTGCCTCGCTCATCGCCCGGCCCGTGAAGCGGGAGTTCTACACCCTGTCGGCGTGGGAAGGTCGCGAGGCGCTCTACGCCTTCGCCCGGACCGAGCCGCATCGCGCCATCATGACGGACCTCAAGCCCACGATGCGCTCCTCGACGTTCGTCTTCTGGGACGTCCCGGTCGGCCGGCTGCCGATCACCTGGGACGAGGCGAAGCGGCGGATCGGGGAGCAGCGGCGCGCCGATGCAACCGGGCCGGGCGACGCGACGGGCTGAGCGCCCGTGCGCTCCGGAGCGCATCCACGGGGCCCGGGTGCGCCTTCCCCCGCGCCTCGCCCACGGGCGAACGTGGGCTCTGCCGGCACACGGCCGGCGGGACATCAGGTCCGAGGGGGCGGTCGAACGAGACTGGTCCGATGAGCGCCGGCCCCCCGCAGCCCCGGACACGCGCCCTGCTCCGCCCCGTCGAGTGGCACGGTGGTTTCCTGCTCGGTGTGCAGGAGTTGGAGCGGCACCCGGAGTACCGGGGACCCGAGTACGTCGAGCTGGGTGCGGCCCTCGCGGAGGGCGGCCACCTCGACGCGCGGATCATCGGGGAGGCCGCCCTGCGCGGGCTGCACGATCCTCAGGACCTGAAACGGGTATGGCACTGCCTGGCACGCTTCGGGCGGAACGGCAGCGGGCCCGCGCCCTGACCGGGACGCGGGCCCGCCGTGATCGGCGGTGCTCAGCAGGTCACTTCAGGCCGAAGGCCTTGATGATCTCCTGGTCGACGACGAGACCGCCGGGGCCCTCGGCGTGCGCCTTCAGCGAGACCGAGTCCGCGCCCCGGGCGGGTGTCCGCAGCTTCGCGGTCCACGCGCCCGACGCGCTCTTCCGCAGCTCGACCGACGTCCAGGTGCCGCCCTCGTCGTAACTGACCGCCAGCGAGGCCTTGTTCGCCTTCACCGCGCTGTCCAGCCATGCCTGGGTGCCCGCCTCGACGCCGACCTTGACGGACCGGCCCGCCCTGACGTCACCGGCCAGGTCGGTGTCCACGTCGTAGTCGAGCTGCAGCAGCGGGATGTCCGCCTGCTGCGTGCCCTCGGGGAGCGCGCCCGACTCGTAGCCCCACTCGGAGTGCGTGCGCGTCGAGGTCTTCCAGGTCTCCTCGTCCCGCACCGAGTCGATGACCAGGCGGTAGGGCACCTTCTCGGCCGACAGGCCCCCGGCGTAACCGGCCCGGCCCGCACCCTTCTTGAGCAGGGTGTCGCCCTGGTAGAGGGCGTAGGACGTGGTGTCGTACTCGTCCTCGGGCATCGAGCCGGAGTGGCCCTCACCCGAGTCGGTCCAGGGCGTGATGTTGAACTGCATGTCGTTGTTCGCGGTGCGGAACGGCCCCCAGTACCCCGTGCCCAGACGGGGGCTCGTGACCGGGGCGAACCAGTCGGTGCGGTAGGTCCGGCCCGCCGTGTAGTCGAGCTCCGGGCTGCGCATCTCCTGCGCGGTGCCGGACCCGTCGGCGTTCAGCACCGAGTGGTTCTCGTACCAGAAGGAGTCGCCGCGCAGCGGGCTGACCCACTCCGTGCGGGTGCCCGGGAACTTCTCGTACTCCTCGAAGCCGATGCCCGGGCCGTAGTCCGGTATGTCGTAGCGGTAGCCGCCGCCCAGGGTCTCCTCGTGGCCGTAGAAGGTGTTCTGCACCTTCGCCAGCTGACGGGTCGACGGAGTGAACGCCAGGGACCGGTCCGGGATGACGCCGTCGTGACGGTCCACCAGGTCGTAGACGTACGAGGCGAACCTCTTCTGGTCGACCGAGAGCTTCCTACCGCGCTGCGCCGCCCGGATCAGCGTCTGGCCCACGGTCTTCTGCACCGAGGCGACCGGGATGGTGGTCTGCTCGCCGTACGGCGCATAGCTCTCCATCGCGACTCCACGGCCGTCGTTGACGACGAAGAGCGCCTTCGCTCCGGCCGCGAGTGCGTTGGCCAGCCGGTCGGCGGGCGGGACGGCGTCGCTGCGGGTGACGACGACGGCCTTGCCCCTGACGCTGCGGCCCTTGTAGTCGGAGGGGGCGCCGTCGCCGGCGTAGACCCCGGTGAGCTTCTGCTCGCTGTCCTCGGCGACGACCGAGCCGTTCTGCACCGTGACCGGGACGTCGTGGCCGTCGGCCGTCAGGTCGAGCAGCTCCTCGCCCTGGCGCCAGCGGGTGAGGAAGCTGAAGCTTCCCTCGCCGACCTTCTTCGTCGGGGCGGCCCACAGCTGGTCGTACGTCAGCGGGATCTGATAGGCGTCACGCTGGACGACGCCGTCGGGCGAGATGCGGGCCATGTCGTACCGCAGCTGCCGCTTCTCGCTCTCCTTGGGGGTGCGCACGCTGACCTTGCGGGCCTTCGAGGCGTCCAGGGTGACGGTGGTGGGCTTGTCGAGGACCGTCTCGGGTGCCGCGAGGAAGGCGACGGCCTTCGAGTCGGCGGTGTCCCCGTCGACGTCCGCGGAGGTCCAGGCGGTGTAGTTGCCCGGGGCCAGCCGCAGCGTGGTCTCACCGGAGACCTGGACGAGGCCGAGCTGCGGGTCGCCGAGCGCGGCGAGGACCACGATGCCGTCCATCGGCTCGCCCCCGCGGTCGCGCAGCCGCAGCGTCAGGTCGTAGAGCTCCTGCTCCTTGTTGACGGCGAAGCCGGTGTGGGCCACGGTCGTGCCGGCCGCGTCGGTGGCGACGACCTGGCCGGAGAACGTGGTGTCGTCGGCGACCTTCGACGGGTCGATCGAGAGGACGGCCTCGGCGGTGGAGCCCGCCGGGACGGTCAGCTCCGTCGTGGAGAGGGTGTAGGCGGCGGCGTCCGTGTCGGTCGCCAGCTTCAGCGAGACGTCCTTCTCACCCGTGTTGCGGTAGGTGACGGTGCGCTCGGCGACGGGGTCGGAGGCGCTGTGCGGCCAGTCGTAGGACGCGACCTCGACGGAGCCGGTGGCCTCGATCGTCGTGTCGATCGCCGCCTTCACGTCGAGACGCCCGGTGCCCTGCTCGTAGGGCGTGTAGTCGGGCAGCTCCTTCGACGAGCTCATCAGCGCGTCCTTGAGGCGCTGGCCCGACCACGCGGGGTGACGCTGCTTCAGGATGGCCGCCGCGCCCGCGACGTGCGGGGTGGCCATCGACGTACCGGACAGCGACTGGTACATGCCCTCGATGCCCGGGACCGACTGCGAGGCCGCCGCGTTGATGTCGACGCCGGGGGCGGACAGGTCGGGCTTCAGGCCGTGGGACCGCACGAGCGGCCCCATGGAGGAGAAGTCGGCCCGGCCGTCCTGCTTGTCGACGGCGGCGATGGTGAGTGCGCTCTCGGCGGAGCCGGGCGAGCCGATGGTGCCGGCGCCGTAGGCGTTGCCCGCCGCGACCACGAACAGCGGGCCGCCGTCGGCCGACAGGGCGTCCACGGCCTGCGACATGGGGTCGGTGCCGTCGTCCGGGATGCTGGAGCCGAGGCTCATGGAGACGACGTCGGCGCCTTCGGCCTTCGCCCACTCCATGGCCTCGATGATGCCGGAGTCCGCGCCCGATCCCTCGTTGCCCAGGACCTTGCCGACGATCAGGTCGGCGCCGGGGGCCACGCCCTTGTTGACCCCGTCCGACGCCGCGCCCGAACCGGCGACGGTGGAGGCCACGTGCGTGCCGTGGCCGTTCTTGTCGTCGACCTCCTCCCCGGGGACGAAGCTCCGGGTCTTCTTGACGCGGTCCTTGACGTCCGGATGGTCGGCGTCGATGCCGGTGTCCAGGACGGCGACCGTGGTGCCCTTGCCGTCGTAACCCGCCGCCCAGGCCTGCGGGGCGTTGACCTGCGGCACCGAGTCCTTGAGCGCCGCCTCGACCTTCCCGTCGAGCCACAGCTTCGTGATGCCGGCGTCGAGCGAACGGCTCTTCTCCGTACGGGAGATGCCGCTCCAGAAGGTGCGGGCTTCACGTTTGTCGGCCTTGAGCGCCGCGCCGTGGACGGACTCCAGCCGGCGGACCGTGCTGCTGCCCTCCGGAGCTGCCGGCAGTGAACGCCCCTTCGCCGACGCGTAGGTGGCGATCAGCGGGATGCCCGCGGAGCGCTTGTCGTCGTACCCCATCTCGACCAGGGTCGATATGTTGAACAGCCGCTTGTCCAGCTTGCCCGCGGCGATGAGGGAGGCCGCCTCGTCGGGGAGGACGAAGATCTCCTCGCCGGCCTGCTGGACGTGCACGCCGCCCACGGCACCGTCGGGGCGGTCGACGGTGACGGTGTCCTGGTCGCCCGCGCCGTCCGTGTAGTGGACGACATCGCCGGTGACCAGCGTGATGTCGTAGTCGTGGACCGCGGATCCGTGGCGGTCCACGACGGCCGACGGCTTCGGTGCGGCACCGGCGGAGACCGCGGCGGGGAGCATGGCGCCGCTCACGAGGGCGACGGACGTCGCTATGAGCAGAGCCCTGCGTCCCGCGCGAGCGGGTCTCGCCCGGCCGGAAACGGAGGAGAGGGAAAATGTCATGCAGCTGATCTACCGGTAAATCCGCGGCTGCGGACGGCTTCACCCCTGGCGTGAAACCGCCGTGGCGGCAATCCGCCCGCGGTGGTCGCGCGGCGACCGTCCGGTTCAGGCCACCGAGGCGAGAGGGGTGCCGCCCTCGTGGTGGATCGGGGTGTGGGCGCCCTTCAGCGGCAGTCCGCTGCCGCCGCGCCGGTCCGCGACGATCTCCGCCGCGATCGAGAGGGCGGTCTCCTCCGGTGTACGCGCGCCGAGGTCCAGCCCGATGGGCGAGTGCAGCGCGGCCAGCTGACGCTCGGTGACACCGGCCTCGCGCAGCCGCTCGTTGCGTTCCAGGTGGGTGCGGCGGGAGCCCATCGCCCCGACGTAGGCGACGGGCAGCCGCAGGGCCAGCTCCAGCAGCGGGACGTCGAACTTCGCGTCGTGCGTGAGGACGCAGAGCACCGTGCGCGCGTCCACGTCGGTGGTGGCCAGATAGCGGTGCGGCCAGTCGACGACGATCTCGTCGGCGTCCGGGAAGCGGGCCGCCGTCGCGAAGACGGGACGGGCGTCGCAGACGGTGACGTGGTAGCCGAGGAAGCGGCCGGCCCGGACCAGGGCGGCGGCGAAGTCGATGGCCCCGAAGACGATCATCCGGGGCGGTGGGACGCTCGATTCGACGAGCAGGGTGAGGGGGCTGCCGCAGCGGGAGCCCTCGGCGCCGACGGTGAGGGCGCCGGTACGGCCCGCGTCGAGCATCGCGCGGGCCTCGGCGGCTGCCGTGCGGTCCAGCTCGGGGTGGCCGCCGAGGCCGCCCTCGTACGCTCCGTCGGGGTGCACGAGCAGAGGCCGGCCGAGCATCCCGGCCGGGCCTTCCGTGACACGCGCGACCGCCGCCGCCCGGCCTTGTGCCGCGGCGGCGAACGCGGAGGCGAACACCGGGCGCGCGGGGTCGTCCGCGCGCACCGGGGTCACCAGGATGTCGATGACGCCGCCGCAGGTCAGGCCGACCGCGAAGGCGTCGTCGTCGCTGTAGCCGAAGCTCTCGCGGACGGGGGTGCCGTCCTCGAGGGCCTGCCGGCACAGCTCGTACACCGCGCCCTCCACACATCCGCCGGAGACCGAGCCGATGGCCGTGCCCTCACTGTCCACGGCGAGGGCGGCTCCCGGCTGCCGGGGCGCGCTGCCGCCGACGGCCACCACGGTGGCGACGGCGAACGCGCGTCCCTGCCCGACCCACCGGTGGAGCTCCTCGGCGATGTCCAGCATGGCGTGACTCCTTCGGGCTGAGGTGTGGAGGGACGGGGGCGTCAGCTGACGCCCAGCCAGGTCTCGATGGGATGCAGGGCGAAGTAGACGACGAAGACGAGGGTCAGAGCCCACATGAAGGCGCCGACCTCGCGTGCCCTGCCCTGGGCGACCTTGATGGCGACGTACGAGATGACGCCCGCGGCGACACCCGTGGTGATGGTGTACGTGAACGGCATCAGGACGACGGTGAGGAAGACCGGGACGGCGACGGAGCGGTCCGACCAGTCCACGTGCCGGGCGTTCTGCATCATCATGGCGCCGATGACGACCAGCGCGGCGGCGGCCACCTCGGCCGGCACGATCGCCGTCAGCGGGGTGAAGAAGAGGCAGGCCGCGAAGAACAGCCCGGTGACGACGGAGGCGAGCCCGGTGCGGGCGCCCTCCCCGACCCCGGTGGCCGACTCGACGAAGACGGTCTGGCCGGATCCTCCGGCGACACCGCCGATCGCACCGCCCGCGCCGTCGATGAACAGCGCCTTCGACAGGCCGGGCATGCGGCCCTTGTCGTCGGCGAGGTTCGCCTCGGTGCCGACGCCGATGATGGTGGCCATGGCGTCGAAGAAGCCCGCCAGGACGAGGGTGAAGACGATCATGCCGACGGTCAGCACGCCGACGTCGCCCCAGCCGCCGAACTCGACGTCGCCGAAGAGCGAGAAGTCCGGTGTGGAGACGGCGCTCCCGCTCAGCTCGGGCGGGCCGCTGCTCCAGGCCTTGGGGTCGATGTCGCCGACCGCGTTGACGACGATCGCGACGACCGTTCCGACGACGATGCCGATGAGGATCGCGCCGGGAATGTTCCGGGCCTGCAGCATGAAGATGAGCAGCAGGGTCACGGCGAAGATGAGGACCGGCCACCCGGTGAGCGCGCCGGTGGGGCCGAGCGACAGCGGGGTCGCCACGCCCTGGTGGACGAAGCCGGCCTTGACGAGGCCGATGAGGGCGATGAAGAGCCCGATCCCGATGGTGATGCCGTGCTTCAGCGCGAGCGGGATCGCGTTCATGATCATCTCGCGGAGCCCGGTGACCACCAGCAGGCAGATGATCACACCGTAGATCACGCACATGCCCATGGCCTGCTGCCAGGTCATGGCGGGCGCGACCTGCGAGGCGAGTACGCCGGAGACGCTGAGGCCGGCGGCGAGCGCGAGGGGCACCTTGCCGACGAAGCCCATCAGCAGGGTCGTGGCCGCCGCCGCGAGTGCGGTGGCCGTGATGAGGCCCGACTGGCCGAGGAGCTGGTCGTCGACGTCCTTGCCGCCGAGGATCAGCGGGTTGAGCAGGAGGATGTACGCCATGGCCATGAAGGTCGTGACACCGCCGCGCACTTCGCGTGCGACGGTCGATCCTCGTTCGGATATGTGGAAGTACCGGTCGAGCCAGGACCGTCCGGCGGGGACGCGCGAGCCGGGGCCCGCGTCCTCCGCGCCCGTCCTGGGTTCCACTGACTGCTGGGTCATGTTGCCTGACTCCCAAGGTTCACAGGGGCACCCGCGTGGAGATCGGAGATTGCGGGATTTGGGATGCTGCGAGGCGCACGACCCGGGGGACGGCCCGAGACGAACTCTTCGTGCAGATGGTGCGGTGGTGCGATGACTCCGGACGGTGCGCGGCGCGGGGAAGTGTGACGTTCACGGCAGGCACGCACCGCCCGGAGGGTCTTGGGGGCCCGTCAGGTCCCGGTGATGTGCTCGGGGCGCACCGGGGTCCTGTTGAGCTCCAGGCCCGTCGCGTTCCGGATCGCCGCGAGGACGGCCGGGGTGGACGACAGGGTGGGGGCCTCGCCGATGCCGCGCAGCCCGTACGGGGCGTGGTCGTCGGCGAGTTCGAGCACGTCGACCGGGATGGTCGGCGTGTCGAGGATGGTGGGAATCAGGTAGTCCGTGAAGGAGGGGTTGCGCACCTTCGCGGTCTTCGGGTCGACGATGATCTCCTCCATGACGGCCACACCCAGCCCCTGGGTGGTGCCGCCCTGGATCTGACCCACGACCGACAGCGGGTTGAGCGCCTTGCCGACGTCCTGGGCGCACGCCAGCTCGATGACCTTGACCAGCCCGAGCTCGGTGTCGACCTCCACCACCGCGCGGTGCGCGGCGAAGGAGTACTGGACGTGGCCGTTGCCCTGTCCGGTGTGCAGGTCGAAGGCCTCGGTGGGCCGGTGGCGCCACTCCAGCTCGACGTCGACCGCTTCGCCCTCGAGCACGTCGGCCAGCGAGGCGAGAACCTCGCCGCCGTCGGTCACGACCTTGCCGCCCTCCAGGAGGAGTTCGGCGGTGGCCCAGGCCGGGTGGTAGGTCCCGAGCTTGCGGCGCCCCATCTCCAGGACCTGTTCGCGGACGGCCTCGCAGGAGTTCTTCACGGCGCCGCCGGTGACGTACGTCTGCCGGGAGGCGGAGGTGGAGCCGGCGGAGCCGACCTGGGTGTCGGCAGGCTTGATCGTGACCTGGCTGACGCCGAGTTCGGTGCGGGCGATCTGGGCGTGGACGGTCACACCGCCCTGGCCGACCTCGGCCATCGCGGTGTGCACCGTCGCGACGGGCTCGCCGTTGATGACCTCCATCCGGACCCGGGCCGTGGAGTAGTCGTCGAAGCCCTCCGAGAAGCCGACGTTCTTCAGCCCGACGGCGTAACCGACGCCGCGCACCACTCCTTCGCCGTGGGTCGTGTTGGACAGGCCCCCGGGCAGGGCGCGTACGTCGACGGAGCTGCCGTCGGCGTCGGCCGAGAGCCACTGCTGCTCGGGCGGCAGGGGGCGGGACTTGACCCGGCGCAGCAGTTCGGCGACGGGCGCCGGCGAGTCGCAGGGCTGCCCGGTGGGGAGCAGGGTGCCCTGCTCCATGGCGTTCAGCTGGCGCAGCTCGACCGGGTCCATGTCCAGGGCGGCGGCGAGCTTGTCCATCTGTGCCTCGTAGGCGAAGCATGCCTGGACCGCGCCGAAGCCGCGCATGGCGCCGCAGGGCGGGTTGTTGGAGTAGAGGGCGATCGCCTCGATGTCCACGTCCTCGACGACGTACGGTCCGACCGCGAGCGAGGAGGCGTTGCCGACGACGGCCGGGGAGGCGGACGCGTAGGCGCCGCCGTCCAGCACGATCCGGCACTTCATGTGGGTGATCCTGCCGTCCTTGGTGGCCCCGTGCTCGTAGTGCAGCTTCGCGGGGTGCCGGTGGACGTGTCCGAAGAAGGACTCGAAGCGGTTGTAGACCATCTTGACGGGCTTGCCGGTCCGCAGCGCCAGGAGGCACGCGTGGATCTGCATCGACAGGTCCTCGCGTCCGCCGAAGGCGCCGCCGACGCCGGAGAGCGTCATGCGGACCTTCTCCTCGGGGAGGCCGAGGACGGGGGCGATCTGGCGGAGGTCGGAGTGCAGCCACTGGGTGGCGACGTACAGCTCGACACCGCCGTCCTCGGACGGCACGGCGAGGCCGGACTCGGGGCCGAGGAAGGCCTGGTCCTGCATCCCGAAGACGTAGTCGCCGGTGACGATCACGTCGGCCCGCGCGGCGGCCGCTTCGGCGTCGCCGCGGACGATGGGCTGACGGTGGACGATGTTGGGGTGCGGGACGTGTCCGATGTGGTGGTCGTCGCGGCCCTCGTGGACCAGGATCGCGTCGGGCGCGGTCGCGGACGCCTCGTCGGTGACGAGCGGCAGCTCGGCATAGTCGATCTTGATCTTCGCGGCGGCGCGGCGCGCCGTCTCCGGGTGGTCGGCGGCGACGATGACGACGGGTTCGCCGTGGTGGCGGACCTTGCCGTGCGCGAGTACGGGGGTGTCCTGGATCTCCAGCCCGTAGTTCTTCATCTCCGCGGGCAGGTCGTCGTAGGTCAGCACGGCGTAGACGCCGGGCGTGGCGACGGCCTCGCCGATGTCGATGGAGCGGATCTCGGCGTGGGCGACGGTGGAGCGGAGCGTGTGGCCCCACAGCATGTCCTCGTGCCACATGTCCGAGGAGTACGCGAACTCGCCGGTGACCTTGAGGGTTCCGTCGGGGCGCAGGGTGGACTCGCCGATGCCGCCCGGGGTCTGGGAACCCTGGGTGATCTTGGTCGGGGTGCCGGCCGGTACGGACGCGGCTCGTGGGTGCAGCGCCATGGCTATCGGACCGCCTCTTCCTGACGGGCGGCCGCGAGGCGGACCGCGTCGAGGATCTTCTCGTAACCGGTGCACCGGCAGAGGTTGCCGGAGAGCGCCTCGCGGATGTCCTGGTCGGACGGCGAGGGCTGTGTCTCGAGCAGCTCGTCGGCGGCGACCAGCAGACCGGGGGTGCAGAAGCCGCACTGGACGGCGCCGGCGTCGATGAACGCCTGCTGGACCGGCGAGAGGTCGGCCGCGTCGGCGCTGCGGGCGTCGGTGGGCTTGGCCTGCCAGCGCTGGGCGGCGTCCAGGGAGGTGCCGCAGGTGCCCGCGGCGCAGCCGGCGCCGGGGTGGGCGTCGTCGCGGTGCTTGGCGTAGTCCGCGAGCCCCTCGACCGTGACGACCTCGCGGCCCTCGGCCTGGCCGGCCGCGACGAGACAGGAACAGACGGGCACGCCGTCGAGGCGGACCGTGCAGGAGCCGCACTCGCCCTGCTCGCAGGCGTTCTTGGAACCGGGCAGGCCCATGCGCTCACGCAGGACGTAGAGGAGGGACTCCCCCTCCCAGACGTCGTCGGCTTCCTGCTTCCGGCCGTTGACCGTGAAATTCACTCGCATGGTTAAGCAGCTCCTTCGAGGGTGCGTCCCGCTCCGCGGTACTGCTCCCAGGTCCAGCCCAGCGTGCGGCGGGCCATGATGCCGACGGCGTGCCTGCGGTAGGCGGCAGTGCCGCGTACGTCGTCGATGGGGTTGCAGGCGCCGGCGGCGAGCTGGGCGAACTGCTTGGCGACGGAGGGGGTGATGATCTTTCCGCTCTCCCAGAAGCCGCCCTCCTCCAGTGCGGCGTTCAGGAAGTCCTCGGCCTCCTTCGCCCGTACGGGGGTGGGTGCCGCGGAGCCGATGCCGGTGCGCACGGTGCGGGTCTCGGGGTGGAGCGCGAGGCCGAAGGCGCAGACGGCGATGACCATCGCGTTGCGGGTGCCGACCTTCGAGTACTGCTGGGGCCCGTCGGCCTTCTTGATGTGTACGGCCCGGATCAACTCGTCCGGGGCGAGGGCGTTGCGCTTGACGCCCGTGTAGAACTCGTCGATCGGGATCATCCGCGTCCCCCGTACGGACGCGGCTTCCACCTCGGCACCCGCGGCGAGCAGCGCCGGGTGGGCGTCCCCGGCGGGCGAGGCGGTGCCCAGGTTGCCCCCGACGCCGCCGCGGTTGCGGATCTGCGGCGAGGCGACGGTGTGCGAGGCGAGGGCGAGACCGGGCAGCTCGGCCCGCAGGTTGTCCATGACGGCGCTGTACGGCACGGAGGCTCCGAGGCGTACGGAGTCCTGGCCCACCTGCCACTCGGACAGCTCACCGATGCGGTTGAGGTCCATGAGGTATTCGGGCCGCCGGTGGTCGAAGTTGATCTCGACCATCACGTCGGTGCCACCCGCGATGGGCACAGCCGTCGGGTGCTCGGCCTTGGCGGCGAGCGCCTCCTCCCAGCTGGCGGGGCGAAGGAAGTCCATGAGTGGCTCTCTTCTTCTCAATCGGGTCGTTCGGCTGGGGCTGGGGACGGCCGGCCCTAGAGGGTCGTTCCTGTGTTGTTGACTCGGTGTGTGACTCAGTACACAAGCCTTGCTCCACTCGGTGCAGTCACCGAAACCATGAAGGAATTGGCTGGTCCTCGTCCCTGTCTTGTAGATTCGAACGAATGGCGGGTATCGGTAACCTCACCGCAACTCACAGGTCACCCCCGTCGTCCCACGCACCAACGAAGAGATCGGCGGCGATCGACCATGCGGCTGCGCGCACTGCTGGACACCGAGGCGCTGGGCCTGCGGCTGCTCGGCGGCGAGGACGAGCTGGACCGCTCGGTCCGGGGCGTCATGACCACCGACCTCCGCGATCCCAGCCGGTACCTCTCCGGCGGGGAACTCGTGCTGACGGGCCTCGCGTGGCGCCGCGACGCCGCGGACTCGGAACCCTTCATCCGGATCCTGGCGAACGCCGGGGTCGCCGGTCTGGCCGCCGGTGAGGCGGAGCTCGGGGCCGTCCCGGACGACATGATCGAGGCGTGTCTGCGCCACCGGCTTCCCCTCTTCGCGGTCGACGAGACCGTGGCGTTCGCGACGATCACCGAGCACGTGGTGCGCCAGGTGTCCGGCGAGCGGGCCGGCGACCTCGCCGCCGTCGTCGACCGCCACCGCAGGCTGATGACCTCGGGCCCGGCCGGCGGCGGTCCCGAGGTGGTGCTCGACCTCCTCACATCCGACCTGGACCTGCGCGCGTGGGTCCTGTCCCCCACGGGCCGGCAGATCGCCGGAGCGGGTGAGCCCCTGTCCCCCGGGATCGGCGCGGAGCTGGCGGGACGCCATCTGGCAGCGACCCGCACCGGCCGCCCCGGCCCGCACCGGGCGGAGGTGGACGGCACGGCCTATTCGCTGTTCCCGATCCGCAACACCGGGCGGGGCGCACTGCCCGCCCCGCCCCGCGACCTACGCGCGTCCGTGCTCTCGGACTGGCTGCTGGCCGTGGCGGCCGACGCGGGTGACTGGCCCGACGCGCGGCTGGACCTGCTCCAGGGCGTGACCCAGCTGATCGCCGTCGAACGGGACCGCCGGGACGCGGCCCGCGCGGTACGCCGCAGGCTCGCCCAGGAGGTGCTGGAGCTGGTCCAGACCGGCGCGGCCCCGGCCGAGATCGCGGCCAGGCTGCGGGTGGCCGCCCCGGTCCTGCTGCCGGGCGTCGGCACGGCCCCGCACTGGCAGGTCGTGGTGGCCCGGGTGGAGTGGAGGACGACGGAGGGCACGGACGTCCCGGCCGGACAGGCCGCACAGGCCCTGCTGGAGGAGATCCTGGTCGATCCGGCAGTGACGGGCCCCGACTCGGCGGACCGGATCGCCGTCGCGCACACGGGCGAGGAGGCCATCGCCCTCGTCCCGCTGACCGCGGCGCCCCCAGCGGGTCCGGACGGGAGCGACACCGCGGAGGAGAACGGCGCCCCGGACCGGCAGGAGGCGGCGCTGCACGCCGACGCCCTGCTCACCGCGGTCCGGGCACCCCTCTCCGCGGGCCTCGCGGACGACGGTCGCCTGACACTGGGTGTCAGCGCCGCCGTGCACTCGGCCGAAGGGCTGCGCGGCGCGCTGGAGGAGGCCCGGCACGCCCGCCGGGTCGCCGCGGCCCGGCCGGGCCCGGTCTGCGCGGCGGGCCACCACGAACTCGCCTCGCACGTCCTGCTGCTGCCCTTCGTCCCGGACGACGTCCGGCGCGCCTTCACCGCCCGGCTCCTGGACCCGCTGCGCGACTACGACCGGCGGCACCGTGCGGAGCTGATCGAGACGCTTGAGGCCTTCCTGGACTGCGACGGCTCCTGGACCCGCTGCGCCGCCCGGCTGCACCTCCACGTCAACACGCTGCGCTATCGCGTCGGACGTATCGAGCAGTTGACGGGCCGTGACCTTTCGCGCCTCGAGGACAAGCTCGACTTCTTCCTCGCCCTGCGTATGAGCTGATCTTCCGGGCCCTTCACGCCGTCCCCGGACCCCGGGGCGATTGTGAAATCTTTCACCCGACATTGATCCCACCCCTTGGCCCGGCGTGCCATTCCGTGCTGAGATGCGCGCAGACCCTGGCCGACGGGCGTGAGCGCGTCGGCCTCCACAGCTCGACGGCGCGCTCGGGGAGGGCAACGTGGCGCATACCGCCATGTCTGGTTCCGGAACGACAGCAGATGACGATCCTCCGCTCCAGACCGCGGTATGGCGGCTGCGCTCACGCGCCTGCTGGACGGACGCCGCCGCACTGCTCGAACCCCACGCGGCCACCGATCCCGCGGCCGCTCTCCAGCGGACCTCGCTGCTGACCGAGCGGTGTCTCTACACGGGCACCGGCTGGACGGACGCCGAGGACGCCCTGCGCACCGCGGAGGCGCTCGCCCAGGACGACTCCGAACGCGGGGCCGCCGCCTGCGAGCGGGGCTACCTGGCCTACGCCTCGACCCTGCTCGGGGCGCGCGACCGGGCCGACGAGGCGAGCGTGGCGCTCAGCAGGGCCGCGGCCCTGCTCTCCCCCGCGGCGCCCGGCCGCCCCCTGCTGGACTTCCGCCGGGGACTGATCGCCCAGAACATCGCCGATTCCCCGCAGTCCGCCCGGGCCGCCTACCGCAGGGCGCACGCCGGTGCCACGGCCCGGGGCGACGAGCTCCTGCTCTCCTTCACCTGGCGGCACCTCGCCTCGCTCGCCCTGCGCGAGGGCGAGCTGGCGGAGGCCCGGCACGGCTTCGCCGAGTCGCTGCGGATAAGGGAGGAACTGGGCTATCTCGTCGGCACGGCCCCGGCGCTCATCTCGCTCGCGGACGCCGAGGCGGAACCCGAGGCCGCCGCCCGGCTGCGCGCAGAGGCCGGCCGGCTGTTCCGGCTGCTGGGAGGCGTGCCGACCTGGCTCGCCCCGCGCCTGGAGCCGCCGGCCCCGGAGACCGTGGAGGCGAACTGAAGGGCCGGTACCCGGCCCCCGGGATCAGACGTCCCCGCCGTTGAAGTGCTCGCGCACGAGGGACTGCACCACCGTGAGGTCCTGGGCGATGAGCGCGTCCAGGAGCGCGGTGTGCTCCGAGGCGTCGGTCAGCAGGTCGGCGCGGCGGCCGGCAGGGCTGTTGACCAGGGGCCACTGGGACCGGCGGTGGAGGTCGTCGGCGACCGACACCAGGTGCTGGTTGCCGGACAGCGCGAGCACGGCCCGGTGGAAGGCCCGGTCGGTCTCGGCGTAGGCCGCCCGGTCCCCCACGGCCGCCGCGGCGACCGTGGCATCGGCCAGCGGGCGCAGTGCGCACCAGCCGGCCGCCGGGACGGTGCGGGCGAGCCGCAGCATGACGGGGACCTCGATCAGCGCGCGCAGCTCGGCCAGCTCGGCGAGGTCCCGGGGACCGCGCTCGCTGATCCGGAATCCGCGGTTCGGCACGACCTCGACCGCCCCCTCGGCGGCCAGCTGCTGCATCGCCTCGCGCACCGGGGTCGCGGAGACACCGAAGCGGGCGCCGAGTGCGGGGGCGGAGTAGACGTGCCCGGGGGTCAGCTCACCGCCGACGAGCGCGGCGCGCAGGGCGTCCAGGATCTGGCCGCGCACGGAGTGCCGCTGGACCACGCGGGGAGCGGGGGGCTCGCCGTGCGTGTGCTCGCCCCGCGCCTGTTCGGGCACACGGACGTCCTGCGGGGTGCCCGTGGGCGCGTACGGCCGCGCGTCACCACGCGCTCCGCCCTGCTCCATCGGACCCTCCTCGCACCGGCGGGACCGACTCGCGCGCGCCGTGCCCCGTGTGCACGATAGGCGGAGCGGGCCACGGTTCAAACACCGATCACTTCGGGTAAGGTAAGGCTTACCTGCAATAGATCGTGATTCGGTGGTCCCCGTATGACCGTGCCCGCCCTGCTCACCGCCCCGTCCCCGCTGACGGCGGCGTACGCACGACTGGCCGAGGTCTTCCCCGGCCTGCGCGCGGAGGTGCTCGACGACGACGTCGCCGCACCCACGGGAAGCGGATGGGTCGGCGCCGCCGAGCTCGCGGCGGGGGGCGGCGCGCTGGACGGCTTCCTGGCCTGGGACGAGGAGCAGGTGCTGCGGGACTACGGCACCAGGGCCCGCCCCGACGTGGTGGCGAGCTTCGGTCTGCACCGGTACGCCTGGCCCGCCTGCCTGCTGGTGACCCTTCCGTGGTTCACGCACCGCAGGGTGCCGCGGATCCCCGTCGAGGACGTCGCCTTCCACCGGGGCCTGGGCCGTCTCACCCTCCGCGTGAGCGAGTTCGCGTGCCTGCCCGACGACCCGGCCGCCGGGCTGCCCGGCGCCCGGACCGTCCCCGACGAGGCCGCTCTGCGGGCCGAGGTGCTCGACGCCGTGGCCCAGCACATCGGCCCGGTGCTGGACGGCTTCCGGCCGCGCATGCGGCGCGGGAAGCGGGCCCTGTGGGGCATGGCGACCGATGAGATCGTCGAGGGCCTCTGGTACATCGCCCATCTGCTCGGCGAGGAGGGCCGTGCGATGAGGGAGCTGGAGCTCCTGCTGCCGGGGACCACCAAGCCGTACGTGGGAACCGCGGGCTTCCGCGAGCTGACCGGCCCCGACGGTGAGTCGCTCCCGACCCGCGACCGCGCGAGCTGCTGCCTCTTCTACACCCTGCGGCCCGAGGACACGTGCGTCACCTGCCCGCGCACCTGCGACGCCGACCGCGTGCGGAAGCTGACGCCCGCCCACTGAGACACTCGGCGGCTCACACCACCCAGGCGGGCGATCGTAATTCGAACGCAACTCGCTCTGACCGCTCGGGCATTCGAAGAGATTCCGCCCAACGATGAGCCCAGCCGACCCAATGGCATGCACTTGCCCCGAATCCCCCTGAGCGCGGTGGATTTTCCGTCACGATGGCGCCCGAAACGCCCTACGTGACGCAAGGGACCGCGCATGAGACTGACCGACATATCGCTTGACTGGCTGCTTCCGGGCGCCGTGCTGCTCGTGGGGGTCATGGCGGCGGTGACGGTGGTCGCGCGCGGCAAGCGCGCCGCTGGGAAAGCTGCGGCAGACGACAGCTGGGAACGCAGCGAGGAGCGCCGCAGGCGCAAGGAGGCCCTTTACGCCACCGCCTCGTACGTCCTGTTGTTCTGCTGCGCCGCTGTCGCCGCCGCCCTCTCCTTCCACGGGCTCGTCGGCTTCGGCCGGCAAAACCTCAGCCTCTCCGGGGGCTGGGAGTACCTCGTCCCCTTCGGCCTCGACGGGGCCGCGATGTTCTGTTCGGTGCTCGCGGTGCGGGAGGCCAGCCACGGCGACGCCGCACTGGGCTCCCGGCTGCTGGTGTGGACGTTCGCCGGTGCCGCCGCCTGGTTCAACTGGGTGCACGCACCGCGCGGGATGGACCACGCGGGCGCCCCGCACTTCTTCGCGGGGATGTCGCTCTCGGCGGCGGTGCTGTTCGACCGTGCGCTGAAGCAGACCCGACGCGCGGCGCTGCGCGAGCAGGGCCTCGTGCCCCGCCCGCTGCCGCAGATCCGGATCGTGCGGTGGCTGCGTGCCCCCAGGGAGACCTTCGGCGCCTGGTCGCTGATGCTCCTGGAGGGCGTACGCACCCTGGACGAGGCGGTGGACGAGGTACGCGAGGACCGCCGGGAGAGGGAACAGGACCGGCACCGCCGCAAGGACCAGGCGAAGCTGGACCGGGCCCACATCAAGGCCCTGAACCGGCAGAACCGGGTCTGGGGGCGTGGCGGCCGCACCGGTCGCCAGGTCGACGTCCAGGCCATCGCCCCGGCAGCGGGAGGCGGCCCACCGGCCGTCGCGGAGCCTGCCATAGCAGAACCGGGACAACTGCCCCTGCGCCCCCGGCCATCCCTGCAAGCCGTGAACCGTTCGAGCTCAAGGAGCACTTCGGCACAGACCACGAGCGGTGACCCCGCGACCGTCGACCTCACCGCCGAGGACGACACCCAGGCCCTGCCCCGGCTCGATTCGCTGGAGCAGAAACTCAAGGACCTGGAGCAGCAGTTCGGCTGAGCGTCAGGGCCTCCCGGCGTTCAGCTCGAACCAGACCACCTTGCCCAGAACCTGAGCCGTGACTCCCCAGGAGTCGGCCAGGCTCTGGACGAGCAGCAGCCCCCTGCCGTGCGTACCGTCGTCGGCGTTCGGTACGTACGGCGCGGGCTCCTGTCCCGTCACGAAGTCGCGCACCTCCACCCGCAGTCGCGCGGGCAGGGAGGTCACCGTGACCACGGCGCCGCTCCTCGTGTGGATGAGCGCGTTCGTCACCGGTTCGCTGAGCAGGAGTTCCGCGACCTCGGTCTCCTCCGGCCGCCGACGCGTGCGCAGGAAATCCCGCAGGGCGGCCCGTATCTCCCCCACACCCGACAGATCGGCATGCCCCAGTCTGCGGTGCAGCCGCGTCGGCGGACTCCCCTGCCGCTTCGTCATGTCCCCCGTACGCACCCTGGATCGACCTCCGTGGATTCCGTTTGATGACGTCATGTCTCGAACGACTTCACGGGATGCATGCCCCACAGCGGAGCGGTCACTCATCGCGAGGTGTCAACACCTGAACGAGCGGTGGCGCGAGCCCGCGTGAAGGACCGGCGCGTCACGTTTCCGGACGGGTCCTTCGTCATCGAGTGGCGCGATCACGCCCTCCCCGCCCGGGCCCTGGGCCACGAGGAGGCCGCCCGGCGGCTTGAGCGCCTGCTCCGCCGCGGACACCCCACCAACCGGGCGCGCGTCGAGCGCGAACTGGCCGAAGCCCGGGCGGGCCGCGGTCCGACCCTCTTCCACGAGCTGACCGGGATCATCACCGAGCGGACGGCACCCGGGACGCTCCGGTTCAGGTGATCACGGTGCCGCCCGTCGGCCTCGCGTCAGGGCCGGGAGGGCTACCGCGCCGGCCCGGCGCCGTCCGCCTCCCCCGGTCAGGGCCGGGGCACGTTGCGGATGTTGGAGCGCGCCATCTGGAGCATCCTGCCGACCCCGCCGTCCAGGACGATCTTGCTGGCGGAGAGCGCGAAGCCGGTGACCATGTCGGCGCTGATCTTCGGCGGGATGGAGAGGGCGTTCGGGTCGGTGACCACGTCGACGAGCGCGGGCCCCTTGTGCTTGAAGGCGTCCTTGAGTGCGCCCTCCAGCTGTTTGGGCTTCTCCACCCGCACCCCGTAGGCCCCCGCCGCCCGTGCGACCGCCGCGAAGTCGGGGTTCGTGTTGGTCGTACCGAAAGACGGCAGCCCCGCGACCAGCATCTCCAGCTCGACCATGCCGAGCGAGGAGTTGTTGAAGAGGACGATCTTCACGGGCAGGTTGTACTGGACGAGGGTGAGGAAGTCGCCCATCAGCATGGTGAATCCGCCGTCGCCGGACATCGACACGACCTGACGGTTCCGGTCGGTGAACTGGGCACCGATCGCCTGCGGCAGTGCGTTGGCCATCGACCCGTGGCTGAAGGACCCGATCACCCGACGCTTGCCGTTGGGAGTGAGATAGCGGGCCGCCCACACGTTGCACATGCCGGTGTCGACGGTGAACACCGCGTCGTCGTCGGCGATCTCGTCGAGGACCGAGGCGACGTACTCCGGGTGGATCGGGACGTGCTTCTCGACCTTGCGGGTGTACGCCTTGACCACGCCCTCCAGGGCGTCGGCGTGCTTCTTCAGCATCCGGTCGAGGAACGCGCGGTCGGTCCTGGCCTTCACCCGGGGGGTCAGGGCGCGCAGCGTCTCGCGTACGTCGCCCCAGACCGCGAGGTCGAGCTTGGACCGCCGTCCCAGGTGCTCGGGGCGGACATCGACCTGGACGATCTTCACGTCGGTCGGCAGGAAGGCGTTGTACGGGAAGTCGGTGCCCAGCAGGATGAGCAGGTCGCACTCGTTGGTGGCCTCGTAGGCGGCGCCGTAGCCGAGCAGCCCGCTCATACCCACGTCGTACGGGTTGTCGTACTGGATCCACTCCTTGCCGCGCAGCGCATGGCCGACCGGGGCCTTCACCCGCTCGGCGAACTCCATGACCTCGGCGTGGGCGCCCGCCGTGCCGCTCCCGCAGAACAGCGTCACCCGCTTGGCCTCGTCGACCATCCGGCAGAGCTTCTCGATCTCCTCGTCACCGGGCTTCACGGACGGCCGCGAGGTGACCAGCGCGTGCTCGACGGACTTCTCCGGAGCGGGCTGCGAGGCGATGTCACCGGGCATCGAGACGACGCTGACGCCACCGCGGCCGATCGCGTGCTGGATCGCCGTCTGCAGCAGGCGCGGCATCTGCTGCGGGTTGGAGATCATCTCGTTGTAGTGGCTGCACTCCTGGAACAGCAGCTCCGGGTGGGTCTCCTGGAAGTAGCCGAGGCCGATCTCGCTCGACGGGATGTGCGAGGCGAGGGCGAGCACCGGGGCCATGGAGCGGTGTGCGTCGTAGAGGCCGTTGATGAGGTGGAGGTTGCCCGGGCCGCACGACCCGGCGCAGGCGGCCAGCCTGCCGGTGATCTGGGCCTCGGCACCGGCAGCGAACGCGGCGGTCTCCTCGTGCCTGACCTGGACCCACTCGATGGCGGAGTGACGCCGGACGGCGTCGACGACGGGGTTGAGGCTGTCGCCGACGACGCCGTACAGCCGCTTGACCCCCGCCCGTACCAGGATGTCGACGAACTGTTCCGACACGTTCTGCTTGGCCATGGGTGCGCGCCCTCTCCGCCTCGGACCGACCGGGACTCCATCAACCCACGCCGCGGCCCGTTACGCCTCCCAGACGGCCGCGCACGTCCGGTCGTCCGCGTACCCCTTGATCCTGAGCTGTATGTCGGCCAGGTAGGCCGGGAGCCCCGGCGGACCGCCGGCGCCCCATCGCCGCGCGAGCTCCCCGGCCAGCTCCGGTTCCCCGCGCATCGGTTCCGCGAGGCCGTTCCCGCAGAGCATCAGCGTGTCCCCGGGCCGGGCCACGGAGGCACGGAAGCGGAAGGGCTCGGCGGGGGGCGGCGGGGGGCTGTCGGCGTGGGGGGACGGGGGCGTGGTGATCTGCAGATCCATCGTCAGCCGGTCCCCGCCCGGGCTCTCCTCGTTCGCCGCGCCGCCGGTCGCGGGCAGCACGGGCTCGAGGTCCTGCCAGGCTCCGTCGCGGAGGCGGAACAGGCCGCCCGGCCCGGTTCCGAAGAAGACGCGGGTACGGCAGTCCGGGTCGGCGGAGAGCAGCAGACAGCGCAGCCCGACGTGGTACGCGGACGGGTCGAGGCCGAGTTCGGCGGCACGGGCGCGCAGCCTGCCGCAGGTGCGGTCGGTGAGGCGGTGCAGACCCGACTTGAGATCGCCCCTGCGGCCCGCCCTTATGTCGTCGGCGAGCCGGGCGTGGCTGCGGGCGACGGCGCCGCCGATCCAGCGGCAGGCGTCGGCGGCGGCGCGGTGGGCCTGCTCCTCGCCGCGGGCACCTGCGGCCACCGCGACCAGGACCAGGGCGTCGTCGCCGGTACCGAAGCGCGCGGTGAGCAGGGCGTCGCGGCG
>NZ_NEUF01000047.1:62530-87132 GCF_002910915.1 Streptomyces sp. SM10 | reverse complement strand
GGTCACGTCGGCGGGCCGGGAGGAGCCGTCGGGCGGGCAGCGGGTGGCCGCCGGACCCACGCCGCACCGCACTGCCTCGCCGTCCCCCGGCCGGGGCGGGGGACGGCCCTCGGGCAACGGCCCGTTGTGGTCGGACGGTTCGGTGAACCCGAACAGCAACGCCTACTGGGCGCAGAGCGAGGTGACGGTCAGGACGACACGGCCGCTGCCGGAGCTCACCGTCGAGCTGCGGATCGCGCAGACCGGCGGGGTGAACACCACCGGTTCCTGGCGCTCCCTGCCGGTGGGGGACTTCACGGTCTCGGCACGCGAGGAGGGCGGCTTCCTCGTCTACCGCTGGACGCTGAAGCCGGGACGGAGCGTGCCGACCGGTACGCACACCTTCGCGGGGCAGTACAACCACGCCGAGGGCGACCGTGACGCCGGGCGGGACGACTACACGGCGCGGGCCCGCGTGGCGGGCGGACAGGCCTCGGTGAGCGGTGGCTTCGGCGACACCCCGTGAGCGCGGCCGGGTCCTCCGGGCGCCCGGAGGAATCAGTTCCGAATCCCGGCAACCCTTTCGCGGACGGTGGCGACCAAGGAATGCGAACGGCGGAGGCGCCAAGGGGGCCGAGGACAAGGTCTTCCAGTTCAACGGGGCGGGCGAACTGACCGTCTCGGGCTTCCAGGTCGAGGACTTCGGCAAGCTCGTCCGGTCCTGCGGCAACTGCTCGACGATGTACGAGCGCGACATCGTCGTGAAGGACGTCGACGTCACGGCACCGGGCAAGTCCCTGGTCGGCATCAACAGCGACTACGGTGACACCGCCACGCTGAGCTCCATCCGGATCCACGGAGACAGCGGCAAGAAGATCGAACCGTGCGTCCGCTACGAGGGCAACGACGACGGTGACGAGCCGGAAGAGGTCGGCAGCGGCCCGGACGGAGAGTTCTGCCTCTACTCGGAGTCGGACATCAGCTACGAGTAGACACGCCCTGAGGGGTATCCCTGGACCAGGGGCCCGGTCCGGCGCGGCGGCGCCGGACCGGGCCCCTGCCCGCGCCCTGACGCCCGCGGCGCGATGGCCGCCGTACGGCTGGGCCGTGCTCAGCGGGACCGGCAGGACGCGTACCCGGTCGTGGAGGGGGTACCGACGGCAGCCGGCACCGCCGGGGCCTGCGCCGGTCCGGACGCCCCGCCCACCCACCGGTCCAGCCACGCGTACGCCCCGTCCTGCATGCCCGCCCCGAACGCGTGCCCCTGGCCGGGCCAGACCTCGGTGGTGAGCCGGTCGCCCGCTCCCTGCGACGCCCAGACGGCCCGCAGTGTGCGGTACGCCGACGTGACCCCGGCGGGCGGGAAGAGGGGGTCCGCCCCGCCCGCCTGGAACAGGGCGGGCTTCGGGGCGGCGAGCGAGGCCACGTCGGGAACGTCCAGGAGCCGGTTGAGGCCGGGGTGGAGCATGAAGTACGCGGACTGGCCGCGCAGGGTGTTGTCACCCGGGACCAGCATCTCGCGCAGGCCGGTCATCCAGCACACGGCCGCGGCGGCGCGGACGTGGTCCGAGAGGGCGGAGAGCTGCCAGGCCCGGTAGGCGCCCATGGAGAAGCCGAGCGCACCCACCCGGCCCCCGTCCACCTCCGGCAACGACGCGAGGAAGGCCGCGGCGCGGATGTCCTCGTGCGCGGCGAGGCCGGCCGGGGAGGTGCCCAGCTGGAGGAGGTTGGCGGCCAGGGCCTGCTGGTCCTCGTAGGCGAGCGGTCCGCGGTCGCCCCAGCCGAGGGTGTCCACGGCGAGGACGACGTAACCGCGGGCCGCCAGTTCGTCCCCGGTGAACCGGCCGCCGTAGTGCCGGGCGGCCCAGGCGGTGGCGCGGGCGAGGCGGTCCGGGGCCGCCCACGGGCGTACGGCCTTCTCCCGGCCGATGGCGAACTCGCCCCCGTGGTCGTGCAGGACCAGCACCGCCGGGAAGGGCCCCGCCCCGTGCGGCACCAGCAGCGAGCCGCGCGCCCGCCCGTACCGGGTGAGGGCGAACTCCACGGTGCGCGCGGTGTACGGGCCCGCGGTGTGCTCGTCGACGGTCACCGGGTCGAAGGGGTGCGGCCCGGCGTCCGGCGGCTGCAGCAGCGCCTCCCCGACCGCCGCGCGCGCCTCGGCGCGCCAGGTCGGGAAGTCGCGGGTCGCGGACCTCTCCCAGGAGAGCGGGAAGGTGAGTTCATCCTTCAACTGCTGGTGGAACGCGGGGAGTACGCGACCGGTGAGCCCCAGGGTCACGCGCAGGGGCGCCAGTCGCCGAGGTAGTCGGCAGGCGTGTGAACGCGGGCTTCGGTCCGGCCGAGCTGCGGCCGGTTGTCCGGGACGGTGATGCGCGCGCCGGGGCCCGTGTTGCGGTATTCGGCGAAGCGCTGGTCCTGCCAGGGGAAGCCCGCGGACATCGTGCCGTAGGGCTCGTCGGCGTCGATGCCCGCGCAGAGGCGGGTCTCCCGGACGGTCAGCATGGGATGGGCGGTGAGGTCCGAGGAGGGCACCCAGGGGCGGGCCAGCTTGTAGTAGGCGTCGGGGGCGGTGCTGGTGACGCGCGAGCGCTGGACCAGGTAGCCGTGCGGGTTGGCTCCGGCGGTGCTGGGTGCGAAGACGAAACCGTACGGGGCCGCGGCCAGGTCGGTACGGGTGAGGGTGCGGAAGTGGCAGCGGTCGAAGACGGCGGTGGCGCGGCCGAAGACGAAGTCGACGTCGCCCTCCATGTAGCAGCCGCGGTAGTACTGGCGGGCGAAGGCGGTGAGGGCGGGGGAGTCGGCGTACAGCGTGTCCTGGTGGCCGAGGAAGCGGCAGCCGTAGAACGCCGAGCGGTCGCCCTGCACCTTGAGGGCGACGGCCTGGGTGCCGGTGTACTCCGGGTTGTCCGAGCGCAGCCAGTCGTTGGCGAAGGTGATGTCGCGGGCGGTGAAGTCGGCGGCCCGGACGGTGACGGAGGCGGAGCCGCTGGTGCCCAGAGTGCCGGACCCGTCGGGCTTCGGGGTGCCGGCCGCGTCGCCGTGGACCAGGACGGTGTCGCGCGGGTCGCCGCTCGCGCCGATCAGGGTGAGGCCGGTCCGGTCGGCGGGGACGGAGAGCTTGCCTCGGTAGGTGCCGGGGGCGATGACGAGGGTCCGGCCGGTGCCGGTGGCCGCGTCGAGGGCGGACCGTACGTCGGTGAAGTCGCCCCTGCCGTGCGGATCGACGTAGAGCGTCAGGGCGTCGAGCCGACGGGACGGCGAGCCGTGGCGGCCGAAGGGGTGTGCGGGAGCGGGGCGGGCGTGGGCGGCGGGGGCGCCCAGGGCGAGGGCCGCACCGGCGCCCGCGAACAAGGACAGGGCACTGCGTCTGCTGGGCATGGCGGTACTCCTTACGGGGAGGGGAGGCAGGCCGGAGCGACGCCTTCCGGGGTGGTGGAAGGGTGCGGTGCCGCTCCGGCCGGTTCGGGGTGGGGTGGGGTGGGGCGGGGTCAGCGGACCAGCGGCTTGCCGGCGCCCGCGCCGAGGCCCACGAGGAGCGGGACGACGAGCGGGTGGTTGACCTTGGTGCGCAGCGTCGGGGTCCAGCCGGCGCCCTCGGTGAGGTGCTCGGCGGGCACGCCCGCGTTGTGCACGGCGATCAGGTCGGTCCTGCGGCCGTTGACGTAGTTGTTGTCCGCCGAGACGGAGGACTCGGACCACTTCTTCAGGATCTTGGCGCTGTCGAAGCCGGATCCGAGGCTGAAGGCGTTGGAGTCGGCGACGAGCTGCGACTCGGCCCCGATGCCGTAGCTGTAGCCGTAGACGCTGCCCCTGGTCGCGACGAAGTGGTTGTTGTACGAGTCGACCTGCCCGAAGCGGACGCGCGGCGCACGCTCGTTGACGTCCTTGAACAGGTTGTGGTGCAGGGTGACGCGGAGGTGGCCGCGGTCGGTGGCCCCGGCGCTGTCGCTGTTGCCGATGAGCATCGTCTTGTCGTGGTCCTTGAGGACGTTCCACGAGACGGTGACGAGGTCGGCTCCGCGCACGATGTCGAAAAGGCCGTCGTGCTGCTGGAACTTCTCACCGAAGTAGCTGGGCTGCTCGGAGTCGGGCCGGTCGCCGTCGCTGAAGGTGTTGTGGTCGACCCAGACGTGGGTGGAACCGTAGACGACGAGGTTGTCGTACTCGGAGTTCCAGTGGCCGGTCTCCCCGTCGGTGGGGTCCCACTGCGGGAAGCAGTCGTAGGTGTCCTCGAAGGAGATGTTGCGGACGATGACGTTGGAGACGCCCCTCACCTGGAGGCTGGCGCCGATGACCGTCGCGTCCTTGCCCACGCCGACGAGGGTGGTGTTGGACGGGACGTTCACGTTGACCGCGGCTGCCTGCGTCTTCGCGGAGGCGAGACGGGCGTCCTCCAGGGGGCCGGAGGGGACCTCGTCCATGCCCCAGACCGCCGGGTCGTAGGCGGCGAGGTACTTGTCCAGGGTGTAGCCGTCCTGCTGGTAGGCCTCGCAGCCGATCGGCGTGCCTTGCGCGTCCGAGTTGCCGTGGACGGTGCCGGCGATCCTGACGATCTTCGGCGCGTCCCCGGCGTCCTCGAAGGCGGCGATGAGCTCGGCGCGGTTGGTGACGGTGTAGACGTGGTCGGGGGTGGCGTTCGCACCGCCGGTGGTGGAGCCGTCGGCGGAGGCCCAGCCGTCGCCGGCCGGGAGCACCGAGCGCTCGATGCCCCTGCCGTGGGTGGTGGCCTGGGCGGGGACGCTCACGGCGAGGGCGAGCGAGGCGGTGCCCAGGACCACGGCGACGGCCCGGAGGTTTCTCATGCGTGCGGACATGGCTGATCCCTAACTGTCGTACGCGGAAAAGAGGGAATACGGGGAAAGTGCGAGGACGGGGCGGAGGCTCAGGCCTCGGGCCAGGTGATCCACGTCCCGGGCACCGGCTCGTCGAGGCGGCGCAGGTCACGCGGGGCGAGCACGCGCCCGTCCAGAAGGGCGCGGGCGGTCGTCCTTGCCACGTCCACGGCGCCGTCCGGACGGAAGTGGGTGTTGTCCTGCTTGCCGTCGGGGTAGTTCGGCGACTCGCCGGGCTCCAGCCAGTTGAAGTACGCCTCGGTACCGTCCGGGCCGAGTTCCTGCCAGCGGGCGAGGGAGAGGGCCTGCATGTCGAGCAGGGCCACACGCTCCTCGGACGCCAGGGCGCGCATGGCCGCGGGGTACTCGCCGTGGGTGGGCTTCGCGGTGCCGTCCTCGGCGAAGCGGCGGCGCTCGACCGGCGTGATCAGCACGGGCTCCGCGTGCCGGGCGCGGGCGCCCTTGACGTACTGGCGCAGGTACTCCTGGTACGTGGTGTACGGGTCGGTGCCGCGGGCGGGGTCCTCGGTCTTTTCGTCGTTGTGCCCGAACTGGATGAGGACCAGATCGCCCGGACGGACGCCGTCCAGGAGCGCGGTGAGCCGTCCCTCGTCGATGAAGCTCTTGGAACTCCGGCCGTTCATCGCATGGTTGGCGACGGTGAGGCCGCGCCCGAGGAAGAAGGGAAGAGCCATGCCCCACCCGGTCTCGGGTGCGGCGTCGGCGTACTTCTGGGCCGCCGTGGAGTCGCCCGCGATGTGGAGCGTCCGGAGCCGGGGCCGGCCCCCTCCGCCGTGTGCGAGGGCGGGGGTGGCGCTGAGGGCGAGGGGCAGCGCGAGAAGTGCGGCTGCCGTCCGCCTGCGGGTGAGTGACACAGGATGACTGCCTCTCTCGGGGGACAACGTGAGGTGGTGCCGGGGGTGGGGACCCGGCGGCGGGGTGCGACCCGGACCGCCGCCGGGCCCCCGGTCGTGGGGGCCGTCCGTGAGGGGCGGCCGGGTCAGCCGTTGCCGAGTTCCTTCCACTCCTTCTGGGCGGCGTTCAGCTCATCGGCCATCGTGTCCAGGAAGGCCTTGGCCGTGACCTTGCCGAGGAGCACCTTCTGGAACTCCGGCTCGTTGTCCGCCTTGCTGATGTTGTTCCAGTCGGGCAGGTAGTACGGCAGGTCGACGATCTTGGTGGAGCCGTCGGTGAGGGCCTTCGCGGCGAGCGCGGTCGGCTCGGTCTCGGAGATCCAGGGGTCCTTGGCCGCTTCGGTGTTGGCCGGGATGGCGCCCGCGGACTCGTTCCACTTGCTGTTCGACTCGTGCGAGGCCGCGAACTCGATGAACTTCCAGGCGGCGTTCTTGTTCTTGCTGGACCGGAAGAGGCCGAGACCGTCGACGGGGTTGGAGACCTGGACGCGGGTGCCGCCCTCACCGATGGGTGCGGGTATGCCGGCGAACTTGTCCTCGCCCAGCGCCTTCACGTGGTCCTGGTAGGAGCCGAGGTTGTGGCTGAGCATGCCGATGGTGCCGGAGTCCCACTGGGCGACCATCTTGGTGAAGTCGTTGTTGACGTCGGCGGACGGCGTCGTCTTCTTGAAGAGGGCGGCGTACTTCTCCAGCGCCGCGACGTTCTTCGGGTCGTTGAGGGTGGTCTTCTCGCCGTCCCAGAAGTCCGTGATGCCGCTCTGGCCGTAGATCGCGTCCAGGGCCTGGGCGATGGAGCCCGCACCGCCCCGGATGGTGTAGCCGAACTTGTTGTTCTTCGCGTCCGTCAGCTTGTCGGCGGCCTCGTAGAACTTGGGCCAGGTGGTGGGGGCGTCCAGACCGGCCTGCTCGAACAGGTCGGTGCGGTACCAGAGAGCGCCGTTGTTCGCGGAGGTCGGCACGGAGTACAGGTCGTCGCCCCGGCCGGCCGCGGCTCTGACGCTCTCGACCATGCCCTCGACGAGCTTGCCCTTCAGCGCGGACTCGTCGAGCCGGTCGTTGACCGGTTCCAGTGCCTCCTGGGAGACCATGCTCGCCAGGTAGGCGGTGCCGACGCCACCGACGTCGGGCAGCCCGCCGCCCGCGATGGCCGTGTCGTACTTGGACTGGACGTCGGCGATCGGGATCGGGACGTACTTGACCTTGATGTCCGGGTTCTCCTTCTCGAAGTCCTTGATGATCTCGGTCCAGATCGCGGTGCGCGGACCACCGTTGTTGTCCCAGAAGGTGATCTCGCCCTTCCCGCTGCCCTCCGTGCCGGAGTCGCTGCCGTCGTCGCCACAGGCGGTGGCCCCGAGGGCCAGGACGGCGGTGAGGGACACCGCGGTCGCGGCACGCCCCCGGAGCGTCTTCGAGATGTTCATGTCGGCTCTTCTCTCTCGGATCTGTACGCGTACGTGGGGGGAGGTCAGTGGTGTGTGCCGTGCGGCGCCTGTGTGCGGGGCCGCACCGGACCGGCTCGGGCACCGAGCCGGTCCGGCGGGTGTGCCGGACGCCCCCGTGGCAGCTGTTTCCGACGACCGGCTCGGTCGCTCCACGTGTGCGGGAGGACGGTGAGGGTGAAGGCGGTGAACGGTCTCGTGCGCTCGGTACGGAGGTGCGTCATTGCGGCTCCCATACAGCGGTGCGGGGTCAGACGGTGTGGGGTCTTCCGGTGGTGCGGAACGCGGTGAAGCCGGCTGTTCCGGAGGGCCCCGGGCCGGCCGGTGCGGTGGCGAAGAGGCCCAGCAGCGCGCCGACCCACCGCCAGGGGGTGGCGGCGAAGACCTGGCCGGACGCCCGGAACCCGGCGCCGTCGCCGGTGTCGGCCCAGAAGCGGCAGCGGGCGCCCCGGGTGACCTCGATCCGGACCCGGACGGTCCCGCCGGGCGCGGGGCGGGGGTGTTCGGCGTCCCGCTCGCGCTCGGCGACCGTTTCGGCGTACCGGTGCACGAGCCGTGCGGTCCCGTCGGCCCCGGCCTCCAGGCCGATCCACGAGAAGGCGTCCCCGAGCACGGCGAGCCCGGCCTTGGCGCCCGGTTCGCCGGTGTCGAGCGTGATGCCGGTCTCGACGCGGAACTCCTCGGCCGGCAGCCGCTGCACCAGGACGTTGGGCAGGGTCCGCAGATCGTGCGCGTAGGCGGTCCGTACGCAGCTGAGCCGCAGCCCGTCGCCCCGGTGCCCGACCGTCCAGCCGGGCCGCGGGTCGGCCGTCCACTGCCACTGCCGGCCGTACCGCCCGCCGGGGAAGTCGTCGCTGGAGGCCGGTGCCTCGACGGCCTGCTCCGGAGCCTTCGGGGCGCGGTGCGTGAGGACGGGTTCGCCCTCGTCGCCGATGACCGGCCAGCCCTCCTCGTCCCAGCGCATCGGCTGGAGGTGCACGACGCGGCCGTACGCGCCGCGTGCCTGGAAGTGCAGGAACCAGTCCTCACCGGCGGCGGTCCTGACCCAGCCGCCCTGGTGCGGGCCGTTGACCTCGGTGCTCCCCTGGGCGAGGACGACCCGCTCCTCGTAGGGGCCGGCGAACGTCCGTGAGCGGAAGGCACCCTGCCAGCCCGTCTCCACTCCCCCGGCGGGGGCGAAGATCCAGAACCAGCCGTCGTGCCGGTAGAGCTTGGGGCCTTCGAGGGTGAACCAGCCCGGGATCGTGTCGGCGTCGATCAGGGTCGTGCCCTCGTCGAGGAGTTCGCGTCCGTCGGGGCTCATCCGGTGGCCGGTGAGCCGGTTCTTGACGCCGGAGCGCGACTTGGCCCACGCGTGGACCAGATAGGCATCGCCGGTCTCCTCGTCCCACAGGGGGCAGGCGTCGATCAGGCCCTTCCCCGCCTTGACGAGGTGCGGTGCGCTCCAGGGGCCGCGGATGTCCTCGGCGTTGATCTGCTGGATGCCGTGGTCGGGGTCCCCCCAGAAGATCCAGAAGCGTCCGGCGTGATGGCGCAGCGAGGGTGCCCACACCCCGCAGTCGTGGCGGGGCACGGCGAATTCGGCGTCGCGGCCGAGACGGTCGAGGGCGTGGCCGATCAGCGTCCAGTTGACCAGGTCGCGGGAGTGCAGCAGGGGCAGTCCGGGGGCCCGGCCGAAGCTGGAGGCGGTCAGGTAGTGGTCGTCGCCGACGCGCACGACGTCCGGGTCGGACCAGTCGGCGTTCAGGACCGGGTTGCGGTAGGTCCCGTCCCCGAGGTCGGCTCTCCAGGGCATCGTCATCCGGCGACCGCCTTGCGGACGAGGGCCGCGGCGGCGTCCCGGTCGAGGCGGCCGTCGGCGATGACGGTGACGACCCTGCGCACGACGGTGGCTCCGGCGGCGACGGGAAGCCTCCGGTCCGCGGCGAGGGAGGAACCGACCCCCGGGTACTCGGTGGTCCGCACGAACCACGGGTCGCGCCGGGTCTCGTCGGTCGCGCCGGCGAAGACGAGCGTCCAGCCCTCCCCGGCGAGGGCCAGCCAGTCGGCGGCCCTGCCGTGCACCGCCTCCTCACCGTCGAGGGTCCCGCTGAAGACGGCGGGCGGAGCGGCCTCCTTGGGGGCGCGCCAGAAGAAGCCGCCGTACCCGGCGCCGGGGCGGCCGTTGGTGGCGGGGCTTCCGATGGAGAGGTCCGTGGAGCCGCGGTTGGTGAGGGAGAAGGAGAAGTCCAGCGCCCAGGCGGTGTCGGAGAGTCCGGCGACGGCGACGGTGCGGTGCTCGCGCAGCAGTTCGGCGCCGTCGGCCTCCCAGCTGAGCTCCTCCACGAAGCCGTCCGGGTCGCGGAGTTTCCATCCGAGGTGGCGCTGCGTGCCGTGGTTGTCGAGCTCGGTGGGGCCCTGGTCGCGGACGTAGGTGCGCCCGCCCCAGAAGTTGTGCCCGGCCACGTCGGGCACCGCGACGGAGGCGCCCAGGTGGTGGATGTGGTCGGCCGGGCGCTCCTCGGTGACGGCGGTGCCGGCGAGGGTCGTGACGGGGTGCAGATAGGGCCGGCCGTCGGTCCCGGGCCGGTAGCTGTAGCGGCCGACGGGGCGTCCGGCGCAGCTGAGAAGTGCGGTGGTCATGGTGTGCTCACCTCGCTGGGTCGCGCCCAGGAGGCGCCTAGTTCGGAGAAGAGGGTGAGGGTGTCGGCCGCGGCGGCGACGGTCCCGTCGATGCCGCGCACGATGCGGCGTACGCCGTCGCCCTTGTCGGCGGGCCGGGTGTGCCAGGCCGTGGCGGGCAGGGCGGTGGGTTCGGGGGCGGTGCGGACGGCCTCCAGGACCCGCATGAAGCCGCCGGTACGCTCCGGCGGTACGAGGAGCGCGGTGCCGTCTTCCAGGTGGCCGACGAGGTTCTCCAGCAGGTCGGTCCGTCCGTGCACGGCCTCCTCGGGGCCGTGTCCGGCGCGCTGGACCAGGACCCGGTCCTGCTTGTACCAGAAGGTGATGCGGCCGCGGTCGCCGTGGACGATCACGTACGGTTCGCCGGCCTCCTCCGCGCAGAGGGTGACCGCGACGGTGACCGGTATCCCGGCGGTGGTGGTGATCCGGACGCAGCTGGTGTCGTCGGACTCGATGTCGTGGGCCCGGAAGAGCTCGGTCTCGATGGAGGCCACGTCCTCGGCCGTTCCCGGGCCGGCCAGTTCGAGCGCGGTGGCGACGGCGTGCGCCAGGGGGTTGGTGAGCACCCCGTCGACCACGTCGGTCCCGCCCATCCTGCGGCGCCCGGCCCAGGGGGCCCGCCGGAAGTAGGCGTCGTCGCGGACCCAGGCACCGGCGGCGCCGATGCCGCGGACGTCGCCGATGGCTCCGGAGCGTACGAGGTCCTTGATGGCGGGCACGGCGTGCGAGCCGAGGGACTGGAAACCGATCTGGCAGGCGATGCCCGCCTCCCGGGCCCCGTCGGCCATGCGGGCGTAGTCGTCCCAGGTCGCGGCGGGGGGCTTCTCCAGGAGGAGGTGGACGCCCCGGGCCGCCGCGGTCAGCGCCAGCGTGGTGTGGGTCGGGATGGGGGTGCAGATGACCGCGGCGCGCGCTCCGGTGGAGTCCAGGAGAGCCCCGAAGTCGGGGGACTGCTCGGGCATCTCGGCGGCGAACAGGTCGAGTTCGCCGTCGGTCAGCGGGTTCAGTTCACAGATCCCGGCCAGCCTGACCAGGCCCTGGTGCTGGAGGCGGCGGATGTTGGCGAGGTGCCAGCGGCCGTGGCCGCGGGCGCCGGCCAGGACGACGGGCAGGGGGGTGGTCGCGCTCATCGGCCCGCCCTCCTCTCTCCGGCCCCGCGGGCCACCGCGACGGCGCGGGGGTGGAGCTTCCGGGTCATGTCCGTCATCCCTTCACGGCGCCGGCGCTGAAGCCGGTGATGAGCCACTTCTGGATGAAGGCGAAGACGATGACCACCGGCACGGCGGCGATGACACCGCCCGCGGCCAAGGCGCCCAGGTCGACGCTGTCGGCGCCGATCAGGGTGTTCAGGCCGACCGGGATCGTCTGTTTGTCCTGCTCGCTGAGGAACATCAGGGCGAACAGGAAGTGGTTCCAGCTGTGGACGAAGGCGAACGATCCGACGGCGATCAGCCCGGGGCGCAGCAGCGGCAGGACGACGGCGCAGAAGGCCCTGAAGCGCGAGCAGCCGTCCACCCAGGCGGCCTCCTCCAGGGTGACCGGGACGTTCTTGATGAAGCCGCTGATCAGGATGATCGACAGGGGCAGCTGGAAGACGGTCTCCGCGATGACGACACTCCCGAGGGAGTTGATCATCTGGAGGTTCTTGAAGATCTCGAAGAGCGGCACGAGCATCAGGGCGCCCGGGATGAACTGCGAGCAGAGCAGGGCCAGCATGAAGGCGTTCTTGATCTTGAAGTCGAAGCGGGCCAGGGCGTAGCCGCCGGCCAGCGCGACCAGGGTCGTGGCGATCAGCGTCGCCACGCCGACGATCATGCTGTTCTGGAAGAAGACGGCGAAGCTGCGCTCGTTCCAGACCTTGGAGAAGTGCTCCCCCGTCATGGGCCAGGGCACCAGCGAGGTGGAGCCGGCGGGCCGTACGGCGAAGAGGAGCATCCAGTAGAACGGGATGAGCGTGAAGAGCAGGTAGATGCCCAGCGGCACGTAGATCTGCCAGCGCGGTACGTCGTCGAAGGCGCGCTCGCGCTTGGAGCGGCGGGGCGTGGAGGGCGGCGGGGCGTCGTCCCCCCGGGAGGGCCCGGGTGCGCGGGCGTCGTTCTTCTCTACGAGTGCGGCAGTCACTTGTGGTCGCCTCCGAACTTGCTCAGGCGCAGGTAGACGATCGAGCAGAAGAGGAGGATCACGAAGGCGACGGTGGTGAGCGCGGACGCGTATCCGAAGTCGTGGCCCTCGATGCCGGTATTGGCGACGTAGAGCGGGAGCGTGGTGGTCTCGCCCGCCGGCCCGCCGCCCGTGAGGGTGTAGAGGAGGTCGACGTTGTTGAACTCCCAGACCCCGCGCAGCAGGGTGGCGAGGATGATCGCGTCGCGCAGGTGCGGGAGCGTGATGTGGAAGAACTGCCGCATGCGGCCCGCGCCGTCCACCGAGGCCGCCTCGTACAGCTCCTTGGAGACGGACTGGAGGTCGGCGAGGATGAGGATGGCGAAGAAGGGCACTCCGCGCCAGAGTTCGGAGACGGTCGCCGCCCAGAAGACGGTTCCGGTGTCGGAGAGGACCGAGGTGCCGTAGTCGCCGATGCCGGCGTCCGCGAGGTAGCGGCTGAAGCCCGTCGAGGAGTTGTAGAGCAGGATCCAGATGGTGCTGGTGAGCACGCCGGAGACGGCCCAGGGCGAGAAGACCATGGCGCGGGATATGCCGCGGCCGATGAAGCTCTGGTTGACGATCAGCGCGAGCACGAGACCGAGCGCGAGCTGGAGGGTCACCTGGGTGAAGACCCACTGGGCGCTGAAGCCCAGCGTCGACCAGAACTGGTCGTCCTCGGTGAAGATCCGGGTGAAGTTGTCGAGGCCGGCGAAGCCGTTCCGCCACGGCTTGGTGACGTTGTAGTTCTGGAGGCTGTAGTAGAAGACGCTGATCACCGGATAGGCGATGAAGCCCAGCATCAGCAGGCCGGCGGGGGCGATCAGCAGGTACGGCAGGCGGCGGGAGCCGGCCGAACGGCGCCTGGGCGCCTTCCCCTTGGGGGGCGGTGTGGCCACGGCTACGGATTGGGCCATGACGCGTCTCCGATCTTCGAAGTGCTGGATGTGCCGTGCTGTCGGTGCGTGGTGCAAGCGCTTACCGCATGCCGTTCGGCATCCCGGACGGGTCGGTGCGCGGAATTCCTCTCGCCCGGTCAGCCCGCGTAGGGGTCGGGCACTTCTCCCTGCCTCGCCAGGAACGTGAAGTCGCAGCCGGTGTCGGCCTGGGTGATCTGGTCCTGGTAGAGCGCCCCGTAACCGCGCCCGTAGCGGGCGGGCGGCTCGGTCCACCGGGACCTGCGGAGCTCCAGCTCCTCGTCGGTGACGTCGAGGTGGAGCAGCCGCGCCTCGACGTCCAGCGTGATCAGGTCACCGGTGCGGACCAGGGCGAGGGGCCCGCCGACGAAGGACTCGGGTGCGATGTGCAGGACGCAGGCGCCGTAACTGGTGCCGCTCATCCGGGCGTCGGAGAGCCGCACCATGTCCCGTACGCCCTCCTTCAGCAGGTAGTCCGGGATCGGCAGCATGCCGTACTCGGGCATCCCGGGGCCGCCCTTGGGGCCTGCGTTGCGGAGCACCAGCACGTGGTCCGGGGTGAGAGCCAGGGCCGGGTCGTTGATGGTGCGCTGCATCTCCTTGTAGTCGTCGAAGACGACCGCGGGACCGGTGTGGCGCAGGAGGTGCGGCTCCGCCGCGATGTGCTTGATGACCGCACCGTCGGGGCAGAGGTTGCCGCGCAGCACCGCCACGCCGCCCTCCTCGGCCAGCGGGTTGTCGCGTTCCCTGATGACGTCGGCGTTGTGGACGAGCGCCCCGTCGAGCTGTTCGCGCATGGTGGCGTGCGTGACGGTCGGGCGGTCCAGGTGGAGCACGTCGGTGAGGCGCGCCAGGAATCCAGGCAGCCCTCCGGCGAAGTGGAAGTCCTCCATCAGGTACTTCCCGCCGGGGCGGAGGTTGGCGAGGACGGGCACGGTGCGGGCGATGCGGTCGAAGTCGTCCAGGGTGAGCTTCACCCCGGAGCGGCCGGCCATAGCGATCAGGTGGATGACGGCGTTGGTGGAGCCGCCCAGCGCCAGGACGGTGGCGACCGCGTCCTCGTAGGCGTCCGCCGTGAGGATCCGCGACAGCTTCATCTGCTGCCACACCAGTTCGACGATCCGGATGCCGGACTGTGCCGCCATCCGTTCGTGACCGGAGTCCACGGCCGGGATGGACGAGGCCCCCGGCACCGTGACGCCCAGCGCCTCCGCGGCGGCCGTCAGGGTCGAGGCGGTGCCCATCGTCATGCAGTGACCGGGAGAGCGGGCGAGGCCGTTCTCCAGCTCGGCCATCTCGCAGTCGCCGATGAGGCCGGCCCGCTTGTCGTCCCAGTACTTCCACATGTCCGTGCCCGAGCCGAGGACCTCGTTGCGCCAGTGCCCCGGCAGCATCGGCCCGGCGGGCACGAAGACCGTCGGGAGGTCGACGGACGCGGCGCCCATGAGCAGCGCGGGCGTGGACTTGTCGCAGCCGCCCAGCAGCACGGCGCCGTCGACGGGGTAGGAGCGGAGCAGCTCCTCCGTCTCCATCGCCAGCATGTTGCGGTAGAGCATCGGGGTGGGCTTCTGGAAGGTCTCCGAGAGGGTGGAGACCGGGAACTCCAGCGGGAAGCCGCCCGCCTGCCAGACGCCCCGCTTGACCGCCTGTGCACGTTCACGCAGGTGCACGTGGCAGGGGTTGATGTCGGACCAGGTGTTGAGGATCGCGATGACCGGCTTGCCCAGGTGCTCCTCGGGGAGGTAGCCGAGCTGCCGGGTGCGGGCGCGGTGGCTGAACGAGCGGAGCCCGTCCGTGCCCCACCACTGGTGGCTGCGCAGCTCCTCGGGAGCGACGCGGGGTCCCTGTGACGACGTGTCCGTCATACGGACCACCCGGCGACCAGGTCGGCGACCTCGGCTCGCTGCGCCTCGGGCAGCACCCGGCTGGGCGCGCGTACGTCGCGGCGGCAGAGCCCGAGCGCGGCCAGGGCCTCCTTGACGACGGTCACGTTGTTGGCGGACTGCCGGTCGGCGCGCAGGTCCTCGAAGCGGCGGATCTGCTCCCAGACCTTCATGGCCACGACGTAGTCGCCCGCGCGCAGCGCTTCCAGCATGGCCAGCGAGACACCGGGGGCGACGTTGACCAGGCCGGAGGTGAAGCCGGTCGCGCCGGTGGCGAAGTAGGAGGGGGCGTAGAGCTCGGCGAGACCGGCGATCCAGACGAACCGCTCCAGGCCGGCGTCCCGTGCGAACGCGCCGAAGCGGGCGGCGTCCGGGACGGCGTACTTCACACCGATGACGTTGGGGCAGCTGTCGGCGAGCTCGGCGAGGCGCTCACCGGCGAGCAGCGGGTTGCGGACGTAGGGGACGACCCCCAGCTCGGGGACGGCCTCGGCGATGGCCCGGTGGTAGTCGATCCAGCCGTCCTGCGAGACGTAGGGGTGCACCGGCTGGTGCACCATCAGCATCTCGGCGCCGGCGTCCCTGGCGTGCTCGGCGGCCGCGACCGCGGTCGGCACGTCGTGGCCCACACCGACCAGGACGGTGGCCCGGCCGCCCGACTCCTCGATGGTGAGCTCGGTGACGGTACGCCGCTCGTCGGGGGTGAGTGCGTAGAACTCACCGGTGTTGCCGTTCGGGGTGACGATGCGGACGCCGCCGTCGAGCAGCCGTCGCAGCAGGGCGCGGTGCGCCGGGATGTCGATGCCGCCGTCCTCGGCGAACGGTGTCACCGGGATCGCCACAACGTCTGCGAGGGCCGCCTTCAGCGGTGAGAAGTCCATGCGGACTGACCTTTCGTCGAGGTGCTGGTGATCCATGTCCAGCTGGTGGTTCACGTCGTGTCACCCCCGTCTTCGTCGTCGGGGAAGGCGCGGCGCACGAACGATGCGATGTGGTCGTGCAGGGCGCCCGCGGCGGCGTCCGCGTCGTCGGAGAGCGCGAGCCGCAGGATCTCGCGGTGTTCGGCCGCCTCGCGCTCCCAGGACGGGATGGCCGACCAGGCGACGGTCGACACGAGAGCGGCCTGGTCGCGGATCTCGTCGAGCATCCGGGCGAGCAGCGGGTTGCCGCAGGGGAGGTACAGGGCCCGGTGGAAGTCCCGGTTGGCGAGCGACCTGTCCGCCTTGTCGATCGCCGAGTCGGAGCGCTCCAGGGCCTCCTGGGCCGCTTGGAGCGAGACCTTGCGGGTGATGGAGCGGCGCAGCGCCTCCGGCTCGAGGAGGAGGCGCACGTCGTACACCTCGCGGGCCATCGTCGCGTCGACGAGCCGCACGGTGGCACCCTTGTACTGGCTCATGACCACGAGTCCGGTGCCGGCGAGCGTCTTCAGCGCCTCGCGGACGGGGGTCTTCGACACCCCGAACTGCGCGGCGAGTTCGGTCTCGACGAGTGCCTGTCCCGGCTTCAGCTGCGCGGTGAGGATGGCGTGCTTGATCGCCTCCAGCACGTACTGGGTCCTGGACGGGATGGGGGCAGGCGCAAAGGTCATGGGTGAAGAGCTCTCACATCTCGCGTATCGCGTCTCATATATGACGTACGAAGTACGACGCCGATGAAGCTAGAGCGGTGGGAATGTTTCGTCAACGCTTCTGGCAAAAGAAGTTCACCGAACGCGGAACCGGTCCGGCGCCGGGTGGGCCCGAACGGTCGGGCGGTCGCGGGGACGGAAAGCGGCGCAGGCCCCCGGCCGCACGCCGGGGACCTGCGCCTCGAGGGTCTTGACGGCTCCGCGCTCAGCCGCCGCGGACCGCGGAGAGGGCCTTGGTGACGGCATCCAGGTCCGGTCCGGAGGCAAGTCCCGCGTGGTACAGGCGCAGTTGGTCCGCGCCGAGCGAGGCCGCGTGCGCGGCGTCCCGCTCCAGGGTGCCCGGGCTGCCACCCATGCCGCTCACCACGTTGAAATTCGCGGCCAGCACCCCGGACAGCCCCGCGAACGGTCCGAGCACCGCCTCGCGCGCCGCGTCGCCGCCGGTGCAGGGCAGCACGACACCGTCCGCCGTGGACAGGATGTGGGCGGGGTCCGTCCCCGCGTTGGCGCCGGTGCGGTGGGAGGCGGGGTCGGCGTGCAGCAGGACCTGGAAGTCCGGCCCCGGCGCCGCGCCCCGCACGGCGGCGACGGCCGCCTCCTGGAGACTCCTGGCGACCTGGACGCGCCGTCGCAGGGTGGCGTCCGCCACGTCCGCCCCGAGCAGCTTCTCCACCCCGGACCAGCCCTGTTCCTCCGATCCGGAACCGGCCCAGACCGGTTCCAGGGCACGGCGCACGGCGGCCCGCAGCCCCTCGGCGTCCAGCCCCACCGAGGGGTAGCCGGCGCGGCAGTCGGAGCAGAAGCAGAGGGACATCAGATACTGCGCCGCGTCCCCGAGCGCGACCCCGGACACCTTGTCGTGGGCGTGCAGATGGGCGAAGCCGTACCAGCCGCAGGACTCCAGCTCGGTGCCCGACGCGCCGGGCCGCGCGGCCGCCTCCGCCGCCAGGTCCACCAGGTAGGCGTGGACGGCTGGCCGGGCGATGCACGGCGCCCAGGGGTAGCGGTCGCCGTAGGCGTTGACCACGCAGGTGTCCGGGTGTTCGGCGCCCATACGGGAGTTGTGCGCGAGGACCACCCAGGAGTGCACCTCGAGGCCGGCGCCCGCCAGGGTGTCGGCCGCCTCGGCCCAGGGGTCCTCCCCCGCCACCCAGGACTGCCGGTAGGGGCGCAGAGCCCGCCCCGTCCACCGTGCGGCGCCCGGCGGATAGAGCACCGCCGCGTGCTCGGCGGTCACGATCCGGCGGCCGGGGTGGCGCGGGGTCAGGGCCCGGGTGGAGTGATAGGCGGAGGCGAGCGTCACCTGCTCGACGCCGAGCCCGGCGAGGCGGGCGGCGGCGTCCGGGTCCCCCACGACGTCCCAGGGGTAGAGGAAGGCGGAGGCCTTCACTTCGCCTCCTGCGCGCGGTACTTCTCCAGCAGCGCGCGGCCGTCGGCGATGATCGAGACCAGCTCCCCGACGTGCTCGGCCGGCGGCTCGGTGAGCGGGGTGCGCACCGGGCCGACGTCCAGGCCCTCGAGCCGGACGGCGGCCTTCACGAGCGACACCGCGTAACCGCGCCCCTTTGCACGCAGTTCGACGAGCGGCCGGTAGAAGTGGTCGAGCAGCGCGTTGACCAGGCCGTCGTCGCCGGCCTCCAGCGCCCGGTAGAAGGCCAGGGCGATGTCGGGGGCGAAGGCGAAGACGGCGGAGGAGTAGAGCGTGACGCCGATGCCCCGGTAGGCGAGCCCGGTCAGCTCTGCGGTGGGCAGCCCGTTGAAGTACAGGAAGTCCTCGCCGGGCAGTCCGGTGCGCACGGCGCTGACGATGCGCTGCATCAGGTCGAGGTCGCCGTAGCCGTCCTTGAGGCCGATGATGCCGGGCGTCCGGGCCAGCGCGACGACGGTCTCCGGGGTGAAGACCGCGTTGTCCCGCTGGTAGACGACCGTCTCCAGGGAGGTGGCGGCGGCCAGGGCGGCGTAGTGCGCGAGCAGCCCCTCCTGGCCTGCGACGACGAGGTAGGGCGGCATGGCGAGGAGCCCGTCCGCGCCGGCCTCCTCGGCGAGCTTCGCGTACTGGATCGCGAGCGCCGTGCCGTAGCCGGCTCCGGCGACCACGGGCACCTGTCCCGCGGTCTCCTCGACGGCCGCCGCGACGACGAGCCGGAACTCCTCCGGGGCCAGGGCGTGGAACTCGCCCGTGCCGCAGCAGGCGAAGACGGCCGCCGCACCGGCGTCCACGCCCGCGCGCACGTGCGCGCGGAAGGCGTCGAGATCGACGGTGCCGTCCGGCCCGAAGGCGGTGACGGGGAAGAAGAGCGGCCCGGCGACGTGAGTGAGTCGGGCGGCAAGGGGGGCTGAGGTCACGGGCGCTCCCTGAGCAGATTCAGGCGTGCACAATTATGATCGGTGTCCATATTTCTGAACGGCGCCACGCTAAGCCAGCCTCGCGGCGCCGGTCAAGAGACGAACACCCGACCGGAGGACGAAACGGCTGACACCGCCGGACACTTGACGTGGTCCGCCGCGAGTTCTTAGCGTGTCCACGCATGTGAATGCCGTCCATGAATTTGAGGCATCGGGCGGTGGCGTGGCCTCTGCGTGCCACGCGTACCTTGCTGTCCGTACGTCCGCCCCACGCAGCACAGCACCGCACCGTCCGCGCACGCGTCCTGCGCCCGCACCGAGGAGATCCCCGCATGCCAGCACCCCGCACCGTCCTTCTCACCGGCGCCGCCGGCGGCCTCGGCACCCTGATGCGAGGCCTGCTCCCCGCATACGGCTACGACCTCCGGCTCTTCGACCTCACCCCCATCGAGGGCGAACCGGACGCCGTCACCGCCGACCTCGGCGACAAGGAGGCGCTGCGGGAGGCCGTGCGGGGCGTCGACGCGGTCATCCACCTGGCGGGCATCTCCCTCGAAGCGTCCTTCGACAAGATTCTGCACGCCAACATCGAGGGCACCTACAACCTCTACGAGGCCGCGCGTGAGGAGGGCGTGAAGCGCATCGTCTTCGCCTCCTCCAACCACGCCATCGGCTACACCCCGCGCCCGCTCGCCGGTGACCCCCTGATCCCGGTGGAGACCCCCCGCAGACCCGACACCTTCTACGGCCTGTCCAAGTCCTTCGGTGAGGACCTCGCCCAGTTCTACTGGGACAAGCACGGCGTGGAGACCGTCTCGGTGCGCATCGGGTCCTGCTTCATGGAGCCGACCTCGGTACGGATGCTGTCCGTCTGGATGAGCCCCGGTGACGGCGCCCGCCTCTTCCACGCGGCCCTCACCGCCGAGGACGTGCGGCACACCGTGGTCTACGGCTCCTCCGACAACACCCGCCTCTGGTGGGACCTGACGACGGCGCGCTCCCTCGGCTACGCCCCGCAGGACGACTCCGAGCAGTACGCGGAGAAGCTCGTCGCCGAGCACGGCGAACTGGACCCGGCCGACCCCGACCACGCCCACCTCGGCGGCCACTTCGTCACGGACCCGCCGATCTGGCCCTACTGAGCCGTCCTCGGACCCGGCCCGCAGGGCCCGCACGGAACCGTTCCGCGCCCGGCGGCCGCGAACCGCCGCGCTCCGGGCGGGCGACGACCGATGAGTTTCCCCGTGGCCCGCGGTCATGGATCACGATCGGTGCACGGAGGCCGCGCGGGCGGTCGTACCATGCACCGATCGGATCTGCCGGTCACTCGAAACGGGGACACACGATGCGCACTCTGATCAGCTCCGCCTTCATCTCGCTCGACGGCGTCGTGGAGGGCCCGGGCGGCGAGCCCGGCTACCGGAACTCCGGGTGGACCTTCAAGGACGTCGACTTCCTGCCCGAGGCGTTCGACATCAAGGGCAGGGAGCAGAAGGAGGCCACGGCGATGCTGCTGGGCCGCGCGAGCTACGAGGCCTTCAGCGCGGTGTGGCCCGGCATGGAGGACTTCGCCGACTACAAGGTGATGCCGAAGTACGTCGTCTCCACGACGCTCACGGACGACGACCTGGTGTCGGACTGGGGCGAGACCACCATCCTGCGCTCGCTCGACGACGTCGCCGCGCTGAAGAGGACCGAGGGCGGCCCGATCATCGTCCACGGCAGCGCCACCCTCAACCAGCACCTCTCGGACGCCGGCCTCGTCGACCGCTACCACCTCCTCGTCTTCCCCCTCCTCCTCGGCGCGGGCAAGCGCCTCTTCAGCACCACGGACAAGGACACCCAGAAGCTGAGGCTCGTCGAGCACGAGGCCTACGCCAACGGGCTCCAGAAGAACGTCTTCGACGTCGTCCGCTGACCCGTTCCCGCGCGGCGGGGGTATGCGGAGCCGGACGGGCGGCCCCCGCCTGCCGGGCGCCCCGAAATTCACGCGACGGGCGGCCGGCGAGCGGGGCACCATACGGGCATGCCCAGACCCTCAGGATTCCGGTACGAGCAGCACAGCGACGGGAGCGTCACCGTCACGCACCACGGCCGCCCCGCGGGGACCCTGCGCGGTGGCCGTGCGGAGAAGTTCCTGGCGGAGGTGGTGTCCGGCGACGCCCAGCTCGTCATGGCGCGCTGGACCGGCGCGTACCGCCACGGCAACGAGCGCACCGCCCGAGAACACCCCCGCAACCGGGGCGGGGGTGGGCGCTGAGCCGTCCGGAGCAGGCCGCCGAAGGTAAGGGAACGGCAAAGCCGGGTCGTTCGTTAACCCGTGCATGACCGCAATGACCCCCGGCTCGAACATCCCTCTCTCCACCGCCCGCGTGGCGGTGGACGTCGCCGCCCCGGTGCGGCTCGACGTCTCGGGCCTGCTGCTCACCGCCGACGGCAAGGTGCGCTCCGACGACGACTTCATCTTCTACAACCAGCCCTCGGGCCCCGGCGTGACCTACCGCTCGGGCGGCGGGTCCGCACCCGACGCGATCGTCGTGGACACCACGGCGGTCCCCCCGGGCATCGAGAAGATCGTGGTCACGGCGAGCCCCGACGAGGCGGGCCGGACCTTCCAGGGGGTCGAGCCCACCGCCACCGTGCGCAACGCGGACGACGGCAGCCCGCTCGCCACCTTCACCCCGCCGCAGCTGGGCGGCGAGACGGCCCTGGTGGTCATCGAGATCTACCTGCGCAACGGCGCCTGGAAGGCCCGCGCGGTCGGCCAGGGCTATGCGAACGGGCTGGCGGGCATCGCCACGGACTTCGGCGTCTCGGTGGAGGAGCCCGCGGCGGCAGCCCCGCCCGTTCCCGCCGCGGCACCGCCCGCACCACCCGCCGCTCCCCCGGCGACCGCGCCCGTGGATCCGCGGATCGCCCCGCCGGCGCCCGCGGCACCGCCCGCACCGCCCGCCGGCTCCGGCAAGATCAACCTCGACAAGGGCAAGGTCAGCCTCCAGAAGAACCAGACGGTCTCCCTGGTCAAGGGCGGCAGGCCGCTGCTCTCGCAGGTCAAGATGGGCCTCGGCTGGGAGCCCGCGTTCCGCGGCAAGGACATCGACCTCGACGCCTCGGTGGTCGCCTTCGGCCCCGACCGGAAGCACCTGGACAGCTGCTACTTCGGCAAGCTCTCCATCCTCAACGGCGCGATCAAGCACTCCGGCGACAACCTCACGGGTGAGGGCGCGGGCGACGACGAGGTGATCGTCGTGGACCTCGGCCGGATCCCCGCCGACGCGACCGGTCTGGTCTTCACGGTCAACTCGTTCACCGGGCAGAAGTTCACCGAGGTCGCCAAGGCCTACTGCCGGCTGATCGACGCGGCCACCGGCGAGGAGCTGGTCCGCTTCGACCTGACCGGAGCCGAACCGCAGACCGGCGTGATGATGGCCAAGCTGATCAGGCAGTTCTCCGGTGAGTGGGAGATGACCGGGATGGGTGAATTCGTGAAGTCGCGGACCGTTCGCGGCATGGTCAAGCCGGCCGCGAAGGCCCTGTAGCGCCACCACCCGCCACCACCCCCGGAACGGCTTCCGGGGCACCCGACGGGTTTCCCCTCAGGTGCCCCGGATCCGGAGAGTCTCCGGTGGGACGCTGTGCGTGCTCGTCCGCTCTCTCAGAGCTTGGTCAGCTTGGAGTACGGGCTCAGGATCCTCCCCTGTCGCCCCGAGAAGTCGATGAGCACTGCGTCGTTGTCGCCCTCGACAGCAAGGACTCGTCCGAGTCCGAACTGGTCGTGCGACACCCTGTCGCCCACATCGAAGCATTCGACCGGTGGGGCCGCCTGGGCCGGGCGGTTGAAGGGACTGGAAGGCAGGTGACGCCGGGAACCGGCTGACTGTTTCATTACGGTCGAGTATGCGCCCTGTAAGCGCCCGACGCCATGCCCGACCGCTCCGGAGCGGGCAGTAGTGCCGGATTCGTAATCAGTCGTTCCAGGGCCAGTCCGCGCTCCTGCCCGCTTCCAGCAGGGGCACCATGCGGAACGCCGCGTCGGAAAGACCCCCGAAGGTGTGGCGGTTCTCGCTTCCAGACGCCGCGTGCCCGACCCGGTAGCCGGCCAGGTTCCAGGTGTACACGGGCACGTCCGCCGGGACGCCCTCGGTGGCATCGCCGTAGTGGGTGAACGACGCCTGCTCGTCCGTGACGATCAGCACCCGGTCGTGTCCGCGGTAGTGCCGGCGCACCGCCTCCACCGTATTGGTGCCGCCGAGGCTGCCGAAGCGGTCGAGGATCTTCAGCACGGACTCACCTCGCCGGAAGCCGACCGCCGCGCTGCTCGTGCCGAACTCCACCAGGTCGCCCTCGGCGGCCCTCAGCGCCAGCGCAGCACCGAAGACGGCGGCCGCGTCGGCGCAGCTCAGCAGGGAGCGGTCCGAGAGCGGCGACCACATCGAGCCGGAGCGGTCGACCAGGATCAGGGTGCGTCCGGGAAGTGCGGGGACGTTGCCCAGGGAGTGCCCGAGCGCCCGCTCCAGCGGGTAGGACCAGCGCAGCGACGGCGCGTGCTGGTAGGCCGCGAGGTAGCGGAAGGGGAACTGCCGCGACGCGGCGACGGCCGTCGGGTCACTGATCCGCGCCGCGACCCCGGCCGCGACCTCGTCGGAGACCCCCGCCTCGTCGAAGTTGCGCAGGTTGCGCACGAGTGCCATCGCCCCCATGGACGGGATCACGGCCTCCCAGGCCGTGGCGTCCATCGCCCCCTGGAGCCAGCCGGCCACCGCCTCCCAGGTCATGCCCGCCGCCGCCAGCCGGTCCGCGCCGTCCGGCCCGGTGACCACCGCACGGCGCTCGGTGACCGGCAGGTCCATCAGCGCCCGGTGGGCGGTCAGGGTCCGGCTCGACACGGGCGGAACGGCGTCCTCGGGGTGGTGCCTGCGGTCCAGGGCGTACCGGAAGAGGTCGCCCTGCCAGGGCTTGGCGGGGTCCGGGGCGGCGTGCACCAGGTTGAGGACGTCGCCGAAGCGGTAGCCCTTGGACGCCGTGTCGTACTTCAGCAGCGCCTTGCCGTGGTAGAGGCGGCGTACGGCGTCGGCGATCCCCCGCTTGACCGGCTTGGGCACGGCGCGCCCGTAGCGCGAGGTCCAGTACCCGAGCAGCTCTCCGGGCTCGTCAGCACGCAGCAGGACCGAGTCCACGACCTGCCGGTTGGACGGGCCGCCCGTCGCGCCCGCGTCGAGCCGTGCCTTCACGTACTCGGCGGCGCCGACGACCGACGCGCTGCGCATCTGTCCCTCGCGGCGCAGCCAGCTCAGCAGCCCCGCGGTCCACTCCGGGTCCTCGACGGCGAGCGTCCGCACCAGGGTGGCGAAGCGGGTGTCCCGTCCCTCGCCGTCCTCGTGGAAGGTCTCCTGCGACACGAAGTTCGCGACCGCGAGCAGGAAGAGCTCGGAGCGGCCGTCCCGGAGCTGCCCCCCGGCGCCCTGGTGGTTCGGCGCGGTGCGCCCGGTCGACTTCACGGGCGAGGTGACGCGGGGACGGGTGAGGCGGGTGTTGAAGCGTGCCATGTGAGTTCCCCCGAATTCGTGAAAGGCAGGGGGAGGGCACAGCGAAGAAGGGGTGCCCGAGATCAGGAGTCGGCGACGGTGCTTGTCCGATGCTCTACCCGATTGAGCTACCGGCCGGGGCCGGGCGGGACTCGAACCCGCAACCGTCAGATCCGTGGAAGTACCCGTCGCCTGCGCACCGGGCACCCCGGCGCTCGTGCCTCCCGAGGTCAGGACGGCTGCGGCGGTTTCGGGAAAGGAAGGAGCCGCTGCCTTCGCACCGGGAGGTGCATGGCCATGACCTTAGGAGAGGGGCGGCTCGGTGCGCGAGGGGATTTGC
>NZ_NEUF01000047.1:0-62516 GCF_002910915.1 Streptomyces sp. SM10 | reverse complement strand
GCCGCGCCCGGAAGGTGTCAGTGCTTGTCGGACTGACGCTTCCACGGACCCGTGATGGCGAGCATGATGCCCGGGGTCTGGATGTTGGCGAACAGCGTCTTTCCGTCCGGCGAGAAGGTGACACCGGTGAATTCGCTGTAGGAGGGGTCCTCCTCCGTGCCGCCGTTCAGCTCGTTGCGCGCGATCGGGTAGGTGCGGCCGCTGTCCGTGGCACCGAAGAGGTGCTGGATGCCGTCGCCGTCCTCCGCGATGACCAGACCGCCGTAGGGCGAGACGGTGATGTTGTCGGGGCCGTCGAAGGCGCCGTCCACGGACGGGTCGGCGTTGACGCCGAGGAGCACCTTCAGGGTCAGCGTGCGGCGCTTGGGGTCGTAGAACCAGACCTGGCCGTCGTGCGCGACGGGGCTCTCGTCACGGGCGAACGAGGAGACGATGTAGGCGCCGCCGTCACCCCACCACATGCCCTCGAGCTTGCGGGCACGGGTGACCTGGCCCTCGGTGAACTGCTTGCGGACGGAGACGGTCCTCGCGTCCCGGTCGGGCACGTCCACCCAGTCCACGCCGTAGACCGTGCCCAGCTTCGTGGCGCGGGACAGGTCGTCGACGAACGTGCCGTTCCTGTCGAAGCACTTCGTGGCCTGGAGGACACCGGCGTCGTCGGCGAGGGTGCGCAGCTTGCCGCGGCCGTGCCGGAAGCCGTGCGGCGGGACCCAGCGGTAGAGCAGGCCGTTGGGGCCGGACGCGTCCTCGGTCAGGTAGGCGTGGCCCTGCTTCGGGTCGATGACGACGGCCTCGTGGGCGTACCGCCCGAACGCCTTGATCGGGCGCGGGTCGCGGTTGGCGCGCTTGTCGTACGGGTCGACCTCGAAGACGTAGCCGTGGTCCTTGAGGAGTCCGTTCTTGCCGGCCTTGTCCTCGGTCTCCTCGCAGGTGAGCCAGGTGCCCCACGCGGTGCTGCCGCCCGCGCAGTTGGTCGACGTGCCCGCGATGCCGACCCACTCGGCGGTGCGTCCGTCGCGGCGGGTCTCCACGACCGTGCAGCCGCCGGCCGCGACCGGGTCGTAGACGAGGCCCTCGGTGAGCGGCACGGGGTGCTCCCAGCCGGCCCGGGTACCGCTCAGCTCGTGGTTGTTGACGAGGAGGGTGACACCGCGGGCGCCCTCGAAGGCGGCGGTGCCGTCGTGGTTGGAGGGGGTCGTCTCGCCCGTCTCCAGCTTGGTCACACCGCTGTGGGTGATGATGCGGTAGGAGAATCCGGCGGGCAGGGCGAGGATGCCCTTCGGGTCGGGGAGCAGGGGGCCGTAGCCCAGCTCCTTGCCGTGGCCGTGCCCGTGGCCGTGCCCGTGGTCGCCGTGCCCGTTCCCGTGGCCGTGTCGCGCGTCGTCGGCCGCCAGAGCGCCGGGTGCGGTGGCCAGGGTGCCGACGGCACCGGTCAGGGCTATACCGGCACCGGTGAGGGCGGACTGTCTGCTGAATTCCCTGCGGCTGATCGACATCGCGGGCTCCTGGTGGTGCGTGGCCGGGTGGGTTGGCGTGATCACGCTCCCTCCCCCGCACCAACAGGAGCTGAACGACGTGCGACGTCCAGCGGGCCCTCGTCTCAAGCCGTGTGGTGTTTGATGACAAACCCGGTCATCCGCACGGCTCCCCCCGGCCGGAGTGGCCGAAAAGATTCCGCCGCTCAGCCCTTCGCGCGTGACCGGGCCTTGAAGGCCGCCTTGCGGGCGTCCTTCGCGATCTTCCGGTCCCGGTGCAGCCGGCCCACGGCCTCGAGCACCTCCTCCGTCGCGGGGTGCTCGACCCTCCATGCCTGCTCGAAGAAGCCGCTGTGCTGTCCGGAGAGCCCCTCGACCAGCTCCTGGAGCTCGTCCAGGTCGCCGTCGGCGTCCAGTTGTGCGGCGATGGTGTCCACGGCGAGCCAGAAGATCATCGTCTCCGGCGGGGCCGGCACGTCCGCCGCGCCGCGCTCCGCGAGCCAGACCCGTGCCAGCCCGCCGAGCTCGGGGTCACCGAGCACCGCGCGCACCGCGGGCTCGGCCTCGGGCCCGACCAGGGCGAGGGCCTGCTGGCAGTGGAGCCTGCGCAGCGGGGCGCGCCGGTCGGCGCCGCGAGCCGCGGCCAGGAGCTCGACGGCGGCCGTCTCCGCCCCGTCCGCCCCACGCCGGCCGAGCCACAGCCCGACCTCGGTGCGCGCGGCCTCCTCGGGGTAGTGGGCGATGCCGTCGAGGAGGACGTCCGCCCCCTTGTCGGCGAGGTCGCCGACGGCGGGCGCGTCCACGCCGGCCTCCAGCATCCGCTCCCGGATTCCGTACAGGCCGAGGGGGGTCAGCCTCACCATGCCGTAGCGGGTGACGTCCTCGTCGTCGTCGGGAGGCGTCGCCTCCTCGCCCTCCTCGGAGAGCAACGACTCGTCCACCGGCCGGTACTCGACGATCCCGATGGGTTCGAGCACCCGGAACTGGTCGTCCAGCCGCATCATGGCCTCCGACACCTCTTCCAGGATGTCGTCGGTGGGCTCGTCCATGTCCTCGGGCACCACGACGGACGCGGCGAGCGCGGGCAGCGGCACGGGGGCGCCGGCGGGTCCCGCCTCCGAGAGGGTCAGCAGGTAGAGGTTGCCGAGCACCCCGTCGAGGAATTCGGCCTCCGACTCCGGATCCCAGTCCAGGGCGTCGAAGTCGACGCTGCCGTCCTCCATGATGAGGTCGGCGAAGTCGTCGAAGGCCGGGGCGGTCGCGTCCGCGTGCACGGCCTCCAGGCCGTCGAGCCAGATCGCGAGGACGTCCGCGGGAGAGCCGGAGGTCAGCAGGGCCAGGTTCTCGCCGACGGTGACGGTGCCCTCCGCGTCGTGGTCCTCGGACTCCTCCGCGTCCTGGGGGTCCTCGACGTCGACCAGGCCGGTGTCGACCGCGAGGCGCCACGCCTCGCTGGCGGACGCGGCACCGTCCTCGTCGTCGGTGAGCCCGAGGTGCTGGGCGGCCGCGGGCAGTTGCGCGTCGACGAGTTCACCGCCGGCGCCGACCCGGGTCCCGGGCCCCGCCCAGCGGGCGAGACGGGCGGCACGGGCGAGCAGCGGAGCGGCCAGCGCGTCCCGTGCCAGCTCGGCCTCGGTGTGCAGCCGCACCGGCGGCAGGGAGGGGCGCTCTGCGGACATCAGGGGGTCTCCTCGGGGCGTGCGCGGGGCGGTGTTCAGAGGGCCGGCCCGGTGCGTTCGGGGCCTGGGCCGCGGCTCCAGCGTAGACGCATTTCGTCCCGTCCCTCCCGGTTCTGCCCCAGGTCCGGCAGGAGGCCGGGGAGCGGCGGCGGTCGACGCCGTCCGTCGTCCCGCGCCCGCTTCCCCGAACACGGTGTCGGTCCGTCGGCGTCGGGGCCGGCGCGCGCTCCCGGGCTCGCCTCCGGCCGCCGTCCCCGTAGCTCAGGTGCGCCCGGCGCCGGAGCCGGTCATCCGTCCTCGCCCGTCCGCCAGGCCGTCGTGTTCAGCTCGTCCATCAGCCGTATGTCGTGGCCCTCCAGCGGGAAGACCCGCGCACCGGTGTCCGGGGCCGCGGAGATCTCCAGTGCGTCCCCCTCGATGAGGTCCCCGCCCTCCTGGGTGGAGACCCAGGCCAGCGTCGAGGTGACCCGCGCTCCGGGCTTCAGCACGGTCTCCTCGGGCCCTTCGTCGTTGCCGAAGACCGAACCGCCCGCGTTGACGGGGACGGGGATGCGCTCACCGTCGTCCCCCAGGGCGCGGACGGACGGGTAACCGTGGACGCGGTAGGGCCGCTTCCCGCAGTTGGTGAGCGTGAGCGTGACGGCGCGGTGGAACATCACGGTCTGGACGGGGCCCATGTCCACGCTCACGCCGGACGCGGGGCACGCGCCCGTCGACTCGGCGGGGGTGGGAGCGCCCTGTGCGGGCGCGTCCGTCGTGGACGCGGGGCCCGGCACGGGTGGTGCGGAGGCCGCCCGGGCGTCGGCGGTGGCGCCCGGCGCCGGCTCACCCTCCCCCGCGGGGACCAGGAAGCCGGAACAGCCGGAGAGAGCCAGTACGGCTGCCGTGGTCACGGCAGCCGGGACCGCCCCGCGTATGCGCATGCCTGATACCCCACCCCTGGAACGTCCCGTCGCCTCTCTGTTCGATCATGCCAGACGGTGCCGGGCACCGTTCAGCGTCTCTTGCCCCTCACCCCAAGCAGGTCTAAGTGGACCGGCACGGGCAGGAGGCCGAGACTGCTGGGATGACACTCCCCACGGCCGGGCCCTTCGGCCGCGCCCTCTGCGCCATGATCACGCCGTTCACGGCCGACGGTGACCTGGACCTGGGGGCCGCGCGCCGCCATGCCGCCTCCCTCGTCGCGGACGGCTGCGACGGCCTCGTGCTCAGCGGGACCACAGGCGAGTCGCCGACCACGACGGACGAGGAGAAGACAGCGCTGCTGCGGGCGGTCCGGGAGGCGGTGGGCGCTTCGGTCCCGCTCGTCGCGGGGGTCGGGAGTTCCGACACCCGCCACACGGTACGGCTGGCCCGGGAGGCCGAGGCCGCGGGCGCCGACGGCCTGCTGGTGGTGACGCCGTACTACAGCCGTCCCCCGCAGTCGGCGGTGGAGGCGCACTTCCTCCGGGTCGCGGAGGCGACGGGCCTCGGCCTGATGCTGTACGACATCCCGGGCCGCACGGGCACGAGGATCGAGCCGGCGACGCTGCTCCGCCTGGCGGAGCACCCGCGTGTCCTGGCGGTCAAGGACTGTTCCTACGACCTGCTCGCCGCCACCAAGGTGATGGCGCGGACCTCGCTGGCGTACTACTCGGGCTGCGAGGAGCTGAACCTCCCGCTGTACGCCCTCGGCGGGAGCGGCTACGTCAGTACGGTCGCGAACGTGGCCCCGCGTCAGATGCGGGCGGCGCTGGACGCCTTCGACGCCGGTGACACGGCGGAGGCCGCCCGCCTCAACGGGCTCACCGTCGGGCTGGTGGAGGCGATGATGTCCGCCGGCCTGCCCGGCACGGTCACCGCGAAGGCGTTGCTGGACGCCGGACCGGTCCGCGAACCGCTGCAGCCCGCCGGCCGCGAGGCGACCGACGGGCTGCGTGGGCTGTACGAGGAACTCCTCGCCGCTACCGGCTAGTCGTTACTGTGCAGGACGTCGTTGAGCCCGTCCCAGACCGCGTTGTTCGGGCGGGCCTCGACGGCACCGGAGACCGAGTTGCGGCGGAAGAGGATGTTCGAGGCCCCGGAGAGCTCCCGGGCCTTGACGACCTGTCCGTCCGGCATCGTGACCCGGGTGCCGGCCGTGACGTAGAGCCCGGCCTCGACGACGCACTCGTCGCCGAGCGCGATGCCGACGCCGGCCTCCGCGCCGATCAGGCAGCGCTGCCCGATGACGATGCGCTCCTTGCCGCCGCCGGAGAGCGTGCCCATGGTGGACGCGCCGCCACCGATGTCGGAGCCGTCGCCGACGACGACACCCGCGGAGATGCGGCCCTCGACCATGGACGTGCCGAGGGTGCCGGCGTTGAAGTTGACGAAGCCCTCGTGCATCACGGTCGTGCCGGAGGCCAGGTGGGCACCGAGCCGGACCCGGTCGGCGTCGGCGATGCGCACGCCCTTGGGGGCGACGTAGTCCGTCATCCGGGGGAACTTGTCCACCGAGGTGACCTGGAGGTGCAGGCCCTCGGCGCGAGCCTTGAGCCGGACCTTCTCCAGGTCGTCGACGGCCACCGGGCCCAGCGAGGTCCAGGCGACGTTGGCGAGGAGGCCGAAGACGCCGTCGAGGTTCTGCCCGTGGGGCTGGACCAGGCGGTGGGAGAGCAGGTGCAGACGCAGGTAGGCGTCGTGCGCGTCGAGCGGCTTGTCGTCCAGCGAGGAGATGACCGTGGACACGGCGACCACCTCCACACCGCGGCGTGCGTCCACGCCGACGGCCCTGGCCGCGCCCTCACCGAGCCGGTTCACCGCCTCGTCGGCGCTCAGGCGCTGCGTACCGGCCGGGCCGGGCTCGGCGGTGAGCTCGGGGGCGGGAAACCAGGTGTCGAGGACGGTACCGTCACCGGCGATGGTGGCGAGGCCGGCGGCGACGGCGCCGGTGGTGCGGGCGGAGCCCTGGGAAGTCGTGTCGGTCATGAACAGAACCTAACCGGCCGAGCCCCGCGCGGGCGAACCGGTCTCAGCTGCCGGAGCGTGTCCGGGCCCGGCGGGCTCCGGGGCCTCTGCGGGCCGTCCGCCCCGCAGAGGCCGCGACGAGGACCCGCCCAGCCTCCGTGACGCCAGCACCGCCACGCCCGCGCCGCACGCGAGGGCCGCGCAGAGCGGCCAGAGCAGGGCGGGTGAGGCGGCGTACAGCGCGCCGCCCAGGGGCGGGGCGAGGACCTGGCCACTGATCGACGCACCCGCGTACAGGCTCTGGAACCGCCCCTGCGCGTGGGTGGGGGCCTCGTCGGCGACGTAGGCGGTGGCCGTGGTCTTGTAGAGGATCTCGCCCATGGTCAGCGACACCATCATCGTCACGGCGAACAGCGCCCCCGCCCCCGGGATCAGGACCGCGTAGCCGAGTCCCACAAGGAGGAGCCCGGTTCCGACGACGGGCAGGGCTGCCCTCTCGCGCAGCGCGTGCGCGACGGGGAGTTCGAGGCAGAGGATGACACCCCCGTTGACGGCGATCAGCCAGCCGTAGAACTGGGTGCCGTGGCCGTGGTCCGCGAGGAAGACGGGCAGCGTGGAGTACTGCTGGCGGTAGACCAGGTCGACGCAGACGATCGCGGCGAGAAGGACCGGCACCGCGGGCCTGGCCCGGAGTTCGTGCCACAGACCCGGTGCCCGCGGGTCGCGTGCACGCACGGTGCGGCCGGCGCCTCGGGCCGGCAGGATCGCGGCCCCGTAGCCGGCGAAGAGCAGGGTGCCCAGCCCGTCGGCGAGGAAGAGCCAGTCGTAGGACCATGCGGCGGCGATCAGCGCGCCGAGCGGCGGCCCGACGGTGAAGCCGCCGTTGGACGCGAAGCGGGTGAGGGCGAAGCTCTGCCGGCGCCCGCCCTCGGGGACGGAGACAGCGACGAGGGCGGCGTTGGCCGCGCGGACGGCTCCCGAGGCGTACTGGGCCAGCGGCAGCACCGCGTAGAGGGCGGACAGGGGCAGGACGGGGAGGGTGAGGAGCGCGGCGCCGCTCACGCAGGCACCGGTCAGGAGCGTCCGCCGGTGGCCGTACCGGTCCCCGAACCAGCCGCCGGTGAAGTTGCCCGCGACCAGGCCGATACCGCCGATGCCGCTGATCACCCCCGCCTGGGAGACGGAGAGGCCGCGCGGTCCGGTGAGGTAGACGAAGAGGTAGACGAAGGTGAAGCTGACGACGGCGTTGAGGAAGGCGCCGAACGCCAGGAGACGGACCGTTCTCGGCACCCCGCGCACCATGTTCATCTCGCCCCCCGGAGAGTGAGTTCCCTTTGGGAACCGACTAGGGCAGCCTGGCATCCTCGGGCCAACCGAGCAAGGAGGCGCACGCCATGGCGCAACGCACCAGCCTGTCCGACGCCGACTGCGCGATCGCCCAGGCCCTCGACGTGGTGGGCGACTGGTGGACGCTGCTGATCGTGCGTGACACCGCGCGCGGCGTGCACCGCTTCGACGCCCTCCAGCAGGAGCTGGGCGTGTCCCGGAAGGTGCTCACCGAGCGCCTGCGGTTGCTGACGGAGTCGGGGGTGCTGGTCCGGCAGCCCTACCAGGACCGCCCGGTCCGCCATGAGTACCGCCTCACCCCGCGCGGCCGCGCCCTGCTGCCGGTGCTGATCGCACTTCAGGACTGGGGCGACGCCTGGGTACTGGGAGAGGGAGAGACCATGGCGACCACCGCGCAGGACTCCAGGGAGGCGGCACGGGTGCGGGCCCTGGTGGGCACCCGACTCCCCGCGCTGGAGCTGCTGGACGACGGGGGCGCCTCACGCGATCCCGTCGCCGGCACCCCGTACACCGTCCTGTACTGCTTCCCCGGTGCGTACGCGCGGGGCGACGCCTACCCGCCGGGGTGGGCCGCGATCCCGGGCGCCCGCGGCTGCACCCTCGAATCGTGCACCTACCGCGACCGGCTGGCCGACTTCACCGAGGCGGGTGCGACCGTGCACGGCGTGTCCACCCAGCGACCCGACGAGCAGCGGGCGTTCGCCGAGAAGGAGGGGCTGCGCTTCCCGCTGCTCTCCGACGCGGGGCTGGCGCTCACGGCGGCGCTGCGGCTGCCGACGTTCCGCGCGGCGGGCGTCAGCCGGCTGAAGCGGCTGACGCTGGTGGTCGACCGGGACCGGACCGTCGTCGAGGCGCTGTACCCGGTCACGGACATCGAGGCGAGCGTGGGGGCGGCGCTGGACGCCGTACGCCGGGACCGGCCCTGACCACCCGGCTCAGCGGCGGGCACCCTCGGCGACCCTGGCGAGCATCTCCCTGGTGTACTCCGGGTCGAAGTCCCCCCCGGTGAGCAGGACCTGGAGGCTGATGCCGTCCAACAGCGCGACGAGCGCGCGGGCGGTGGCCGGGTCGGTGCGCCGGACGAGGAGGCCGACGAGGCCGTCGGCCCACTCCGCGGCCACCGGCCGCAGGGCGGGCCGGCGCAGCGCCGCCAGGTAGAGCTCGTACTCGAGCTCCATCGGTCCGCGCTCCCCGGAGAACCACTCCTCCAGCAGTCGCGTCAGCTCGTCGGCGAGCGGGACATCCGGATCCGCGAGGTACGCGCTCTCCCGCACCGTCCGGGCGAAGTTGTCGTTGCACCGGCGCAGGGCCGCGACCATCAGCTCGTCGAGCGACGCGAAGTGATACGTCGTCGACCCCAGCGGCACATCGGCCTCGGCCGCCACCCTGCGGTGGCTGAGCCCTGCCATGCCCTGGGCCGCGACGACCCGGATGGCCGCCTCGATGATGCGCTCGCGCCGCTCGGGGTCGTACCTGCGGACCATCAGTGGGACCCCCCGAGATTGAGGACCACGACCCCCGCGATGACCAGCGCGATGCCCGCCAGCTTGACGAGGTTCGCGGATTCACCCATCCAGAGGATCCCGATGGCGGCGACGGCCGCGGTGCCCGCCCCTGCCCAGATCGCGTAGGCGGTGCCGATCGACAGGGTCTTGAGGGTCTGGGCGAGGAGCGCGAAGGCCAGGACGTAACCCACGACGGTGACGAGCGAGGGCCACAGCCGGGTGAAACCTTCGCTGTACTTCATGGCCGTCGTCCCGGCCACCTCCGCCGCGATGGCTGCGGCCAGCATTCCGTATCCCATGCGTACAAGCGTACACAACGTTGTGTACGGGCGTACACAACCGGCCGACGCCCCTGTCGGGACCGGGGCGTCACCCTGACCGGCCGGGCCGGAGTCCCGGGGTGGCGCGGGGCGCTACGGTGTCCGCACAGGTAGGACCGGATGACAACCGGACGATACGAACGACGGAGCAGTGGTGACGCAGGACGCAGGGTGGGGCGGGGGCGCCTACGGGGGCGCGTCGTACGGCGGAAGTCCTTACGGGGGGCCTCCGGGGTGGGGCGGCTGGGTGCCGCCGCCGAAGCCGGGGGTGATACCGCTCGCCCCGCTGAGGCTGGGGGACGTGCTGAGCGGGGCGTTCTGGCCGCCTTCGTCGGGGTGATCATCAGCATCCTCACCACGGACGGCGGGGGCGGCATCGCCCTGACGCTGGGCATCGTCGGCGCGCTGATCACGGGCCCGCTGGCCGTCTGGCTCTGGATCAAGGTCTGTCTGGCGCCGGCGGCCGTGGTCTTCGAGGGCCGCGGCCCGATCGCCGCCCTGCGCCGCTCGTCCCAGCTGGTGCGGGGCGACTGGTGGCGGATCTTCGGCATCACCCTGCTGGCCGCGCTGATGGCGGGTGTGGCCGGCTACGTCATCCAGATACCGTTCTCGGTGCTCGGCATCTTTCCCGGCATGATCGGTACCGCGTCGATGGACGAGGACCCCAGCGCGGCCGCGGTGATGGTCGCGATGAGCGGCTACCTGGTCGCGACCATGCTGGGCCAGCTGGTGAGCCAGATCATCTCCACGACGTTCCCGCAGCTGGTGACCGGCCTGCTCTACGTCGACCGCCGGATGCGCACGGAGGACCTGGGCCCGGCCCTCGCCGAGGCCGCGGGTGTACCGCAGCAGCACATGCCGCCTCAGGGTGTCCCCCCGTACGGCGGCATGCACCGCTGACCGGCCCGGCCCCCGGCCCCTCACGGGCTCCGGGGGCCGTTCGCGGTCAGCTCAGATACTGGTTCGCGGCGTTCCCGCGGATGTCCCGGATGGTCAGCCCGCCGAGGTCGAGCTCGATCGGCGTGCCGAAGGCGGCCTTCGTCCCGCTGCTCACGATCCTGTCGAAGTTGGGCACGATCAGCGCCTTGCCACCCGACTTCGGCGGAACGAGGGGTGCGCGGAAGCCGACGTACGCGGTGCTCGTCGAGCCGGGCGCAATGGTGTCACCGACCCGGGCGGCGCGCTCGATGTCGATCTCCTTGCTCACCCCGAGCTTCGAGGCGACGTCCCAGGTCCGCACGGGCGCGCACGACGGCCCCCGGCATGTGCCGGGGGCCGTCCGTGACGTCGTGGATCAGACGTTGAAGCCGAGCGCGCGAAGCTGCTCGCGGCCGTCGTCGGTGATCTTGTCCGGACCCCACGGCGGCATCCAGACCCAGTTGATCCGCAGCTCGTTGACGATGCCGTCGGTGGCGGACTTCGCCTGGTCCTCGATGACGTCGGTCAGCGGACAGGCCGCGGACGTCAGCGTCATGTCGAGCGTCGCGATGTTCGCGTCGTCGATGTGGATGCCGTAGATCAGGCCCAGGTTGACGACGTCGATCCCCAGCTCGGGGTCGACCACGTCGTACAGCGCCTCGCGGACCTCCTCCTCGGAGGCCGGCTTGGTCGTGAGAGTCTCGTTCTCGCTCATGCGGTCTTCCCTTCGGACAGCGCCTGCGCCGTCGCGTCCTTCCACGCCATCCAGCTCAGCAGCGCGCACTTGACCCGGGCCGGGTACTTGGAGACGCCGGCGAACGCGACCGCGTCCTCCAGCACCTCCTCCATCGCGTCGTCCGGCTCCAGCTGACCCTTGGACTGCATCAGTTCCAGGAAGGACTCCTGGATCTTCTGCGCCTCACCGAGCCGCTTGCCGACCAGCAGCTCGTTGAGCACGGAGGCGCTGGCCTGGCTGATGGAGCAGCCCTGGCCCTCGTAACTGACGTCGGCGATGGTGTCGCCGTCGTACTTCACGCGGAGCGTGATCTCGTCGCCGCACGTCGGGTTGACGTGGTGCACCTCGGCGTCGCCGTCCCGCAGGCCACGCCCGTGGGGGTGCTTGTAGTGGTCCAGGATCACTTCCTGGTACATGGAATCAAGCTTCACCAGTCAACCCTCTGCCGTCTAACCGAAAAAGTTCCGCACGTGCTCAAGGCCGTCCACCAGGGCGTCGACCTCGGCGGGCGTGGAGTACAGGTAGAACGACGCTCGCGTCGTCGCAGGAATTCCGTACCGCAGGCAGACCGGTCGTGCGCAGTGGTGTCCGACCCGGACGGCGATGCCCTGCTCGTCGAGCACCTGCCCCACGTCGTGGGGGTGGATGTCGCCGAGCGTGAAGGAGATCGTCGCACCGCGGTCCACGGCCGTCGCCGGGCCGATGATCCTCAGATCAGGGACCTCCAGGAGCCGCCTCACCGCGTACTCGGTGATGGCCTGCTCATGGCGGTGGATGTTCTCCATGCCGATCGAGGAGAGGTAGTCCACGGCCGCGCCGAGGCCGACGGCCTGCGCGATCGGGGGTGTACCCGCCTCGAACTTGTGCGGGGCGGGGGCGTAGGTCGAGGAGTGCATCGACACCGTCTCGATCATCTCGCCACCGCCGAGGAAGGGCGGGAGGTCCTCCAGGAGCTCCTGCCGTCCCCAGAGCACGCCGATGCCCGTCGGGCCGACCATCTTGTGGCCGGTGAAGGCCACGAAGTCGGCCTGCAGCGCCTGCACGTCGAGCACCATGTGCGGGGCGGCCTGCGAGGCGTCGATGCAGACCAGCGCGCCGACCTGCTGGGCGCGCCGGACGATCGCCTCGACCGGGTTCTGGGTGCCCATGATGTTGGAGACCAGGGTGAAGGAGACGATCTTCGTCTTCTCCGTGATGATCTCGTCGATGTCGGACAGGTCGAGACGGCCGTCGTCCGTGATGCCGAACCACTTCAGCTTCGCGCCGGTGCGCTGCGAGAGCAGCTGCCACGGCACGATGTTGGAGTGGTGCTCCATCTCCGTGGTGACGATCTCGGTGTCACTGTCCACCCGATAGGGCTCATCCGCCCAGCCGAGCATGTTCGCGACGAGGTTGAGCGACTCCGAGGCGTTCTTGGTGAAGATCACCTCGTTGCGGCTGGGTGCGTTGATGAAGGCGGCGACCTTGTCGCGAGCGCCTTCGTACAGCGCGGTGGCCTCCTCCGCGATGGTGTACACACCGCGGTGGACGTTGGCGTTGTGCCGCTCGTAGTACTCACTGAGAGCGTCGAGCACCTGGCGCGGCTTCTGCGAGGTCGCGGCGCTGTCCAGGTACACGATCTTCTTGCCGTCGTGGACCGTGCGGTCCAGGATCGGGAAGTCCTTGCGGATCGCCTCGGTGTCGAGGAGGCCGGAGAGCCCCTGTCGGGCGTCAGTCACGCGGAAGCGCCACCCTTCGCATATGCCTCGTAGCCTTCGTTCTCCAGCTTGTCGGCGAGTTCGGCGCCGCCGGACTCGGCGATGCGGCCGTTGGCGAACACGTGGACGAAGTCGGGCTTGATGTAGCGGAGGATCCGCGTGTAGTGCGTGATCAGCAGGGTACCGACCTCGCCGCCCTCGCGGACCCGGTTGACGCCCTCGGAGACGACGCGCAGGGCGTCGACGTCCAGGCCGGAGTCGGTCTCGTCGAGGACGGCGATCTTCGGCTTGAGGAGCTCCAGCTGGAGGATCTCGTGGCGCTTCTTCTCACCGCCGGAGAAGCCCTCGTTGACGTTGCGCTCGGCGAAGGACGGGTCCATCTGGAGCTGTGCCATCGTCTCCTTGACCTCCTTCACCCACGTTCGCAGCTTGGGGGCCTCGCCGCGGACGGCGGTGGCGGAGGTGCGCAGGAAGTTGGAGACCGAGACGCCGGGGATCTCGACCGGGTACTGCATGGCGAGGAACAGGCCGGCGCGGGCCCGCTCGTCGACGGACATCTCCAGGACGTCCTCGCCGTCCAGGGTCACCGTGCCACTCGTGATCGTGTACTTGGGGTGACCCGCGAGCGAGTAGGCGAGAGTGGACTTGCCGGACCCGTTCGGGCCCATGATGGCGTGGGTCTCGCCCTGCTTCACGGTCAGGTCGACGCCCTTGAGGATCTCCTTCGTGGCGTTGTCGGCCTCGACGGAGACGTGCAGGTCGCGGATTTCAAGCGTTGCCATGGGTGACTCAGGACTCCTGGGTGACGGAGACGAGCACATCGTCCCCTTCGATCTTTACGGGGTATACGGGGACGGGGCGCGTCGCGGGAAGACCGGACGGCTTGCCGGTGCGGAGGTCGAAGCTCGATCCGTGCAGCCAGCACTCGATCGCGCAGTCATCCACCTCGCCCTCCGACAGCGAGACGTTCGCGTGCGAGCAGATGTCGTTGATCGCGAACACCTCGCCCTCGGTGCGGACGACGGATACCGGCGTGCCGTCGAGCTCCACCCTCTTGGGGGTGTCGTCCTCCAGCTCGCTCAGCGCACAGGCTTTGACGAAGGCCATCTCAGACCGACGCCTTCAGCTCGGCCTCGATCTTGTCGAGGAGCCTCTCCTCGACGTCGGGCAGGCCGATCTGCTGGACCAGCTCGGCGAAGAAGCCGCGCACGACGAGCCTGCGGGCCTCCTCGGCGGGGATTCCGCGGGACTGCAGGTAGAACAGCTGCTCGTCGTCGAAGCGGCCGGTCGCCGAGGCGTGGCCGGCGCCGACGATCTCGCCGGTCTCGATCTCCAGGTTCGGCACCGAGTCGACACGGGCACCGTCGGTGAGAACCAGGTTGCGGTTCATCTCGTAGGTGTCGGTGCCCTCGGCGGCGGCCTGGATGAGCACGTCGCCGATCCACACGGCGTGGGCGTCGTCGCCCTGGAGCGCACCCTTGTACACCGCGTTGGACTTGCAGTGCGGGGTGTTGTGGTCGACCAGGAGTCGGTGCTCCTGGTGCTGGCCCTTGTCGGTGAAGTACAGACCGAAGAGCTCGGCCTCGCCGCCGGGGGCGGCGTAGGCGACCCGCGGGTGGAGACGGACGAGGTCCCCGCCGAACGTCACGATGATCGACTTGAAGGTGGCGTCCCGGCCGACCAGCGCGTTGTGCTGGCCGACGTGGACGGCCGTGTCGTCCCAGTCCTGGACGGAGACGACGGTCAGCTTCGCGCCGTCGCCCAGGACGTACTCGACGTTGGCCGCGAGCACGGCGTCGCCGGTGTGGTCGATGACGACGACGGCCTCGGCGAAGGCTTCCAGCTCGATGACCTGGTGGCCGTAGGCCACGCCGCCCTCGCCGTGCACGGTGATCCGGACCGGCTCGGTGAGCACGGCCTCCTTGGCGACCGTGACGACCGAGGCCTGCCGGAAGGCCGAGTACGCCTGGGCGGCGACACGGTCCACCGGGGTGCCCGCCTTGCCGAGCCGTGCGTCGTCGCGGCCGACACTCTCGACCGTGACGCCCTCGGGCGCGTCGACGACGACCTTGACACCGTCACCGGTGGCGACGGCGGTGCCGTCGTGCAGGCCGCGCAGGCGCTCCAGCGGCGTGAACCGCCACTCCTCCTCACGGCCGTGCGGGACCGGGAAGTCCGCGACGTCGAAGGACGGGGGCGCGCTCATGCGCGTGGCGACGGTGGACTCGGCCGCCACCGCGATGGATCCGGCGGTGGTGGAGCCCACCGGGGAGTTCTGAGCCTCAGCCATGGCTGTCGTAGTGCTCGCTTTCTCAGTCAAATGTCAGGGGGACTCGGTCGGTGGGGCTGCTAGCCGACCGAACCCTCCATCTGCAGCTCGATCAGCCGGTTGAGCTCCAGGGCGTACTCCATGGGCAGCTCCTTGGCGATCGGCTCGACGAAGCCGCGCACGATCATCGCCATGGCCTCGAACTCGGTCATGCCGCGGCTCATGAGGTAGAAGAGCTGGTCCTCGGAGACCTTGGAGACGGTCGCCTCGTGACCCATCGACACGTCGTCCTCACGGACGTCGACGTAGGGGTAGGTGTCGGAGCGGGAGATGGTGTCCACGAGCAGTGCGTCGCACAGCACGTTGGACTTGGCGCCCGGGGCACCCTCACCGATCTCGATGAGACCGCGGTAGGAGGTACGGCCGCCGCCTCGCGCCACCGACTTGGAGACGATGTTGGAGGAGGTGTTCGGTGCCATGTGGACCATCTTGGCGCCGGCGTCCTGGTGCTGGCCCTCGCCCGCGAAGGCGATGGACAGGGTCTCGCCCTTGGCGTGCTCGCCCATCAGGTAGACGGCCGGGTACTTCATGGTGACCTTGGAGCCGATGTTGCCGTCGACCCACTCCATGGTCGCGCCCTCGTACGCCACGGCGCGCTTGGTGACCAGGTTGTAGACGTTGTTCGACCAGTTCTGGATGGTCGTGTAGCGGCAGCGGCCGCCCTTCTTCACGATGATCTCGACGACCGCGGAGTGCAGCGAGTCCGAGGAGTAGATCGGCGCGGTGCAGCCCTCGACGTAGTGGACGTAGGCGTCCTCGTCGACGATGATCAGCGTCCGCTCGAACTGGCCCATGTTCTCCGTGTTGATACGGAAGTAGGCCTGGAGCGGGATCTCGACGTGCACGCCCTTCGGCACGTAGATGAAGGAGCCGCCGGACCACACGGCGGAGTTCAGCGAGGCGAACTTGTTGTCACCGACGGGGATGACGGTCCCGAAGTACTCCTTGAAGAGCTCCGGGTGCTCCTTGAGCGCGGTGTCGGTGTCCATGAAGATGACACCCTGCGACTCGAGCTCCTCGTTGATCTGGTGGTAGACCACCTCGGACTCGTACTGCGCGGCGACACCGGCGACCAGGCGCTGCTTCTCCGCCTCGGGGATGCCGAGCTTGTCGTACGTGTTCTTGATGTCCTCGGGCAGGTCCTCCCAGGACTCCGCCTGCTTCTCCGTGGACCGCACGAAGTACTTGATGTTGTCGAAGTCGATGCCCGACAGGTCGGAGCCCCAGTTCGGCATGGGCTTCTTGCCGAACAGCTTCAGGCCCTTGAGACGGAGCTTGAGCATCCACTCCGGCTCGTTCTTCTTCTCCGAGATGTCGCGGACGACAGCTTCGGACAGGCCGCGCTTCGCCGCCGCGCCTGCCGCGTCGGAGTCGGCCCAGCCGAATTCGTACGTGCCCAGGCCATCGAGCTCAGGGTGGGCAGTCTCCGTAGGGAGCGTCATGCGGGGTTCCTCCCGGCCGTACTTGCAGATACTGAGTGGGTGGTCTGTGAAGTCTGTGGTGCTGTGGGGCTGCTGCGCGGAACGAACGTCGTGCACACCCCGTCGCCGTGGGCGAGGGTGGCGAGACGCTGCACATGGGTCCCGAGCAGGCTGGAGAAGAATTCCGTCTCCGCCTCGCACAGCTGCGGGAACTTTTCGGCGACGTGGGCGACCGGGCAGTGGTGCTGGCAGAGCTGTTCGCCCTGCTGGGAGCCCGGTGCGCTACGCGCCGTAGCAGCGTACCCGTCGGCGGACAAGGCCTTGGCCAGCGCCTCGGTGCGCGCTTCGGGGTCCGCGGCCTCGATGACGGCGCGGTACGTCTCGGACTGGGCGGCCATCCGTGCGCGGGCGAAGGCGACGAGCGCCTCGTCCCCCGCCGTGTCGGCGATCCAGCGCAGTGCGTCGGCGGCGAGCTTGTCGTAGGACTGGTCGAACGCGTCCCTGCCGCAGTCGGTGAGGGCGAAGACCTTCGCCGGGCGACCCCGGGTCCGGGCGCCGTAGACCCGCTGCTCACGGGGTTCGACGACGCCGTCGGAGACGAGTGCGTCCAGGTGCCTGCGCACGGCCGCCTGGGTGAGGCCGACGCGCTTCGCGAGGTCGGCGGCGGTGGACGGGCCGTGGTCCAGGATGGAGCGCGCGACCCGGTTGCGCGTCGAGCGCTCACCGGTCGCGAGTTCCTCCTGGGGTGCCTCGCCCACGTATTTCACAACGCCATTGTTGCTTAATTCCTCGGGGCCTGACAACCCGCCCCTCGATCATGGGCCGATGGGGTTCATCACTTAGGCATACCTAAGCTGGCCTGCGGAAACGATCATTTCGGCTCAGCGGATCGGCCCGCCCGGCGGATGCCGGGCGGGCCGATCCGTCCGGTGCGTCGAGCCCCCGGGGTGGGTCAGGCGGTCAGGTCCGGCCGCTGGGAGACCCTGATCGAGTTCACCAGCGACGCGCCGTGGATCGCCGGCAGCCGGTACGAACCGGCCGCGTACGCCCGGTCGGGGCCCGGGCATCGCCGAGCAGGTCCTTCACCGAACCGGTGGCGCCGGTGTCGAGCGGCGCCTGGTAGGCCGGGACGACGATCTTCACCGGAATCTCGACGACGGGCGCCCGGCCGCTGTCCGACGCGACGAGGAGGGTCGCGGTGAGCACGGTGCCCGGAGTGGCGCCCGAGGTGTCGAACGTCAGTTTCATCTCCTGCTCGGCGCCCTTGGCCAGTTCGCCGGAGGCGTGCGTGAGGGGTAGGAGACGGTGCCGTCCTCACCGATGACCGCGGAGAAGTGGGGGGCGCAGCAGCCGCTCGAGCTCGGGGATGATCATGGAGCGCACCGGGGCCGACGGGGTAGGGCCGCCCACGGGCGCCAGGACGGCAGGTCGCCGGAATCCGACGGTGTGCCGTGCCCCGAAACGGGGAAGCGCCGACGGACTTCACAGCGGTTCGGTCACGCCGCCGTGATGACATCGGCGAGAGCTCGCCGCCGCCGGACCCGCGCCACCGGGCCGCTCGGCGGCTGCCTAGACTCTCCGGCATGAAGAGCGAGCTGGTCGTCGAGGTCCGCGGCCTGGTGAAGCGGTACGGGGCGAAGACCGCGGTGGACGGCCTCGGCCTCGACGTCCGGGCGGGCACGGTGACCGCGGTCCTCGGCCCCAACGGCGCCGGCAAGACCACCACGATCGAGACCTGTGAGGGCTACCGCCGGCCGGACGGGGGGACCGTACGCGTCCTGGGCCTGGACCCGGTCGCGGACTCCGTGGCGCTGCGCCCCCGCGTCGGCGTGATGCTGCAGTCCGGGGGCGTCTACCCGGGTGCCCGCGCCGACGAGATGCTGCGCCACACGGCGAAGCTCCACGCCCACCCGCTGGACGTCGACGCCCTCGTCGAGCGCCTCGGCCTCGGCAGCTGCGGCCGCACCGCCTACCGCCGGCTCTCCGGCGGCCAGCAGCAGCGCCTCGCGCTGGCGATGGCCGTCGTCGGCCGCCCCGAGCTGGTCTTCCTGGACGAGCCGACGGCGGGCCTCGACCCGCAGGCGCGCCGCTCGACCTGGGACCTGGTCAGGGAGCTGCGCGGCGACGGGGTGTCGGTCGTCCTCACCACCCACTTCATGGACGAGGCCGAGGAGCTCGCCGACGACGTCGCCGTCATCGACGCGGGCCGGGTCATCGCCCAGGGCAGCCCCGAGCAGCTGTGCCGCGGCGGCGCCGAGAACACCCTGCGCTTCACCGGCCGCCCCGGCCTGGACCTCGGCTCGCTGCTGAAGGCCCTGCCCGACGGAAGCGAGGCGGCGGAGCTCACCACCGGTGCGTACCGCATCACCGGGCAGATCGACCCGGAGCTGCTGGCGACCGTCACCTCCTGGTGCGCCCAGCACGGCGTGATGCCGGACGGCATCGCGGTGGAGCGGCACACCCTCGAGGACGTCTTCCTGGAACTGACCGGCAAGGAGCTGCGCGCATGAGCGCCGGTACGTACACCCCCCGCCCCGGCGCCGCCCCGCTGCCGCGCATGATCGCCGCGCAGGCCGCGCTGGAGACGCGGATGCTCCTGCGCAACGGTGAGCAGTTGCTGCTGACGGTGGTCATCCCGACGCTGCTGCTCGTGCTGTTCGGCGCGGTCGACATCGTCGACACGGGCGCGGGTGAGCCGGTCGACTTCCTGGCGCCCGGCGTCCTGGCGCTCGCGGTGATGTCCACGGCGTTCACGGGGCAGGCCATCGCGACCGGTTTCGAGCGGCGCTACGGGGTGCTGAAGCGGCTGGGCGCCTCGCCCCTGCCACGCTGGGGCCTGATGACGGCGAAGACGCTCTCGGTGCTGGTCACGGAGGTGCTGCAGGTCGTCCTGCTCACCGTGATCGCCTTCGCCCTGGGCTGGTCGCCCCTCGGCAACCCCCTCTCCGTGCTGCTGCTCCTGCTGCTGGGCACCGTGGCCTTCTCCGGGCTCGGGCTGCTGATGGCGGGGACGCTCAAGGCCGAGGCGACGCTGGCGGCGGCCAATCTGGTCTTCCTGCTGCTGCTGGTCGGCGGCGGGGTCATCGTGCCGCTCGACAGGTTCCCGGACGCCGCGCAGTCGGTCCTGGGCCTGCTCCCGATCTCGGCGCTCTCGGACGGCCTGAGGGACGTCCTGCAGCACGGCGCCGCGATGCCCTGGGGCGACGCGGCCGTCCTCGCCGTCTGGGCGGTCCTGGGGCTGGGTGCGGCGGCGCGCTTCTTCCGCTGGGAGTGAGCGCCCGGTGGCACACAGCTGATGTCCCGGCTCATCCGGGAATGACCCACCCCCTCGTGAAAACATGCACAAGCCGTTGCCTACGATGGTTCGCGTGGAAACCCCCCTCTCCTACATCGCCAGGCGCTGGACCCCGTCGGTGAAGACGGCCAGGCGTGCCGCGCTCGCCGCGGTCGTGATGAGCGTCTTCATCATCATCACCGGCGGCGCGGTCCGGCTGACCGGTTCGGGCCTGGGCTGCGACACCTGGCCCAAGTGCACCGACGACAGCCTCTTCGCCACGCCGGAGCAGGGCCTGCACGGCGCCATCGAGTTCGGCAACCGGATGCTCACGTACGTCCTGTGCGCGGCGGTCGGCTGGGCGATCATCGCGGCGCGTTCCCTGAAGCCCCGGCGGCGCGGCCTCACCCGCCTGGCCTGGTCGCAGTTCTGGCTCGTGATGGGGAACGCCGTCATCGGCGGGATCACGGTCTGGGCGGGCCTCAACCCGTGGTCGGTGGCCGGGCACTTCCTGCTGGCCAACTGCCTGCTCACGGTGACCGTCGTCACCTGGGTACGGATCGGCGAGGGTGACGGCGCCCGGCGCCCGCGCGCCCCGAAGCCGGTACGGCAGCTCTCCTGGGCGATCGTCGCCACCACGGTCGCCCTGATCGCGCTCGGCACCACGGTGACCGGCTCGGGCAAGCACGCCGGGGACAGCAGCGACGTACCGCGGATGCCCTGGGACTGGAGCGCGGCCGCCCACGTCCACGCGATCGCCGCCTGGGTCGTCTGCGCCCTGGCCGTCGCGATGTGGTTCGCCCTGCGCGTCGTCGACGCACCCGCCGACACCCGGGCACGCTCTCGTGACCTGCTGGTGGTGCTGCTGGCGCAGGGCTTCGTCGGCTACGTGCAGTACTTCAACGACGTGCCCGAGATCCTGGTCGGACTCCACATGCTCGGCTCGTCCCTGATGTGGATCGCCGTGCTGCGCCTGCTGCTGTCGATGCGCGAGCGCCCGGCCGCCGTGGCCCCGGTGCCCGGTCCCGCGGCCGCCGTGGCTGAGCCCGCGACCGCTTCCTGAACGCGGGCGCCGGGGCCCTGGTCAGCCGTCCTGCGACCAGACCTCCGGCGCCGCGTCCAACAGCTCGGCGATCCGTCCGGGCGACGGCAGCGGGCCGTGGTCCCCGGTGACCCGGAGCGCGGCCCCCGCGGTGAGGTGTCCCAGCCGCAGCGCGCGTACGGAGTCCTCGCCGCGCAGCAGCCCGGCGAGGAACCCCGCGGCGAAGGCGTCGCCCGCGCCCACCGGCTCGACCACGTCGACCCTGCGCGCGGCCACCCTGTGCACCCCGGTCGGGTCGAAGGCGGTGGCATCCGTTCCGCCGTCCTTGACGACCAGGACACGGGGCCCGGGCAGCAGTTCCCGTACGTCCGCGGCGTCCTTCAGCTCCTCGCCCCACAGGTCCTGTGCCTCGTCCAGGCCGACGAAGACGATGTCCGCCCGGCCGGCGAGAGCGAGCAGGACGCGCGGCGCCGTCCCGGCCGACCAGAGCGCGGCACGGTGGTTGACGTCGAAACTGACCGGCCGGGGCCGTTCGACCGGCGGCGGCTCCATCAGGGTGCCGAGGAGGTCGCGGCAGCTCGCTGAGAGCGCCGGGGTGACGCCGGTGAGGTGGACGAGCCCGGCGGTGCGCACCGCCTCCTGCTCCAGCACGTCCGCGGCCAGGGCCGAGGCGGCGGAGCCGCGACGGTAGTAGTGGACCCGGGTCCCCTGGGGCCCGGGGTCCTTGACGAGGAGTCCGGTGGGGCGGTGCGGGTCGGTGAGCACCCCGCTGACGTCGACACCGGCCGCGGCGACCTCGCCGCGGATCCTGCGTCCGAACGGGTCGTCGCCGAGGGCCGAGACCCAGCGGGCGGACACCCCGTGGTCGGCGAGGTACACCGCCACGTTGGACTCGGCGCCGGCGATGCGCACGCCGAGCTGTCCGGCGCCCTCCAGGGGAGCCGCCGGATCCGGGACGAGCGCGGCCATGGTCTCGCCGATGCAGGCGACCGGGGCCCGCACGAGCGGTGCGGCAGCGCTCATCGCCCGGCGTCCGGGGACGTGCGTACGGCGTCGAGGAACGCCCGGGCGCGCCGACGCAGGGCGTCGAGGTCTCCGCCGTCGGTGGCGTCGCCGGTCAGCGGAGAGCCCACGCCGACCGCGGTGGCGCCCTGGGCGAGATACTCACGGGCGAGCCCGGCGTCCACTCCCCCCACCGGCACGAACGGTGCGTCGGGGAAGGGACCGCGCAGGGCCTTGAGGTAGCCGGGTCCACCGGCCTGCGCCGCGGGGAAGATCTTGCAGCCGTCCGCGCCGAGCCGCTGGGCGGCGACGATGTCGGTCGGGGTCATGACTCCGGCCAGCACGGGCAGCCCCAGGCGCACGGATTCGGTGACGCCCTCGCAGACGGCCGGGGTGACGACGAAGTCCGCCCCCGCGTCGCGCACGGCCCTCGCGTCCTCGGCCGTCAGCACGGTACCGGCGCCGAGCACCGCGGCGGGGCCCAGGGCGGCACGGGCCCGGCGGATGACGCCGAGCGCGTCCTTTCCGCTGAGGGAGACCTCGATGAGCGCGATGCCCTCCTCGGCCAGGGTGACGACGGTCCTGAGCGTGGCGTCCGCGTCGTCGCCGCGCACGATGGCGACGATCCGGTGGGCGCGCAGCCCGGTCAGCAACTCCACGTGGGTCTCCCTTCTCCTGCTTTCCGTACGGCGGTCAGCGCCGTACCCTCCGGGACGGCGGTGAGGCGCGGTCGGCTGACCTGGCCGCCGTCCGGGACGCGCGTGGCGTCCGGTCCCCCGGCGGCCACGCCGCGGAGCCACGGCCGGCCCGCCCTCGGCAGCGTGGCATGCCCGCCGTGGACGAGGACCCGCGGGGTGGGCGACGCCCGTGCGTCCCCGGTGCGCACGGCCCCGGGGCACGCCGAAGAGGCGCCCCGGGCCACGGGGCGCCTCGTCCGCCGGTACGGGAGGGCTCAGCCCTTGCCGTTGGACGGGCCGCCCAGCTGGATGCCCGCCATCCGGGACCACTCGTAGGGGCCGGTGCGGACCTTCGCGGCGAACTCGCCGTCGAAGTCCTCGTGCATCGTGATCCCGGACTTCGCCGCTGCGCTCTCGGCGATCGCGTACGACGGGGCCACCAGGTCGCCCCAGCCTCCGTCCTCGCCGACGAGGACGATGCGGGTGCCGGCCTGGCCGATGTGGGCGAGCTGCCCCTCGGCACCGCCGTGCGCCTTGGAGAAGGCACCGATCTGCTTGGCGAGCCGGGCCGCCCTGCGCTCCGCGCGCGCCGCCTGCTTGCCGTCCACCTGCTGGGTCTCTGCCGTCTCTGCCATGGACAGGATGCTACCGACGGGTAGATCGACTGGCGACGGGCGGGGGGCGTGGCATCGGCCACGTCCCCCGCCCGTCGGCGGAGCATCGGTGCGTGCGGGACTACCTCAGGAAGGGGTCCACCGCGACGGCGACGAAGAGGAGGGAGACATAGGTGATGGACCAGTGGAACAGCCGCATCTCCTTGAGCTTGGCGCCCGTCACGCCCGACTTCGCCCTGTTCTGCAGGCCGTGGGCCTCCCAGAGCCAGAAGCCTCCGGTCAGCAGGGCCACGGCCGTGTAGAACCAGCCGGTGTAGCCCAGCGGGGTCAGCAGCAGCGAGACACCGACCATCACCCAGCTGTAGACGACGATCTGGCGGGCCACCACCCGGTTGGAGGCGACCACCGGGAGCATCGGGACACCGACCCGGGCGTAGTCCTCCTTGACCTTCATCGACAGCGGCCAGTAGTGCGGCGGCGTCCAGAAGAAGATCACGGCGAAAAGAATGACCGCGGCCCAGCTCATCGAATTGGTCACTGCGGACCAGCCGATGAGTACGGGCATGCACCCGGCGATTCCGCCCCAGACGATGTTCTGCGAGGTACGGCGCTTGAGCAGCATCGTGTAGACGACGACATAGAACAGGAGTGCGCCCAGCGCGAGGGCCGCGGAGAGCCAGTTGACGAGCAGTCCGAACCAGACCGTGGAAATCACCCCGAGGGCGATTCCGAAGGCCAGGCACTCACGGGGGCTCACCATGCCCGTGACCAGCGGACGCTGGGACGTACGGTCCATCAGCGCGTCGATGTCGCGGTCGATATACATGTTGAGCGCATTGGCACCGCCCGCGGAGAGATATCCGCCGATGGTGGTGGTCACTACGAGCCAAAGATCGGGCACGCCCTGAGCGGCGAGGAACATCACCGGAACGGTGGTGATCAGCAGCAGCTCGATGATGCGCGGCTTGGTAAGAGCCACGAATGCCTTGATGCGGGCCCCGAACGGGCGATGGCCCACTGGGCTCGGAGTCAAGGCGACCCCTGCGGGTCGGGACTCGACGGCCGTCACGCACACCCCTGACAGAGAAATCCCAGCAAGCTCCGGGCATGAAGGCCCGGTAAAGACTTGCGCGAACCAGACCACTGTAGACGTTGGGCATACGCCGCTCTTCGCGGGGGTGGGGTCGTGTTGGGGTGGCGCAGAAGTGAACGGGAGCGCTCATACGGGAGGCGAACTCCGCAGGTCGCCCGCACTGTGGAAAGGGCAGAAGTACGGCCTTGTGACGGGGGTAGGCTCGACAATGCCCGGTGCGGTAACAGCCACCGGTTTACGAACAGTGGAGAGGAGCCCTGACTCAGGGTGAGCACCAAGCCGACCACCACAGACTTCCAGTGGACCGAATTGGACCAGCGGGCCGTGGACACCGTCCGCGTCCTCGCTGCGGATGCCGTACAGAAAGTCGGAAACGGCCACCCGGGCACGGCGATGAGCCTCGCTCCTGCCGCGTACACCCTCTTCCAGAAGGTGATGCGTCACGACCCGGCGGACGCGGAGTGGACCGGACGCGACCGGTTCGTACTGTCCGCGGGCCACTCCAGCCTGACGCTGTACATCCAGCTCTACCTCGCCGGATACGGCCTGGAGCTGGACGACCTCAAGGCATTCCGCACCTGGGGCTCCAAGACGCCGGGCCACCCGGAGTACGGCCACACCACGGGTGTCGAGACGACGACCGGCCCGCTGGGCCAGGGCGTCGCCAACGCCGTGGGCATGGCGATGGCCGCCCGCTACGAGCGCGGTCTCTTCGACCCGCAGGCGGCCCCCGGCACCTCCCCGTTCGACCACATGGTCTGGGTCGTCGCCGGTGACGGCTGCCTCCAGGAGGGCATCTCGGCCGAGGCGTCCTCGCTGGCCGGCCACCAGAAGCTCGGCAACCTGGTGCTGCTGTGGGACGACAACCACATCTCGATCGAGGGCGACACGGAGACCGCGGTCTCCGAGGACACCCTGAAGCGCTACGAGTCCTACGGATGGCACGTCCAGCGCGTGGACCAGCTGCCCAGCGGCGACCTGGACCCCGAGGGCCTGCACCTCGCGCTCCTGGCCGCCAAGGCCGAGACGGAGCGTCCGTCCTTCATCGCGGCCCGCTCGATCATCGCCTGGCCCGCCCCGAACGCCCAGAACACCGAGGCCGCGCACGGCTCGGCGCTCGGCGACGACGAGATCGCGGCCACCAAGCGCGTGCTCGGCTTCGACCCGGAGAAGACCTTCGAGGTCTCCGACGAGGTCATCGGGCACACCCGTGAGGCGCTGGACCGGGGCCGTGAGGCCAAGGCCGAGTGGGAGAAGACGTTCGCCGCCTGGCGCACCGCCAACCCGGAGCGCGCCGCGGAGTTCGACCGGATCGCCGCGGGTGAGCTGCCGGCCGGCTGGGAGGACGAACTCCCCGTCTTCGAGGCGGGCCACGGCGTCGCCACGCGTGCCGCCTCCGGCAAGGTCCTGCAGGCGCTCGGCGGTGTCATCCCCGAGCTGTGGGGCGGCTCCGCCGACCTCGCCGGCTCGAACAACACCACGATCGACAAGACGTCGTCGTTCCTCCCGGCGGGCAACCCGCTGCCCGAGGCCGACCCGTACGGCCGGACGATCCACTTCGGCATCCGCGAGCACTCCATGGCCGCGGCCATGAACGGCATCGCGCTCCACGGCAACACCCGCATCTACGGCGGCACCTTCCTGGTGTTCTCCGACTACATGCGCAACGCCGTGCGCCTCTCCGCGCTGATGCACCTCCCGGTCACCTACGTGTGGACGCACGACTCGATCGGTCTCGGCGAGGACGGCCCGACCCACCAGCCGGTCGAGCACATCGCCTCGCTGCGCGCCATCCCGGGCCTGAACGTCGTGCGCCCGGCCGACGCCAACGAGACGGTCATCGCCTGGCGCGAGATCCTGCGCCGTTACACCAAGGTGTTCGGCAAGGGCGCCCCGCACGGTCTGGCGCTGACCCGCCAGGGCGTACCCACCTACCCGGCGAACGAGAGCGCGGCCAAGGGCGGTTACGTCCTCTTCGACGCCGAGGGCGGCGAGGCGCAGGCCGTTCTGATCGCCACGGGCTCCGAGGTCCAGCTGGCCGTCGAGGCCCGCGACGAGCTCCAGGCGGCCGGTGTGCCGACCCGGGTGGTCTCGATGCCGTGTGTCGAGTGGTTCGAGGAGCAGGACCAGGCGTACAAGGACAGCGTGCTGCCGCCGTCCGTGAAGGCCCGGGTCGCCGTCGAGGCGGGCATCGGACTCACGTGGCACCGGTACGTGGGCGACGCCGGCCGGATCGTCTCGCTGGAGCACTTCGGTGCGTCGGCCGACGCCAAGGTCCTCTTCCGCGAGTTCGGCTTCACCGCCGCGCACGTGGCGGAAGCCGCCCGGGAATCTCTCGCCTCCGCTGCGCGCTGACGCGGTTACACGACTAGTAGGAGATGCAATTCTCATGACAGACGCACTCAAGCGCCTCTCCGACGAGGGCGTGGCGATCTGGCTCGACGATCTGTCCCGCACGCGGATCACCTCCGGCAACCTCGCCGAGCTGATCGACCAGAGCCACGTCGTGGGTGTCACGACCAACCCGTCGATCTTCCAGAAGGCGATCTCCCAGGGCCACGGTTACGACCAGCAGCTCACGGACCTCGCCACCCGCAAGGTCACGGTCGAAGAGGCCCTCCGCATGATCACGACGGCCGACGTCCGCGACGCCGCCGACATCCTGCGTCCGGTCTTCGACGCCACGGGCGGCCAGGACGGCCGGGTCTCCATCGAGGTCGACCCGCGCCTGGCCCACAGGACCGACGCCACCGTCGCCGAGGCCAAGCAGCTGGCCTGGCTGGTGGACCGGCCGAACACGCTCATCAAGATCCCGGCGACCAAGGCCGGTCTGCCGGCGATCACCGAGGTCATCGGCAAGGGCATCAGCGTCAACGTCACGCTGATCTTCTCGCTGGAGCGCTACCGCGAGGTCATGGACGCCTACCTGGCAGGCCTGGAGAAGGCGAAGGCCGCGGGCCTGGACCTCTCCAAGATCCACTCCGTGGCGTCCTTCTTCGTGTCCCGTGTGGACACCGAGATCGACAAGCGCCTGGACGCGGTCGGCAGCGACGAGGCGAAGGCCGCGAAGGGCAAGTCCGCCCTCGCCAACGCCCGTCTGGCCTACGAGGCCTACGAGGAGGTGTTCGGCGGCGACCGCTGGGCCGCCCTGGACAAGGCGCAGGCCAACAAGCAGCGCCCGCTGTGGGCCTCGACCGGCGTGAAGGACCCGTCCCTCAAGGACACCCTGTACGTCGACGACCTCGTCGCCCCCAACACGGTCAACACCATGCCGGAGGCGACGCTGGACGCCGTGGCCGATCATGGTGAGATCACCGGCAACACCGTCGCCGGACGTTACGACCAGGCTCGTGCCGACCTCGAAGCGATCAAGAACCTCGGGGTCAGCTACGACGACGTCGTCCAGCTCCTGGAGGACGAGGGCGTCGAGAAGTTCGAAGCCGCCTGGATCGACCTGCTCAACTCCACCGAGGCGGAGCTCAAGCGCCTCGCTCCTTCGGAGGGCTGACCACCTTGTCTGGTGTTCCCGGAGCCAACCCGCTCCGTGACGCACAGGACCGACGGCTCCCGCGCATCGCGGGGCCGTCGGGCCTGGTGATCTTTGGCGTCACGGGCGATTTGTCCCGTAAAAAGCTGATGCCCGCCGTCTACGACCTGGCCAATCGCGGCCTGCTGCCGCCGGGCTTCTCGCTCATCGGCTTCGCGCGCCGCGACTGGGAGGACGAGGACTTCGCCCAGGTCGTCCACGACGCCGTCAAAGAGCACTCCCGCACCCCGTTCCGCGAAGAGGTCTGGCAGCAGCTCAGCCAGGGCATGCGGTTCGTCCAGGGCACCTTCGACGACGACGCCGCGTTCGAGACCCTCAAGGGCACGATCGAGGAGCTCGACAAGGCGCAGGGGACGGGCGGCAACTTCGCCTTCTACCTCTCCGTGCCGCCGAAGTTCTTCCCCAAGGTCGTCGAGCAGCTCAAGAAGCACGGGCTGGCCGACCAGAAGGAAGGCAGCTGGCGACGCGCCGTCATCGAGAAGCCGTTCGGTCACGACCTGGAGAGCGCGCAGGCGCTGAACCAGCTCGTGCACGACGTCTTCCCGCCGAACGAGGTCTTCCGCATCGACCACTACCTCGGCAAGGAGACGGTCCAGAACATCCTGGCCCTCCGCTTCGCCAACACGATGTGGGAGCCGATCTGGAACAGGTCGTACGTCGACCACGTCCAGATCACGATGGCCGAGGACATCGGCATCGGCGGCCGTGCCGGCTACTACGACGGCATCGGTGCCGCCCGTGACGTCATCCAGAACCACCTGCTCCAGCTGCTGGCGCTGACGGCGATGGAGGAGCCCGGCTCCTTCCACCCCAAGGCCCTGGTCGCCGAGAAGCTGAAGGTGCTCACCGCGGTGGAGCTGCCCGAGGACCTGGGCAGGCACACCGTGCGCGGACAGTACGCGCACGCCTGGCAGGGCGGCGAGGAAGCGCTCGGCTATCTGGAGGAGGACGGTATCGACCCCAAGTCGAAGACCGACACCTTCGCCGCGATCAAGCTGACGATCAACAACCGCCGCTGGGCGGGCGTGCCGTTCTACCTCCGTACCGGCAAGCGTCTCGGCCGCCGGGTCACGGAGATCGCGGTGGTCTTCAAGCGCGCCCCCTACCTGCCCTTCGAGTCCGGTGCGACGGAGGAACTCGGCGGCAACGCCCTGGTCATCCGGGTGCAGCCGGACGAGGGGGTCACGGTCCGGTTCGGCTCCAAGGTGCCCGGCACCTCCATGGAGGTACGGGACGTCACGATGGACTTCGCCTACGGCGAGTCCTTCACGGAGTCCAGCCCGGAGGCGTACGAGCGGCTCATCCTCGACGTCCTGCTCGGCGACGCCAACCTCTTCCCGCGCCACCAGGAGGTCGAGCTCTCCTGGAACATCCTCGACCCGATCGAGGAGTACTGGGACAAGCACGGCAAGCCCGCCCAGTACCAGGCCGGTACATGGGGCCCGGCCGAGGCCGACGAGATGCTCGCACGCGACGGACGGAGCTGGCGCCGGCCATGAAGATCGATCTCACGGAAACCACGTCCAGCAAGATCAACCAGGCTCTGGTCTCGGCGCGCCGTTCCATCGGCACGCCGGCCATCGGCATGGTGCTCACTCTCGTCATCGTCACCGACGAGGAGAACGCCTACGACGCGCTCCGGGCGGCGAGCGACTCGTCCCGCGAGCACCCGTCGCGGATCATCGCGGTGATCAAGCGGGTCAGCAAGTCGCCGCGCGCCCGGCGCGACGCACGGCTCGACGCGGAGATCCGGGTCGGTTCCGACGCGGGCTCCGGCGAGACCGTCGTGCTGCGCCTCCACGGTGAGCTGGCCAACCACGCCCAGTCGGTCGTCCTGCCGCTGCTGCTGCCGGACGCCCCGGTCGTCGTGTGGTGGCCCGAGGACGCTCCGGCGGACCCGGCCAGGGATCCTCTGGGCGCGCTCGCCCAGCGCCGCATCACCGACACCTACTCCGCCGAGCACCCGCTCGACGAGCTGTCGGTGCGCGCGGCGACGTACCGGCCCGGTGACACGGACCTGGCCTGGACGCGCATCACACCGTGGCGCTCGATGCTGGCGGCGGCGCTCGACCAGCAGCCCGCGCAGGTCGTCTCGGCGACGGTCGAGGGCGAGTCCGACAACCCGAGCTGCGAACTGCTGGCCATGTGGCTCGCGGGCCGGCTCGGGGTCCCCGTGGAGCGCACGCTGTCCGGTGGTCCCGGTCTGACGGCCGTACGGCTGGAGACCAAGAACGGCGTGATCGTCCTGGACCGCCCCGACGGCTCGCTGGCGACGCTCTCCATGGCCGGCCAGCCGGACCGCGCGGTCGCGCTGAAGCGGCGGGAGACCGCCGAGCTCCTCGCGGAGGAGCTGCGCCGTCTGGACCCGGACAACATCTACGAGGCCACGGTGAAGTTCGGCGTGGAACGCCTCGGCGGCCCCGCCGAGGCGTCGTCGGTCGGTACGGGGCAGAAGCGGCCGGGGCCCACGGGGTCCGCCGCCCCTGCCGCGAAGAAGGCGGCGGCCAAGAAGGCGGCGTCGAAGTGAGCGCACCTCAGCTCGTCGTGCACCGTGACAAGGAGCTGATGGCTCAGGCCGCGGCGGCCCGGCTGATCACGAAGATCGTGGACGCCCAGGCCGCGCGCGGTTCCGCCTCGGTGGTCCTCACCGGCGGGCGCAACGGCAACGGCCTGCTGGCCGCGCTCGCCGCCTCACCCGCACGCGACGCGATCGACTGGTCGCGGCTCGACCTGTGGTGGGGCGACGAGCGGTTCCTGCCCGAGGGCGACCCGGAACGCAATGTCACGCAGGCCCGCGAGGCCCTGCTGGACGCGGTGCGGCTGGACCCTTCCCGGGTCCACGCGATGCCCGCGTCGGACGGCCCGTACGGGGGCGACGCGGACTCCGCGGCCGCTGGGTACGCGGCGGAACTCGCCGCTGCCGCGGGCCCGGAGGACCACGGGTCCGTACCGACGTTCGACGTGCTGATGCTGGGTGTCGGTCCTGACACCCACGTCGCGTCGCTCTTCCCGGAGCTGGCCGCGGTGCGGGAGACCGAACGCACCGTCGTCGGTGTGCACGGTGCGCCCAAGCCGCCGCCCACCCGCGTCTCGCTCACACTGCCCGCCATCCGGGCGGCGCGTGAGGTGTGGCTGCTGGCCGCGGGCGAGGACAAGGCGGTAGCCGCGGAGATCGCGCTGTCCGGGGCCGGGGAGATCCAGGCCCCGGCGGCGGGGGCGTACGGCCGCAGCCGCACGCTCTGGCTCCTGGACGCCGCGGCGGCGTCGAAACTGCCGCGTGCACTGTATCCGCCGGCGTCGGCGTAGCCGGATCACCACGGAGACCCGGCCCGCCCTCCTTGGGCGTGGCCGGGTCTCCGCTGTGCCAGGGTGGTGCCATGGTGAGTATCGGAACCGTGGTGATGGGAGCGTCGGACGTCCGGCGCGCGGCCGCTTTCTGGAAGGCCGCGCTGCACTACGTCGAGCGCGAGTCGCTCAAGGAGGACTGGGTGGTCCTGGTTCCGGCCGACGGGCCCGGGGTCGGGCTGTCCTTGGGGCTGAGCGACACGCCCGTCCAAGAGGTGCCGCGGGTCCACCTGGACCTGTACTCCGGCGACCAGGAGGCCGAGGTGGAACGGCTGACCGCGCTCGGTGCGCGGCAGGTGGAGTGGCATCTTTATCCGCCGGATCCCGACTTCGTGGTGCTGGCGGACACCGAGGGCAACCGATTCTGCGTCATCGACACGACGCGCGGCTGACGCACCGGGCTCAGCCCCGCTCGAGAAAGGGCTCCAGCAGGCCCGGGACCGCCTCCGCGGCGAAGGCGAGCCCCTCGGAGGCGTCCGTGTCGTGCGCCGTGTACGCGCCTCCGCCGGCGGCCGTCGTGGCGGTGACGCTCAGCAGCCCGGCCCGCCGCTGGAAGAAGGACTGCCGCACCGTCCAGCCGATGACCCCCGCCCGCTGCAGGGCCGCCGTGGAGCGCCGGACGCTGCCGGAGCGGGTCACCAAGTAGCGGCCGCTGAGCGTGTGCCCCAGCGAGCGGTACGCGTCGAGTGCCAGCAGGACGGCGACGGGCACGGAGAGCGCCGCGCAGACCAGCGCCGTCCACAGCAGCACCGGTGTGAACAGGATTCCCAGGACGACCTGGACCAGGACGGGCGCCAGGGTCACGACGAGGGCGCGGCGCAGCCGCCGGCCCCGGGCGGCAGGAGGGTGAGCCGTCAGCGGCGCGCCGGTCGGGGTGACGGTCTCACGGAGCACCTCTGCGGCGATGCTGTCGGCCAGCGGCCGGGGAGCGACCGGCAGCAGCGTGTGGTGCTCGGCGCCCTGGGACTCCTCGTCCGTGGCGAGGCCCGTCGTGATCGCGTCCACCCGGGCGGCGCCCAGCAGCCGTACGCCCAGGGGCTCCACCAGGTCCACGCCGCGCAGCCGCCGTTCCTCGACGGAGAGGGAGCGCGAGGTCAGCAGTCCGCGCCTGACCCGCAGGGTGCCGCCCGGTTCGCGCTCCAGCCGGTAGTTCCACCACATCTCGATCCAGAGGCCGAGCGCTCCGACGACACCGGAGACCAGCGCGGCCAGGACCAGGGCGGCGATCGCCCACACCAGAGGCGTCTCCCGGAAGCGGTCGGCGACCCAGTCGATCACCTCTCCCTGCGCGCCCGCCCATTCGCTGATCTGCATCACACCGCCGGCCGCCGCCGCGCCCAGCGCGGGCGTGACGAAGGAGACCGGTGCGTAGCGGATCCAGCGGGGGTCGAGGGTGGCCAGTTCGCCCTCACGGTGCCTTCCGGGGGTCGCCGCGGCTCCGCGGTCGAGGAGCTCGCGGCGCAGCCGCTCCCCCTCCGCACGGGAGACGGGGTCGAGCTCCAGGGTGGAGTCCCCGCCCGTCTGCTCACCGGTGCCGATGCGGACGGTGACCAGGCCGAGGAGGCGCAGCAGGAGGTGCGCGGTGAGGTCGACGCTGCGGATCCTGTCGCGGGCAAGCGAGCGGCGCTTCACCAGGAGGAGCCCGGTGTGGAGATCGACGCGCTCCGCGCCGACGCGGTAGCGGGTGCGCCGCCACCGGACGTGGTCGCCGACCGCCGCGCAGCCGGTCAGCAGGACCGCTCCGGCCAGCACCCAGCCGATCGCCCTCGCGTATCCGAGGCGGCCGGACAGGCCCACCACGACCGGCACGGCGCCGCCCGCCGCGACTCCGGCCGTGACCAGCGCGGTGACCAGGACCGTGCGGGGGTGCAGCCGCCGCCAGCCGGGGGCGTCGCCGGCGGCGGTGCTCACGTCGCGTCCCCGGGGGTGTCCTGGGTGATGCGGGTCAGCCGCTCGGCGAGTTCGGCGGCCGTCCCGTGGGCCAGTCCCCCGATCCGCAGGGCCCCCTTGGCGGACGCCGTGGTGACGGTGACCGTGGCCAGCCCGAAGAGCTGCTCGAGGGGTCCGCGCACGGTGTCGACGGTCTGGATGCGGGACATCGGGGCGATCCGCCACTCCCGGAGGACGACCCCGGTGCTCACGTAGACCGCGTCCCCGGTGACCTCCCAGCGGTGGGTGCGGAACCACCAGAGGGGGAGGAGGACGCTGCAGAGCAGGCCGACGGCCCCGAGCGCGGCGGCCGCGGTCAGCAGCCAGAACCGCGCAGGAGCGATGAACGCTCCCAGCACGCCCAGGACGGCCACCGGTGCCGCTGTCAGCAGCAGGCACCGGGCCCGCCACCAGACGGCCGCCCTGCGGTCCGGCGCGTGGCGCGGCGGCCGCAGCCGTATCGTCCCCTCCCCCGCGGTCATCGCTCAGCGGCCCCGCAGGGACCGGTACGTCGAGACGAGAGCGGCGGTGGAGCTGTCCAGCTGGTCGCCCCCGGTGCCCTCGGTCAGGACCGGCTCGATCTTCTTGGCGAGGACCTTGCCCAGCTCGACGCCCCACTGGTCGAAGGAGTCGATGTTCCAGACTGCGCCTTGGACGAAGACCTTGTGCTCGTACAGCGCGACGAGCTGGCCGAGCACCGAGGGGGTGAGCCGCTCGGCGAGGACCGTGGTCGTCGGGTGGTTGCCGAGGAACGTCTTGTGCGGCACCAACTCCTCCGCGACGCCTTCCGCGCGGACCTCGTCGGGCGTCTTGCCGAAGGCGAGGGCCTGGGTCTGGGCGAAGAAGTTGGCCATCAGCAGATCGTGCTGGGCGATCAGACCGGGCAGCAGGTCCTGGACCGGCGTGGCGAAGCCGATGAAGTCGGCCGGGATGACCTTCGTGCCCTGGTGGATCAGCTGGTAGTACGCGTGCTGGCCGTTGGTGCCGGGGGTGCCCCAGACGACCGGTCCCGTCTCCCACTCGACCGGATTGCCGTCCCGGTCCACGGACTTGCCGTTGGACTCCATGTCCAGCTGCTGCAAGTACGCGGTGAACTTGGAGAGATAGTGGCTGTAGGGCAGCACAGCGTGGGACTGTGCGCCGAAGAACTGGCCGTACCAGACGCCCAGGAGGCCCAGGAGCAGCGGGGCGTTCTCCTCGGCGGGGGCGGTGCGGAAGTGCTCGTCGACGAGGTGGAAGCCGTCCAGCATCTCGCGGAAGCGCTCGGGGCCGATGGCGATCATCAGCGAGAGGCCGATGGCCGAGTCGTAGGAGTAGCGGCCGCCGACCCAGTCCCAGAACTCGAACATGTTGGCCGTGTCGATGCCGAAGTCCTCGACCTTCCCGGCGTTGGTCGAGAGCGCCACGAAGTGCTTGGCGACGGCCTCCTGACCGGCCCTCAGTCCGGTGAGGAGCCAGTCGCGGGCGGACGTGGCGTTGGTGATGGTCTCGATCGTGGTGAAGGTCTTGGACGCCACGATGAACAGCGTCTCGGCCGGGTCCAGGTCACGGACGGCCTCGTGGAGGTCGGCGCCGTCGACGTTGGACACGAAGCGGAGAGTGAGGGAGCGGTCCGTGAAGGAGCGCAGCACCTCGTAGGCCATGGCCGGTCCGAGATCGGAACCGCCGATGCCGATGTTCACGATGTTCTTGACCGGCTTGCCGGTGTGCCCGGTCCACTCTCCGGCCCTGACCCGGTCGGCGAAGGCCGCCATCCTGTCCAGGACGGCGTGCACGGCGGGGACCACGTTCTCGCCGTCGACCTCGACGACGGCGCCGCGCGGGGCCCGCAGCGCGGTGTGCAGGACGGCACGGTCCTCGGTGGTGTTGATCTTCTCGCCGCGGAACATCGCGTCCCGCAGGCCGGCGACCCCGGTGGCCTCGGCGAGGTCACGGAGCAGACGGAGCGTCTCGTCGGTGACCAGGTTCTTCGAGTAGTCGATGTGCAGGTCGCCGACCCGGAGGGTGTACGCGGTCCCGCGGTCCGGCGCGTCCGCGAACAGCCGGCGCAGTTGGGTGTCGCCGAACTCCTCACGGTGCTTGCCGAGAGCCGCCCACTCGGGCGTCTGGTTGAGCTTGGTTCGGCCTTGTGCGTTCATCCCGGAAATCGCCCACTTCTTCTCGTACTGCAACCTTCCCCGCTGCCCCTCCAACCTAATTGATCTGAAGGGTGCCCCGGGGCAACGGCGGGCTGCCTGGGGCAACAAGGCTTCCGGCCGGGCACCCAGGGGGTGACCGGCCGGTGAACAACTGGGTCAGGGGTCCTTCGTGTACGGACCGCGTGGTCCGGACGAGAGGCGTCAGATCTCGCCGCGGAGCTTCGCGAGGGCTTCGGCGAGGATCGCCTCGCCGTCCGCGTCGCTGCGCCGCTCACGTACGTACGCCAGGTGCGTCTTGTACGGCTCGGTGCGCGGCGGGGCCGGCGGGCTGTCCCGGTCCTGTCCGGCCGGGAAGCCGCAGCGCGGGCAGTCCCAGGTCTCCGGTACCTGCGCGTCATGGGCGAAGCTCGGCTGCGTCTCGTGCCCGTTCGAGCACCAGAAGGAGATGCGGAGGCGCGGCGCGGACTCGCCTCGCTCCGCCTCCCCCATCGGCCCCGCTCCGACCCGGCTTCCCCGGATCGCGTTGCCACTTGCCACGGTCGTAACTCCCTGCGTGATGGTGCTCGAAGATGCCCCAGTCTACGTAAGGCCCAACGCGCGTCCAGTGAAAGGAGTTACACCCTCACCGGGATTCACGGACGAAGGGTCAGCTGTCCAGCTTGATCAGCAGAGCAAGGACGACGATGCATGCGAACCAACCCAGACCGACCACGACGGTGATGCGGTCGAGGTTCCGCTCGGCGACCGACGAGCCACCCACGGAGGACTGCATCCCGCCACCGAACATGTCGGAGAGGCCGCCGCCCTTTCCCTTGTGCATCAGCACCAGCAGCATCAGCAGCAGGCTGAAGACGATCAGGGCGATCTCGAACGCCAAAACCACGGCTGGTCCCTACTTTCCGGAATTCCTAGGACTGCATGTACGAACAGCGGGGGCCCGGGGGATACACCCCCCTGGCCCCCGCAAGGGTACGACGGATCCGCTCCACCGCATACTCACCGGCCGCGGAAGCGGACGATCCTACTGGTCGCGGAAGCGGACGATCCTACTGGTCGCGGAAGCGGACGATCTTGACGAACTCGTCGGCGTCGAGCGCGGCACCGCCGATGAGGGCACCGTCCACGTCGGGCTGCGCCATGATGGCCGCGACGTTGCCGGACTTCACCGAGCCGCCGTACTGGATACGGACGGCGTCGGCCAACTCCTGCGAGTAGAGCTCGGCGAGCCGGCGGCGGATCGCACCGCAGACCTCCTGGGCGTCCTCGGGGGTCGCGACCTCACCGGTGCCGATGGCCCACACCGGCTCGTAGGCGATCACGATGGACTCGGCCTGCTCCGCCGGGATGTCCTTCAGCGCGCCGTCGAGCTGCGCCAGCGTGTAGGAGACCTGGTCACCGGCCTTGCGGATGTCCAGGCCCTCACCGACGCAGAGGATCGGGGTCAGACCGTGCTTGTACGCGGCCTTCACCTTGGCGTTGCAGATCTCGTCGTTCTCGCCGTGGTACTGGCGGCGCTCGCTGTGACCGACTGCGACGAAGGTGCACTTCAGCTTGGCGAGCATCGGGCCGGAGATCTCACCGGTGTACGCGCCGGAGTCGTGCGCCGAGATGTCCTGGGCCCCGTACTTGATCTTCAGCTTGTCGCCGTCGACCAGCGTCTGCACGGAACGCAGGTCCGTGAAGGGCGGCAGGACGGCGACCTCGACCGCGTCGTAGTCCTTGTCGGCCAGGGCGAAAGCGAGCTTCTGGACGTGCGCGATGGCCTCGAGGTGGTTGAGGTTCATCTTCCAGTTGCCCGCCATGAGCGGGGTACGGCCTTGTGCGGGAGCAGTCATTGAGGGTCAGTCCTCCAGTGCGGCGAGTCCGGGAAGCGTCTTGCCTTCGAGGTATTCGAGGCTGGCGCCGCCACCGGTCGAGATGTGGCCGAAAGCATTCTCGTCGAAGCCGAGGATGCGGACGGCGGCTGCGGAGTCCCCGCCGCCCACGACGCTGAAGGCCGACGAGTCGACGAGCGCCTGGGCGACCGCGCGGGTGCCGTCGGCGAAGTCGGGATGCTCGAAGACGCCCATCGGGCCGTTCCAGAAGACGGTGGCCGCGTCGGCGAGCTTCGATGCGTAGAGCTTGTTGGTCTCCGGTCCGTTGTCCAGCCCCATCTGGCCGGCCGGCATGGCGTCGGCGGCGACGGTGGTGGGGTGGGTCGGGGCCTTGGTCTTGAGGTCGGGGAAGGCGGGGGCCACCACGACGTCGACCGGCAGGACGAATTCGACGCCCTTCTCCTCGGCGCGCCGCAGGTACTCCTGCACGGCCGGGATCTGGTCCTCCTGGAGCAGCGAGCTGCCGACCTCGTGGCCCTGGGCCTTGAGGAAGGTGTACGCCATGCCGCCGCCGATGAGGATGCGGTCCGCGCGCTCCAGCAGGTGGTCGATCACTCCGAGCTTGTCGGAGACCTTGGCCCCGCCGAGGACGACCGCGTAGGGCCGCTTGACGTCGGTGGTGAGCTTCTTCAGGACGCCGACCTCGGTGGCGATGAGGTGGCCCGCGTAGTGCGGGAGCCGGGCGGGGAGGTCGAAGACCGAGGCGTGCCTGCGGTGGACGGCGCCGAAGCCGTCACCCACGTACACGTCGGCGAGCTCGGCGAGCCGGTCGGCGAAGGCTCCGCGCTCGGCGTCGTCCTTGGACGTCTCGCCCGCGTTGAAGCGGAGGTTCTCGATGACGGCCACCTGGCCGTCGGTGAGGGCGGCGACCGTGGCGCGGGCGGACTCGCCGACGGTGTCCGTCGCGAAGGCGGTCCCGGAGCCGAGCAGCTCACCCAGGCGGGCGGCGGCCGGTGCCAGCGAGAAGGCCGGGTCCGGGGCGCCCTTGGGGCGGCCGAGGTGCGAGGCGACGATGACCCGGGCGCCGGCGGCGGCGAGCTGGGAGACCGTCGGCAGGACGGCGCGGATGCGGCCGTCGTCGGTGATCGTGGTGCCGTCGAGCGGCACGTTGAGGTCGGCGCGGACGAATACCCGCTTCCCCGCGACCCCTTCGGCGAGAAGTTCGTCGATCGTCTTCATCTGTTCCTCTACTCCTTGGAAGGACTGATGAGCATGCGAGGGGGCTCGAACGGCGCCACATCGCGCCGTCCGAGCCCCTCACATCACACCTGGTTGCCTGCCGATCCTAGGATCAGAGCTGGTCGCCGACGAAGACGGTCAGGTCGACGAGGCGGTTGGAGTAGCCCCACTCGTTGTCGTACCAGCCGAGGATCTTCACCGAGTTGCCCTCCTGGACCATGGTCAGGGAGGAGTCGAAGGTGCAGGACGACGGGTCACCGACGATGTCCGAGGAGACGATCGGGTCCTCGGTGTAGGTCAGGAAGCCCTTGAGGTCGCCGTCGTCGGACGCCTTCTTGAACGCGGCGTTGACCTCGTCCTTGGTGACCTCGCGCTGCAGCGTCACGACGAGGTCGGTGGCGGAACCGGTCGGGACCGGGACGCGCATCGCGATGCCGTCGAGCTTGCCCTCGAGCTGCGGGAGGACCAGGGCGGTCGCCTTGGCGGCGCCCGTCGTGGTCGGGATGATGTTCTCGGCGGCGGCGCGGGCGCGGCGCAGGTCCGAGTGCGGGAAGTCCAGGATGCGCTGGTCGTTGGTGTACGCGTGGACCGTCGTCATCAGGCCCTTGACGATGCCGAAGTTCTCGTCGAGAACCTTGGCCATCGGCGCCACACAGTTGGTGGTGCAGGAGGCGTTGGAGATGACGTGGTGGTGGGCCGTGTCGTACTTGTCCTGGTTGACGCCCATCACGATGGTGATGTCCTCGTCCTTGGCCGGAGCCGAGATGAGGACCTTCTTGGCGCCACCGGCGATGTGCTTCTCGGCGTCGGCCTTCTTGGTGAAGATGCCGGTCGACTCGATGACGATGTCGACGCCCAGCTCACCCCAGGGGATGTCGGCCGGGTTGCGCTCGGAGAGCACCTTGATGGTGTGACCGTCGACGGTGATGGTGTCGGCGGTGTGGCTGACCTCTGCCTTGAGACGACCCAGAATGGTGTCGTACTTCAGCAGGTGAGCCGTGGTCGCAGTGTCACCCAGGTCGTTGACAGCCACGATCTCGATGTCCGCACCCTGCTCCAGCAGCGCGCGGAAGTAGTTACGACCGATGCGGCCAAAGCCGTTGATGCCTACGCGGATCGTCACGAACCGATCTCCTCGTTAGGAACGCCGGTTTCGATGCCGGCGAGTTTTATTAGGGATGTCCCCGACCGCCTACGACCCTACCTCTCCGAAGGCCCCGGAGTGACATCGAGAGGGGCGGCGCGAAGGGGGATCCCCTTACCGCCGAGTAGGAGTGCCGGATTCCGGCCTCGGGGTGCACCGAGGCGTGCGGCGGGGGCGTCCGCCGCGCACGGAGCGGTCACCGAACGTCAACACCCTCCGGAACCACACCCCTTGCGAGAGGCGGACGGAGGGAGGCATCCGACGGTGCGATGTCACCGGGAGTCACCGACGCAGGCCCGACCCTCATGGTTCCGGCCATGGACCGTCAGGGCGGACGCCGCCGCCGGGCGCGCGCGAAGTACGCGGTGAGCAAGCATGCTCAATTGTGCGGAGCGGCACTCAATCGATAAAAAGTGCCTGGCCGTCCGCTTATTCCAAGGGCGCGCGGACGGCGGAACTGCAGAAGCACCGGCCGCTCATTCGTGCGGGGCCGCACTCGGATATGCAGAAAAACCTCTCGGCGGAATTCGAGGAATGGCGCCCTCCCCCTGGCGCAAAAATGACGCCGCCCGGAGCCCTCGCGGAGCCCGGTGACCACGGCCGTCCGGCGCCCCGTCGCCGGACGGCGCACGGCGGAGACGGCGGAGCCCCGGCCACGCCGGGAGGCGGGCCGGGGCTCTGCCGTCGTCCTCAGCCGACGAGGCCGTCGGCCAGCTCCTCGCTGAGGGTCGACTCCGTGCCGGGGATGCCGAGATCCTGGGCACGCTTGTCCGCCATGGCCAGCAGGCGCCTGATCCGGCCGGCGACCGCGTCCTTGGTCAGCGGCGGGTCGGCGAGCGCTCCCAGCTCCTCCAGGGAGGCCTGCTTGTGCTCCATGCGCAGCCGTCCGGCCGCCGCGAGGTGCTCCGGGACCTCCTCGCCCAGGATCTCCAGCGCGCGCCCCACCCGGGCGCCCGCCGCCACCGCGGCGCGGGCGGAACGGCGGAGGTTGGCGTCGTCGAAGTTGGCGAGCCGGTTGGCCGTGGCCCGGACCTCGCGCCGCATCCGGCGCTCCTCCCACGCCAGCACCGACTCGTGGGCGCCGAGGCGGGTCAGCAGGGCGCCGATCGCGTCGCCGTCGCGGACGACGACACGGTCGACCCCGCGCACCTCCCTGGCCTTGGCGGCGATGGAGAGCCTGCGGGCGGCGCCGACCAGGGCGAGGGCGGCCTCCGGACCCGGACACGTCACCTCGAGCGAGGAGGAGCGGCCGGGCTCGGTGAGCGAGCCGTGCGCCAGGAAGGCACCGCGCCATGCCGCCTCCGCGTCGCAGGTGGCCCCCGAGACCACCTGCGGGGGAAGGCCGCGGATCGGACGGCCGCGGCCGTCCACCAGGCCGGTCTGGCGCGCCAGCTGGTCGCCGCCCGCCACCACCCGCACGACGTAGCGGGAGCCCCGGCGCAGTCCGCCCGGCGCCATCACGATCAGCTCGGAGCTGTGCCCGAAGATCTCGAGGATGTCCCGCTTGAGCCGGCGGGCGGCCATCGCCGTGTCCAGCTCGGCCTCGATCACGATCCGGCCGCTCACCAGGTGCAGCCCGCCCGCGAACCGAAGAATCGCCGAGACCTCTGCCTTTCTGCAGCAGGTCCGGGTCACGGGAAGCCGAGAGACTTCGTCCTTCACCGCTGGCGTCATCGCCATGGGCCGATCCTTCCATGCATCCGAAAAATACGGTCGTACGCGGCGGCCAACAGCTCCGGATCATGAATCGGAACGCCGTCGGGTGAGGCCACGGGGGCCAGCTCGACCGCGGCTCCGAGCCGCTGTGCGGCGTCGGCGAGGGACTCGCGGTCGGGCACGGCGGCCTCGTCGGCCAGCACCACGTCCATGGCGAGTTTAGGGGCGTGTCGTCCCAAAACCTCCAAATGACGCTGCGGTGAGAAGCCTTCTGTTTCACCGGGCTGCGGTGCGAGGTTCAGCGAGAGGACCTTACGGGCCTTCGTGGTCACGAGCGCGTCGAGCAGTTCGGGCACCAGCAGGTGCGGAATCACGGAGGAGAACCACGACCCCGGGCCGAGCACCACCCAGTCCGCGTCGAGCACCGCGGCCACCGCTTCGGGAACGGCCGGCGGGTCGGCCGGGACGACGTGGACGGACTGGACCTCGCCGGGGGTCAGGGCCACCGTCGCCTGCCCCCGCACGGTGACGAGGTCGTCGGGGCGCCCGGGGTCGTGTCCTCGTACGAGCGCCTGGAGCTCCAGGGGGACCGCGGACATCGGCAGCACCCTGCCGTGTGCTCCGAGCAGCTTGCCGACGAGGTCCAGGGCCTGGACGTGGTCCCCCAGCTGTTCCCAGAGCGCGACGATGAGCAGATTGCCCACCGCGTGATCGTGCAGGTCGCCCTTGGACTCGAAGCGGTGCTGGATCACCTGGGCCCAGGTCTGGCCCCATGCGTCGTCCCCGCACAGCGCGGCGAGCGCCTTGCGCAGGTCGCCCGGCGGGAGGACACCGAGCTCCTCACGGAGGCGGCCGCTGGAACCGCCGTCGTCGGCGACGGTGACCACCGCCGTGAGGTCGCCGGTGATCCGGCGCAGCGCCGTGAGCGAGGCGGACAGCCCCATGCCGCCGCCGAGGGCGACGACCTTGGGCTGCGCCCCGCGTTTGCGGCCGGAGAGCGCGGCCGTGGCCCTGCTCAGCCGGCGCTGACGCAGTTGGCGACTGGTCACTCGCGCCCCATGTCCCGGTGGACGAGGACGGTCTCGATCCCTTCGGTGGCCAGCCGGGCGGCGAGTTTCTCCGACATCGCGACGGAGCGGTGCTTGCCGCCCGTGCAGCCGACGGCGATGGTCACGTACCGCTTGCCCTCGCGCCGGTAGCCGGTGGCGATCAGCTGGAGCAGCTCCGTGTACTGGTTGAGGAACTCCTTGGCGCCCGGCTGGTCGAAGACGTAGTCGGACACCTCCTCGTTGAGCCCGGTGAAGGGGCGGAGCTCCGGGACCCAGTGCGGGTTGGGCAGGAAGCGGCAGTCGACGACGAGGTCGGCGTCGACCGGCAGCCCGTACTTGAAGCCGAAGGACATCACCGTCGCCCGCAGCTCCGGCTCCTCGTCCCCGGCGAACTGGGCGTCCATCTTGGCCCGGAGCTCGTGCACGTTGAGGCTGGAGGTGTCGATGACCAGGTCGGCGTCGCCCCGCAGCTCGCGCAGCAGATCACGCTCGGCCGCGATGCCGTCCACGATGCGGCCGTCGCCCTGGAGCGGGTGCGGGCGGCGGACCGACTCGAAACGGCGTACGAGGGCGTCGTCGGAGGACTCCAGGAAGACGATCCGCCGGGTGACGTGCTTGGCCTCGAGGTCGGCGAGCGACTCCCGGAGGTTGTCGAAGAAACGGCGGCCCCGCACGTCGACGACGACGGCGATACGGGCGACGTTGCCCTGGGACCGGGCGCCGAGCTCCACCATGGTGGGGATCAGCGCGGGCGGCAGGTTGTCCACGACGAACCAGCCGAGGTCCTCCAGGCACTTGGCTGCCGTGCTCCGCCCGGCGCCGGACATTCCGGAGATGATCACCAGCTCGGGGATGGCGGGCGTGGTGGCCTCGGCCTCCTCCGTGGTGCTTCCCGTACTCACGTGTGCTGCTCCGTCTGCTCGGCCGCGCTCGTCGTGGTGTTCCTGGTGTTCGTGCGCGTGTTCGGTCATGTCCTGCTGCCCCCGTCGTCCTCTTCGATGATCTCTCCTGTGGCCGTGTTCACGGCGGGGCCGGCCGGGGCGGCCGCGGCGAACGCGGCGGCGACCGACTCCGCGGTCCTGCGCCCTATCCCCGGCACCTCGCAGATCTCGTCGATTGTCGCCTGCCGGAGCTTCCTGACGGAGCCGAAATGCTTGATCAGTGCCTGCTTCCGGGTCTCTCCGAGCCCCGCGACGTCGTCCAGCGGGCTGCTCCGGATCCGCTTGGCCCGCTTGGCCCGCTGGTAGGTGATGGCGAAGCGGTGGGCCTCGTCCCGGATGCGCTGCAGGAGATAGAGGCCTTCGCTGGAGCGGGGCAGGACCACCGGGTCGTCGTCGTCGGGCAGCCAGACCTCTTCGAGGCGCTTGGCGAGGCCGCAGACGGCGATGTCGTCGATCCCCAGCTCGTCCAGGGCCCGCTTGGCGGCGGCGACCTGCGGCTGCCCTCCGTCGACGACGACGAGCTGCGGCGGATAGGCGAAGCGCTTGGGACGGCCGTCGTCCTCGCGGGGCTCCTCCCGCGCGGGTGCGGGGTGCTGCGCCCCGGATGCGACCGCGGCGGCCACGGGCTCCACGGTGGAGGCAGGGACCCCGGCCGCGGGTGCGGTGGGGGCCGGGACGGGGCCCGTGGGCGCCGGGGTCTCCTCCCACTCCCCCGTCCGTTCCTTCTCCTGCAGATAGCGCTTGAAGCGCCGTCCGATGACCTCGTGCATCGACCGGACGTCGTCCTGGCCCTCGAAGCCCTTGATCTGGAAGCGGCGGTACTCGCTCTTGCGCGCGAGGCCGTCCTCGAAGACCACCATGGACGCGACGACGTCGTCACCCTGGAGGTGCGAGATGTCGAAGCACTCGACGCGCAGCGGCGCGGTGTCGAGACCGAGCGCCTCGGCGATCTCCTCCAGGGCGCGGGAGCGCGTCGTGAGGTCGGAGGCGCGCTTGGTCTTGTGGAGACCCAGCGCCTGCTGGGCGTTGCGCTGGACCGTGACCATCAGGTCCTTCTTGTCGCCCCGCTGCGGGATGCGGAGGCTGACCTGGGACCCTCTGCGGTCCGCGAGCCACTGGGACACGGCGTCGGGGTCCTCGGGGAGTGCCGGGACCAGCACCTCCTTGGGGACGGAGTCGCCCGACTCCTCCCCGTACAGCTGCTGGAGGGCGTGTTCGACGAGACCCGCCGTGTCGACGGCCTCGACCTTGTCGGTCACCCAGCCGCGCTGGCCCCTCACCCGCCCGCCGCGGACGTGGAAGATCTGGACCGCCGCCTCCAGCTCGTCCTCGGCCACGGCGATCAGGTCGGCGTCGGTGGCGTCGGCGAGGACGACCGCGCTCTTCTCCATGGCCCGCTTGAGAGCCTCGGCGTCGTCGCGCAGCCGCGCCGCCCGCTCGTACTCCATCTCCTCGGCCGCCTGCATCATGTCCTTCTCCAGGCGGCGGATGTACGTCCCGGTACGGCCCGCCATGAAGTCGCAGAAGTCCTCGGCGAGATCACGGTGCTCCTCGGGGGTGACCCGGCCGACGCACGGCGCGGAGCACTTGCCGATGTAGCCGAGGAGGCAGGGCCGGCCGCTCCGCTCGGCGTTCTTGAAGACCCCCGCGGAGCAGGTCCGCACGGGGAAGACCCGGAGCATCAGGTCGACCGTCTCGCGGATCGCCCAGGCGTGCCCGTACGGACCGAAGTAGCGCACGCCCTTCTTCTTGGCCCCACGCATGACCTGGACGCGCGGGAACTCCTCGTTGAGCGTGACCGCGAGGTAGGGATAGCTCTTGTCGTCGCGGTACTTGACGTTGAACCGGGGGTCGAACTCCTTGATCCAGGAGTACTCCAGCTGAAGCGCCTCGACCTCGGTGGAGACCACGGTCCATTCCACGGAGGCGGCCGTGGTGACCATCGTGCGGGTGCGCGGGTGCAGCCCGGCGAGGTCCTGGAAGTAGTTCGCCAGGCGCTGGCGGAGATTCTTGGCCTTCCCGACGTAGATCACCCGGCGGTGCTCGTCGCGGAATTTGTAGACCCCCGGGGAGTCGGGGATCTGTCCCGGCTTGGGGCGGTAGCTGGAGGGGTCTGCCATGTCTCACACCCTACTGGCGGGCTGTGACAGAGCGGGATCGCCCGGGCTCGGGAGACCTGCGACGGGGACCCGTGCCGGAGCCCCCGGAGGTGGCGGGAGCAGGCCCCGGAGGGCGCCGCCGGAGGTCAGGCCCCGGGACCTGCGACGAGCTTCCCGTTCTCGAGCTTCAGCGGGACCGGGGGCAGCGGCACCGTGGCCGGTCCCCGCACGGCCTTGCCCGTGGTCACGTCGAAGCGGCTGCCGTGGCAGGGGCAGTTGCCCTCGGTCCCCTCGACCTTGTCGAGGAGGCAGCCGGCGTGGGTGCACTGGGCGCTGAACGCCTTGTACCGACCCGCGGCCGGGCAGCTCACGACGACCCGCTGCTCCCGGTAGAGCTTCGCCCCGCCGACCGGGACCTCGTCCGCGGCGCCGAGCTCCACGGGCGCGGTGGGCGTCGGTGTCTGCGCGTGACCGAGCTTCGACTCGGTGGAGCAGGCGGCGGCTCCCAGCCCTGCGGCACCGGCAAGAGCGGCGCCCTTCAGGACGGTACGACGGGCGGCGGGCAGGGCGGACATACGGACTCCACTGATCTGGGGGACAGAGGGCCGCCGTCGCCGCCCGGGGCACCGGGTGCCACGGACGTGGGGCACGGACCGTGGGGCACGGAACGCACCCGAAGGCAGGGGCGACAGAACCGACGATACCGACGAAGAACGCCGTGCCGTCGACCGGCCCCGGAGAGAACCCGGCGGCAGGCAGAGGCCCGGCGGGCCCGTGCCGTGAACGCCGGGCGGGCGGGAAGGCCTGCCCGTCCGCCCGGTGTCAGACCTTCCGAGCGCGGGCGGCCTTCTTCGGCGCGGGCTCGGCCGCGGCCTTTCCGGCGGTCCTGGCCGTGGCCGTCCTGCGGGCCGTGGCGGCCTTGGCGGCGACGGCCTTCTTCGCCGGCGCCTTACGGGCCTTGCGGGCGGCGGGCACCGCCGCCTCACCGATCCGGTCGGCCCCCAGGATCTCCTGCAGGAACTTCCCGGTGTGGCTGGCGGGCACCGAGGCGATGTGTTCCGGGGTGCCCTCGGCGACGACCAGACCGCCGCCGCTACCGCCCTCGGGACCCATGTCGACGACCCAGTCCGCGGTCTTGACGACATCGAGGTTGTGCTCGATGACGATCACGGTGTTGCCCTTGTCGACGAGGCCGGACAGCACCGAGATGAGCTTGCTGATGTCCTCGAAGTGCAGACCGGTCGTCGGCTCGTCCAGGACGTAGACCGTGCGGCCCGTGGAGCGCTTCTGCAGTTCGCTCGCCAGCTTCACGCGCTGTGCCTCACCGCCGGAGAGGGTCGGCGCGGACTGGCCGAGCCTGACGTATCCGAGGCCCACCTCGTTGAGCGTGCGGAGGTGGCGGGCGATCGTCGGGACGGCCTCGAAGAACTCGAGCCCCTCCTCGATCGGCATGTCCAGCACCTCGGCGATGGACTTGCCCTTGTAGTGGACCTCCAGCGTCTCCCGGTTGTAGCGAGCACCGTGACAGACCTCGCACGGGACGTACACGTCGGGCAGGAAGTTCATCTCGATCTTGATCGTGCCGTCGCCGGAGCAGTTCTCGCAGCGGCCGCCCTTGACGTTGAAGGAGAAGCGGCCCGGCAGGTAGCCGCGCACCTTCGCCTCCATCGTCTCGGCGAACAGCCTGCGGACGTGGTCGAAGACCCCGGTGTAGGTCGCCGGGTTGGACCGGGGCGTACGGCCGATCGGCGACTGGTCGACGTGGACGACCTTGTCGACGAGGTCGTCGCCGTCGACCCGGGTGTGCCGCCCGGGAACCGACTTGGCGCCGTTGAGCTCGCGCGCGAGGTGGGTGTAGAGGATGTCGTTGACCAGGGTCGACTTCCCGGAGCCGGAGACACCGGTCACAGCCGTGAGCACGCCGAGCGGGAAGGAGACGTCGATGTCCTGGAGGTTGTTCTCCCGGGCACCGTGCACCGTGAGCCGGCGCTTCGGGTCCACGGGACGCCGGACGTCCGGCATCGCGATCGCCCGCTTGCCCGCGAGGTACTGCCCGGTGACGGACTCCTCGTTGGCCAGCAGTTCCTTGAGCGAGCCGGAGTGGACGACCTTGCCACCGTGCTCACCCGCGCCGGGGCCGATGTCGACGACCCAGTCGGCGACCTTGATGGTGTCCTCGTCGTGCTCGACGACGATGAGCGTGTTGCCCATGTCCCGGAGCCGGACCAGCGTCTCGATCAGCCGGTGGTTGTCGCGCTGGTGCAGGCCGATGGACGGCTCGTCCAGCACGTACAGCACACCGACGAGTCCGGAGCCGATCTGGGTGGCGAGCCGGATGCGCTGGGCCTCGCCGCCGGAGAGGGTGCCCGCGGCTCGGTTCAGTGAGAGGTAGTCGAGACCGACGTCCACCAGGAACTTCAGCCGTTCGTTGACCTCCTTGAGGACCCGCTCGGCGATCTTCTTGTCGCGGGCGTTCAGCTTGAGGCGGCCGAGGAATTCGGCGCACTCGCTGATCGACATCGCGGCGACCTCGGCGATGGACTTCTCCATCACCGTCACCGCGAGGACCAGCGGCTTGAGCCGGGTGCCCTCACAGGTCGGGCAGGCGACCTCGCGCATGTAGCCCTCGAAGCGCTCCCTGCTGGAGTCGCTCTCGGCCTCGGAGTGCCGCCGCTTGACGTACTGGACGGCACCCTCGAAGCGGGGGGTGGTGTAGGCGCGCTCGCGCCCGTACCGGTTGCGGTAGCGGACCTCGGTCTGGATCTTGTGGCCGTGGAGCAGCGCCTTCTTGGCGCGCTGCGGCAGTCCGGCCCAGGGGATGTCCGTACGGAATCCGAGGGCCTCGGCCAGCGCGGTGATCTGGCGGCCGAAGTACTCCTTGGTGTGACCGTGCGACCAGGGGTGGATCGCCCCTTCGTCCAGGGACTTGTCCTCGTCCGGGACGATCAGCTCCGGGTCGACCTCCATCCGCGTGCCGATGCCCGTGCAGTCGGGGCAGGCACCGAACGGGGAGTTGAAGGAGAAGGAGCGGGGCTCCAGCTCCTCGAAGGAGAGGTCGTCGTACGGGCAGTAGAGGTGCTCGGAGTACATCCGCTCACGCTCGGGGTCGTCCGCGTCGAGGTCGACGAAGTCGAGCACGACCATCCCGCCGGAGAGGCCGAGCGCCGTCTCGACGGAGTCGGTCAGACGGCGCTTGGCACTGTCCTTCACGGTGAGGCGGTCGATGACCACCTCGATGGTGTGCTTCTCCTGCTTCTTCAGCTTGGGGGGCTCGGACAGCTGGATCGTCTCGCCGTCGACCCGTGCCCTGCTGTAGCCCTTGGTCTGGAGATCGGCGAAGAGGTCGACGAACTCTCCCTTGCGCTCGCGCACCAGCGGGGAGAGGACCTGGAAGCGGCTGCCTTCGGGCAGGCCGAGCACCTTGTCGACGATGGCCTGCGGCGACTGGCGCGCGATGGGCCTGGAGCACTCGGGGCAGTGCGGCTTGCCGATCCTGGCGAAGAGCAGCCGGAGGTAGTCGTAGACCTCGGTGATGGTGCCGACCGTCGAGCGCGGGTTGCGCGAGGTCGACTTCTGGTCGATGGAGACGGCGGGCGAGAGGCCTTCGATGAAGTCCACGTCCGGCTTGTCCATCTGGCCGAGGAACTGCCGGGCGTACGAGGAGAGCGACTCCACGTAGCGCCGCTGCCCCTCGGCGAAGATCGTGTCGAACGCGAGCGAGGACTTGCCCGATCCGGAGAGCCCGGTGAAGACGATGAGGGAGTCACGGGGGAGATCGAGCGAGACGTTCTTCAGGTTGTGCTCGCGCGCGCCACGGACGATGAGACGGTCGGCCACGCCGGTCCGCACCTTTCTGGAGAGAAGTGGGGGAAATGAGCCCTTGTCCCAAGGGTATGGGGGGCGCCACAGCGATGTACGAAGCTTTCGACTCCGAGCTTATAGCACGCGCATTCGATTTACGGTCGACCGAAGACTCCATCACCCGAATGAGTGGCGAGGTCTAGGCTCGGCCCATGACTGATCATGCGCACGACCTGGAAGCTGTACGCGAAGCGACCGATCGACTGCTCGGTGCCACGGGCAAGCTGGACGACGGCGCCCTTGCCGAGCCGTCGCGTCTGCCGGGCTGGAGCCGCGGCCATGTTCTTGCCCACCTGTCACGTAACGCCGACGCCCTCGTAAATGTTCTCCGGGGACAGCCGATGTACGCGAACAGCGAAACCCGGGACGCCGACATCGACCGCGACGCACCGCGCCCCCTGGCCGAGCAACTCGCCGACGTGCGCGCGAGCGGAGCCGCCTTCCTGTCCGCGGCCGACGAGCCGGCCGACTGGTCGCGCACGGTCACGCTGCGCAACGGCGTGACGGACCCCGCCTCCCGGATCCCCTTCCGCCGCCTGGCCGAGGTCGAGCTGCACCATGTCGACCTGGGGGTGGGGTACGAGCTCGAGGACCTGCCCGAGGAGTTCGTGACCAGGGAGAACGACTTCCTCGCCGAGCGGTTCGCCGGGCATCCTGATGTCGTCCCCACGACCGCGGTGACGCAGGACGGCCGCCTGTGGACCACGGGCGGCGGCGCCGACGGCACTCCGGTGACCGTCCGGGGCACGGCACCCGAGATCCTCGGCTGGCTCTGCGGACGCCGCGACGGCACCGCTCTCACCGTCGAAGGCGGCAGCCTTCCCTCGCTGCCCCCGCTATAGGCTGCGTCACATGACGTACAGCGGAACGGTCAGGGTCGGCGGCCCTGCGGACGTGCACGAGCTGACGGATCTGATGATCTCCAAGGTCGCCGTCGGGCCGATGAACAACAACGCCTACCTGTTGCGCTGCCGGGCCACCGGTGAGCAGCTCCTGATCGACGCGGCCGACGAGGCAGGGACCCTGCTGCGGCTGATCGGTGACGACGGCATCGCGTCCGTCGTCACGACGCACCGGCACGGTGACCACTGGCAGGCGCTCGGCGAGGTCGTGGCGGCCACGGGGGCGCGGACGTACGCCGGGAGGTACGACGCCGAGGGCATCCCGGTCCCCACCGACGAGCTCGTCGAGGACGGCGGCACGGTCCGGGTGGGCCGCGTCACGCTGACCGCCAGGCACCTGACCGGCCACACGCCGGGGTCCGTCGCCCTGGTCTACGACGACCCGCACGGGGCGCCGCACCTGTTCACCGGGGACTGCCTCTTCCCCGGCGGCGTAGGCAATACGCGCAAGGACCCGAAGGCCTTCGCGAGCCTGCTCCACGACGTGGAGACGAAGCTCTTCGACCGGCTCCCGGACGAGACGTGGGTCTACCCGGGGCACGGCCACGACACCACGCTGGGAGCCGAGCGCCCTCACCTTCCGGAGTGGCGCGAGCGCGGCTGGTGAGCCCGTGAACGGCCGACGGCCGGGTGCCCCTGAGGGGTCCCGGCCGTCGGTGTGTCGGTCCTGCGCTACTTCTCCGCGCCGACGTTCTCGCTGTCGTCCTTCTGCTCGCCGCTCTCCACGCCCTTCTCCTGTGCCGTCTGCTTCCTGGTGGCCATCAGGCTGGTGATCGTGGTGATCACCAGGACACCGCAGATGACGGTGAGGGAGAACGGGATGGAGATCTCCGGGACGTGCACCCCGGACTCGTGCAGGGCGTGCAGCACCAGCTTGACGCCGATGAACCCGAGGATCACCGAGAGCCCATAGCTGAGGTGGACCAGCTTCTTCAGCAGACCGCCGATGAGGAAGTACAGCTGACGCAGGCCCATCAGGGCGAAGGCGTTGGCGGTGAAGACGATGTACGGGTCCTGGGTCAGGCCGAAGATCGCCGGGATGGAGTCCAGGGCGAACAGCACATCGGTGGTACCGATGGCGAGCATGACCACCATGAGGGGGGTCATGACGCGCTTGCCGTTGTTCCGGATGAAGAGCTTGGTCCCGTGGTAGCGGTCGGCGACACCGAAGCGGTGCTCGATCGACTTCAGGAGACGGTTCTCCTCGAACTCCTCCTCGTCCTCGTCTGCCCGCGCCTCCTGGATCAGCTTCCAGGCGGTGTAGATCAGGAACGCGCCGAAGATGTAGAAGACCCACGAGAAGTTGGCGATGACCGCGGCACCGGCGGCGATGAAGATCGTTCGGAGCACCAGGGCGATCACCACACCGACGAGCAGCACCCGCTGCTGGAGGTGTGAGGGCACCGAGAACTTCGCCATGATCAGGACGAAGACGAAGAGATTGTCGACGCTCAGCGATTTCTCGGTGATGTAACCGGCGAAGAACTCGCCCGAGGCCTGGCTCTCGCCGAAGACCAGCAGGCCGAGCCCGAAGAGCACGGCGAGGGCGATCCAGACGACGGTCCAGATGCCGGCTTCCTTGGTCGACACGTCATGAGGCTTGCGCCCGATGAAGAAGTCGACGGAGATGAGGGCGACAAGACCGAGAATGGTCAGCGTCCAGAGAGTCCATGAAACGTCCACTGCGCCTCCGGCAGTTCGCTACGGCTATAGATCAGCGTCGTCGCTGCCGGAGGTCTCTTCCACCCGGGAGCGCGGGATGCGCGCCGGGCCGACGCCCCGGGACCGGTCACAGTCCGTACTGACGGGAACGCCGCGATCGGGAGTACTCCCCTCCGCACCAGGAACAGTACATGAAGCACCAAGAAATGGTAAAGTCCGTCCCAAGGTGCGATCAAAATACCTGTTCAGGAACTATGGGAGCAGTACCTGATCCGCCGTCATCCGTTCAGCGGATTCAGCAGATTCAGCGGAGGCCCCCGCGCCGAGCCGCCGCCACCAGGGCGAGGACCTGCTCCAGGACGTTGCTGCCCCGAGGAGGCCTCAGCGGCTCGTACGTCCACGCGTGGCCCACCCACGGGTCGGCGAGGTGGTCGTCCGCCACGGGGGTGATCCGCAGCAGCGAGCGCCACAGCGGGTCGAGCACGGGACCGTAGGCCCGGGCGTCCTCGCGGTCGGCCACCATCAGCAGGTGCACGCCGACCGAGGGCCCCTCGTCGGCCAGATAGCGCAGCTGGGTCACGGCCCTGTCGTCGAAGCCGTGCGGGAAGTCGTTGACGATCAGCAGCTGCTCGCCGGTGTCGAGATCCGGAGGCAGGGCATCCGCGGCACCGGCCCTGATCGCCATCTGCACCAGGTCGACGCGCCGGGTGAGGCGGGCGAGGACCGAGGACACGCCTTCCGCCCCCGCGGCGGGCGGCCCGGCGAGGACCCCGGAGCGCACGAGGGGGGCGAGGGCGCGGACGGCGGCACCGGCCGGGTCGATGACGTGCACGGAGAACTCGTCCGCCGGATAGACGGCGAGCAGCCGCGCCGCCAGGGCGACCGCGGTCTCCATGGCCTGCCCTCGCAGCTGGTCCCCGGACACCGTCGCAGCCTCTTCGGAGGCCGTCCGGCCGCTGTCCACCCAGATCCCGCGCTCCAGGGGCAGCCGCACCAGCAGCGGGATACGCAGGTCCGCGCTCTCGGGCAGACCGAGGTCGCCGATGCGCAGGGCCATCGGGATCTCCATCGGCACGCGGTAACCGTGCCAGACGGGGTTGCCCCAGCCCGCGTACGAGGCGGGCAGGGCGGGCTCCACCACGGCGGACTCGGCGGCGAGCTGGGCGAGATCGCGTTCGAGGGCCTCGCGTGCCCGGCCGGTGAGCTCGTCGCGCTTGGCCCTGGCCTCCTCCCGGGCACGGTCGCCCGTACCGCCGATGCGGCTGCGCGGGTCGGAGAGCGTCCGTTCGAGCTCCTGGTCCATCCGGGACTCGGCGAAGTCGACGGCGCTGCGGTACGCGGCGACGGCGCGGGCGAGGTCCTCGAACATGCCCCAGATCTGGTTGTAGAGCCGCTCGTCCATGGACCAGCCGGTGGCGTCACCGGCGACGGGCTGTGCCGGCCGGCCGGGCTCGGCGGCCGGGGCCGCCGGCGGGGGCGGGGGCGGAGCCGAGGTCTGACGCCGCGGGTGCGCGTAGTCGACGGGTCCGCCCGGGGTCTCCGTGTGCGGTGGAGTGGGACCGCTCACGGGCTCGGGGACCTGGGGGCCGGCGGGCGGGCCGCTGCCGTCACCGGACGCCGCGGGGCCCGCGGCCTGGTGCACCCGCTCGCTGTCCGGGGCGCGGGGCGGGGGCGTCACGGAGCGGGCGAGCCCGGCGGCGACGGCCTCCTGTATCGAGGCGGCCAGCTCCGCCGCCTCGGCCACGCCCTGGTCGGCGAGCATCCCGGCGAGCCCGGCGGCGTAGCCCTGGCCGACGGCACGGACCTTCCAGGCGCCCTGGCGGCGGTAGAGCTCCAGGGCCGCCACGGCGGACTCGGAGTCCAGCCCGGTGAGCGTGAAGGTGGCGATCTCGGCCCCGTCGAGTCCGGTGACGGCGACGAAGGGGGCGGCCACCGCTCCGAATCTGGCCGGCCGGCCGGCCCCCGTGGGCAGGGCCAGGAGCACGGTCACGCGGTGGACCGCGTCGGGGAGCGCGTCCAGGTCCACGGCCAGCCGGTGGTCGGCGGCCGCCTGCCGGGAGACTTCCAGGCCGGGCAGCCGGTGCGATCCGGGATGGGCGATCCACTCGGCGCCGTGGACCGTGCCCCGCTCGTCCCCGAGCGTTGCCCCGGCCACGACGGGTGAGCCCGCCGACACCCTGATCTCCAGACGGGTCTGGGGCAAGGTGTGGTTCTGCCCCCGGACCAGCTCGGCCGTCATAGCCCTGTCCCCTCGACGTTCGGTGTGGTGCTGCCCATGGGCGCAGCCCCCGGCGGCCGTGCCTCCGGGAGCTGCTCGTACGGGTCCGGGGACCGGGTGTCGCCCGTGTCCCGTCGCGTCTACAGGTGCGGCAGGATCGCCGGCATCAGGTCCTGGAAGGTCCGCCCGTTGGCCGGGTTGCCGAGGGCGGTCATCTGCCATGCGTTGCCCGCGCGGTGGACCTTCGCCATGATCTGCGCCGTGTACTGGCCGCCGCCGTCCAGCGTGTAGCGGGCGAGCTCCTGGCCGTTGGTCTCGTCGACGATGCGGCAGAAGGCGTGTCGCACCTCCTGGAACGTCTGGCCGGTGAACGAGTTCACCGTGAAGACGATCTGGTCGATGTGGACCGGGACCCGCTGCAGGTCGACGAGGATCGCCTCGTCGTCGCCGCCGGAGCCGGCGCCGCCGACCAGGTTGTCGCCGGTGTGCTTGACCGAACCGTCGTCGCTGACCAGGTGGCGGAAGAACACGACGTCCACGGGCTGCTTGTCGGCGAAGAGCACCGCCGAGGCGTCCAGGTCGATCTCCCTGGTACGCGAGCCGAACAGCCCACGGCGCGGGGCCGCCTGCCAGCCGAGCCCCATCCGTACCGCGGTCAGGGTCCCCCCGTCGCTCTTCTGCAGGCTGATGGCCTGGCCCTTGGTCATGTTGACCGTCACGCGCTGTCCCCTCTCCGCTTGCCCCGCAACCGTCGGTGTGCGGTTTCCCCGCACCCTACGCAGTCCCTCCGGGCGGGAAGGAGTGAAGGGCCGTTTTCGTGTCGGTCCTGCAACACTGCGGGCCCCATGGGTCAGGCCAGCCCCGCTTCCCTCATCTGGCGCAGCTCCTTCTTCAGCTCCCCCACCTCGTCACGCAGCCGGGCGGCGACCTCGAACTGCAGGTCGGCGGCGGCCGCCCGCATGCGGTCGGTCATCTCCTCGATGATCCCCGCGAGCTCCGTGGCGGGCCGGTCCGTGACCACCGCGCCGTCCTTCTTCGTCTTGCCGCCACCGGCGGCCTTGCCTCCCAGCGAGGGGACGGGCGCCTTGGTGTCCTTGGCCTGCCGGTAGCCGGTCCCGAGCAGCTGCTCGGTGTCGACCTCCTCGCGGGCGATGGACGCGACGATGTCGTTGATCTTCTTGCGGAGCGGCTGCGGGTCGACCCCGCGCTCGGTGTTGTAGGCGATCTGCTTCTCGCGGCGGCGGTTGGTCTCGTCGATGGCCTGCGCCATCGCGGGGGTCACCTTGTCGGCGTACATGTGGACCTGCCCCGAGACGTTACGGGCGGCACGTCCGATGGTCTGGATCAGCGAGGTGCCGGAGCGCAGGAAACCCTGCTTGTCCGCGTCGAGGATGGCCACGAGCGACACCTCGGGCAGGTCGAGGCCCTCACGCAGGAGGTTGATGCCGACCAGGACGTCGTACTCGCCGGATCGCAGCTCGCGCAGCAGCTCGATGCGGCGCAGCGTGTCGACGTCGCTGTGCAGGTAGCGGACCTGGATGCCCAGCTCGAGGAAGTAGTCCGTGAGGTCCTCGGACATCTTCTTGGTGAGGGTGGTGACCAGGACGCGCTCGTCCTTCTCCGTCCGCTCGCGGATCTCGTGGACCAGGTCGTCGATCTGGCCCTCGGTGGGCTTGACGACGACCTCCGGGTCGACGAGGCCGGTGGGCCGGATGATCTGCTCGACGAATCCGTCGCCCCGGGACAGCTCGTACTTCCCGGGCGTGGCGGAGAGGTAGACCGTCTGGTTGATCCGGCCCAGGAACTCCTCCCACTTCAGCGGTCGGTTGTCCAGGGCCGAGGGCAGGCGGAAGCCGTGGTCGACGAGGGTCCGCTTCCGGGAGGCGTCGCCCTCGTACATCGCGCCGATCTGCGGCACGGTGACGTGCGACTCGTCCAGGACGAGGAGGAAGTCCTCGGGGAAGTAGTCGAGGAGGGTGTGGGGGGCCGTTCCGGGGTCCCGGTCGTCGAAGTGCATCGAGTAGTTCTCGACGCCGGAGCAGGTGCCGATCTGGCGGAGCATCTCGATGTCGTACGTCGTGCGCATGCGCAGCCGCTGGGCCTCCAGCATCTTGCCCTGCTTCTCCAGCTCGGCGAGGCGCTGTTCCAGCTCCTTCTCGATGCGGCCGACCGCCTTCTCCATACGCTCGGGGCCCGCGACGTAGTGGCTGGCGGGGAAGACGTGGAGCGACCGGTCCTCGCTGATGATCTCGCCGGTGAGCGGGTGGAGCGTGGAGAGGGCCTCGATCTCGTCGCCGAACATCTCGATCCGGACGGCCAGCTCCTCGTACACCGGGAAGATCTCGATGGTGTCGCCGCGCACCCGGAAGGTACCGCGGGTGAAGGCCAGGTCGTTGCGGGTGTACTGCATCTCGACGAAGCGGCGGAGCAGCTGGTCGCGGTCGATCTCGTCGCCGACCTTGAGCTGGACCATGCGGTCCACGTACTCCTGCGGGGTGCCCAGACCGTAGATGCAGGAGACGGAGGCGACCACGACGACGTCGCGCCGGGTGAGCAGCGAATTCGTGGCGGAGTGCCGCAGCCGCTCGACCTCCTCGTTGATCGAGGAGTCCTTCTCGATGTAGGTGTCCGACTGCGGGACGTACGCCTCGGGCTGGTAGTAGTCGTAGTACGAGACGAAGTACTCCACGGCGTTGTTCGGGAGGAGCTCGCGGAACTCGTTGGCCAGCTGGGCGGCCAGCGTCTTGTTCGGCGCCATCACGAGGGTGGGGCGCTGCAGCTTCTCGATCATCCAGGCGGTCGTCGCCGACTTGCCCGTGCCGGTCGCGCCGAGCAGGACGACATCCTTCTCACCTGCGCGCACGCGCCGGTCCAGCTCGGCGATGGCCGCGGGCTGGTCACCGCTGGGCTGGTAGGGACTGACGACCTCGAAAGGCGCCACCGAACGTTCGATCTTCGAGACTGGCCGCATGCAACCACGGTACGGCCCTCCACTGACAACGGCGGGCTGTCAGTGGTCCGGCGGCTGCCTGTACGCCCTGCGCGAGGCGGTCTCGTAGGGCGGAGTGTGGCGGCGCTGGACGGGGATCGAGGTCATGGGCGCGCCGTTCCCGGGGTGGTGGCCGAGCGGCCGGCCCGCACCCTGCGGGGTTCCGGTCACCATCAGGGGGTCGATCATCACGACCACCGCGGCGAGCAGCAGGAAGCAGCCGGGACCGATCATCATCGGCAGGAGCAGCGAGGTGGGGTCCTCGCCGGGGGGTGACGGTGCGGCGTCGGGGTGGAGGTGCACCTGGAGCGCGGCCATGCCCGTGTAGTGCATCCCGCTCACGGCCACGCCCATGACCACGCTGGCGCAGAGGCTCGGGAGGAAGCCGTGGACGGAGACGGCCGCCCACAGCGCGGCGGTCGCGGCCACCACGGCGATGACGACGGAGAAGGCGACGGTGAGCGTGTCGTACTCGAACCGTCCCTCGAAGTTCATCCCGGCCATGCCGAGGTAGTGCATGGACGCGACCCCGAGGCCGGTGATCGTCCCGCCGGTGACCAGCGCCATGCGGGTGGCGCCCCGGTAGCCGACGAGGAAGATGCCGACGCCGACCATGACGACCGCCACGGCGAGGCTGGCATAGGTCAGGGGCCTGTCGTAGCTGACCGGCGCCTCCCGGACGGTGAAGCCCAGCATCGCGATGAAGTGCATCGTCCAGATGCCCGATCCTATGGAGGTCGCGCCGAGGGCCAGCCAGCCGGCTCTGGACACCCCTCGTGTGCGCAGGGACCGCGTGGTGCAGCGAAGACCGAGCGCGGCGCCGAGACACGCCATGAGGAAGGCCGTGACGGGGGTCACGAGGCCGTAGGTGAATCCGTCAACTGTGCCCTGCATGCTGGTACGCCCTTCGCGGTGTGCCCGGGTTCGGGGTGACCCTAAGGGGCAAGGCCCGGCAAGCAAACATAAGAGCGGCATTTTATGCACCTCTGGGTCCTCCGTGGATCCGGTGCCCGACATTCCGTTCACAACATGGCCATCGTCGTCCTCCCGTCCGTTGGGGATCGGATGCGAATCTCTGCATGTCCGCATTCCGACGCGAGGAGTACACGTGTCCGCACGCACAGCCACCGCTTCCGGCGCCGTCGCCGCCCTGCTCGGCGCCTGCGTCCTGCTGCCCGCCGGCCAGGCGCAGGCCTCGGCCGCCCAGGACAGCCCGGTCGTCTACGCCCACCGGGGCGCCTCGGCCTACGCCCCGGAGAACACCCTGGCCGCCGTGGACGCCGCCGACGACCTGGGCATCGACTGGGTCGAGAACGACGTGCAGCTCACCAAGGACGGTGTGCTGGTCGTCGTGCACGACACCACTCTGAGCCGGACCACCGACGCCGAGGAGGTCTTCCCCGGGCGCGCGCCCTGGGCCGTCAAGGACTTCACCGCGGCGGAGATCGCGAAGCTGGACGCGGGCCGCTGGTTCGACGCCCGCTTCGCGGGGGCCCGGGTGCCGACGCTCACGCAGTACGTGCACCGCCTCGAGCGCAACCGCCAGAAGCTGCTCCTGGAGATCAAGAGCCCGGAGATCTACCCCGGGATCGAGAAGGAGACCCTGCGGGTCCTGCGCGAGGAGGGCTGGCTCGACCGCCGTCACGTCAGGCACAGCCTGATCATCCAGAGTTTCGGTGCAGAGAGTGTGAAATCTGTCCACGCGCAGCGTCCGGACGTCGTCACGGGCTTCCTCGGCACCCCGACGGTGGCCGAACTGCCGGCGTACGCGGTGTTCACCGACCAGATCAACCCGTCGTACACGACCATCGGCGCCGAGTACGTCGCCGCGGTGCAGAAGCTGAAGGGCGCCCACGGGAAGCCGCTCCGGGTCAACACCTGGACGGTGAACGACGCGGCGAAGGCGACGGAGGTGGCCGGGTTCGGCGTGGACGGCATCATCACCAACAACCCCGACATCGTCCGGGACGCCACCGGCCGGTAGCCGGACGGGACGGCGTTGTCGGTGGCCGGCCGTACCGTGGTCGTATGGAGAGCAGCGAACAGGTCGTGGAGTGGTCCGTCGTGCCGAGCGACATCGGCCCGCTCCTGCTCGCCGCCACCCGGGCGGGCCTGGTGACCGTCGGCTTCCACGCGCGCCCGGCGGTCCGGGACAAGGCGCTCGGACAGCTGCGGACACGGCTGGGCGCGGAGCTCGTGGAAGCACCGGACTCCGCGCTGCTGGCCGGTCCGGTGCGCCAGCTCTCGGCGTACTTCGCCGGAGAGCTGCGGGAGTTCTCCCTCGATCTGGACTGGTCGCTGAGCTCCGGCTTCCACCGCGAGGTCCTCCGCGAGCTGGCCTCCGGGGTGCCCTACGGGACGGTCGTCGGGTACGGGGATCTGGCGAGCCGTGCCGGCCGGCCGGGCGGCGCCCAGGCCGTGGGGGCGGCCATGGGCTCCAACCCGCTGCCGGTGGTGGTGCCGTGCCACCGGGTCGTGGAGAGCGACGGAGGGCTGGGCGGCTTCGGCGGCGGAGCGGAGACGAAGCGGCGGTTGCTGGCGCTGGAGGGGATACTTCCGCAGCCGCTGTTCTGAGGCGCTCCCCGCCCCGGCCGCACACCGCCCGCGGCGCCCCGCGTCGGTCACCCGCCTCTCCCGCCGCGTGCCGCCCCTTGGCCGCCCCGCGCGCCCGCGGCTCAGGCGTGGAATGCGCGTGGCCGGGCAGCACCCCGCTCCGTTCCGTACATGCGTGCGAGCTGGCACACTGCGGCGGTGACGACTGCCTTCCCCGCCTCCCCGATCACGACCGCGGACCTGCCGAAGCTCCAGCGCAGAACCTCCGCCGTCCTCATCGGCAGCCAGATACTCGGCGGCCTCGGTGTGGCCATCGGCATCGCGCTCGCGCCGGTCCTGGCGGCGGGGGTGAGCGGCTCCGAAGCCCTGTCCGGGCTGGCACCGACGGCCTCCGTGACGGGTACGGCGCTGCTCTCGCTGCCGCTGGCCGCACTGATGACGTCCCGGGGCAGGCGCCCCGGGCTGGTCCTGGCCTATCTGATCGGGGCGCTCGGGGCCTCCTTGGTGGTGACCGCCACGGTCGTGGGCAGCTTCCCGCTGCTCCTCCTCGGGATGGCCGGGTTCGGCGCCGGTTCGTCGGCCAACCTCCAGGCGAGGTTCGCGGCGGCCGACCTCGCGGCGCCGGACCGGCGCGCCCGGGCGATCTCCACGGTCATCTGGGCCACCACCATCGGTTCGGTGCTCGGCCCGAACATCGCGGCCCCGGCCGGCCGGGCCTTCCGGGGCACCTCCGTGCCGGAGACCGCGGGCCCGTTCGCCTGGGCAGCCGGCATCTTCCTGCTCACGGGCGTCCTCGTCGCCGTGCTGCTGCGCCCCGACCCCCTGCTCACCGCCCGGGCGCTCTCCCCGGAGGGCTCGGGTTCCGCCGCCAACCGCTCGCTGCGGGCGGGAATCGCGGCCGTCGGTGCCTCCCCGATGGCCCGCCTCGCGCTGGTGACCGTCGCGGTGTCCCACACCACGATGGTCTCCATCATGGTCATGACCCCCGTCCACCTGGGGCACCACGGCGCGGACATCCAGCTGATCGGCCTGGTCATCAGCGGCCACATCGCGGGCATGTACGCCTTCTCCCCCGTGATGGGCCGTCTCGCCGACAAGGTGGGCCGGCTCGCCGTCATCGGGCTGGCCGCCGGGCTGCTGTGCTGTGCCGCGGCGCTCGCGGGCACGTCGGGCGGCGGGCACGCCAGGACGGCCGCGGGGCTGTTCGTGCTGGGCCTCGGCTGGTCGGCCGGGCTGGTCGGCGGTTCGGCGCTGCTGACCGAATCGGTCCCGCAGGCCACCCGGGCCGCAGCACAGGGCCTCTCCGACCTCACGATGAACGCCGCGGCCGGAATCGGCGGGGCGGTCGCCGGAGTCGTCGTCTCCCGCCTCGGGTACGGGTGGCTCAACGCGACAGCCGCCTGCCTGCTCCTCCCCATGGCCGGGCTCGCCCTGCGCCGTGCGCTCGCCCGTCCGGCCCCGAAGCCCGAAGGCGCCTGACCGAAGGCGCCTGACCGAGCGCGCCTGACCGAAGGCGCAGGGGGCCGTGGGGCCTGACCGGCGCCGCACACGCCCCACGGGACTCAGGCGCCCCACCGCGCGGTGGCGTACCGTCCCGTCCGGGTTTGGGGCCGCGGCACCCGCGACAGAGATGGGGCATGCCTCTCAATCCATCGGCACCCCTGTCGCAGGAATCCGGCAACCACGCGTCCGTGCTCTCCGAGGAGGTGCTGGAGGCCGTCGAGGAACAACGGCCCGTGGTCGCGCTCGAGTCGACGATCATCGCGCACGGACTGCCACGCCCCCGCAACCTCCATGTCGCCCAGGAGCTGGAGGAGCTCGTGCGGAAGGCGGGTGCGGTCCCCGCCACGGTCGCCGTGCTGGACGGTCACCCCCATGTGGGCCTGTCGGACGCCCAGTTGGAGCGGATCGCCGGGGACCCCGGTGTGCGCAAGCTCGGCCACCGCGACCTCGCGCCCGCCCTGGCCCTGGGCGCCGACGGGGCCACCACCGTGTCCGCCACGGCGTTTCTCGCGGCACGGGCCGGTCTGAGCGTCTTCGCCACCGGCGGGCTCGGCGGCGTGCACCGCGAGTGGACCCGGACACAGGACGAGTCCGCGGACCTCGGGCTGCTCGCCCGGACCGGGATCACGGTGGTGTGCGCGGGCGTGAAGTCGATCCTGGACGTGCCCGCGACGCTGCAGCGGCTCGAAACCCTCGGTGTGGGTGTGCTCGGCTACGGCACGGAGGAGTTCCCCGGTTTCTATCTGAGCGGCTCGGGCGAGCCGGTGGACTGGACGGTCCGTACGCCGCGGGAGGTGGCGGCGGTGATGCGGGCCCGAAAGGAGCTGGGCGGGCCCGACGCGGCACTGATCATCGCCAACCCCGTACCGCAGGACGAGCAGTTGGACCCGGTGGTGCACGACCGGGTGCTCGCCACGGCTCTGGAAGCGTGCCGGACCCGGGGGATCACCGGCCAGGCCGTCACCCCGTTCCTGCTGGAGCACCTGATGCGGGAGACCGGCGGCGCTTCCCTGGAGGCCAACCTGGCGGCCGTACGCGGGAATGTGCGGCTCGCCGCGCGGATCGCCGTGGAGGCGGCACGGTGAGCGGGGGCGGCCTGCTCGTCGTCGGGGAGGTGGTCACCGACGTGGTCGTACGGCACGGGGCCGGTCCGCTCCACGGCACGGACACGCCCGCGAGCATCACCACGCTGCCGGGCGGCGCCGGGGCCAACGCGGCGTGCTGGGCGGCGCGTTCGGGATGCCCGGACGTGCGGCTGCTGGCCAGGGCGGGAGCCGACTCCGCGGCCTGGCACCGGGATGCGCTGCGGCGGGCAAAGGTGCGTCCGCTCCTGTCCGTGGACGAGGACGCGCCGACCGGGACGGTGGTGGCCCTGGTCGACCCCTCGGCCGAGCGCACCTTCCTCACCGACAGCGGGGCGGTCCTGCGCCTCTCCCCCGGTGACTGGTCGCCCTCGCTGCTCGACGGCGCGGACCGGCTCCACCTCTCCGGCTATCTCCTCTTCGCGTCGACGAGCCGGGCGACCGCAGCACTCGCGCTGAGGGAGGCACGGCGACGGGGCGTCCCGGTGAGCGTGGACCCTGCTTCGGCGGGGTTCCTGGCCGTCCTCGGCGCCGATGCGTTCCTGGACCTGGTCGACGGGGTCGATCTCCTGCTGCCCAACGCGGACGAGGCCCGCGAGCTGACCGGGCTGCCCGACCCCGCCGACGCCGCGGCCAAGCTGAGCCGTCACGCCCGGCGGGTCGTCGTCACCCTCGGGGACCGGGGCGCCCTGATGGCCTCGGGCGGCACGGTGACCGGGCGCGTGCCCGCCGCGGCGGCCCGTGCCCCGGTCGATTCGACGGGCGCGGGGGACGCCTTCACCGGCGGG
>NZ_NEUF01000046.1 GCF_002910915.1 Streptomyces sp. SM10 | reverse complement strand
TCCTGGCGTTATCGGGTGGTGTGGAAGTCGGTTGGGGGTGTGGTGTCGGAGTCGCTCCCGGGTGGTTGGCTTGTGGTGTGTGGGTCGGGTGTGGTTGATGGCCCGGTGGTGTCGGGGTTGGTGGCTCGTGGTGCGGGTGTGTTGGTGGTCGATGGTGTTGTTGACGGTGGGGTGTTGGGGGAGCGTCTGGTAGGCGTTTCGGGCGTGGTGTCGTTGTTGGATGCTGCGGGGACGTTGGGGTTGGTTCAGGTTCTGGCCGGTGTGGGTGTGCCGGTGCGTGTGTGGTGTGTGACCAGTGGTGCGGTGTCGGTGGGTCGTGCTGATGGTGTGGTGGATCCGTTGGGTGCTCAGGTGTGGGGTCTGGGGCGTGTGGCGGGGCTGGAGTTGCCTCAGGTGTGGGGTGGGCTGGTCGATGTCGCGGGGGTTGTGGACGAGCGTGTGCTGGGCCGGTTGTGTGGGGTGTTGGCCGGTGGGGGTGGTGAGGATCAGGTAGCGGTGCGGGGCTCGGGTGTGTTCGGGCGTCGTGTGGTGCGTGCCCCGGGGTCGGGTGGGGGTGCGGGTGTTGTTGTGGGTGGGACGGTGTTGGTGACGGGGGGTTCGGGTGCCTTGGGTGGGCATGTGGCCCGGTGGGTGGTGGGTGAGGGTGCCGGCCGTGTGGTGTTGGTGAGCCGTGGTGGTTCGGTTTCGGGGGAGCTGGTCTCTGAGTTGGAGGGGCTGGGTGCCGAGGTTGTGGTCGCTGCGTGTGATGTGAGTGATCGGGGTGCTCTGGCGGGGCTGGTGGAGGAGGTCGAGTCGGTCGGCGGTCCGGTGCGCGCGGTGTTCCATGCGGCGGGGGTCGGTCAGATGACCGGTCTGGTGGGTATGACGGCGGATGAGTTTTCCGGGGTGTTGCGTGCGAAGGTGACGGGTGCGGACAACCTTGATGCGGTTTTCGGTGACCGTGGTCTGGATGCGTTCGTGTTGTTCTCGTCGATCAGCGCGGTCTGGGGCAGTGGTGGTCAGGGCGCTTATGCGGCGGCCAACGCGCATCTCGATGCCTTGGCCGAGCGGCGCCGGGCCCGCGGTCTGACCGCCACCTCCATCGCCTGGGGCCCCTGGGCCGAAGGCGGCATGGCCGAGGGCACGACCGAGGACCTGCACCGGCACGGACTCGTGGCGCTGGCTCCCGCCCTAGCGGTCACCGAGCTGCGCCGGGCGCTGGCCGAGGACGAGACCACCCTCACGGTCGCCGACGTGGATTGGGAACGCTTCGCACCCGCGTTCACGGCTCGGCGGCCGAGCCCTCTCCTCGGTGAACTCGTCGATGTACGCGCGGCAGAGGCGCAAGCAGCGGCGGTCGCCGGTCCCGACGACGCGGCGCTACAACTGCGGGAGCGGCTGTCCGCGGCCACCGAGCCGGAGCAGCACCGCATCGTGCTCGAACTCGTACGGGGCGAGGCGGCGCGGGTGCTGGGACACGAGTCGTCCGACGCCGTGAGGCCCCGACGGGGCTTCGTGGAGCTGGGCTTCGACTCGCTCATGGCCGTCGAGGTACGCAACCGGCTTGCTTCGTCTACCGGGCTCCGCCTGCCGACCACGCTCCTCTTCGACTTCACCTCGTCCGCGGCGCTGGCGGAGCACCTGTGTTCCGAGCTGGCTCAGGACATGTCGGCCGCGGCCCCGGTCGCCTCGGCCATCACCGAGTTGGAACGCATGCTCTCGGGGTTGCCCGACACAGGCGTCGACCGTGAGGACATCACGGAGAGACTTCAGGGCCTGCTGGCCACGTGGGGCGGCTCCCAGTCAGGTGTCGCGTGGTCGGACACGTCCACGCCGACGACGACCGTCGAGGTGGATCCCGCGCTTGACGCGGCCACATCGGACGAGATGTTCGACCTCATCCAGCGCGAATTCGGCAAGTCCTGAACTGCAGTTTTTGACGCGCGTGCAAACCATGGCTTTCTCAAGGGGCGGTGCTGTTTCCGATGGCGAGTGAAGAGAAACTCCTGGATCACCTGAAGTGGATGACCGCTGAGCTTCGGCAGACGAAGCAGCGGCTCCACGAGGTCGAGTCCGAGGGCCAGGAGCCGATCGCCATCGTCGGCATGAGCTGCCGGTTCCCCGGCGATGTCCGCTCGCCCGAGCAGTTGTGGCAGTTGGTGGCCGACGGCTCGGACGCGATCGGGGACTTCCCGTCGGACCGCGGCTGGGACACGGACGGGCTCTACCATCCCGATCCGGATCACCCGGGTACGACCTACGCCGACCAAGGCGGCTTTCTGAGTTCCGTCGGCGACTTCGACGCCGAGTTCTTCGGGATCTCGCCGCGTGAGGCTCTGGCGATGGACCCGCAGCAGCGTCTGCTGCTCGAAACGGCCTGGGAGGCGCTGGAAAGGGCTGGAATCGACCCGGTGTCGCTGCACGGCAGCCGCACCGGTGTCTTCATCGGTTCCAATGCGCAGGACTACGCCGCGCTGCTGCACAACGAAACGGCAGAGCTCGGTGGCTACCTCGCCACCGGAAACGCCGCGAGCGTCATGTCCGGTCGGATCGCCTATGCCCTCGGCTTCCAAGGCCCGGCCGCGACCGTCGACACCGCGTGCTCGTCGTCGCTGGTGGCCTTGCACTGGGCGGCCCAGGCGTTGCGCCAGGACGAGTGCTCCATGGCGTTGGTGGGTGGGGCGTCGGTGATGTCCACCCCCGGGGCATTCCTGGAATTCTCCCGGCAGCGTGGCCTGGCGGCTGACGGCCGGTGCAAAGCGTTCGCCGAAGCAGCCGACGGCACCGGCTGGGGCGAAGGCATCGGAATGCTGTTGGTGGAACGGTTGTCGGACGCTCGCGACCACGGACACCCGGTCCTCGCCGTCGTCCGAGGCTCTGCGATCAACCAGGACGGGGCGAGCAGCGGTCTCACCGTCCCCCACGGGCCCTCGCAGCAGCGGGTGATCCGGCAGGCGCTGGCCGACGCGGGTCTGTCTCCGGCCGACGTGGACGTGGTGGAGGCCCATGGCACGGGCACCCGGCTGGGTGACCCGATCGAAGCACAGTCCCTGCTTGCGACCTACGGTCAGGACCGGCCCGAGCACCGGCCGCTTCGGCTGGGGTCGCTCAAGTCGAACATCGGTCACACCGCCGGTGCCGCCGGCGTGGCCGGTGTGATCAAGATGGTGATGGCGATGCGGCACGGCGTGCTGCCGCGGACCTTGCACGTGGACGAGCCCTCGTCCCATGTGGACTGGTCGGCGGGAGGCGTCGAGCTCCTGACCGAATCAGCGGCCTGGCCCGAGACGGGACAGCCACGACGGGCGGGGGTGTCGTCGTTCGGGATGAGCGGCACCAACGCCCACGTCATCCTCGAGCAGCCTGAGGAAACGGCGGAGCAGGTGCTGCCTGCGACCACCGTGCTCCCGGTCGTTCCGTGGGTCCTGTCCGCCAAGTCCGCTTCCGCACTCGCCGAGCAAGCCGCTCGTCTGCTCGCCTCCCGCGACACGACGGCGCACAGCATCGTCGACCTGGGGTACTCGCTCGGCGTGGCACGGACCGCGATGGAATGCCGGGCGGTGCTCCTCGGGGCGGACCCGGAGAGCCTCCTCCGCCAGGTTGCTGCACTGGCCGACGACCCGCGATCGGCCGACGCGGTCACAGCCAGGGCGGTCGATGACAGTCCGAACGCCGTGTTGTTCTCGGGTCAGGGTGCGCAGCGGTCGGGTATGGGTCGTGAGTTGTATGAGGCGTATCCGGTGTTCGCGGATGCGTTTGATGCGGTGTGTGCGGAGTTGGACCGTCATCTGGATCGTCCGGTGCGGGGTGTGGTGTTCGAGGGTGGTGAGCTGCTGGACCGGACGCAGTTCACGCAGGCCGGACTGTTCGCTCTTGAGGTGGCGTTGTTCCGTCTGGTGTCGGCGTGGGGTGTGAAGCCCGATTACCTGCTGGGTCATTCGATCGGTGAGTTGTCGGCCGCTCATGTGGCCGGGGTGCTGTCGTTGGAGGACGCGGCGGCGTTGGTGGCGGCGCGCGGTCGTCTGATGCAGGCTCTGCCGGCGGGTGGGGCGA
>NZ_NEUF01000045.1:28678-32841 GCF_002910915.1 Streptomyces sp. SM10 | reverse complement strand
CCGACGCCCTCGCCGGAGCCGCCCCCGCCCCCCGCGCCGGAGGTCTACCAGGTGAACGAGCTGGCGTACTCCGTGGCCGGTGATCACACCGGGCCGGAGATCCTGCTCGGCGGGAGCAGGGGCGTCTTCTGGCAGCGGAGCGGGCTGTCGATCGCCTCCACGACGTACGCCCACGGAGTGACCGCTCCCTCCCGCTCGTCGGTCGCCGTCCAGCTCAACCGGCCGTGCACCCGCTACGAGGCGATGGCGGGGGTCGACGACCTGACCCTGGGACTCGGCGCCGTGCGCTTCTCCGTGTACGACGGCGAGGGGGCGCGGCTGTGGCGGTCGCCCGTGGTGCGGGGCGGTGAGCCGGCGGTTCCGGTGAGCGTCTCCATCGAGGGCAGCCGGTCGATCCGGCTCGTCGTGGAGCCCTCGGGGGCGCTCGGCGGGGTCGCGCTGGCGGACTGGGCGGCGTCGCGGATCAGCTGCCGCTGAGCTCCCCGGCGACCGCAGGGCGAGTGCGGTCAGCAGGGTACGCAGCCGGGCTCCGCCGACGGGCGGCGGACCGCCGTGCTCGTCACGCGCGCCGGTGACGCCCAGGATCAGATACCGCACGGGGCATGGTGTCGCGTCCGCCTTCGCCGGGGTGCCTCGATCCGCTACGGCTGGAGTGTCCTGCGGGCGGGGACCACGCCGCCCGCGACCGCCCGTTGCCTCGGGGCCGCCGTGCCGGTCCAGCAGGTGCCCCGGCGGGTGACCAGCCGCCGGAGCCAGAGTTCCGTGGACGCCAGCTCGGCCAGACCGTCCAGGGGCAGGGGCTCGCCCTCGGACGCCGCCCGCAGCGCCCTGCGCACGACGCGCGCCTCGACCAGGCCCGCGTCGGCGAGCAGCGGGGCGTCGAAGAGGGCGATCAGTTCCGGGAGGGCGGTCCGCAGTCCGATGCGTCCGGCCGCGTCCGAGGTGGCCTCCGACGGGGTGCCCCAGCCCGGCGGCAGGTCGTGGATGCCGGCGCCCGAGAGGACCCGGCGCAGGATCGCGGCCCGGGCCCCGGGCTGGACCCGCAGCGACTCCGGGAGGGCACGGGCGGCCCGTACGACCTGGTTGTCGAGGAAGGGGGCGTGCAACCGCTGGCTGCGGATCTCCGCGGCCTGTTCCAGGATCCGCTGGCCGGCCGCGTGCCGGGCCAGCGCCGCACGGGCGCGGGCCTCCCCGGGGCGCTGGACCGACGCGGGCCGGATCGCCGCCTCCTGGAGACGAACCGATACTTCCGCGAGTGCCTCCCCGGTGAGCCAGCGCGCGGCCGGGCCGGGCCGGGACCAGGCGAGGGAGGCGAGCGAGGCGTCGGCCGGGGTGTCGAGGCCGGGGACGTCCCGGTTGGCCTCGGGCAGCAGGGACGCCGCGGTCTCCAGGCCGGTGCGGTACGACGTGCGGGCGAGCCGGCGGGCGGCGCGGTAGACGGCCAGCGGGACGAACAGCGAGTGCGTGGAGGGTCCTTCGGCTCTGGCGAGCGCGGCGACCGGTCTCAGGAGGTGGCGTCTGCGCCGGTCCATGAGGAGGTCGGCGAGGCGGGCGGGGTGCGCGTCCAGGACCTGGCGGGCGCCGTGGCCGACGAAGTGGTCCGCGCTGCCCGCGGCGAGCCGGCGGCGGTGGCGCTCGGCGACGACGAGGGAGGGCGCGGGCTCGTCGGTGAGCGGGCCGCTCTCCAACGACGCGTAGGGCAGGGCCTCCTCGCCCGCCGCGACGACCACATGGTGCAGGCGGGGGTTGGCCGCGATGGCCCGGGCGCGCTCCAACTCGTCCTCGCGGCCCTGGGTGGAGAGGTCGTTGAAGGTGACGGCGAGGAGGCGCTCGCCCGCTCCCGTGCCGTGTCCCAGCACGGTGCCCGGCAGCCCGGGCAGCCCCGCGGCCAGCAGGGCGAGGGTGGCGGACGCGCTCCCGCCGGAGAGGTCGGAGCCGATTCCGGGGACGGGCGCGCCTCGGGCGGCGCGGCGTTCGGCCGGCCCCATGCCGGGGACGGGCCCGGGGTCGGGCGGCAGGGTCTCCGGGGCGTGGCGGGGTGCCGTGAGCCGTGCGCGTACGGCTTCGACCAGCGCGTCCCGCACGCCTTCGACCGCGCTCACGGGATCGGTCTGCGGGGCCGCCACGGCGAGCGAGGCCACGGCCTCGTACCCGGTGATCTCGCGCGAGCCCTCGCGGAGGATCAGCGCGTGCCCCGGCGGGACCCGCTTCACCCCCGCGTACGGTGTGCCGTCGCCCAGGGCCTCCGGGGTCTCGGGGCAGGCCAGCAGGGCGGCGAGGTGGCCGATGTCCAGCTGCGCCTCGATGAGGTCGGCGAGCGGGAGGGCGGCCGTGGCGTACGCGGTGCCGTTGGCCCATGGCGTGGGTGCGTGGAAGACGGGACGGGCTCCGGCGAGGTCGCCCGCGATGGTGGTGCGGCGCCCGATCTGCACGACGGCCGTGTAGCTGCCCGGCCAGGCGGTGAGGTGGCGCAGCGCCCCGCCGCGGGCGGCGAGCAGCCCGACCCGGAGCTGTTCGTCGGTGGCGCCGCAGCAGCCGAGGACGGCGAGACGGGTGGTGGGGGCTCCCTCGGGGGTGGCGGCCGTGATGACGCGGATCTCGTCGGGGCGCCAGTCGCCCACGGCCCAGAGGGGATCCGGGTCGCCCCAGAGGGGCTGGGAGCCGACCGGCTGGACGGTGCGCCCCTCCCCGTGGTGGCCGACCGCGCCCACGGTGCCGAAGCTCGCGGCGAGACTGCTCCACCCCACCAACCAACGCATCGCCGCCTCCACAGGCTGTGGACGAACCGGCGCGCCCAGGAGGCGGGTACGCCGTTGCGGGACATGCTGCCACGACAACGGTGCCCCGGAGGGGGTACGGGCGGCGCACACCGGATGCGCATGCGCCCCTGGCAAGAGCCTGGCCACGGCGCCGAAGGCTCCTCCGCAACGGAATGGGATCTTCCGGGAGTGGTGACGGACGCCGCGGACGCGGCCCCCGCCCCGGACCAGCCCTGGAACAGTCACGATCCGGCCATCGCCGGGCCGCCTCGCGACCCCCGGTCCGACCGACACTATTCGGCCATTCTCCACTCGCGGCGGAACCGCGCGTTTCGCCCCCGGACGGGCGCCGGAGGGACACGCGCGCAGAGCGCGGGGCCCCTTCCCCACCGGTCCGCGGCAGCGCCCCCGGACACCCCGGGCCGCCGCGCCGAGGTGCGACGACGTGGGGGCCGGCGCATCCCCCCGGCGCACCGACCCCCACGTACGTCTCCCCCGGACCCCGCCCGTACGGCGCACAGTCCGGGAGGTGTTCTTCACCTCCCGGACCGGTTCGCCGCCCGCGGGGATTGGGGCGGCGGTCTCCCCCAGCCCGCAGAGTCCAGTTCGGCGGGCCGACCCACGCAGGACCCATCGAAGCGCTTGCCCACCGGCCGGACCAGAGCGCACGGCCGGGCGCACGGCCACACATCAGGAGCACGGCGCCCGCGTCCCGCTCGGCACGGACAACATTCCCGCCATACGGAGGTCTGCCCCTTAACGGTGGGGATGCGGCGAACTACGCTGGGTTTACCGATGGTCTCAGCAGGGCGGCATATTCCACGGGGCTCGGCCAAATGCGTGTGCGGCCGGAGTGCCCGGGACCGGACCTGGGGAGAACACGGTACGAATGCCGCGCGCCCGACGGTGACGCGGCGGCCGTCTGTGTGTCGAGGGGTGGCGCATGTCCAGGGAGCAACGCGGGCCGAACGAGAAGCTCGGCACGGTTCTCGCCCTCGCGGGAATCAGCAACGCCGGGCTCGCCCGGCGGGTCAACGACCTCGGATCGCAGCGCGGTCTGACACTTCGTTACGACAAGACGTCGGTGGCCCGGTGGGTCGCCAAGGGCATGGTGCCGCAGGGCGCGGCGCCCCATCTCATCGCGGCGGCGATAGGGGCCAAACTCGGCCGTCCCGTGCCGCTGCACGAGATCGGGCTCGCCGACGCCGATCCCGCGCCCGAGGTCGGTCTCGCGTTCCCGCGCGACATCGGCGAGGCGGTGCGGTCGGCGACGGATCTGTACCGGCTGGATCTGGGCGGCCGCAGGGGCGGCGGCGGGATCTGGCAGTCGCTGGCGGGTTCCTTCGCGGTGAGCGCCTACGCGACCCCCGCGTCCCGCTGGCTCATAACCCCCGCCGACCCTTC
>NZ_NEUF01000045.1:0-28672 GCF_002910915.1 Streptomyces sp. SM10 | reverse complement strand
CGACCCCGCCGCCGCCCGGACCGCGATTCTCGGCCCGGAGGGCGCACCCGTGGCGCAGGGCGGCGTGCCCGTCCAGCCGGGCCCGGACGCCTCGGGCGCGGGCGCCGGCGGTGCGGACGGGCCGCTGCTGCGCGTCGGCCACAGCGACGTGACCAAGCTGCGCGAGGCGGCCCAGGACGCGCGCCGGTGGGACTCCAAGTACGGCGGCGGCGACTGGCGTTCGTCCATGGTCCCGGAGTGCTTACGGGTGGACGCCGCCCCGCTCCTGCTGGGTTCGTACAGTGACGAGGTCGGCCGGGCGCTCTTCGGGGCCTCCGCCGAGCTGACGAGGCTCGCCGGGTGGATGGCCTTCGACACGGGCCAGCAGGAAGCCGCCCAGCGCTACTACATCCAGGCGCTGCGCCTGGCCCGCGCCGCCGCCGACGTGCCCCTGGGCGGGTACGTCCTGGCGTCGATGTCCCTGCAGGCGACGTACCGGGGCTTCGCCGACGAGGGCGTGGACCTCGCCCAGGCCGCGGTCGAGCGCAATCGCGGGCTCGCCACCGCCAGGACCATGAGCTTCTTCCGGCTGGTCGAGGCGCGCGCCCACGCGAAGGCCGGCGACGCACCCGCCGCGGGAGCCGCGCTCCGGGCCGCCGAGAGCTGGCTGGAGCGCTCCCGGACGGGCGACTCGGACCCGGCCTGGCTCGGGTTCTACTCGTACGACAGGTTCGCCGCCGACGCCGCCGAGTGCTACCGGGACCTCAAGGCCCCCCGGCAGGTGCGGCGCTTCACCGAGCAGGCGCTGTCGAAACCCACCGACGAGTTCGTCCGCTCCCACGGGCTGCGGCTCGTCGTGTCCGCGGTCGCTGAGCTGGAGTCGGGCAACCTCGACGCGGCCTGTGCGGCGGGGACCCGTGCGGTGGAGGTCGCGGGGCGCATCTCGTCGGCGCGCACCACCGAGTACGTGCGCGACCTGCTGCACCGCCTGGAGCCGTACGGGGACGAGCCTCGCGTCGCCGAGCTCCGGGAACGGGCCCGCCCGCTTCTCGTCGCCCCGGCGTAGCGCCTCCGGTACGTCCCGGTATCGCCAGGTCCGGGCGCGGAACGTCCCGCCACGCACACGCCCTCCCTGGTTTGAGCCCGTTGTCAGTGGGTCAGTGCACTATCGGGGTGGGAGGTGGCGTGATGATGACGCACGCGGCGTACGACTGTGACGTGCTGGTGATCGGTGGCGGAATCGTCGGTCTGTCGACCGCGTACGCGATCACGCGCACCGCGCCCGGCACCCGGGTCACGGTGCTGGAGAAGGAATGGGGACCGGCCCGCCATCAGACCGGGCACAACAGCGGAGTGATCCACAGCGGCATCTACTACCCGCCCGGCTCGCTGAAGGCGCGCTACGCGGTGCGCGGCGCCGCCGAGCTGGTCGACTTCTGCGCGGCGCACGACATCGCCCACGCGGTGACGGGCAAGCTGATCGTGGCGACCGGCAGCGACGAGCTGCCCCGGCTGCACGCCTTGGTGCAGCGCGGCCGTGCACACGGCCTGCCGGTCCGGGAGCTCGGCCCCGCCCAGATCACGGAGTACGAACCCGGGGTGCGCGGCCTCGCCGCGATCCGGGTCGGGACGACGGGGGTGTGCGACTTCACCGCGGTCGCCGCCCGCTTCGCCTCCGAGGTGAGCACGGCGGGCGGCCGCATCCGCTACGGCGCGGAGGTCGTCGCCGTCGACCGGCGCCCCTGGGGTGTCGCGGTGCGCACGGCCGACGGCGAGGTCGTCCGGGCCCGTGTGCTGGTCAACTGCGCGGGGCTGCACAGCGACCGGGTCGCGCGGCTCGCGGGCGACGACCCGGGGGCACGCATCGTGCCGTTCCGCGGGGAGTACTACGAGCTGACCCGGCCGGAGCTGGTGCGCGGGCTGGTCTATCCGGTGCCGGACCCCGCCTTCCCCTTCCTCGGTGTCCACCTCACCCGGGGCATCGACGGCACGGTCCACGTCGGGCCGAACGCGGTGCCGGCGCCGGCCCGCGAGGGATACACGTGGACGGACGTCCACCCGCGCGAGCTGGCCGCCACCCTGGCCTGGCCCGGGTCCTGGCGTATCGCCCGGAGACACTGGCGGTACGGGGCGGGCGAGGTGCGCAGGTCCCTGTCGAAGGGGGCGTTCACCCGGGCCGTCCAGCGGCTGCTGCCGGAGGTGACGGAGGCGGATCTGCGGCCGTCCCCGGCCGGGGTCAGGGCGCAGGCGGTCCTGCGGGACGGCACGCTGGTGGACGACTTCCTGATCAGGGACGCCCCGCACACCGTCCATGTGCTGAACGCCCCCTCACCCGCGGCGACCGCGTCGCTGCCCATCGGGAGGGAGGTGGCACGGCGGGCCCTGCTGCGGGCTCGCGCGACGGGATGGACACCGCCCGCCGTACAATCGGGTCATTGTGTCTGAGCCCCTGAACCCCACCCCAGAGACGCCCGGCCCCACCCCGGAGACGGATTCCGTCACGCCGGGGACCGCGCCCTGCGCAGTGCCGGAGACCGCCCCGGAGACCGCCCCGGAAAAGGACGCGGACGCCGCGGTACGGCGTGCCGCCTCCTTCGAGCGCCAGCGCAGGCTGCGCCAGGAGCCCCGCTTCCCCGGTGGCCCGGCCGCCGACCCGGCGGGCTCGCACCACGAGCGCCGCATCCGCAGCTTCCAGCCGCGCCGCAGCCGGGTGACCACCGGCCAGGAGGACGCCCTCCAGCGGCTGTGGCCCACGTGGGGCCTGGACATCGACGGCCTCCGCGTCCTGGACCTCCCCACGCTCTTCGACGGCCTGCCGGTGGTCCTGGAGATCGGCTTCGGCATGGGCGAGGCCACGGCCCAGATGGCGGCCGACGACCCGGGCACGGGCATTCTCGCCGTCGACGTGCACACCCCCGGCCAGGGCAATCTGCTGGGTCTCGCGGACCGTGCGGGGGTGTCCAACGTCCGCGTCGCCAACGGTGACGCGATCATCCTGCTCCGCGAGATGCTGGAGCCCGCCTCGCTGGACGGCCTCCGGGTGTACTTCCCCGACCCCTGGCCGAAGAAGCGGCACCACAAGCGGCGGCTGATCCAGCCGGACTTCCTGGACCTGGTGGCGCGGCCGCTGAAGCCGGGCGCGGTCGTCCACTGCGCGACGGACTGGGAGCCGTACGCGGAGCAGATGCTGGACGTCCTGACGGAGCACCCCCAGTTCGAGAACACCCGGGCGGACGGCGGCTACGCGCCCCGTCCCCCGTTCCGGCCGCTGACCCGCTTCGAGGGCCAGGGCCTGGACAAGGGCCACGTCGTGCACGACGTGCTGTTCACCCGTCGCTGACCGGCCACCGGCACCCCGTCCGGGAACCGCGCCGTGGCGCGGTGCCAGTGCCCCTCGTTAGGGTCGTCAGGTGTCCGAGGGGTCCGTGCAGCATCAGCAGCCGGCCGTCCCGGTTCTCGAGGAGCAGCAGCTCGACGAGTTCCTGGGTGCCGTCCCGGAGCGAGGCCAGTGGCGTTACCGGCCCCGCCGCGTCGGCATGGTCTGGCGCAGCAAGGCGTTCCGCGCCGGTGCGGTGATCACGGCGCTCGCCCTCTGCGGTCTGGTGATCCTGGCCCTGGTCCGCCAGGAGACGGGGACCGAGGGCTTCCTGGTGGGTCTGGGGCTCGCCGTGCTGCCGGTGCCGCTGCTGATGGCCGCGTTCCGCTGGCTCGACCGGGTCGAACCGGGCCCGTGGCGGAATCTGCTGTTCGCCTTCGCCTGGGGCGCGTGCGCCGCCGCGCTGGTCGCGATCATCGCCAACTCCTTCGCGACACGGTGGATAGCGACGGCGACCGCCGATCCGGCGGGCGCCGACACCCTGGGGGCGACGGTGGTCGCCCCGGTGGTCGAGGAGAGCGCGAAGGCCGTCGCGGTCCTGCTGATCTTCCTCTTCCGCAGACGACAGTTCGGCGGGATCGTCGACGGCATCGTGGTCGCCGGCTTCACCGCGACCGGGTTCGCCTTCACCGAGAACATCCTCTATCTGGGCAATGCCTTCGGCGAGGACCAGCAGCTCGGGACCACCGGCTTCGCCTCCGTGACGGTGGGGACGTTCTTCGTCCGCGTGGTGATGTCGCCCTTCGCGCACCCCCTGTTCACGGTGCTCTCCGGGATCGGTTTCGGCATCGCGGCGCTCGGCGGCGCGCGTCACCGGGTGCGCCGGGTCGTCCTGCCGCTGCTCGGGCTCTCCCTCGCCATCGGTATGCACGCCCTGTGGAACGGCTCGTCGTCCTTCGGCCCGTACGGCTTCTACGCGGTGTACGGCGTCTTCATGGTGCCGTCCTTCGGCCTGGTGACCTGGCTGGCCCTCTGGGCGCGCCAGCGGGAACTGCGCACCCTCTCCGTCGAGCTGCCGGTCTACGCGGCCGCCGGCTGGCTGACCCCCGCCGAGCCTCTCGCGCTGGCCTCGATGCGGGCGCGGGGCATGGCCCGCGACATGGCCAGGCACTGGAACAGCCACCCGGACCCCGCCCTGGGGCGGGCCGCCGCCCGGGCCGTCGCGGAGTACGAGTCCTTCGCGACGTCCCTCGCCATGCTGCGGCGCAGGGCACGCCACGACGGAGCCGGCCCGGACTTCGCCCTCCGCGAGCAGGAGTTGCTGCACCACCTCTGGCATCGCCGGGAGTTCGCGGGCCCGGCCCTGACGTACGCGGCCCACGCGACAGGCCGGCTCCGGCGGGCCCACCAGCCCCCCGTGGCGCCTCCGTTCCCCCGTCAGGTCCCCTACGGCAGCGGGCCGCCGCAGCACCTCCCCGCGCCGCACCGGCACTACGGCGGCTACAACCCGTACCTGGAGGACCGCTGAGGTCCTCCGTCCGGTTCAGCGTGGATCATGCCGGGGAGGCAAGGGCTCAGGCGGACGCCTCGGTCAGCTCCGCGAGCTGCGCCTCGGACAGCCGGAGACCGGCCACCGCCATGAGCGCGGGCAGCTGTTCGACCGTACGGGCCGAGGCGATCGGTGCGGCGACGGTCGGCCGGGAGGCCAGCCAGGCCAGGGCGACCGTGGCGACCTCCGCGTCGTGCTCCTGGGCGATCCCGTCGAGCGCCGCGAGCACCTTGCGTCCGCGCTCGGTCTCCAGGTGCTTGCCCGCGCCTTCGGCCCGCGCGCTCTCGACGGCGGCTCCGGGGCGGTACTTGCCGGTGAGGAATCCCGAGGCGAGCGCGAAGTACGGGACGGCGGCGAGCCCGGCGCGGTCCGCGGTGTCCTGGAGCGCGCCTTCGTAGGTGGAGCGGGAGACGAGGTTGTAGTGCGGCTGCAGGGCCACGTAGCGGGCCATGCCCTCGCGCTCGGAGAAGTCCAGGGACGCCCTGAGCCGCTCGGGGCTGATGTTGGAGGCGGCGATCTCCCGCACCGTACCGGCCTTCACCAGCTGGTCGAGGGCGGTGATGATCTCCTCGACGGGGACGGTCTCGTCGTCGAAGTGCGTGTAGTAGAGGTCGATGTGGTCGGTGCCGAGCCTGCGCAGCGATGCCTCGGCCGCCGCCTTGATCGTGGTGGGCGCGAGCCCCTTGTACTCCGGGTGGGCGCCGACCTTGGTGGCGATGACGACGTCGTCGCGCCGGGACCGGGCCGCCAGCCACCGGCCGATGAGGGTCTCCGACTCGCCGCCCTCGTTGCCCGGGATCCAGGCGGAGTAGGAGTCGGCGGTGTCGACGAAGTTGCCGCCGGCCGCCACGTACGCGTCGAGGACGGCGAAGGTCCGGTCCTCGTCCGCCGTCCAGCCGAAGACGTTGCCGCCGAGGGCGAGGGGGAAGACCTGGAGGCTCGAGGAGCCGAGCGGGCGCAGAGAAGTCATACCGTGATCAACCGGGGGGCTGAGGCGGCTATTCCGTTTAGCCGGCCGTCCGGGCGTTCGCCGGCCGTCCGTACGCTCCTGATCCGGGGAGCCGCCGAGTGCCCACGGCTCCGGACAGACCGGCGGCCCTGGCGTCGGGGGGTTGTGCGTCAGGGCCACCGGGGTTGCGGTGCGCCGGTTGCCGGCGCAGGGGCTCAGATCGTGAGGCCCTTGCCGCGGAGCCAGCTCATCGGGTCGACACCCGAGCCGTCCGCGGTGTGGATCTCCAGGTGGAGGTGGGGGCCGGTCACGTTGCCGGTGGCGCCGACGCGGCCGATGGTCTCGCCGGTGGTGACCTTCTGTCCGGCGGTGACGTCCATCGAGGACTGGTGGCAGTACCAGACCTCCGTGCCGTCGTCGAGTTCGAGGACCGTGCGGTAGCCGTACGAGCCGGACCAGCCCGCCGACTTCACCGTGCCGCTGTGCACGGCCTTGACCGGCGTGCCGGTCGGAGCCGCGAAGTCCAGCCCGGTGTGGTGGCCGGAGGACCACATGGAACCGGACTGCCCGAAGGTCGAGGTGATCGTGTACGAGGAGGTCGGAACGGCGTAGCTGGCGGCGAGCTTGGCGAGGCGCTCGGCCTCCGCCTTCTTCTTCGCCGCTTCCTCCGCCGCCTTCTTCTCCGCGGCGGCCTCGGCCTCGGCGGCGCTCTGCTGCTTCGCGGCCTGGGCCGCGGCCGCGTCGGCCGCCGCCTTCTCCTCGGCCGCCTTGGCCTCGGCGTCGGCTCCGGCCTGCTGCTGCTCGGCCTGCTGGAGGATGCGTGCGCGCAGCGCCTCGCCCGCGTCGGTGGCGCCCTGCTCGGCCTCGGCGGTGGTGATGCCCGCCGTGGTGAGAGGCGAGGACGCGGCCACCGTCTCGTGGTCCGCGTCGGAGTCGCCGGACATGAAGGCGCCGACGCCGGGAAGGGACTTGGTGTCGGGAAGGTTGTCCGCGATGGAATCGGGAAGAGAGATGGATACAGGCGGCTTGCTCTGCGCCGTGGCCATGCCACCCGCGCCGACGGCCGCGATGACGCCGACGCCGAGGACGGTGGAGCTACGGGCGAGACCGCGCTGCTTGGCTACGCGATGCCGGCCGCGTACGGGACGGATGGACTCCTCGGTGGGGTTCCATTCCTCCCACGTCCTGTCCTCATCTCCGAGGCTTCCGGTCCGAGAGAATGACGGGGCCTCGGGGGCAGGCTGATTGGACGCCACGTGGGCGCACTCCTTTCCTTCCTTCTCGCCTACCGGGTTAGCTGACGGGTTCGGAGCAGGAAGGTCTCCTACGGGCCCCTTCGTCTCTCACGAGACACAGGTGCCCGATTCACCCCATGTAGGTGGTTCCCCGGTTCCCTTGCGGAATTCGGCGCTGCACACGGTGCCGTCTCTTGCGACGACAGGTACAACCGCGCTGCGTTATCGAACGTTAATAGACACCCGGGTCCGATTCCAAGCTGTTCCGACAGATCGTTCATGACTCCGGCCTGGACTTTCAGGTGTCAACCGGGCGCAAACGGGCGAGTTGAACACCCCTCATCAGGCCAGCAGTTTCTGACGGTACGTCACATGTTATGCGGAGCGAGGCCCTTCGACTACCGACCGTCGCGACGGTCATTCACTGTCCCGCCCCACGATCTTCACCGTCGTCCGACGCTCCTGCTGCCCCCGCGAAGGGCGGCCGACCGCGAGGAGCGCCAGGTCGTCCGTCGACCGGCCGCCGGTGTGCAGACGCACGTCGTCGGTGAGCGCGGAGAGCAGTTCCTCGGGCCCCGGGAAGAGCCGGCCGCGCAGCCTGGCCGCCGGGTCGTAGAAGACGCCCTTCGCGTCCCGCGCCTCGGAGAGGCCGTCGGTGAACGCCAGGAAGGTCGACCCCGCGGGCAGGGCCCACTCGTCCGGCCGGTCCGGCCACACGTCCAGCCCCATCCCGAGCGGCAGGGCGGGCTCGGTGGGTGCCAGCACGTCGAGCGCCCCGTCCGCGTGCAGGACGATCGGCTCCGGATGGCCGCGGTTGATGATCCGGAGCGTGTCCGAACCGGCGGGGATCTCCGCGAGGACGGCGGTGACGAACCCCTCCATGGAGTCGAGTCCGCCCCGCCGTGAGCTCTCACGGGCCAGCGCACGCTCCAGCCGCTGCACCACGCCCTCCAGCGACAGCTCCTGCTCGGCGGCCTCCCGGAACGCCCCGATCACGACGGCCACCGCCGACACCGCGTCCAGACCCTTGCCCCGTACGTCCCCCAGCACCAGCCTCACCCCGTAGGGCGTGTCCGCGACGGCGAAGAGGTCCCCGCCGACGAACTCGTCGGCCTGGGCGGCCTCGTACCGTGCCGCGATCTGCAGCCCGCCGATCCGCGGCTCCGGCACCGGGAGCACCGCGCGCATCGCGGTCTCCGCGATGACCCTGGCCGAGGCCAGCTGCTCGTTGCCGCGCCGCACGACCCGGTTGATGACGAGGGACAGCGCGACGACGGTGAGCAGCGTGACCAGGTCGGTGATCGGCACGGCCTTGAGGAGCGCGCCGTCCGAGACCCGGATGGCGAGCACGACGAGGAGCGTGGCGGCCCCGATGCGGACGGTGCCGGCCGACGAGAAGAACGGGGCGGCGATCAGCGAGGCCGCGGCGAAGAGCGGAACGGCGCTGACCTCGGACGGGGTGGAGAGGTCGACGGCCACCCCCGCGCAGATCATCAGGGCGGGCAGCACACGCACGAACCGCCGGGAACGGGATGTCCCGGCAACGTCCCGTCGCCTTCCGGCCCGCTTCCCCACGTGTGCACTCCCGCCCGGTCCACCCACGGCTGCGGACGGTACCGCGCCCCGCCCGGGCCGTCCGGAGCCACGCCGAGCGGCGGCTCGTCATCGGCCGAAGGGAGGAACGCCGTAGCCCCGTCCTCCGCAGGTCAGTCGGAGAGCCGGCGCTGCGCGTAGATCGTCAGTGCATCCCGTACGAAGACGGCAGTTCCGTCTCCGTAGCGATCGTAGTTCCTCCCGAAGCGGGGATCGGCGACGTACATCTCCCCGAGTCCGGTCACATGGGCGCGCGTGATCTCCGTGGTCACCGACAGCCAGGCGCAGTGCCGGCGGGCGATGTCCTGCACCTGCTCGCTGCCCGGCTCCAGGCCCGCGGCCCTGGCCTCCCCGTAGTCCCGGGCGACGGCCTCGTGCACGCCCTGGAAGCGGGCACGCCGGTCCTCGCCCAGCCCGCTCCACCACCGGCTGCTCCGCTCGTACGCCTCCCGGCCCCAGCGCTCGGTGACCTCCTGCTCGTACCGCGTGTGATCGAAGCCGTCGAGCACTTCCTCGGCCATGAGTTCCTCCCCTTGCTCGGTCCTGTGGAGAGTGGTCCGCACCGAGGCGATCTGCCGCCCGATGCGCTCCCGCTCCTGCTCCAGCAGGCGCAGATGGGTGCGGAGCGCGGCGGAGGTGTCCCGCTGCCCCTCCAGCACGTCCTTGATGGCGGGCAGCGGGAGACCCAGCTCCCGCAGGAGCAGGATGCGCTGGAGCCGGACCAGTGCCTCCTGGTCGTAATAGCGGTAGCCGTTGGCTCCCGTGCGGCTCGGCGTCAGGAGACCGACGTCTCCGTAGTGCCGGAGCGTCCGGCTCGTGGTGCCTGCGCGCCTGGCGATTTCCTGGATGGACCACTCCATGCCGAAGACGCTAGATCTTTCCGTTACGTCAAGGTCAAGCCCGGACCGGCGACCCGGGTGACGGCATACGACAGAGGCCCGGATCCTTGGAAGGATCCGGGCCTCTGTCTTTCAGTAGCGGGGACAGGATTTGAACCTGCGACCTCTGGGTTATGAGCCCAGCGAGCTACCGAGCTGCTCCACCCCGCGTCGTTGTGATTGCAACTCTACGCCATCCGGGAGGGTGCTCCGACCACTTTTCGCGTCCGCCGTCCCACCGGCCCCTCCCTCACTCCCACCGCAATACCTGAACACCGCCTACGTGCACGGCAGTTACCGGGCACAGTGACGTACGCAAGGGTGCTGCCGCACCCCCCGATCCTGTTTTCCGCCTGTCTGGAGGGCCTCCCACCATGTCCACACCGCACAGACCTGCCACGATCCCGGCCGCGCCGTCGCCTCTGCGCGTCTCCCTCGTCAGTGGAGCGATCGGCGCCGTCTTCGGCTCGGTGATCAGCGCCGCCGTCAACTACCTGGTCGTCGGTGTGCCCGACAGCGCCTCGGTCAACGCGCTCAACCACGGGATATCAGGCCTGTTCAGCGGCTTCGCCGCCGGCTTCATCGGACTCATGGTGCATCTGCGCAGGAACCCGGCGGGAGTCGTTCCCGCGACCGCGGAGGACGACGCATCCGCCGTGCGGCAGGGCTGACCCGGCGCCGTGCCCCGGCCCGGAACCGCCGGGTGCGGGGCACGCCACCCCCGCGATTGCGCGGTAACCGGAGCGGCGGGACGCTGGAGGGGCAAGCTTTCCGGTGTTCGGTCCCGTCTGCGCGGCATCCCCAGGTGCCGGCGTCGGCCCAACAGCCTCACCCGATGTGATGGAGCCAGGGGAGGCCGGGCGCACAGACGCTAGGAGACGACCATGGACGGCACCCTTCTCGAGGCGATGCGAACCGCCTTGCGCGGCCCCGTCATCGGCCCGGACGACCCCGAGTACGGGCAGGCCCGTACGGTCTACAACGCCATGATCGACAAGAAGCCCGCCGCCGTGGTCCGGTGCCACGACACGGCGGACGTCATCGCGGCCGTCGACTTCGTCCGCGAGAACGGCCTGGACCTGGCGGTCCGGGGCGGCGGACACAGCGGCCCCGGCCTCTGCCTCGCCGATGACGCCGTCACGATCGACCTCTCGCCCATGCGCGGCGTCCGGGTCGACCCGGCGATCCAGACCGCACAGGCCGACGGCGGGGCGACGCTGGGCGACTTCGACCACGCCACCCACGCGTTCGGACTCGCCACCCCTGCGGGAATCATGTCCACGACGGGCATCGGCGGGCTCACGCTCGGCGGCGGCCACGGATACCTCACCCGCAGGTACGGCCTCACGGTGGACAATCTGGTCTCCGCCGACGTGGTCCTGGCCGACGGCAGCTTCGTCGCCACGAACCCGAGCGAGAACCCCGACCTCTTCTGGGCGCTGCGCGGCGGCGGCGGGAACTTCGGCATCGTCACGTCCTTCGACTTCGAACTGCACCCCGTGGACACGGTGGGTGCGGGCGTCACCGTGTGGCCGATGGAGCTCTTCCCCGACGTGCTGCGCTGGTACCGCGACTTCCTGCCGCAGGCACCCGACGACCTCTACGGCTTCTTCGCCTCGCTGTCCGTCCCGCCCGCCCCGCCCTTCCCCGAGGAGATCCACGGGCAGAAGATGTGCGGGGTCGTCTGGTCCTCGACCGCGGCACCGGCCGCCCTGGAGGAGACCCTCGCCGTGGTGAACGAACCGGGGCCGCCCGCCTTCCACTTCACCGCGGAGATGCCCTACCCCGTCCTGCAGGCGATGTTCGACGGGCTGATCCCGGCCGGTCTCCAGTGGTACTGGCGCGGGGACTTCTTCGACCGGATCACCGATGACGCCGTCGACGTGCACGCGGCCTTCGCGGAGAACCGCCCCACGGACCTGTCGACCATGCACCTCTACCCGGTCGACGGGGTCGCGGGCCGTGTCGGCCCCGACGACACCGCCTGGGCGTACCGCGACGCCGTCTGGTCCGGTGTGATCGGCGGCGTCGACCCCGACCCCGCCAACGCGGCGGCGCTGCGGGAGTGGGCCGTCGGCTACTGGGAGGCCCTGCACCCGTACTCCATGGGCGGCGCCTACGTGAACTTCCTCGGCGCCGGTGAGTCCCAGGACCGGGTCAGGGGCACCTACCGCGGTCACTACGACCGGCTCGCCGAGGTCAAGCGTGCCTACGATCCGCACAACCTCTTCCACGCAAACCAGAACATCGAGCCCGCGGCGCCGCACTGACCGTCACGCCGGACCCGCAATACCGGGGGAAAGCCGTGCTGGGAGGGTTACAGTCTGCATGCACCGCACGATGATCCGGACGCCCCCGGAGCGGCGCGGCACCGGTGGAGGCATCTCACAGCCCTACCGGTCGGGACCAGTCCGGCATTTCTCACCGCAGCGGCTCGGTCACGGGGCTCTCACCGCACACCTACGTACAGGACACCTGAGATGACCGACATGCCTGCTCGCACGACCCAGCGGCGCTCCGACAGCACGGCCGCCGCGACGGCCGCAGACACAGGCACCGCGGCCCCGCTGCCCACACCCCAGTACGCGGGCCTGTTCATCGAGCCCGACCTGCCCCCGCTCGCCGACGAACCCGAATGACGGGCGACGGCGACGGAGGCGACCGGATCCGGGCGACCACCCCGGGCGCGCCGGTGACCGGACCCGAGTGACCGTCCGGGCGCCGGTTGCCGGATCCGAGTGACCGCCCCGGGCGCACGGTCGTTGGGAGACCATGCGCATCCCTCTCGGCGTGATCGTCCTCGCAGTGGTCCTGCTGATCGCCGCTTTCGCCTCGAACATCCCGTCCGAGGCCGAGACCGAGGCGGCCTGCCGGCGGGCCCTCGACAACACGTCGACGTGGACCAGCCGGCCGGACATCTGCCAGGACGTGCCCCCGGAGACCTACCGGACGTTCCTCCTGATGTACGAGCTGCGGGAGGAGGGCCTGGACTGAGGGCTTGCAGGGAATCAAGGTGTTGCTTCCCTGCAAGCCCTCAGGGGCTCTCGTTCCGGATCGTGGCGGGTCCGCTGAACTTGGAGTTCGAGGCATGGGAGGCGGCGAACCCGATGAACTTCCAGGCCGCCGCCTTGTGCTCGGACGACTGAGCAGACCGAGGCCCGAGGCCGGGTTGGAGACCATCACCCGGGTGCCGTCCGCCAGTTCGGGCTGCGGGATCCCGCGGAACTTGTCGCCACCGAGCGAGCTGACGTGGTCCCGGTAGGAGCCCAGGTTGTGGTTGAGCATGGCGATGGCGGGCTCTCTTCTCCGAGTGCACGGCGGGGCTCCGGACGCCAGGGCGTCGCAGCGTGAAGCCGTGCGGGACGGGGCCCTGGGGCACAAGCGCCCCGGCCGGCGTAACCGGTCGGGGCGCTCCAGGGGGTCTCGGTCAGGCTTCCACCGCGACCTTGTCGGCCGGTGCGGGACCGGACTTGTCGCCGTCCGCCCCCGGACGAACGAGGCCCGGGATGAACGCGGCCACCGCGGCGGCGACGAGCGCCACCGCACAGCCGATGGTCAGGCCGACCCGGAATCCGTCCTCGGAGGCGAGCGAGAAGCCACCGAGGTCGATGGTCATCTGCGCCAGCACCACACCGATGACCGCCGACCCGATGGTCGTACCCAGCGAGCGCATCAGGGTGTTGAAGCCGTTCGCCGCGGCGGTCTCCGAGAGCGGGACCGAGCTCATGATCAGGGCGGGCATCGCACCGTAGGCGAGACCCACACCGCTGTTGATGACGATGCCGACGATCATCAGGCCCCAGGCGGAGCCCATGAGGAACAGGGAGAGGCCGTAGCCCGCGGAGATCACGAGCGCCCCGAGGACGAGTGCGATCTTGGGGCCGCGTGCGTTGATCAGCTTCCCGCCGAGCGGGGAGACGATCATCATCATCACACCGCCGGGGGCCATCCACAGGCCCGCGGCCAGCATCGACTGCCCGAGGCCGTACCCCGTGGCCTCGGGGAACTGCAGCAGCTGCGGCGCGATCAGCATGAAGGAGTACATGCCGACGCCGACCAGGATCGACGAGACGTTGGTCAGCAGCACGCGCGGGCGGGCGGTGGTGCGCAGGTCCACGAGCGGGTCACGGGTGCGCAGTTCGTAGAACCCCCAGGCGCCGAGCGCCACGACCGCCACGACGAACAGGCTGAGCGTGGTGCCCGAACCCCAGCCCCAGTCGGCCCCCTTGGAGATCGCCAGCAGGAGCGAGACCAGGCCGATCGCCAGCCCGATCGCGCCGGGAGCGTCGAAGCGCTGCCCCTTGGCGCCGGCCGGGACATCCGGGACGAAGGACCGGACGAGCACGGCGATCATCAGCGCGAGCACCGCGGAACCCCAGAACAGCGCGCGCCAGCTGACGTATTCGGCGACGGCGGCGGAGATCGGCAGACCGAGCGCGCCGCCGATGCCCATGGAGGCGCTGACGAGGGCGATCGAACCGCTGAGCTTCTCGGCGGGCACGACGTCGCGGAGCAGCGCGATGCCGAGCGGCACCATGCCCATGCCCATGCCCTGGAGTCCGCGCCCGACGATCATCGGGACCACGGAGGAGGCGAGCGCGCACACCACGGAGCCGACGATCAGCGGGATCGAGCAGGCCAGCAGCATCCGGCGCTTGCCGAGGAGGTCGCCGAGCCGGCCGGTGACGGGCACGCACACGCCCGCGACCAGGAGGGTGACGGTGACCACCCAGGCCGCATTGGACGACGAGGTGTCCAGGATCCGCGGCAGCTCGGCGATGAGCGGGGTCACCAGGGTCTGCATGATCGCTGCGACGGTGCCGGCGAGTGCCAGTGTCGTGATCACACCGCCCGTGCGGGCTGTGGGCTGGAGGGCGTCCATATCGTGGCTTCCTCGGCTATCTGTCGACGGCAGACGTGCATCGTACATGCCTATTGCATCATGCACACGATGTGGCCTATGCACTTCCTCGCAAACATACGATGGCGTCAGCAGGCACGACGACACACCGGCCTCGCCCGGCAGGAAGCAGGAGGTGCCCGAGCATGGACAGGGCAACGCAAGAGGTCGAGTACGAGCAGATGCTCCTCAGCCGTCACGGGCTGCTGACCCACAGAAAGGGGCGCCGCAAGGACGGCCTCCTGGAGCGCAGTGCGTACGTCCTGCTCAGCCGCATCCGCGTCCAGGGCCCCATGTCCGTCGGCGAGCTCAGCGAGGCCTTCGACCTCGACGTGTCGACCCTGAACCGGCAGACCGCCGCGGCCATGCGCGCCGGATTCGTGGAGCGCATCCCCGACCCGGACGGGGGGATGGCCCGCAAGTTCCGCATCACCGAGGAGGGAGCCAGGACCCTCGACGCGGAGCGCGAGGGCATGGTCAGCTCCCTGAAGCGGGTCATGGCCGACTGGCCCGACGAGGACATCTCCGCCTTCGCCGGCTACCTCCGGCGCTTCAACACCGACATCGAACGCCTCGGCGGCCGCCCCTGGCCACGGCCCTGAGCCCGGACGCACCCCAGGGGCCGCCCCCTCACCGAGGCGCCCCACGGAGACACGGCAGGCGCAACATTGTCGCGTCTGGGCCAATCCGCGCGGCGCGCGGCTCCGAATCAACGGCAACAGCGACCGAACGCGGGCCACGACTTCCGGCGTTCGGCGCCACCTTCGGGGCCCTCCTGACCGGTGGGCTGCTGCCGGCTCTGGGAACCAGTCGGCAGCAGCCCACCCCTCCCCCGGCCGCCCTCAAGGACCCTGCGGCCACCGCAGGGGCACCCTCACGTGGAGGGGCGCCGTCCACGCCACCGGAGAAGGAACGGCTGGGCTCGGCAAGGGCCGGGCGATGGACAGCCCGAAGGATCCGGACCACGCCGCCTGGTACCGGCCCGGCCCACGCCCGGAGCGGTCGGGCCTGCCGTGATCGCCTGCCACGTCACCTGGAACGGCGCGGAGGCCGAGTTCTTCGAGCTCACCGGACTCGACCCCGGCGCCCGCGTCGCCGGACGGCGCGCGGACCGCAGCACGGCTGAGTTCACCGTCGAGCGGGCCGCGGTCCATCCCGAGGACGCGTTCCCCACGGTCGAGGTCCACCGCAACCTCGACCACGCGGGACGCCGTCTGATCACCTGCGGCGACGACCGCGGAGGCGGACAGCCACTACGCCGACAACGTGGTCGTCCACGCGAGCCTGACCGGCAGCAGTACCTGACGGCGACGGCCCCGGGTGACGCCCGGGCGCGCGCCGGCGTCAGGTGCCACGGGTGGTCGCTTCACCTGACGGGGTGAAGCGACCACCCGTATCCCCTTCCGGACCCATCCGGGGAGTCCGCCGCTCCGAAGGACCTGTGGAAGAGGGCGCATGACGGTGCCCTGTTCCCGCCGCTTCGGACCGGGTCGGCAGCCTGGCAGGATCCGGTCCGGAGCCGGCAGCGGGACCGCACACCCCTCCCCTCCCCTCCCCTCGGCCCTCGCCCCCCTTTCCCCCGCGCACGAGGCAGGCGGCCGTACGACCACGCCTGCCGGGTGACGGTCCCCGAGGACACGCGCCCCGTCTCCGCCGGGCCGAAAAATCCGTGTTCCTGTTGATCTCCACTCTTCTGCCACAGGGCGAGGCGATCGATGAACGAGGAACACGGCCGAGGCCCCGAGGGAGCCGGCGAAGGCCCCGCCGCCCCGGCGGCCCGACAGGCGGGCTCGACCCTCCGCCGGCACGAGGCACCCCGGCCCGGTGTCGCCGGCCTGCTGCGCGACGGCCCCCCGGTCGGCCCGACCCGCCCCGGGTTCTGGCGCAGCCCGCTGCGGGGCCCCTGGCTGACCTCGGTGTTCGGGGCTCTCCTGCTGGTCGGCATCCCGCTGATGTTCGTGACGGGGCTGCTCTCCTACGCCGCGTACAACCCGGACCTCGGGGGCAACGACAAGACGCCGGACCGGGGATGGCTGGGCTTCTACCTGTTCTCCTGGCCGACCGATCCGCACTGGCTGTACCGGCTGACCCAGGGCGTGCACGTCACGCTCGGCATCGTGCTGATCCCGGTGCTGCTCGCCAAGCTGTGGTCGGTCATCCCGCGCCTCTTCACCTGGCCGCCGGTGAAGTCGGTCGGCCACGCCCTCGAACGCCTCTCCCTGCTCCTGCTGGTGGGCGGCGTGCTGTTCGAGTTCGCGACCGGCCTGCTCAACATCCAGCTCGACTACCTCTTCCCCGGCTCCTTCTACACCCTGCACTTCTACGGGGCGTGGGTCTTCATCGGAGCCTTCGTCGTCCATGTGGTTCTCCGCATCCCCTTCATGCTCCGCACGCTCCGCGACGGCGGCCTCCGCAAGGAGCTGCGCAGGCCGTCCGGAGAGCCCGCCGGCGGCTCCACCGCCCGCACACCCGACCCGACCCACCTCGCGACCCCGGAGCCCGCCGCGCCCACGATCTCCCGGCGGGGCGCTCTCGGCATGGTGGGTGCGGGCTCGCTGGTCCTGCTCGCGATGACGGCGGGCCAGAGCATCGGCGGCTCCTGGCGCGCCACCGCGCTCCTCGCACCCCGCGGCCAGGACCCGGGCCCCGGCCCGAACGGCTTCCAGGTCAACAAGACCGCGGCAGGAGTGGGCATCCGCGCCCAGGACGTGGGGCCCACCTGGCGACTGGTCGTCCGCGGACAGGGACAGGAGCGGATCCTCACCCGCGCCCAGGTGCTGGCACTGCCCCAGCACGGAGCGGCGCTCCCCATCGCCTGCGTGGAGGGCTGGTCCACCGAGGACCAGCAGTGGAGCGGCGTACGCCTGCGGGACCTGGCCGCCCTGGTCGGCTTCCGGGACGAGGCTCCGGGGCTGTTCGTCCAGTCCGCACAGCGCAGCGGCTCCTTCCGCTCCACCACGCTGCGCGACAACCAGGTCCGCGACGCCCGCTCGCTGCTCGCGCTGAGGGTCAACGGCGCCGACCTCTCCCCCGACCACGGCTATCCGGCGCGGGTCATCGTCCCCGCCAACCCGGGCGTGCACAACACCAAGTGGGTCACCACGCTCACGTTCGGAGACCCCGCATGAAGGCGTTCGCGGCCCGCTACGGAGCCTCACCCCTGCACCTGCTGCTCGTCCTGGCCTCGTTCGCCCTGGCCGGGTACGCCGGCATCCGGCTCCTGGACGGGCAGGAGCCCTGGACGGTCGTCGTCTGGTTCGTCGGGGCGGCCCTGCTCCACGACCTGGTCCTGCTCCCGCTGTACACGATCACCGACCGGGCCGCCCAGATCCTGCTCGGCAGCCGCCGGGAGCCCCGCCCGGCAGGCGGGGACCCCGGCCGGCCGCCGGGCTGGACCAACTACGTCCGGGTGCCGTTCTTCCTGTCCGGGCTGCTGTTCCTGACCTACTTCCCGCTCATCCTGGAGCGGGGCGGCCGCTTCACCGCCTACACCACGCTCCCCGACGACGTCTTCCTCGGCCGCTGGCTGCTGGTCAGCGGCGTACTCTTCGGGCTCTCCGCGCTCGCACTCCTGGCCCGCATGCTCCGCACCCGGTCCGGGCGGCGGGGCGGGGCATGAGTGGGGAGCCGCAAAAGTGAGGACCCCGGCCCGCACACGGTGCGGGCCGGGGTCCTTTCGTAGGCCGTGTGGGACTCGAACCCACGGCCAAAGGATCAAAGTCCCGGCAGGGTACTGCCGGAGCTTCGATCGGACACGCCACTGGTCCAGAAATTCCTGGTCAGAGACCCGCCGTTGATGTCCGGTCCAGATCTGACCGCGCCGTGCCAGCCCGTCCGCTCACGCATCGCTCACGCATCCGAGCTCGACGAAGGCATCACGACCTCACACGCTTTCCACATGTTCGCCCGGGGTGCGGGGACGCCCGAGGACGTACCCACTCGTCGGAGGGGCCAACGTTGACCGCAGTGCCGATAGCCCCACCGGCGACGACGCCGTCCGTCTGGATGCCGTTGTCCGCGTGCTCGGCAGCGAGGGGCCGCGCCAGGCCGCACAGGCCGGCTTCGGCAGCGCCGTTCCCGACCTGCTTCGAAGCGTCCCTGAATCCGGCGCCCGAGCCGATGCTGACGATGTCCCACAGGTTCCCTGCCGCCGTTATCGCTGCGAACTGGGACATGTGGTGAGTGTGTGCGGGAGATGAGGTCGTAGGCGTGCCGCGCCCACGTGGCAGCGGTTCGCTGATCTCACCTGGACGGCGGCACGATGACTCCCGAATGGCATTCCCTGGCAGTCGCGCCTCAGACGTTGCGCCATGCGAGTTAAGGAAAATTGCGCACCGGAGTGAATAGAATGACGATCAACAGCGCTTAATTGCCATTTTCGCCTTATTGGCGCGGCATTCGCTGGCCTTGTTTCCGGAGCGCGGAAAATTATTGCGTAATATTCGGCGGCAACGTGACGGTGACCGGGCTGTTCGTCTGGGCCAGGTGTGCCGTGAACCACGACTCTCCGACAGGAAATGGCCTCTCGATGAAGTTGAAGATCCCTAAACTGGGTTCCCGCCGTGCTTTGTCCGGCTGGCTTGCCTCGGGGCTCGCCGCGACCGTTGCTGGTGTCATGGTTGCCGTGACGCCGACGCAGGCGCTGGCCATCGCAACTCCCGTACCGTTGGGCACGGCTGCCTCGTACTCCGTTCTCGCGGGTGAGGAGATCACGAACACGGGGCCGTCGGTCATCAGTCAGGATCTCGGGGTGAGCCCGGGGACGGCTATTTCCGGGTTCCCGCCCGGGCAGGTGCTCGGTGCGGTGCATTCCGCGGACGCTGCGGCGCTGCAGGCCAAGAGTGATTTGGTCGTGGCTTACAACAACGCGGCGGGCCAGGCCACAGATTTCGCGCTTGCGGCGGGTATCGGGAACGGCGACACGCTGCTTCCGGGTGTGTACACCGCTTCGTCGGGTGTGGGGCTCACCGGTGACCTGATTCTGGATGCCGGGGGGGAACCCGAACGCGGTCTGGGTGTTCCAGATTCCTGAGGCTCTGACCACGGCGTCGTCCAGCCGGGTGCTTCTGACGAACGGCGCGTCTGCCTGCAATGTGTACTGGCAGATCGGTAGTTCGGCCACGCTGGGCACCACCTCCACGTTCGTCGGCACGATCATGGCTCTGACCTCGATCAGCGTGACCACGGGGACGAACATCCAGGGCCGTGCGCTGGCTCGCAACGGTGCGGTGACGCTCGACAACAACCGGATCTTCCCCGGAACGTGCTCGACCACGACCACGGGCGGAACGACGACCGGGACCACCACCGGAACCACGACCGGGACCACCACCGGAACGACGACCGGCACCACGACCGGTGTGCTGGGTGGTGTGCTGGGTGGCGTGACGACCGGCGGTGCGACGACGGGCGTGGTCGGCGGTGTCCTCGGCGGCGTCTCGAGCGGCGGCTTGGTCGTCGGCCAGGTGAGCGGCGGTACGTCCGGGAACATCTCCGGCAACACCTCGGGGAACATCGCGGGCAACACGACCAAGGGCAACACCGCGGGCAACACGACCGGCGGTAACACCATGGGCAACACGACCGGGAACAACACCGCGGGGAACGACACCGGCGGTCACGGTGGTGGGCCCGGGGGCCCCGGCCACGGCGGTCCTGACCAGGGCGGTCCGGGCAACGGCGGCCCGGGTCACGGCGGTCCGGGTCACGGCCACGAGGGTGGACCGGACAAGGGCCACGAGGGTGGACCGGACCACGGCCCCGAGGGCAAGCCCGGGCACGGAGGCGACGACAAGCACGGCGAGCACCACGGCTACGGGGACAAGCCCGATGAGCAGGGTGGCCCTGAGGGTCATGCGGGCTAGGTCTCGGACCTGACCGGGCGGTTCCGAGGGTCACGGGGGCCTGGTCCCGGACTGACCGCAGGTATCGGATGACTGGATGACAGCTCGACGGCATGCGGCAGATTCCTCCATCTGCCGCATGCCGTCAGTGGTCTTCGCAACAACGGTCTTAATGGCGAGAGTTGGCATGAGAAGAGCTGGGTGGGCGGTGTCAGGCGGAATGCAAGCAGTGGACACGGAAGAAGTGCAACAGTCCGAGTCCGGTCCACCCGGCGCCGCCAGTGAGGGTGAGGCTGTGTCGCCGAACCGGGCGAGAGCGGCCCGTGCCCTGCACAAGGGTTTGTTCACCGTGGTGCTCCTGTGTCTGGTGACAGCTGACTCACGTCGCCATGGTCTTTCTCCATGTGGCACCCGAGAATCCTGTTTCGAAGCGGTACAGCCCGCAGGTGAACGCGTGGGTGTATCCCATGTTCGAGCAGAACTGGCGGCTGTTCGCCCCGGATCCCGACTCCGTCAACCGCCAGATCCTGGCGAGGACGTCGCACACCGCGCCGGATGGATCGGTCCGGGTGAGCGGCTGGTTCGACCTGGCCGCTGTGGATTCCTCGGCAGTCGAGCACAACGTATTCCCGAGCCACACAGCGCAGAACCTGCTGCGCCGCGCGTGGACGACCTACGTCGAACTGCACGGCGGTGACGACGAGGCGAACTCGGAACGGGCCGTGATGTTGCAGCAGTACCTGCGCAACATCGCGGCTGACCGTTTCGCGGACCACGACAGCGGCCCCTTCGAGTTCATCCAGCTTCGTGTCCTGACGCTACCGATCGCAGCCCCTGGGACAGCGGCTTCCAAGCGTCCGCCCGTCCCGGTCGAGAACCGGCTTCTGCCCTGGTGGAAGGTGACCCGTCATGGGAACTGAGCAGCTCCCCCCATACTCGCCCTCGGCCGTGAGCCCGGACCGGGCGGCCGAACGGGACACCACGGACAGAGTGGTCATCCGATGGCTGAGCCAGCGGGCCGTCGCTCTCTGGACGCTGGTGACCGGCCGGCCGGTGTCCTTGTACGCGACGGCGGTCCTGCGCATCGGTTACGGACTGCTGTACCTGGCCTTCCTCCTGCGTGAGTTCCCCCACCGAAACGAGATCTGGGGCCCCGGCTCGCCCTGGACACCGGAGCTGGCACAGCAGCTCTTCGAGCAGTCGGGCTGGAACAGCATCCTGACGCTGTCCGGCAGCCGTACCTACTTCGAGTTCTGCTACGCGGCGGCCGTGGTGACGTCCGTCCTGTTCATGCTGGGCTGGCGAACCCGCGTCATGTCCGCCCTGTTCGCGGTCATGGTGGTCTCCTTCCACGCGAGGTCGATCTTCATGACGGACGGGGGAGACAACCTGATCCTGCTGATGGCCCTCTACCTCGTCCTCACCGCGTGCGGCCGGCGCTGGTCCCTGGACGCGCGCAGAACCCGGCGAGCCATCGCGCGAGCGGGCACGACGTCGCCACCGAGGAAGAGTTTCTGGCTGCGCCAACTGAACGACGCACGGGGCACGCTGACGACCGCGGTGCACAACTGCGCTCTCTTCGTCATCGCGGCCCAGGTCTGCCTCCTGTACGGAGCAGCCGGCCTGTACAAGGTTCAAGGCGCCTCGTGGGGCGGGGGCACCGCCCTCCACTACGTGCTGAACCTCGACCTCTTCCAGCCCTGGCCGGCCCTCTCGCATCTCGTGGACCACTACCCGACCGTGATTGCGGTGGCCAGCTACGTCACCGTGCTTCTGCAGGTCGCCTTCCCCTTCGTCCTCTTCGGAAGGCTGAAGTACCCCGTCCTCGCCATGCTGCTGGGAATGCACATCGGCATCGCGGTCCTCATGGGACTCCCCCTGTTCTCCGGGGCCATGATCGTGGCCGACGCGGCGTTCCTCCCCGACCGCTTCTACCTGTTCCTGGCCGGCTCCGCCCGGCGCACGGCTGCGCGAGCCGGCCTGCGACGGCACAGCGCTCCCGAGGGGCCGGACTCCCTGTCCGTACCTCCACAGCTCAGAGGCGGCCTGTCCACCGCGGGGCAGCAGATCACTTCGGCAGGAGGACGTCCGGCTCCAGCCGACAAGGACAAGCTGGTCCCGGACCCGCGCTGACCGACCGACGCCCGACCACCACTTCCGACGTCAAGCTGCAGAAGCGGACAACTGCCCCGCACAAGGACGTGCACTCAGACAGGACGAACCAATGCCCCAGCGATCCGCATTCTCCGTGTTGGTCTACGACGGTGACTGCGCGTTCTGCACCACCTCGGTGACCTACCTCATGCGGCGGCTGCGGCCCAAGTGCACCGTTACGCCCTGGCAGTGCACCGACCTTGACGCTCTCGGTGTCACCCGCAGGAGAGCCCAGTACGAACTCCTGTACATCTCACCGACAGGGACGGTGTACGGCGGCGCGGAGGCCGTCGCCAAGCTGCTGCTGCGTGCGGGCGGCATCTGGGCCTGGCCCGGCGGGGCGCTCACCTTGCCACCGGCCCGCTGGATCGCCCACGGTATCTACCGCATCATCGCTACCCACCGTCACCGGCTGCCCGGGGGCTCACCGGCCTGCGCGGTGCCGACCGAACACTGACCGGGCTGTCCCTTGGCCCCTGGCTGACCCCTGGAGCGGTGAGCAGACGCCCGGCAATGTCCCTCCTGCACTGCGGGAGGGCACTCAGTTACGCCACGCGGGTGGATTCTTCCACGCGGGTGCATAAGCAACTCAGCGTAGCGACGCACAATGCGTACAAGATCTTAGTCCTGGTCACCTGCTGAGCAGAGCTGCGCCCATTACGCCGGAGATGCACTACCCGTGGTTACGAAGATGAGCCCCACCGTCAGGAAGCGTCGTCTGGGCGCCGAACTCCGTCGGCTACGCATCGACAGCGGGATGACAGGCGGGCAGGTCGCACAGCGCCTCCTGATCTCCCAGCCAAAGATCAGCCGCCTGGAAAACGGCCACTGCGCCATCAGCCCCCGCGACGTCCGTGACCTGTGCGCCCTCTATGGAATGACCGACCAGCAGGTACTCGGCTCCCTGATGCGAATGGCGGAAGAATCCGCCCGACAGGGCTGGTGGAACGCCTACGGAGACACCCCCTGCAGCGTCTACATCGGCCTGGAATCCGACGCCCGCTCCATCCACTGCTTCGCACCCATGGTCATCCCCGGCCTGCTGCAGACCCCCGCCTACGCCCAGACAGTCATCGAGGAAACGATCCCTCTGGTCACCGCCGAACAGGCATCCAACCGCCTGAAGGTACGACTGCGCCGTCAGCACCGGATCTACGACCCCACCGCCCCCCTGCGCCTGAGCGTCGTCCTCGACGAAAGCACGCTACGTCGCGTCGTCGGCAGCCCCGGTCTCATGCGCGAGCAACTGGAGCACCTGAACGCACTGAGCGCCGAACCGCACATCACCGTGCAGGTCCTCCCGTACGCCGCGGGTGCCCTCCCAGGCGTCACAGGCCAGTTCTCGATCCTGAGCTTCGCGGACAACCTCGAAGCAGAGGTGGTGTACCTGGAGGGATCGACCAGCGACCTCTACCTGGAGAAACGATCCGACCTGGAGCACTACGACCTCATCCACGCCCACCTGCAGGACCGGGCGCTCAGCCCCGACAACACTCGGTCTTTCGTCACCGACATCGTGGGGAGCTACCGCGGCGCAACACCATGACCCGTCGAAGGACCGAACCCCACACGATGGAGCACCGGGGCTGTCCCGCTCCCCGACTGGGTGGGCACTGGTTCGAGTCGGCCTTGGTGGCACTCCGATGCGCTGCCGGGAAGTTCTGCTACCCGGCGACCGTCATCGACCTCGCCTCGCGCCTTCTGGCCGGCTGGGCTATCGCCGACCACATGCACGCGACCTCGTCACCGACGCCCTGGCTGCGGCGATCCGCACCCGCGGCAGCCTCGCCGGATCGATCGTGCACACCGACCACGGAGCCCAGCTTGAACTCAACCGGTCGTCGCAACAGGTCGGCAATGACGAAGCGCCTCGACCGGACGAAGCCGATCGAGGCGCTAAGTAGCACGTCAGAGGGGGATTCCCCTCTCCGCACCAGGTAGGCCGTGTGGGACTCGAACCCACAACCAACGGATTAAAAGTCCGCTGCTCTGACCAATTGAGCTAACGGCCCCTGATCGATCTCCCCACGAGCATAGCCCCACCGGGCCCGGCAGCCGATCGGGTATCGGGTGCCGGGCCCCGTCGGGCCCGGAGCGGGGCGGGTCAGTCCGTGGTTTCGTCCGCGATCGTGTCCGTGGGCGCCGGGCCGGCCGCTTTCAGGAACCAGTGACGCGCGGAGACCAGCCACCAGACGGCGGCGAAGCCGAGCACCACCAGGACGGCCAGGGGCGCGTAGTTGAAGCTCTCCCAGGTGACCGGCGCGATCTGCGGCAGCATGAACAGCACCGTGATCACCCCGACCCAGGCCACCGCGACGATGCCGATGGGCCGGGACCAGCGGCCCAGGTGCCACGGACCCCGGACGAAGTCGTCGCCCCGCAGCAGCCTGAGGAGCGTGGGGATGACGTAGGCGATGTAGAGACCGATGACGGCGATGGAGGTCACCGCGGCGTACGCCGTGACGTTGATCAGGTACGGGAGACCGAGCGCCAGCGCACCGAGCGCGGCCAGCCAGACCGCCGCGACAGGCGTCCGGGTGCGGGGGCTGACCGTGTGCCAGACGCGGGAGAAGGGCAGCGCCCCGTCGCGCGAGAAGGCGTAGATCATGCGGCTGTTCGCGGTCACGGAGGCCATCCCGCAGAAGAGCTGGGCGCCGATCACGACGAGCAGCAGGAGCTTGCCCGTGGTGGCGCCGAGCGCGTCCAGGAGGATCTGGGCGGGCGGGGCGCCGGTCGGGGAGTTCAGGGCGCCGTCGTACGACTGGATGGCGAAGGTGAAGCCCAGCAGGAGCACGAACCCGGCGATCCAGGACGTCCAGATGGACTGCACGATGCCGCGCGGACCCGCCACGGCCGCGTCGTGGGTCTCCTCCGTCATGTGGGCCGAGGCGTCGTAGCCGGTGAAGGTGTACTGCGCCATCAGCAGGCCGATCATCACGACGTAGAAACCGCTGCCCCAGCCGGTGTTGTTCACGAACTCGGTGAAGACGTACGACGCCGACCGGTGCGAGTCCGGCACGAAGGTGAGCGCGCCCACGATGACGGCGACGCCGACCACGTGCCACCACACGCTGACGTTGTTGAGGACGGCGACGATGCCGACGCCGAAGGTGTTCAGCAGTCCGTGCAGGACGAGGATCGCCGCGAAGAGCAGGATCGTGCGGGCCGGTGTGACCTCGAAGCCGAACTGGAGGTTCAGGTACGCCCCGAGGAAGGACGCCGCACCGAAGTCGATGCCCGCGGTGACGGCGACCTGTCCGAGTACGTTGAACCAGCCGGCGAACCAGGCCCACGCCGCGGCCGAGCGCGGCGGGGCGAGGCGGTGGGCCCAGAAGTACAGGCCCGCGGACGTCGGGTACGCCGAACAGATCTCCGCCATCGCCAGGCCGACGAACAGTGTCATCAGCCCGACCCCGACCCAGCCCCAGGTGATGACCGCGGGACCGCCGGTGTTCATGCCGAACAGGTACAGGGTCAGACAGCCGGAGAGCACCGAGATGATCGTGAACGAGACCGCGTAGTTGGAGAAGGCGGACATCCGGCGGGCGAGGACCTGGGTGTAGCCGAGTTCGGCCAGCCGTTCCTCGTCCGTCGTGGGAGCGGGGGCGTCCGCTGGAGGCGCCGCGACTACGGCATCGTCGTTTGTCATGCCCCCAGCGATGCCCTCGGGTGCCCTCCGGAAACGCCTCGGGGCCCGTACACCACCGAAGTGTTGTACGGGCCCCGAGGGCCGCTCAGTGTGTCAGCGGGACTCAGCCGTTGCGCTTCCAGCGCGGCTTGTCGTCGCGGCGGCCGAAGGTGCCGGTGCCGGTACCCGTGCCGGTGCCACCGCGGTGGTCGTCACGGCGGCCGGTGGGACGGTCGCTGCCGCCGGAGCGGAAGCCACCGGACGGACGGTCGTCACGACGGTCGCGGTTGAACGGACGGTCGCTGCCGCCGGAGCGGAAGCCGCCCGAGGGGCGGTCGTCACGACGGTCGCGGTTGAACGACGGACGGTCGTTGTCACGACGCTCGAAGGAACGGCCACCACGGTCGTCACGACGGTCACCACCACCGGAGCGGAAGCCACCGGAGGGGCGGTCGTCACGACGGTCGCGGTTGAACGACGGACGGTCGTTGTCACGACGCTCGAAGGAACGGCCACCACGGTCGTCACGACGGTCACCACCACCGGAGCGGAAGCCACCCGAGGGGCGCTCGTCACGACGGTCGTTGCTGCCGCGGAAGGACGGGCGGTCGTTGCTGCCGCGGTAGCCGGAGCCACCGGAGGGACGGCCACTGCGCTCGCCGACACGGTCGTTGCCACCGCGGTATCCACCACGGTCGCCACCCCGGTCGTCACGGCGGCCGTAGTTGCCCCGCTCGTCACGACGGTCGTCGCGCGCGGCGGGCTGCTCGGGGACGGACACGGCTGCGACGAGCGCTGCCTCGGCCTCCGCGGCGACCTCGGCCACCGCCGCCTCCGGGTCGTCGCCCCGCTCGCGGGCGGCACGGGCGACCAGGCGGTCGGCCTCCTCGCGCAGCTCGACGGCACGGCGCTGGACGCGCTCCAGCTGCTTGGTGAGGTCGGCGGCCTCGCGCTCGGCCTGCTTGGCCGCGTTGTTCGCGGAGTCGGCCTGGACCTCGGTCAGCGAACGGGCACCGGTGATCTCGGCGACCTCGGGCTCGAAGACGCCCGCGCCCTGCACGATGTGGCGCGAGGCGTCGACGCCCGCGTCCTCCATGAGGCGGAAGATCTGACGGCGCTGGTGCGGGAGCGCCAGCGAGACGACGACACCGGAGCGGCCGGCACGGGCGGTACGGCCCGAGCGGTGCAGGTAGTCCTTGTGGTCGCCGGCCGGGTCCACGTTGAGGACGAGGTCGATGCCGTCGACGTGGATGCCGCGGGCGGCGACGTCGGTGGCGACGAGGGCGTTGACGTGGCCCTTCTTGAAGTCCTCGAGGACGCGGGTACGGGCGCCCTGCGTCATGCCGCCGTGCAGCGCGTCGGCCTTCACACCGGACTCGATCAGCTGCTCGGCGATGCGGTCGGCGCCCAGCTGGGTGCGGACGAAGATGATCGTGCGGCCCTTGCGGGCGGCGATCGCGGCCGTGACGGGCGCCTTGTCCTTCGGCTTCACGACGAGGACGTGGTGCGACATGGTCGAGACGTTGCCCTGGGCGCTGTCGACCTCGTGGGTGACCGGGTTGCTCAGGTAACGCTTGACGAGCGTGCCGATCTCGTTCTCCATGGTGGCGGAGAAGAGCATGCGCTGGCCGCCGCCGGGGATCTGGTCGAGCAGCTCGGTGACCTCGGGCAGGAAGCCCAGGTCCGACATCTGGTCGGCCTCGTCGAGGACCGCGACCTGGACGTTCTCGAGGGAGCAGGCACCGCGGTTGATGATGTCGCGCAGACGGCCCGGGGTGGCGACGAGGACGTCGACACCGCGCTCCAGCGCGTAGATCTGGTTGCCCATCGACGTACCGCCGCAGACGACCTTCATCTTCAGGCCGAGCACGTCGCCGTAGGGCTGCAGCGCGTCCGCGACCTGCATCGCGAGCTCACGGGTCGGCGTGAGGATGATCGCGCGGGGCTTCTTCTTCTCGGTGTGACCGCCGGACAGCGTGGCCAGGGTCGGCAGACCGAAGGAGAGGGTCTTGCCGGAGCCGGTACGTCCACGACCCAGGATGTCCTTGCCGGCCAGGGCGTCCGGGATGGTCGCGGCCTGGATCGGGAAGGGGGCCGTCACACCGTTCTGCGCGAGCTTGCGGACGATGCCCTCGGGCAGGCCCAGGTCCGCGAAGGTGACGGTCGGCTCGGCGTCGGCGGCCTCGGCGGAGGACTCCTCCGCGGGGATCTCGACAGCCTCGGGGGCCTCGGCGACGACGGCCTCGGCGGCTTCGACGACCTCGATGAGCTCGACGCCGTTCTCAACGTTCTCGGACATGACGGTGTGGTCAGAACTGGAAATTGACATGCGAAATGCGAAACCTTCCGGAGTCTCGGCACGCGCCCGTAACTCCGTGTTTTCGCAATTTCGACCGCCTCAATGCGGTCCAGCCACGGCAAGGGAGAGTACGCGCCACACGGCGCTCTTCTGTGTCGGCGCCGGGCAATGGGATCAAACGATCTACTACCATACGCACCCTCGCCCACTTCGCGCAAACCGGGCTGGTCGCGAGCGGGCTCATACCGGCGCGACCTGCGGTGATACCCGCGGAGTGGGCCACACCTCCACCCGTCCCGGCGCCCCCATCGCATCGGTGCGGAACTGCGCGGCCGGCGAGGCCGAGGGC
>NZ_NEUF01000044.1 GCF_002910915.1 Streptomyces sp. SM10 | reverse complement strand
CCCCAGGCCAGGGACTGCCCCGCCAGCCCCTCCGCCTTCCGCACTTCGGCCAGGGCATCGAGGAACGCGTTCGCCGCCGCGTAGTTCGCCTGCCCCGCACCACCGAACACACCGGCCGCCGAGGAGAACAACGTGAACATCGACAAATCCATGCCACGCGTCAACTCATGCAGATTCCACGCCGCATCAACCTTCGGCCGCAACACCGCCGACAACCGCTCCGACGTCAACGACGACACCACACCGTCATCCAAGACGCCGGCGGTATGCACCACACCCGTCAGCGGGTGCCCGGCCTCCACACCGTCCAACACCCCCGCCAACGCCACACGATCAGCCACATCACACGCCACGAACCGAGCCCGCGCACCCAGACCCTCCAACTCCGCAACGAGCTCAGCCGCACCCGGAGCATCCCCACCCCGACGACTCACCAGCAACAGGTGCCGAACACCGTGCTCGGCGACCAGGTGGCGCGCCACCACACCACCCAGCACCCCGCCGGCGCCCGTCACGACTACGGTCCCGGCCAGTTCGACGCGGGCGGGTTGCTGCTCGGCAGGCAACGGCACTCGTGCCAGCCTCGGTACGAACACCTCGCCCGCGCGCACAGCAGCCTGCGGCTCGCCCGAGGCCACGACTGCCGGCAGAACCGACCCCCGGTCCTCGTCGACGTCCACCAGGACGAACCGCCCAGGGTTCTCGGACTCGGCCGTCCGCACCAGACCCCACACGGCAGCCTGTACGGGATCGGGCGAATCACAGAACACCGCGCCCTGAGTCACCACCACCAGCCGCGCATCGGCGAACCGCTCGTCAGCCAGCCACTCCTGTACCAACTCCAGTGCCTGCCGAGCGATTTCATGTGCACGAGACGCCACGTCCCCGGCGCAGGAGCCGGCTTCCGCGAACGACACCGCCACCACATCGGGAACCTCGGCGACAGCGGCCAGATCCGCAAACCGCTCCGTGCCGGGGAGGAGTTCCCCTCTCCCGATCACGGCCCACGTGGCCTCCGCATCCTGAGTGCCGACCGGCCTCACGGACCATGCGACGCGGAACAGCGAGTCGGCGTGGGCATGATTACTTCCGCGCAACTGCTCCCGTGCGACCGGACGCAGTGCGAGGGACTCCACCGAGGCGACGTGCGAACCGGCTCCGTCTGCCAGCAGCAGTGACGCGCCCGACTTCTCACGACGAACGCGAACCCGCAGAAGCTGTGCTCCCACCGCGGACAGTGACACACCGGCCCAGGCGAACGGCAGGCCTACTACTTCTGCCGTCCCCTCCGTGTCGGTAGCGGGCGCGAGGCCCATCGCGTGCAGTGCGGCGTCCAGGAGGGCTGGGTGCAGCCCGAAGCCATCGACCTCGGCTTCAGCCGGGAGGGCCACCTCCGCGTACACGTCGTCGCCTCGCCGCCACGCTGCGCGCAGCCCCTGGAACAGGGGGCCGTACTCGTACCCCGCATCGGCGAGCGACGCATAGAGCGTATCCACCGCGACAGCTTGCGCTCCCGCGGGCGGCCACTCCTCCAGGCTGTCCGTCGCCGGTGCCCCGATGGCGAGTGTGCCGCTGGCGTGCCTCGTCCATGCCGCGTCCGAAGCGTCGGCAGGGCGGGAGTACACGGTGATTTCGTGCCGGCCCGTCAGGTCGGCTGCGGCAACCGCGACCTGGATGACGATCGCGTCGTGACCGGCGATGACAAGGGGCGCCTCGATCGTCAGCTCTTCCACGAGGTCGCAGCCGACCTGGTCGGCGGCTTGCAGGGCGAGCTCCACGAAGGCTGTGCCCGGAAGCAGGACCGAACCCCATACAGCGTGGTCGGCGAGCCAGGGGTGTGTCTCGACCGAAACCCTGCCTGTCATCACTACACCGTCGGTGCCGGCCAAGCCCATCGCGCTGGAAAGCACGGCGTGGTCGAGGGACTTCAGCCCAGCCGAGGAAACGTCCACAGCGCCGTTTCCGGCAGACGGGTTCAGCCAGTAGCGCTGATGCTGGAAGGCGTAGGTGGGCAGATCGACACGCTGAGCACCGGTGCCCGCGAACAGGGTGTTCCAGTCGAGGTCGACCCCGTGCACATGCGCGTGGGCGAGGGAGGTCATGAAGCGGCGGGACTCGTCCTCGTCCCGGCGCAACGTCCCCAACGCGACCGCGTCACTCCCGGCCGCCTCGAACGTCTCCTCCAGCCCCACGGACAGCACCGGATGCGGACTCACCTCGACGAACACACCATGCCCCGAACTCACCAGTGCTCGGGTCGTCTTCTCCAGCAGGACCGTCCGGCGCAGGTTCGTGTACCAGTACTCGGCATCCATCCCCGCCGTGTCCAGCAGCCCGCCCGTCACCGTCGAATACAACGGCACCCGCGAACTACACGGCTCCAGATCCGCCAGCACCTCCAGCAACCGGTCATGGATCCGCTCCACATGCGCACTGTGCGACGCGTAGTCGACATCGATGCGCTTGCACCGCACCCCGTCCG
>NZ_NEUF01000043.1 GCF_002910915.1 Streptomyces sp. SM10 | reverse complement strand
AGCGAAACCATCGCCCCACCCGCCGGCAATGCCTGCATCAGACGACCCCGCGCCGCCACCARCKYCGCCGCGTCCTCCAACGACAGCACCCCGGCCACATGAGCGGCCGACAACTCACCGATCGAATGACCCAGCAGGTAATCGGGCTTCAGACCCCAAGCCGACACCAGACGGAACAACGCCACTTCAAGAGCGAACAGTCCGGCCTGCGTGAACTGCGTCCGATCCAGCAGCTCACCACCCTCGAACACCACACCCCGCACCGGACGATCCAGATGACGGTCCAACTCCGCACACACCGCATCAAACGCATCCGCGAACACCGGATACGCCTCATACAACTCACGACCCATACCCGACCGCTGCGCACCCTGACCCGAGAACAACACCGCGAGTTGCCCGGAGACCTCCTGGCCCACCGTCACCTGCGGATCGGTACCGCCCTCGGAGAGGGCTGTGACGCCACGCAGCAGCGCGTCACGGTCAGCACCGCTGACCACCGCCCGGTGTGTGAACGCCGCTCTGCCCGTGGCCAGGGAGAAGGCCACGTCGAGCGCACCGAGTTCCGGACGTCGCAGGAGGTGTGACCGCAGGAGACCGGCCTGATCCGCCAGGGCCCGTTCCGACCGGCCCGCGAGCACCCACGGCAGAACCGGCGGGGCGATGCCACCGGCCGTAGCCGCGGCAGGAGGTGCCTGTTCGATGATCGTGTGGGCGTTGGTGCCGCTGATCCCGAACGACGACACTCCCGCACGCCGCGGCTCGTCCGTCTCCGGCCAGGTGATCGCCTCGGTCAGCAGCTCGACCGCTCCTGCCGACCAGTCCACCTGTGAGGACGGGCTGTCGACGTGCAGGGTGCGCGGCAGCGTCCCCTGTCGCATCGCCATCACCATCTTGATGATCCCGGCCACACCCGCAGCAGCCTGCGTGTGACCGATGTTCGACTTGACCGACCCGAGCAGCAGCGGCCTTCCTTCCACGCGCTCCTGTCCGTAGGTCGCCATGAGCGCCTGCGCCTCGATGGGGTCACCCAGCCTGGTGCCCGTGCCGTGCGCCTCGACCACGTCCACCTGGGACGCGGAGAGACCCGCCGAGGCGAGTGCCTGCCGGATGACCCGCTGCTGTGCCGGCCCGTTCGGTGCCGTCATTCCGTTCGACGCACCGTCCTGGTTGACCGCGCTGCCCCGCACGACCGCCAGGACCTCGTGACCGTTGCGCCGTGCGTCCGACAGTCGCTCCACCAACAGCATGCCGACACCTTCACCCCAGCCCGTGCCGTCCGCCGCGTCGGCGAACGCCTTGCACCGGCCGTCCTCGGCCAGACCGCGCTGACGGGAGAACTCGATGAACGCACCGGGCGTCGACATCACCGTGACGCCGCCCGCCAGTGCCAGTGAGCACTCCCCCGCCCGCAACGCCTGGACCGCCAGGTGCAGCGCGACCAGCGACGACGAGCACGCCGTGTCCACCGTCACCGCCGGACCTTCGAGCCCGAAGGTGTACGAGAGCCGGCCCGACACGGCACTGGCGCCGTTCCCGGTCCCCATGTGGCCCTCGGCGTTCTGAGCCGACATGTACAGCAACGCCGAGTAGTCCTGGCCGTTGGTCCCTGTGAACACGCCGGTGCGGCTTCCGCGCAGGGAGGCGGGGTCGATTCCTGCCCGCTCGAAGGCCTCCCACGACGTTTCGAGCAGCAGGCGCTGCTGCGGGTCCATCGCGGTGGCCTCACGGGGCGAGATCCCGAAGAAGCCGGGGTCGAAGTCCCCCACATCATGGAGGAATCCGCCCTCCGACACGTATGAGGTACCGGGGTGATCCGGGTCCGGGTCGTACAGGGAATCCAGGTCCCAGCCCCGGTTGACCGGGAAGCCGGACACTCCATCGGCGCCTGCGGCGAGAAGCTCCCACAGTTCCTCGGGCGAGCGGACGCCCCCGGGGAACCGGCAACTCATGCCGACGATCACGATGGGATCGTCGTGCTCTGCCGCTCCCACCGCCGTGAAGGCGTCGGCCCGCTGCAGTTCGCCGCCGAACAGCTCCGTGCGCAGATGCTCGGCCAGGACTGTCGGCGTCGGATAGTCGAACACCATCGTGGCGGGGAGCGTCAGCCCGGTCTCCCTGGCCAGGGCGTTGCGGAGTTCGACAGCGGTCAGGGAGTCGAAGCCCAGTTCGCGGAAGGTACTCGCCGCCGTGACCGACTCGGCACTCGGGTGCGCCAGCACGACCGCGGCCTGCTTGCGTACGAGTTCCAGCAGTGCCCGGGACCTCTCCCCTCCGGTTGCCGTCGCCAGCCGGTCTCGCAGAACCGACGTACCACCCGCGGACGGTGTCGACGCGGCCTCCTGCAGCTCGCGCGCTTCGGCGATTCCTGCCAGCAGCGGGCTCGGGCGGAGCGCGGTGAACGCCGGGGCGAAGCGCGCCCAGTCGACATCGGCCACGGTGATGAGGGAGTCGCCCTCGGACAGTGCCTGCTGCAGAGCCGCGACAGCTCTCTCGGGAGCCATGGCCGGCAGTCCACGCCGCAGCAGGTGAGCTTCGGCCTCCCCCTGTGCCATGCCGCCCTCACCCCACGGTCCCCAGGCGACCGAGGTCGCAGCCCGACCGCGGGCGCGGCGGCTCAGAGCCAGGGCGTCGAGGTGAGCGTTGGCCGCCGCATAGGCGGCCTGGCCCCCGCTGCCCCACACCCCCGCGATCGAGGAGAAGAGGACGAACGCGTCAAGCTCTTCGTCCGCGTCGTCGTCCGTGAACACCGCGTCCAGGTTGGTCGCCCCGGTGACCTTGGCGGACAGGACGGCCGCGAAGCCGGCGGCGTCCAGCTCGGCCAGAGGATGCGACGCGGCTTCTCCGGCCGTGTGCAGCACGGCCCTTACAGGTGATCCGGCGGCCCGGAGGCCGTCCGACAGTTCGGCGAGTGCGGCGCGGTCCGTGACGTCGCACGATGCGACCGTGACGGCCGCTCCGAGTGAGACGAGTTCGTCCCGGAGCTCCGCCGCGCCCGGGGCGTCCATGCCTCGCCGGCTGGTGAGCACCAGCCGCTCGGCACCGTTGCGGGCCGCCCAGCGGGCCACGTGCGCTCCCAGAACTCCTGTCCCTCCGGTGATCAGCACCGTTCCGCGTGGCGACCAGGCGGCACCCCGTCCGGTACCGGGTGTGCGGACGAGGCGTCGTACATACACACCCGATGCACGGACCGCGATCTGGTCCTCGTTGTCGATTCCCGCCAGAGCAGCGCAGACACGTCCTACCGTCCGCTCGTCGAGTGCCTCGGGCAGGTCGAGCAACCCGCCCCAGACCTGGGGGTGTTCGAGCGCGGCCACCCGACCCAGCCCCCAGACCTGCGCCTGCACGGGGCTGACGGTGCCATCCGCCCTGCCTACCGACACCGCACCGCGGGTCAGGCACCACAGCGGAACCGTCCTGCCCGCGTCGTTCAGGGCCTGGACAAGGGTCAGGGCCCTCAGTACCTCGGTTCCCACCACTCCGGAGGCGGATTCCTCGTCCGCTGCCGGCAGTGTCACCACTCCGGCGAGTTCGGGGTAGCCGGCGAGTTCGCCGGCCAGCTCCTCCCTGCTGACGGTGTCGGCGAGCGTCAGATGTACGACCTCGGCACCGTGTGCGCTGATCCCGTCGGTGAGGGGGTGCGCCGCATGGTTCTCCGGCGTGACCACCAACCAGGTGCCCGTCAGCTCCGCATGCGGAACCGTGGAGACCGGCTGCCAGGTGGCACGGTAGCGCCAGGCATCGACGGTGGACAGGTTGCGGCTCTGCCGGCGCCAGGACGACAGCGCGGGCAGCATCGCTTCGAGCGGTGCCAGCTCGGCCGATCCCAGGGCGGCCCCCAGCGCTACAGCATCTTCCTGTTCCACAGCGTTCCAGAAAGTCGCGTCGAGGGACGAGGCTTCCGGGACTCCCTTGCCACCCATGAGAGGCGCCCCGCCTTCGGGCCAGAAGCGCTCACGCTGGAAGGCGTAGGTGGGCAGGTCGACCCGGCGGGCGCCGGTGCCGGCGAAGTACGCCGCCCAGTCGACCACCGACCCGCGTACGTAGAGCTCGGCGAGCGCGGTGACCAGCGTCTTCGGCTCGTCGCGGTCCTTGCGCAGCACCGGAGCGAACACCGAGTCCTCGACACAGTCCTGCCCCATGGCGCTGAGCACTCCGTCGGGGCCGAGTTCCAGGAACGTGGACACGCCCTGCTCCTGGAGGGTGCGCATCCCGTCGACGAAACGAACCGCCTCACGCACATGGCGCACCCAGTACTCGGGGGTGCAGATCTCGTCACCCGACACCATCTGACCGGTCACGTTCGAGACGATCNCGATCTCGGGCCGCTGGAAGGTCAGCGTCTCCGCGACCGCACGGAAG
>NZ_NEUF01000042.1 GCF_002910915.1 Streptomyces sp. SM10 | reverse complement strand
TGAGGCGACCCCGGTGGTGTGGACACTCTGGCAATGGATCTTGCAGATCCGAGGAAGGGTGTCCTGGTGGGACGGAAGTCTCCGTATCCGGCGGAGTTCAGGAACGATGCCGTCGCGCTGTATCGCGCGGCGGGTGGGAAGCGCACGTATGCGGCGGTGGCGGCGGATGTTGGGGTGACCGGCGAGACGCTGCGCAGTTGGGTACGCCAGGCCGATGAGCAGGCGGGCCGCGGTATCCGTGACGAGCCGGTCGCGGAGGGCGGGGATGAGGAACTGGTCCGGCTGCGGGCGGAGAACGGCCGGCTACGCAGGGCTGAGAAGGAGTGGGAAATCGAGCGGGAGATCCTGCGCCGGGCGGCCCAGTATTTCGCGGAGGAGATGAGGGCATGACCCTCCGCTGGGGCTTCATCTCCGACAACCGGGCCGACTTCGGCGTGCAGCGGATATGCCGGGTGCTTCAGGTCTCGCGCTCGGGCTTCTACCGGTGGATCGCCGGCGCGAAGGCCCGCGAGGTGCGGCAGGCCGCCGATGATGCCCTGGCCGCGGAAATCCGCGAGATCCACACCGACCACAAAGGAACGTACGGAGTGCGGCGTGTCCATGCCGAGCTGCGGGGCCTCGGACACACGGTGAACCGTAAGCGCGTCGAGCGGCTCATGCGCAGGCACGGGCTGGAGGGCCTCCATCTGCGGCGCTGTAAACGCACCACGGTCCCGGACCGCTTCGCACCCCCTGCCCCGGACCTCGTCCAACGTGACTTCTCCGCCGGGCAGCTGGACGAGAAGTGGGCGAGGCTGGAAATCTTCCAGTGGCTGACCTACTACAACACCCGCAGACGCCACAGTGCCCTCAACTACCTCTCACCGGTGGAGTTCGAACAGCAGCATCTGCGAGTAGCTAAACTCTCAATCGCGGCATGAGCCCCTGTGTCCACACCCCGGGGGACACCTCATACGCCCGCTGTATCGCGAGGCGGATACAGGGCTGTTCTGTCGGAGCGACTCGGTCCGTACGCCTTCGGGGGCCGAGTGGGGCGCTCAAGCTGGAAGCTGAAACCTCCGGGTGACGTTCGATATCCGGCGCTGTGCTCCAGCCCCTGATTTAAGGGGCTCTCGGGACATCCAGGCGGCTCGATGTAATTTCTAGCTCAGAATTGATATCATTGGTGAGTCGTTGGGCTGTGGAGGGATGGCTGATGGCCAGGACTGTGATCGATCTGGACGAGGAGATCGTCGAGCAGGCGATGCGGGTCTACGGGGTGAAGACGAAGGTCGCCGCAGTGCGGGCGGCCATGGAGGAGGGGGTGAGGCTGCGGTTGCGCCGCGAACTGTTCGATGCCATTGACGACGGTGAGTTCGAGGACGCGTTCGCGGAGATCCGGTCGCAGACGGGGCCGCGGAATCCGGACGGTTCGCTGAAGCGTGAAGGCGGGGCTTCGGCGGCGTGAAGGGGCGCTACCTCATCGACAAGTCCGCCTTGGCCCGCCGGGGCAAACCGGCGGTGCGGGCCCGGCTGGATGCGCTGGACCGTGACGGGCTCCTAGCGGTGTGCGCCCCGACCGAGTACGAGGTTCTGTATTCGGCGCGCGGAAAGCCCGAGGCGCTGCGTCTGCGTACTCTGCTCCGTGGTTTCGACTACTTGCCCTGCAATGACGAGGAGTTCGAGCGGGCGCTCACGATCCAGACGTTGGCGCTGAACGCTGGATTCCACCGGGCGCTGTCGCTGGCCGACGTCCTCATCGCGGCAACGGCCGAACGGCACGGGGCCACGGTCCTGCACTACGACGGCGACTTCGACATGATCGCCTCGGTGAGCGGGTTGCAAGCCGAGTGGGTCGTGGAGCCCGGCACCGCCGACTGAGCTGGGAAACGCCGCATGTCGTGCTAGCGAGTGCCTCGATGGGTGACAGCAGAGTCCGCGCATCGTTGGCCGGGCCGTGGCGAATCTACTCGGCGGCGTGGTACGGGTGCTGCGGCTGAAGCGCGGGCTAGAGATTCGAGCATGCGTACACCGGCAGGCGCAGCTGTTGGGTAGATCCTCGGCGTCGAGCGTTCTTGTGTTTTGTCGTGAATCCCGTGCTGGGATGGTGCTGGGACGCGCTCGCATAACCGCAGGTCAGACCGGTTGTGGTGGAGTTCCGCTTCAACGTGTAGTGCCTGATTCCTTGATCGTTCGAAGTGGCCGGTCAGGATAGGAAACCCCAGGTCAGGGGCCAGATCTTCGGGTCTGGCCCCTTCCTGTTTTCTCCGGCTGGATCAGCCTGTTTCCTGGCCGTGTGCTGACTTGGTGCTGACTCTCGGGGCGGGTCTGTACGTGCTCTGAGCTGGGGCTTCCGGGGTGCCGTGCCAGGCGCAGCTGGGGAGGGGCTGGGAAACCCGGTACGCATGGGAAAGGGGTGCCGGGCAGGATGGGGGAGTGGCTGACCTGCTGTGGGATGACGTCAGAGGGTTCTTCGACCCTGATCTGATGGGCACGCTGCCGGACGTGCTCGTTCCTGGGGCCTCGGTCGAGGATTGGCAGGCTGTCCTCGACCTTGTTGACGTGAGGGGATGGAAGCACCGGTACTCCGAAGGAGAGTCGGTACTTCCGGTGCCTCGGGCGGAGACGGTGCTGTCCCGGCAGGCCGACGCTGAGTGTCCGCAGTTGAGGGTCTGGATGGCCGCTGATGTGCTGGTGATCTTCCGCTTCTATTCGTCGCACGAGATCGACTTTGATGTCGACCTGCGGGAAGTCCAGGGGCAGGAGCGACTCGACTTGATCTGCGGGTTCCTCACGGCCATCGGACGCCGGTTGGGGAAGCCGGTGCTGATGGATGCCGAAGGCGGCGACGGCAGCCATCCCGTACTCCGGTTCGAGGTCGAGAGCGATCGGGTGGTGCTGTTGGCGGAGCCGTTTGTTCCCTGACTGTTGCCGCGGGCATGCATCGCTGACCCTGTGGTAGCCGTTCCCGCAACGGTGAGAAGACATGTTGGCTGGCTGTCGGCGAGTTGCGACAGTGCGTCTGTTTCCCAGGCGGACACCATTGGTGTGGTGGTCAGGCTGCGAGTGCGTTCTCGTACTCAGCGGGACTGAGGTAGCCGTAAAGGGAGTCCTGGTCCGCGAAGTGCTGTGGCTGACGGCCGACCTGGCTGACGTGGATGTGGCCGGCGCTTCAGACCTTGACGACCTCTACGGAAGGGCCGCACAGGAGTGTCAGGTCCTCGGGGTCGGAAGTGAGGACGGTGACCGGCTGGGGTGCGTTGCGGGCGATGACGGCGAAGGCGGCGTCGATGGCGTACTTGTGGCCGTGGAGATGATGGGCGCGAAGGAGGACGGCGGCTTCGTCGGTGACCTCTCTGGTGACGTCGTGAACGTCGACGCGGGAGAGGGTCCACTTGATGCGGGCCGGGTGGATCCGCTCGTAATCGGCCTCGAGAGTGGTCATGGCGCTGGTGGCCACGCGGATGCCTTCCTCTGATGCCGCCTGGACCAGTGCTACGACGGTGCGGTCCTTACGGTAGAGCTTGGAGAGTCCTTCGCTGTCGAGCAGCAGGGTGCCGGGCATCAGGCGGCGGCACGGCCGACCTGTCGGTGGTCATGGCGCAGCAGGGCGCGGGCGGCCTCGACCTCCTCGCGGGTGAGCTCGTCATTGTCGGTCTCGAAGTCGGCGACGATCTCCCGAAGCTTGTCCATGGCGACTCGTTGCTCCAGGGCTTCGGCGACGTAGGCGGAGAAGCCACCGGGCCCGACATGTGCGCGTACGGCCTCGGCGAGGTCTTCGGGCAGGCTGATGGAGTACTTCCTGCTACTGCTCATGGTGTCGATCCTACCGGCGGTCGTAACCCTGCGGGTGCGAATAGCCATGGGGGAGGCTGCCCGGTCCGCAGGCAGTCCGCAGGACGCTCGTAAATGTCCGTCGGAGGCCAACGCAACCAAACGGCGAATCTGCAGGTCAAAGCCCTGGATGAGGCTCCGCCGCAGGTCAGGATCAGCCCGCAGGCATTCCGCGTCAACGTGTAGCCGCTGCTGTGTCACCACGTCGCGGATCTGGCAAACGTGCAGGTCAGGGAGGGCCCGACTCTTCGGAGTCGGGCCCTTGGTTTTTTCCCGTGCTGGGATGGTGCTGGGATGGGATGGAACGCCCGTGCTGGGCTTCGGGCGTCGTGCTGCCCGATGCGAGGGGTGGCGGGAGAGGCTCCGTCCACACGCCTTCTGCACGACTCCGGGGATCCGCGCAGATCGTGGCGCTTTTCCTACTCGTTTGACACACTCGGGGGTATGGGTGAGACGACGTACAGCATCGGGGAAGGGCCGGCGACGCGGGTGAGCCTGTCGCTGCCCGAAGGCACCGCGGAGGCGATCCGGGCGCGGGTAGGCAAGCGGGAGTTCTCCGCGTTCATCGCCGAGGCGGTCGAGCGTGAGCTGCGCGGGCAGGTCCTCGACGAGTATTTGGCGGACTACGAGAGCCGCGAGGGGCCGATTTCCGAGCAGGCTCGTCAGCGGGCACGGCAGGTCTTCGACGAGGTGTTTGCCGAGGAGGGCGAGTGGCCCGCCGCAAGCTGAGCCACGAGGGGACGCTGGTCCTCGACAGTGAGGGGCTCTCGAAGCTGCTCGCCGACGACGAGCAGGTGGTGGCTCTGGTCGCTGAGGCGCGCTCGCGCGGCATGGAGGTCGTGATCTGCGCGCTCACCATCATCGAGGCCGTGCATGCCCGTACGAACAAGGCACGACTGAACTGGCTGCTCTCGGGGCTGCGCGTGGTTCCGGTGGGTGACGAGGAGGCGAGGGCGGCCTCGACGCTGCTGATGGATGCCGGCCTGCACGGGCACAAGTACGCCATCGATGCGGCGGTCGCCGAGGCGGCACTGCGACAGCATCGCCCCGTGGTCATGCTGACTTCCGATATCGACGACATGGTCAAGCTCTGCGGCGATCGGGTCCGGCTCGTGGCGGTGTGACTTCCCCTGGTCCGCGGTGCGAATGGGCAGGGCCCGACAGAGCGAGGCGAGTGGGCTGGGCGAGCTGCGACAGGTCGTCGGGGGTGGAGCGCCCCGAGGGAGAAGGAGAAGACGTCGATCTTGTCGAAGCCGAGCGCCGTGATGAAGGTGTAGGCGTCCTCAGCCATCGCCTCGATGCTGTCCGGCACTTGGCCGGTGGACGCCCCGACACCGCCCTGATCGAAGGCGATGACGTGGCGGCCCTGCGGTCCTTGTCGGGCCGCGCGTACACCTCGTCGCCCACCGCGAAGCGGGTGACGGACGATCCGACGCGGACGACGGCCCCGGCGAGGTCGTTGCCCAGGACGAGCGGGAGACGATAGGGCAGGATCGCCTTGAGGTCACCGTCGCGGATCTTCATGTCCAGCGGGTTGACACTCGCCGCGTCGATCCTGACCGGTACGTCGTCGGCGACCACCTCGGGGTCGGGCATCTCGGCGGCGCGCCCCGGTCGCGCCACGGCTGTACTCGTGCTGGATGCCCACGATCGGGGCCCAGTTCTTCAGGTCCGCGAGGGTCACCGCGCGTGAGACGCGCCAGGCGGGAAAGTTGGACAGCGCGGCATGGTGGATCCTGCCGGCGCTCACCGGGTCGTCCAGTCCGCGCAGGAGCTCGTCCATCGGAGTGAGCTCGTCGGGGAAGTGCACCCACAGCAGGTCGATGTGGTCGGTGCCCAGGCGTTTCAGGCTGGCCTCCACCGAGGCGACCATGTTCTTGCGGCTGTTGCCGGTCCTGGAGGTGTCCGGCCGCGGCGCGGCCCCGAGGGAGAACTTGGTGGCCAGCACGAAGTGCTCGCGGTCGGCGGAGATCAGCTTTCCGGTCAGCTCCTCCGACTCACCGAACTGGTGGCCGTCCGCGCTGTCGAGGAACGTGCCCCCGCCTCGGCGAACCGGTCGAACACGCGGCGCGCCTCGACCGGCTCGGCGCCGGCACCCCAGCCGGTGCCGAAGTTCGCCGTGCCGAGCCCGTACTCAGACACGCGCAGTCCGGTCCGGTGTCCGAAGGCCATGCCACGCATGAGATGTCCTTGCATGGGGGGGTGGGGAGGCGGTCGCGCCGGGGTGGAGGGGTGAGCGTCAGCCCGCGTTCGGCTGGGGTGCCGCGGACAGGCTCTGCTTGACGTACCGGCTGGTCTCGTCGGCGAGGATCTCGGGTTGGCCCGTCTCGATGCCGTGCAGGGCCTGGGCCGCGACGTCGGTGGCGGCGACCTTCTGATCGGCGGGGACGTCGGCGGCCATGTCGGTGTCCATGTAGCCGACGTGCAGCGCCGAGACGGCAATGCCCCGGGGCGCCAACTCCTCACGGGTCGCGTCGCTCAGTGCCCAGGCGGCGGCCTTGGACGCGGCGTAGGAGCCGAGTCCTGCCGGGTGGAACCAGGACAGGGCGGACAGGACGTTGAGTACGGCGCCGCCACCGTTGCCCTCGATGACGGGGGCGAAGGCGCGGGTCGCGGCGAGCGGGCCGTAGAAGTTGGTCTCCATCTCCCGGCGCACCGCATCCAGGTCGCCTCCGATCAGTGTCGCGCCGGTGGAGATGCCCGCGTTGTTGATCAGTAGGGTCGCATCCGACGCGATGCGGGCGGCCTCCCGTATCGATGCCTCGTCCGTCACGTCGAGGCGCAGCGGGATGGCACCCGGCACATCGACGGTCTCGGGGCGGCGGGCGGCCGCGTACACCTTCGCGCCGCGCTCCCCGAGCTGGGCGGCAAGGTGCCGTCCGAGGCCCCGGTTGGCGCCGGTGACGACCGCGACCGCGTTCTTCAGTTCCATGCTCGCTCCTGGTCTACGGCGGGTGCCGTCAGGTCACCCACACGGTTTAGATTATGCAACCAATCTAAACACGGGTCTACGATAGATGCCAGTCGGCATCCAAATGGGAGGGTGATCATGGGACGCGTATCGCAGGCGCGGGCGGAGGAGAACCGCAGGCGGGTGGTGGACACCGCCTCGCGGCTGTTCCGGGAGCAGGGAACTCAGGTGAGCGTCGCCGACCTGATGAAGGCGGCCGGCCTGACCCACGGCGCCTTCTACAAGCAGTTCGCTTCCAAGGAGGCGCTCGTCGACGAGGCCACCGCCCACGCCTTCGGCGAGCTCACCCAGCGCTACAGCGCCGGGCTGGAGCGGCACGAGGAGCAGCGCGACGCCGCCCAGCAGGCTCTGATCGATACCTACCTCTCCGTCGAACACCGCGACGACCCGGCGGACGGCTGCCCGGTCGCCGCGCTCGCCACGGACGTCGCACGCGAAGGCGGGGGTCGTGAGGCCCGTCGCGTCTACACCGAGGGGGTGGCCGACTTCGCCGACTTCCTCGGCGGTGACGACCAGGACGGCATCGTCCGCCTCTGCACCCTGTTCGGTGCGCTGGTCCTGTCCCGGGCCACCAAGGGCTCCCCGCTCTCGGAGGAGATCCTTGCCGCCGCGCACGAAGCCTTGATCGGGGGCGCGGCGGTCGAGTAGGCGATGCGGGTGAGCCGGCGAACACGGGGCGGAGCTGACACTGTCTGCGGCATCTGGCCCTGTGCTCACTGTGGATCGTGCCGGATTGGTTCGACGTCGTCTGTGATGCGCAGGATCTGCTGTGCTTCTCGGTGGAAGCCGCGCCCGCGGGGCGTTGGCGCGAGGGGGCGGGTGTCCCGGTCGATGATCCGGAAGCCGGCCCCGTGCTCGATCGCGCGGATGCGCTGGGCGGGGGTGGCGCTCCTGCCGCCGTAGAAGCTGTGGGCGGCCGCGGGAATGCTGTCGTGGCCGGCGACCTGGACGATGGTGCGCAGCCGGTCCAGAGCTTCGCGGCCGTCGGTGACAGCATGCATCGCCGGTGAGAGCCGCGGGGGGAGATCAAGGTGGCCGAGGCCGCCCGGAGGGTGGATGGTGATACGGCATCGGTGAGCTTTCTGCGACAGGCCCCAGGCGCTCATGCCGCATTCGCGTGCCAGTTCCCTCAAAAGGCGCCGCTTGCCAACGTCCGCGCATGGGCCCCGGCCCATTACTCGATTTCGCTGCTCGGGTCGGATCCGTTGCCTACCATTAGTGATCTTGGCTCTCGTGTTTTGTCGCGAATCCCGTGCTGGGATTAGTCAGGTTCGTAGACGTGGACGACGGGTGCTCCGTCCTCGTCCTCGATGCGCCAGTGCGGGATGCCGGCCTCTGCGTATTTGTGGAGCTTTACCGTGCGGTCCCGGTGTGCGGACTCGGAGGAGACCACCTCGACGGCGAGGCGTACTTCATCCGGTGCGAACCAGGTGCGGTCACCGTCGAAATCGGCCGTCGTCACAACCGCTTCCTCGTACCGCCTGCCGACACCTTCACGTTGCCCCCGTACGGTCTCCAGCCGTCACGATCCTCACGCACGCTCCTGGGCGTCCTCGGCAGGGGCTGCGACACCGATCCGCTGTCCGGCTTCAGCCCTGTATCGCGACCACTCACACCCGGAGCAGCTCAGACATCCTTGATCTGTACGCGGTCGCCGCACAGGGCTTCCGGTCGAGCGCACGCGTGCCCGGGACGGATCAGGTGTCCCGGCGGTGGAGCGGTGTCCGAGGTGTGCGTCCCGGGCCGTCGGTTCTCCGTTGCCTGTCGAGGGGGGCCGCGATGGTCGAGCGATACGCGGGCGACGGCGTTCCGGCTGGGACACGAGCGCTGGGTGTCGAATCACCGCACGGCGAGCGGTGCGGAACGGCGCCCACGGGCAGCGGCGTTCCGTACGCTGTTGGGGGCGGCCTCCTTCGGGCCGTCGGGCAGGGGTCGGTCGTTGTCGCCGTCGAGGAGGACCAGGTGCGGGTCACCAGTGTTGTTGCGGACGTCCACGTGGGTGACCTCGGGGCGGCCCGGGCGTTCTACACGGACTATCTGGGCCTGGCCGACGAGGAGTTCAACCTGGGCTGGGTGGCCCGGTACACCTCCCCCGAGACCGGTGCGCATCTGCAGCTCGTCACCCGGGACGCGACCGCCCCGGTCGACCCGGTCGCGTCGGTCAAGGTGGATGACGTGGAGGCGGCCTTCGCCGAGGCCCAGGAGCGTGGCTTCGAGATCGTGCACCCCCTGACGGTCGAGGCCTGGGGGGTTCACCGGTTCTTCGTCCGGGCGCCGGACGGCAACGTCTACAACATCGTCCAGAACCACTGACCGCAACGGCCTGCGGGCCGCTCACTCTCCGTCGGCGGGGGCCGAGTCCACGCGGCGCAGGGTGCGGATCGCCGGGGTCGCGACCAGTGCCACGCATCCCGCCAGGCCGACGCCCGCGGACACCAGGAGCAGCCGTTCCGGGGAGGCCAGCGCCGTGGCGGGTCCCGCCGAGATGGCGGTCCGTTCGCAGGTCTCGGCCCGCACGCTCACGCGCCGCTTCACCGAGCAACTGGGCGTCAGCCCCGGACGCTGGCTGATGGACCGGCGGATCGCCGCCACCCGGGCGCTGCTGGAGGAGACCGACCTGTCCGTGGAGACCATCGCCCGCCGCGTGGGCCTCTCCTCGGCCGTCAACCTGCGACGACGCTTCCACGAGGCCCTCCGTACGACGCCGGCCGCCTACCGGCGCGCCTTCCGGACGGCGGGCCGGGCCGGGTAGGCCGGGCGGGAGACTCCCGGAGGCGTTCCCGGTGCCGCCGGAGCTCATCGGCCCCCGCGGACGATCATCGTGCCCGTGTTCTCGCCCCGAGGAGGGCTACCGCTCCGTGCAGGGGTACGCGGGCGGCAAGCCGTACACGTACGTCGAGGGGGCCGTCGCCGACGGCCTGGAGGCCACCTCCTCCGTGGTCCGGCGCGCGTCGGTGGAGGCCGACGGCTGGGTGGGCGTCGCCCGCACCCCGGTCGAGGTCGGCTGCGCCACGAAGCACGGCGCGCCGGGCGCCATCGGCTTCGCCGTCGAGCTCGGCCACCGCTTCCCGTCCGACGGCCCGCTCGGCACGGCACAGCACCTGGGCGGCGAGATCGTCGCCACCGGCACGGTGCCTGACTACCGCTGCGAGCAGCGCGAGAACCTCGACGCCGGGGTCGCCGTGCTGGACGACGCGGCGGGCACCACCCTGCACTTCGTCAGCGAGTACATGACGCTGGAGCTGGACGGCGAGCGCAGGGCGGTCTTCCCCGACCTCATCACGACGTTCGACGGGGACGGCGCTCCGCTCGCCTCCGCAGACGTCGCCGTCGGCGAGCAGGTCCACGTCCTGGTCGCCCCGGCCGCGCGTCTGCTGCTCTTCTCGGCGATGTACCTCCCCGAGGTGTACGGGCCGGTGGAGGAGCTGCTCGGCTTCCCCTTCGCCCCCGGGGCCAGGGTGCCGGACCATGCGTGAGCCGGACGGACAGCGGGCCGAGGCCGCCCGGGTACGCGACTTCCGCGACGCCGTGGGACGGGGAGGTGCTGGACCCGATCCGGGCGCCCATCCGCGTGCCCGCGCTACCGCCCGAACGGAAGGAGTTCCGGAGGCGGAGCAGTTCACGCCGGACCGTGCGGGAGCGGTCCGGCGGGGGTGCCCGCCCCAGTGGAGTAAGGAATGTGTAAAATCCTCGGCGGAGTGCCGGGAAGCCTGGTCGGCGAACAAGGGACACGTGTCTTCTTCGACCTGGGGGATCCACCATGGTGCTCGTCGCTGTTTTCGGAGTCGCGCTGCTGATAGCCGTGCTGCTCTCCGGGCTCGCCGCCCGGACCGTGCTCTCCACCTCGTTGCTGTTCCTCGTGGGCGGCGCCCTGGTCAGTGACGGCTTCCTCGGGCTGATCCACATCACCCCGGACAGCGAGATCGTCGCGGTCACCGCCGATCTGGCCCTCTTCGCCGTGCTGTTCACCGACGGCATGCACGTCTCCTTCCCGAAGCTGCGCGCCAACTGGAAGAACCCGGCCCGCGCCCTGGGCCTCGGCATGCCGCTGGCCTTCGTCGGGATGGCCCTGGTCACGCACTACGTGGCCGGGCTGGACTGGACGACGTCCTTCCTCGTCGGCGCCGTGCTGGCCCCCACCGACCCGGTCTTCGCCTCGGCGATCGTCGGGCGCAAGGAGGTGCCGTCGAAGCTGCGGCAGCTCCTCAACGTGGAGAGCGGCATCAACGACGGTCTCGCCCTGCCCATCGTCCTCGTCCTGATCGCCGCGGCCGGTCCCACCGCGGGGCACGCGGCGGCCGACCTGCCGTCGATCGGTCTGGAGCTGGCCCTCGGGCTCGGATTCGGCATAGCGCTGCCCCTGGCCGTCAACGGCCTCGCCCGTCTCCCCCTCCTGGGCGCCGAGCCGAAACTGCAGCCGCTGCTGCCGCTGGCCACGGGCGTCATCCTCTACGGGGCGTGCCACCTGACCCACGCGAACCCCTACCTCGCGGCGTTCAGCGCGGGCGCGGTCTTCACCGCGGTCTCCCCGGAGGCCAAGGCGGCCTTCGAGCCGCTGGGCGAGGTCCTCGCGGAGCTGGCCAAGTTCGCCGCCCTCCTGGTCTTCGGAGCCCTGCTCACCCCGCAGCTCTTCGGGGACCTCTCGTTCGGCGGCTATGTCGCCGTGATCCTGGCGATCGTCCTGATCCGCCCCGCCTCGCTGCTGCTCTCCCTGATCGGGACCCGGTTCGACCGCAGGGAGCGGCTGGTCGCGGCCTGGTTCGGGCCGAAGGGGTTCGCCTCGGTGGTGTACGGGCTGCTCGTGCTCCAGGCCGGAATCCCGCAGGGCGAGGAGGCGTACACCCTCATCGCCGTGTGCATCGCCTTCTCGATCATCGCCCACAGCAGCACGGACGTCCCCATCGCCCGTGTGTTCGACGTCGATGACCTGGCGGGCATCCCGGACCCGGCCGACGAGACGCCGGTCCCGGACCCGGTGAAGGAGGGCAGGGGGCCCACGGGCTCCGCACCCGTGGACAGCGGGTTCTGACGCGGGACGGACACCGTCGTACGGTGGTGGGAGGAGGGCGTCCGTCCGCCCCGGCGGCGTACGCGTGGGGAACGCGGACCGGTCCAGGACCGGAGGCAGGGAGAGCGGAATGTCGTATCCGGACCCCGTCTACCTGGACGGCACCGGCGAGATCAGCGCCCGGTACCGGCCCTCGGACACCACCCCGAACCTGCTGACCCGCGGGGGCGGCAGCACCGACTACCTGGCCACCACCGCATCCACGCACGGCGAGTTCGGGCTGTACCGGATCACGATGGGACCTCGCGCGGGGGGACCGCCCGAGCACTTCCACCGGACGATCTCCGAGTCGTTCTACATCCTCGACGGCACGGTGCGGATCCACGACGGCGAGCGGTGGGTGGACACCGTGCCGGGCGACTTCCTGTACGTGCCCCAGGGCGGCCTGCACGCCTTCCGCAACGACTCCGCCGAACCCGCCACGATGCTGCTGCTCTTCACCCCGGGGGCACCCCGGGAGGAGTACTTCGAGAAGGTCGGGCAGGTCTCCGACTGGCCGGAGAAGGAGCGGGCGGAGTTCTTCTTCAGGCACGACACCCACTGGACCGATCCGGGCGACCGCGGCCCCTGATCCACGGGCACGACGCCCGGCGCGTCCACGGGCACGACGCCCGGCGCGTCCACGGGCACGACGCCCGGCGCGCCCCGGTCGGGATGCACCGTCCCTCGGGCGCGGGCCGGAGGGGCGCGGGGGCGTCAGGAGCCGCCCACGCTCAGCTGCGAGCCCGTGGCCTCACCCGGATGCCGTCCTCGCCGACGCTGACGTCCCGCAGCCGGCTCCCGCCCGGACCACCGGTGGCCCGGGTCACCGCCGGGGAACTCGTCCCCTGGGGGGTCGGCGAGGGCCCCGAGCTCGTCGGGGGGTTGCGGGGCGCCGCGGTAATACGGCCGTGGGGGTGGTCATGCGGATCGATGCGGTGCGGGGTGTGCATCACCTCATCCGAACATGACAACCCGCCCCGGGCACAAGCCGAACCGGCAGCAGGCGACTCAACTCACGATCACCGCGCCGTCCGTCCGCCCTGCTCGCGGCCCGCCGCCTTCGAGGACCGTCCCCCGCTCCCTCGCGCTCAGGGGGCGAGACCCGTCTTGAGGCCGGCCCCGCAGAGCGGGACCACGATGCTGCGGTCCGTCCCGCCGCCCACGGCCGCCCAGCAGGCGACGCCCGTCGACTCGACGAAGAGGCCCCGGGCCGCCAGGTCCTTCTGCGCCGAGCGGATCTGGTCCTCCGTCACCGTGAGGAAGGTGCCGCCCGACTCCCTGACGGCTGCCAGGATCTGCCGCGCCCGGGGCGGACGGGGGATGGCGATCCCCTCGGCCAGGGTGGGCGCGGCGGGCCCCGGGTCGTCCACCAGGTCCTCCGCCCCCGCCCGGAACGCCGCGGCCAGCGGCGACACCGCCTCCGCCTGCACGGCGAGCAGCGCGGGGCGGCGGTCGATCAGTCCGTGCGCGAGGAGTTCGGCGGTGGCGAGGGCGGCGCCCAGGAGCAGGGTGCCGTTGCCGACCGGCACGGCGAGGGCGTCGGGGAGGGTGCCGCCGAGGTCCTCCCAGATCTCGTAGACGTAGGTCTTGGTGCCGTGCAGGAAGTACGGGTTGAAGACGTGCGAGGCGTAGAAGGTGCCCGGCCTCCCGGCCGCGGCCCGGGCGGCGGCCGCCGTCGCCTCGCGGCCGCCAGGCACTGTCTCCAGCCGGGCGCCGTGGGCGAGGATCTGCCCGGTCTTCTTCGGGGAGGTCCCCTCGGGGACGTACACGGTGCAGGGCAGCCCGGCCCGGGCGCAGTAGGCGGCGACGGCCGTTCCGGCGTTGCCGCTGCTGTCCGCGACGACCTGGTCCGGACGCAGCCTGCGGGCCAGCTCCGCCAGCATCACCGCGCCGCGGTCCTTGAAGGAGAGCGTGGGCATCAGGAAGTCGAGCTTGGCCGAGACCCGGTCCGTGAGGGGCACGAGCGGGGTCCGCCCCTCCCCGAGGGACACGGCGGGGGAGGCGAGCGGGAGGGCCTCCTCGTAGCGCCACAGCGAGTTGACGCGACCGCTCAGGGCGTCGGGTGCGAGGGGCGGCCGGGGGCCGGTGTCCAGGTCCCAGGGGCCCGCACACTCCGGACAGCACCAGGCGGCCGTCGCGACCTCGGCCCGGGCACCGTCCCGGGGACAGACGTAGAAGGCCGTGGGCATCCGCGTATCAGGCATGCGACGAATGTAGGGCGCGGGGGCGCCGGTGAACCAGTGACCCGTGCGTGCGGGGACCGCGCGGCTGCAGACGCGGTCCCCGCACGGGGCGCCGGTGCCGGTCCGCCCGGGGGTCACCCGGGGCGGGCCGGCACCGGCACCGGGGCCTCAGCGCCGGCCCAGCCCCCGGCCGACCGCTGCCATCAGCTCGCCGTCGTCCGTGTCGCCGTCCAGCGACCAGAACATCGCCCCGCCGAGACCGCGGTCGCGGATGTACGAGGTCTTGGCGCGCAGCACCCGCGGATCGTCGTACGTCCACAGGGTCGTGCCGTCGAACAGCCAGGCGTGGCCGTTGCGGGTGTCCCGGTGCACGGTGTACCGCCCCGATTCGGCCAGCTTCTTGAGCGCCTTGTAGTCCTCGTAGCCGGGGGCGTACGTGGCCGGCGCCGGGGCCGTCGCGGGCTGCCCGAGCCCGTCGCCGCCGCCGGTGACCCCGGTCCAGCCCTGGCCGTAGAAGGGCATGCCCATCACCAGCTTGCGGGCCGGCGCACCGCGCCTGATCCAGTCGCGGACGGTCTGGTCGACGCTGAAGTCGCCCTTGGCGTACAGCGCGGACTGCTGGGCGGTCGTGGTCTCGCCGGAGACGTGGAAGTCGTATCCCTGGAGATTGACGAAGTCGAAGTCCCGCATGACGCGGGGCACGTCGAAGCCCGCGTCGATCTTGGCGGGCGCGGTGGGGACGAAGGCGGACAGCTCGTAGTGCTTCGCCCTGGCCTTCCCCTTCCGGGTGCTCTTCGCGTAGGCGTCGAGCTGGGTGCGGAACTCGTGGACCAGGGCGGTGAAGTTCCGCTTGTCCTCGGGGCGGTACACCGTGTCCGTGTCGCCTGCCGAGCCGGGCCACTCCCAGTCGAGGTCGATCCCGTCGAAGAGGCCTGCCGCCGCTCCGTCGCCGCCGCGCGCGCCGTCCACCGGCAGGTTGCCCTTGATGTACAGGTCGATGCAGGAGGAGACGAGCGCCTTGCGGGAGGCGGCCGTACGGGCCGCGTCCGAGAAGTGGGTGGACCAGCTCCAGCCGCCGAGGGAGATCATCACCTTGAGCCCGGGGTGCTCGGCCTTGAGCTCGCGCAGCTGGTTGAAGTTGCCCGCGAGGGCCTGCGTCTCGGTGTCGGCGACGCCGTCGACCGATCCGGCGGCGTCCAGCGGACGGGCGTAGTCCGCCCAGGCGTCGGCCTCGCCCGGCACGTTGCCCGTGAAGCACCGGCCCTCCGCACTGACGTTGCCGAAGGCGTAGTTGATGTGGCTGAGCCTGGCCGCGGCGCCGCTGGTGTCCAGGTCCTTGACCTGGAAGTCGCGTCCGTAGACGCCCCATTGGGTGAAGTAGCCGACGGTCCGGTACGCGCGGTCGTGGTGGTCCGCACCGCGGTCGTGGCCCGCCGGGCCGGCCGAGGCGGCGGGCGCGAGGCCGGCCAGCAGGGCGAGGGCGCAGGCGGCGGTGGTCAGTCCGGTCAGGGTTCTTCGGCGCATGGGGCTCGTTCCTGTGCAGGGTCCGGGACGGAGGTCCGGACGCGGGCCGGGGTGTATCCGGGTGCGGGAGGGGCAGCGGGAGCCGTGCTGTGCACAGGAAGGTATTGGTCTGGACCAAAAACGGTCAAGAGGTTCGCGCATGTCCGGCGCCCACCTGGGTCAGGTATGCGCAGGTGGGCGGTGAATCATCACTTCGAGTGAAACTCTGGCCCGTGCTTGCGAGAATGAACCCACGGTTGCGACGCTGTTGCTGTCTGTCAACCTGTTGGGAGTGGCCTGTGCCTTTCGGTGAGCAGCCCGCCTATCTGCGCGTGGCGAGCGATCTCAGGGAGAAGATCGTCAACGGCGCGCTGCCGCCCCATACCCGTCTGCCGTCGCAGGCCCGCATCCGTGAGGAGTACGGGGTCTCGGACACCGTGGCGCTGGAGGCGCGCAAGGTGCTGATGGCCGAGGGGCTGGTCGAGGGGCGCTCGGGCTCCGGCACCTATGTGCGCGCCCGACCTGTCCCGCGCCGTATCGCCCGCTCGGGATACCGGTCGGGGGCGGGGGCCAGTCCCTTCCGCCAGGAACAGACGGCGGAGGGGGCGCGGGGCACCTGGGAGTCCCGCAGCGAGCAGGAGGGGGCGAGCGCCGAGATCGCCGAGCGGCTCGGGATCGAGCCCGGCGACCGGGTGATGCGCACGAGGTACGTCTTCCGGGAGGCGGGTGAGCCGGTGATGCTCTCCACGTCCTGGGAGCCCCTGGCCGTCACGGGACGCACGCCGGTGATGCTTCCCGAGGAGGGGCCCCTGGGCGGTTGCGGCGTGGTCGAGCGCATGGCGGCGATCGACGTCGTCGTGGACAACGTCGCGGAGGAGGTCGGCGCGCGCCCGGGGCTGGCGGAGGAGCTCCTGGCGCTCGGCGGCGTGCCGGGGCATGTCGTGATCGTGATCGGGCGGACGTTCTACGCCTCGGGGCTGGCGGTGGAGACGGCCGACGTGGTCGTCCCCGCCGACCGCTACCGGATTGCCTACCATCTGCCGGTCAAGTGACGGACGTGGAGGCCCTGGTGACAGGTGGGACGGCTGTGGCGACCGCTGGGGGCGACGGCCTGTCCGCCATCGGTGATCCGGTGTTAACAGTCGCGCGCCGCTCGTAACAGCCGGGCAATCGCCCGCCGTCACGGCTTGTCATGTCCAAGCCCTAACTTCCCGTGGGTCACCGCACACCGGACCGACGAACGGGAAGTCACCGATGACGGACATCGCAACGCCCACGACGGGCGAGGCGCCGCAGCAGGAGCCGCAGGATGGTGCCGGGCTGCCCCGGCGCAGTTACGCCAAGCTCGCGGCGGACGAGAGCCGTGAGGACTACTCCCTCCGCTACGCGCCACACTCCTTCCGGCGATGGTCGCCCTCGATGGTCGCGGGGACGGCGCTCGGAGGCATCGCCTATCTGGCCGACTTCGCGATCGGCGCCTCGATCGTCTTCACCTACGGATTCACCAGCGGGTTCGCCTCGATCCTGGCCGCGGCGGCGATCATCTTCCTCACCGGCATCCCGATCGCCCGGGCCTGCGCGAAGTACGGCCTGGACATGGACCTGGTCACCCGGGGCGCGGGCTTCGGGTACTTCGGGTCGACACTGACCTCGCTGATCTACGCGTCCTTCACCTTCATCTTCTTCGCGCTCGAAGGCTCGATCATGGCGCAGGCCATGCACCAGGCGATCGGGCTGCCCGTCGAGCTCGGCTATCTGGTCACCACGCTGATCGTCATCCCGATCGTGTTCCGGGGCATGGGCGCGCTGGCCAAGGTGCAGGCCTGGACCCAGCCGGTCTGGATCATCGGCATGGTGCTGCCCTTCGTGGTGCTCGCCTTCGAGGCGCCGGACTCCTGGGGGGCGTTCGGCGCCTTCACGGGCACCGAGGGTGCGAGTCCGGGCTTCTCCTGGGTCGCCTTCGGGCTGGGTACGGGCGTCGCGCTCTCGCTCATCGCCCAGATCGGCGAACAGGCCGACTACCTGCGCTTCATGCCCGCCAAGACCGAGGCCAACAAGCGGCGGTGGAATCTCGCCGTTCTCGCCGCGGGTCCCGGCTGGGTCATCATCGGGGCCGCGAAGCAGATCGGGGGTGCCTTCCTCGCCTTCGTCGCGCTGGAGGCGGTCGGCAAGACCCATGCGCTGGAGCCCATCGCCCCGCAGATCGAGGCGCTCAAGCCATGGCTCGGCTCCTTCGCGCTCCCGGCCGCGGCCGTCTTCGTGATCGTCTCCCAGATCAAGATCAACGTGACCAACGCCTACAGCGGTTCGCTGTCCTGGTCGAACTTCTTCTCCCGGCTCACGCACAAGCACCCGGGACGGGTCTGGTACATCTTCCTCAACCTCGCCATCGCGCTGACGCTGATGGAGATGAACATGTTCGCGGCCCTCAACAAGCTGCTGGGCTTCTACTCCAACGTGGGCATCGCCTGGATCGCGGCCGTCGCGGCCGACCTGGTCATCAACAAGCGGATCGGGCTGAGCCCCCGCTACATCGAGTTCAAGCGCGCCTACCTCTACGCGGTCAATCCCGCCGGCTTCGGGGCGATGGTGATCGCGTCGACGGTCTCGATCCTCGCCTTCTTCGGGCTCTTCGGCACCTACGCCGAGGCCTTCTCCACCTTCATCGCGGCCGGACTCTCCCTGGTCCTCTGCCCGTTGATCGCCTGGCTGACGAAGGGGAAGTACTACCTGGCCCGCCCGAACCCGGTCAACGGGCCGGACGTCGAGATCGCCGACATCACCGCCACCCACAACTGCGCGGTGTGCGAAACCGCCTACGAGCTGCCCGACATCGCGGACTGCCCGGTGCAGTCCGGCCCGATCTGCTCGCTCTGCTGCTCGCTGGACGCGGAGTGCGGGGACGTCTGCCGCAAGGAGCCCGCGGCCGGCCCGGTGCTCATGCCGCTGCCGACCGTGCGGACGCCGGCCGGCTGAGATGGGGGAGTGGGGGCGCATTCGGGAGGGTGCGCCCCCTTTGGTGTGGCCGGATGCGTCTCTCTTTGTGTAAACACGCATCCGCTGAGTGAAGGTCAGGCGTACGCTCGGGCATATGCGTACTGCGGTTTCCTGGGGATCCTTAGAGACGTGCACGCCAGTGGGGAGAGGGGCGAGATGCTGGGGAGAGACGCCATGACCGACAGCGGTGCCGTGCTCCCCTGGCTGGTGATCAGACAGGACGACAACGGCAACAGGTACCGCGTCGGCCGTTATGCGACGCAGGACGAGGCGCAGAAGATCGCGGACGGCCTGGACCGTCACGGACACAAGCAGCTCTACTGGGTGGAGCGAACGAGCCGGAGCACGCGCCCGTAGCGGCGGAGAGATCACCGGTTACGCTCCGGCACATGAGTGATTCCGTGGTGGTGGTGGCCGGAGCCGTCTGTGCCGGCGGGNNGGCTCCTGGCCGCCCGCCGCAGCGCCCCGCCGGAGCTGGCCGGCCGCTGGGAGCTGCCGGGCGGCAAGCTGGATCCGGGGGAGAGCGGCGAGCAGGCGCTCGTGCGGGAGCTCCGGGAGGAGCTCGGTGTGGAGACGGAACCGCTGGAGCGCATCCCGGGCGAGTGGCCCCTGAAGCCCGGCTACGTGCTCCGGGTGTGGACCGTCCGGCTGCTCTCGGGTGACCCCGCTCCCCTGGAGGACCACGACGAGCTGCGCTGGCTCGCCCCGGAGGAGGTGGACACCGTCGACTGGCTGGATCAGGACCGCCCCGCCGTGGCCGAAGCCGTACGCCGCCTGTGGGCGGCCCCGGAGGGCTGAGCGGCGCGGGGCGTCCGCCCTGTGGCGAGAGAGCACGATTCCGGTTTCTCCGTACCCTCGGCCCGCAGGTGCACCCTTACGACCCATAAGCCGCTGTCTGCGGTAGGTTGCGCGCTATATCGGGTATGTGCCGATGAGCCCCTTTGAATGGGGTGCGCCCCCGCTGCCGGCCCTGGGAAGTGATCGGCGTGACCGATACCGACGGCGACAGCGCCGAGTGGATCTTTCCGGCGGTGCCGGGCTCCGTGCGCAGCGCCAGGCATGCGGTCCGTGACGCATTGCAGCACTGGGGGTTCGACGTGGCGGTGGGCGATCTCGCCGTACTGCTCGTCAGTGAGCTGGTGACCAATTCCCTGCGCTACGCCTCCGGCCCCATCGGCGTCCGGCTGGTGCGGCCGCATCCCGGCGACGACGCGGCCGGCCCCGGGGCCGACGGGCGCGGGCTTCTGGTGGAAGTCTCCGACCCGGTTCCGGATCCGCCCACCGAACGCACGGCCGGACCCGAGGACGAGAGCGGCCGCGGTCTGCAGCTCGTGGCTTGTTCCGCACGCCGCTGGGGGACCCGGCGCGGAAAGAGTGGCAAGACCGTGTGGTTCGAGCTCCCTCTGCCTGGTTAGGAGTGGGAGGGGACGCACAGCGATCACCGGAGGTCGGGCAGGACCTGGCTGAAAGGGACTGAGACCGTGCTGTGATCGTGAACGCCGTGCCGGTGAGGCCCGTAGTGCTGAATACTGCGGGCAGGACCGGTCCGGTGTGTGAGCTGGAGGGGACGGTCGCGTGAGCGAGATACCTGGGACAGCGGGCGACGTCATGTGGCAGAGCAGCCCGCCTGGCTCGATCTATGACTACATCAGGGTCGCCTCTTTCTCGATCGGCCCCGACGGGCTGATCGAGCAGTGGAGCCGGCGGGCCGCCGGTCTCTTCGGCATGGCCTCCGACGAGGTGGTGGGCAGAGACCCGGTCGAGGCCTTCATGCCCGCCGAGCTGCGCCCGGACGCGCACAGGCGGGTCGGCGAGATACTCGACGGCAGGGAGTGGACGGGCCTCGTCCCGTTCCGGATACCGGGCGAGAACGAGGTCCGCGGGCTCGCCGAGATCTATGTCATGCCGAGTGAGACGGGAGCCGGCGAACGGGCCGCCCTCTGCATCGTCGTCGATGTCAGAGCGCTGCGGCTCATCGAGACGGACCTCGCCGCCTCGCAGGCGATTTTCGGCCAATCTCCCTTCGGTTTCGTGCTCTTCGGCACCGACTTCACCGTCGTGCGTGCCAACAAGCGGTTCGCCACCGTCTTCGGGGGCGAGGCCGACGACCACCGCGGCCGCACGGTCGGGGACTATCTGCCCCACCCCGAGGCCGACCGCCTCTCCGCCACGCTGGAGCGCGTCCTGGAGACCGGCGACGCCGTCACCGACCTCCAGCTCGTCGGTACTCCGCCCGGCGCCCCCGCCCGGCGCCACTGGTCCATGAACCTCTACCGGGTGCACAGCGGATCGGGACGCCCCATCGGGATCGCCGGACTCGCCACGGACGTCACCCAACGACACATCGCCGCCCGTGAGGCGGCGAGCGCCCGCCGCAATCTGGCCCTGCTCAACGAGGCCAGCGCGCGCATCGGCAACTCCCTCGACCTGGAGACCACCGCCCGGGAACTGCTCGACGTCGCCGTGCCCGGCTTCTGCGACCTGGCCTCCGTCGACCTGTACCAGGGCCTCCTCACCGGTGAGGAGGCCTCGCCCGCCAGCTGGGGCGGGCACCCCCAGGAATCGGGTACCGGCTCGGCGGAGCTGCGCCGGGTCGCCCAGGCCAGCGCCGTCTCCGATGCCCTCCCCGGAGTCCTCCCGGGCGCCGGTCCGGACGGCGCGCCGGACGCCGGGGACACGGGCCCTCCGGCGCTCGGTTCGGTCCACCGCTACCCGTTCCGCTCGCCCTGCGCCGTCGCCCTGCGTACCGGGCGCGTCGAGGACGTGCCCGGGGACGAGCGCGGATTCGTCCACTCCACCCTCGCCGTGCCGATGGTCGCGCACGACGTCGTCGTCGGCCTCGTCCAGTTCTCCCGCGCCAAGGGCAGCGAGCCCTTCGGCGAGCGGGACCGGGCCCTGGCCACCGAGCTCGCGGCCCGCGCCGCCGTCTGCATCGACAACGCCCGCCTCTACCGCCGGGAGCACGAGCGGGCGCTGATCCTCCAGCGGAGTCTGCTCCCGCCGGGTGACCCCGAGGCCGCGGGCCTCGACATCGCCTGCCGCTACCTCCCGGGCAACACGGCCACCGAGGTCGGCGGCGACTGGTTCGACGTGATCGAGCTCCCCGGCCACCGCACGGCCCTGGTCGTCGGCGACGTGATGGGCCGTGGACTGCGGGCGGCCGTGGCCATGGGCGAACTGCGCACCGCCGTACGCACGCTGGCGCTGCTGGACCTGGAGCCCGCCGAGGTGCTCTCCGCCCTGGACGAGGTGGCGCGCGGACTCGGCACCCCGGGCGGCGGGGAGCGGAGCGACGGCTTCGGCGCCGGGGGCGGCGCCCAGTGGCCCTCCCGGGCCGCCCACAAGTCCCGTGAGGCCGACCTCTCCGAGGTCTACCTGGCGACCTGCGTGTACGCGGTGTACGACCCGGTCACCCGGCGCTGCACCTTCGCCAACGCCGGTCACCTCCCTCCCGTGGTCGCCGAGCCGGGAGAGCCCGCCCTGCTCCTGGACGTACCGCCGGGCATGCCGCTCGGCGTCGGCGGCGAACCCTTCGAGGAGGTCGAGGTGGAGCTCAGGGAGGGGGCCCTCCTCGCCCTCTACACCGACGGCCTCGTCGAGTCGCGCGACCATCCGCTGGACGAGGGCCTCAACGCCTTCCGGCGGGCGCTCACCGAGCCATCGCAGCCGCTCGAGGACGTCTGCGACCATGTGCTCACGACGCTCGACACCCGCCACGGCGAGGACGACATCGCCCTGCTGATGGCCCGTATCCAGGGTCTGGCGCCGGACGCGGTGGGGGACTGGCGGCTCCCCCGTGAGCTGCGCTCCGTCGCCCGCGCCCGGGAGCTGGCCCGCACGCAGCTCACCGCCTGGGACCTCGACGACCTCGTGGACACCACCGAACTGCTCGTCAGCGAGCTCGTCACCAACGCCCTGCGCTACGGCGAGGGCGAGATCCGGCTCAGGCTGCTGCGCGACCGCACCCTCGTCTGCGAGGTGTGGGACGCGGGCCTCGTCCAGCCGCGGCGCCGGCGCGCGCGCGACACGGACGAGGGCGGGCGCGGGCTGCAGCTGGTCGGGCTGCTCAGCGCGGCCTGGGGCTCGCGGCGCACCCCGCGCGGCAAGACGGTCTGGTTCGAGCTCGCCCTGCCCGACGGGGAGCCCGCCCCGGAACTCTCCGTGGAGCAGCTGCTGAGCATGTACTGAGGAGGACGGGGCCCGTCCCGCCGCCCCCTCCCGTCACGAGGCGGACTTCAGCGCGGCGAGCCGGGCCTCGATCTCCGCGCTGTCCCCGAGGCTGTCCAGCTGCTCGAACTGGGCGTCCAGGGACGACGCGGCGAGTTCCTGCTTGCCCACCGCCCTGGCCTCCTCGCGCCGCACCTTGTCCTCGAAGCGGCCGAGCTCACTCGTCGGGTCCATGACGTCGATGCTCCTGACCGCGTCCATCATCCGGTTCTGCGCCTGGGCGGATGCGGCGCGGGCCACCAGTTCGTCCCGCTTGGACTTCAGCTGCGTCAGCTTCTCCTTCATCTGGTCCAGGCCCGACTTCAGCTTGTCCACCACCACGGTCTGCGAGGCGATCGTCGGCTCAGCCGTCTTCGCCTCCTGCTCCGACCGGAGCTGCCGCCCCAGGGCGACCTTGGCGAGCTTGTCGAAGGTGTCGGCCTCCGCGCCCGCCGCCGCGGCCCGCAGCTCGTCGGCCTTCCTGCTGGCGGCCAGCGCCTTCTGGCCCCACTCCCTTGCCGCGTCGACGTCCTCCCGGTGGTCCTCCTCCATCAGCCGCAGGTTGCCGATGGTGGCGGCCACCGCCTGCTCGGCCTCCGCGATGTTGTCCGTGTAGTCGCGGATCAGCTGGTCCAGCATCTTCTGCGGATCCTCCGCCTGGTCGATCAGCGCGTTGATGTTGGCCCGCGCCAACTGGGTGACGCGGCCGAGGACGGTCTGCTTGCTCATGGCACCTCTCCTTGGATCTCTCCGTACGAAAGCCGGTGACCGGCACGCGTGGCGGCTCGGGCCACCGTCAGAAGCGGCCCCCGCCGCCGCGCCGGCCGCGGGTGCCCCCGCCGCCGAAGCTGCCCGGACCGCCGCCGAAGCCGCCCCTGGAACCGCCGAATCCGCCGCCGAACCCTCGGCGCCCGCCCCCGCCCAGCAGGCCGCCGAGGATGATGCCGCCCAGGACGGCTCCGCCCGCCCCGCCCCCGGAGCGCGGGCCGCCGAAGCCGCTCCGGTCCTGGTAGTCCCGTACGTCCTGTTCGGCCAGGCTCCGCGCCTGCGCGGCCAGCGCGTCGGCCCGCTGGGCCTCGCCCAGGGCGCCCTGGGCGTCGTCGCCCTCCGACAGCTGACGCGCCCGCTCCCACCGTCTCCGGGCCTCCGCGAGCCGGGTGCGTGCCTGGCTGCCGACCGCTCCCCGGTGGGTGGTGACGAAGTCGGCGGCGGCGCCGATCGCCGCCTGCGCGGTGAACATCGCCTGGTCGAGGAGCGAGCGGGCCCGCCGGTTCCCGTGCTCCTGCTCGCGCACTCCGGCCAGGGCCTCGTCCAGCGCGGCGTCCGTCTCCTCCACCCTGCGCAGCGCGTCGACCGGATCGTAGGGACCGGCGGCCGTCCCGCCCCTCACATCGGCGATCACCGCCTCCGCGCGGGCCACCCTGCCCCGCAGGTCCGCGGTCGGCACGCCCTCCGGGGTGCCGTCGAGCAGCCCCCGGGCGTCGGCCAGGTCCGTCTCCGTCTCGGTGAGCGCCCCCGGCAGCTTCTCCGCCGCCCCGGCCAGCTCCCCGGCCCGCCGGTCGACGGCGTCCACCAGAGTGGTGATCTGCTGGATGGCCCCTTCGGCGGCGCGGACGTACACCGCGGCCTCGGAGTTGTTCCCGCTGTCCACGGCCTGGCGGGCCTGGGTGAGGCTGGAGGTGGTGAAGACCAGCCGGTCCTTGGCCTGTTCGATCTCCTCGGCCGCAGGAGCGGTGGCCGAGTCCGCGTACCGTTCGCGCATCGCGGCGAGCGACGTCTCCGTGGCGGAGACGCGGGCGGCCAGCGCGCGGAACGTGGTCTCGGCGGTGCCCACGGCCTGCGGCGCCGTCTGTTCGAGGGCCCGCAGCCGGTCGAAGTCCTCGGACACCGCGTCCAGCCGCTCGTTGGCGTCCGCGCAGCGGCTGATGATCTCGTCGAGCATGCGGCGCCGTGGCGCGTCGTCCTCGGGGAAGGCGTCGTCCAGCTGCTGCCGCAGTCGGAAGGCCGCCGTCAGCCCGGCCTTGGCGTGTGCGACGGCCTCGGCGAACGGAGCGGCGGCCTCCGCACCGAACTGCGCCGTCGCGAAACCGAGCTCCTCCTCACTGGTGCGCACCGCGTCGTCCGTGTCGACGAGGTCGGCCTTCGCCCGGGCGTCCAGCTCCGGCAGGGGAACCGGCGGCTCGGCCGCCCCGCCCCCGCCCCAGCCGCGGGCCGCGGGGGTCGTCCTGGTCGTCGTGCGACGTCTGCGGCGGGCGAAGGCGAAGGCGGCGAGCGCCACCACGACGGCGGCCACGGCCAGGGGCACGATCAGGTTCGCCGAGGCTCCGCTGTCGCTCCGACCGGGGTCCGCGGCGCCCGGGGTGATGGCCGGGGCGGGTACGGGGTCGCCGGCCAGGACCGCGGCGTAGCCGTCCGCGGCGCCGATCGCCGCTCCCGCCCAGTCGTTCTGCCGGAGCGCCGGCTCGATCGCCGTGTTCGCCACGTCCCGGAGCTGGGCGTCGGTCAGGCGCGACCCCTGGTCGACGGAGTAGGCGTACTGCCGGTCGTGCGTGGCCACGGCCAGCAGTACGTCCTCCTGGCCCAGACCGTTGCGGTTCGCGGTCTCGTCGGTCCAGGTCTGGGCGTCGCGGCCGGAGAAGTCACGGACGTACGCGACGAACAGCTGCACCTGCCGCTCTTCGAACAGACGGTCGAGGGCGGCTTCGACCTGTGGTTCGCGGTCGCCGAGCGCCCTCACCCTGTCGGTGATCTGCCCGTCACGGGAGAGGGTGACAGGGTCCTCGGCCCGGGCGTCCGGGCCGCCCGGCAGGACGACCCAGAGCACCGCCGCCAGGGCGGCGACGAGGACCCTGCCGGGTATCGAAGGCCGGGACATCCCGGTACGGCTCGCAGGCGGCGTCACATCTGGGAGGCTATGTCCGCCTTTCCCTGCCCGCGACCCGGAGTGTGCCGGGCCGCGGGCGGGGAACCGGTCAGATGCTGAAGCGTTCCCCGGCGGGCAGCGGGCGCACCCGGGAGCGGAAGCCACCCGTCCGGAACGGCCTCTGCGCCAGGCCGGGCCGGAGCTCCCGCGCCGGCGCCGCGGCGATCACGCCCTGGTCGAGCGTCAGCATGAAGTCGCTGACCCGTCCGGCGCCGACGTCGACCGGGTCCCGGAAGTCGTAGCCCTCCTGACAGGCCCCGAAGTCGCGGTCGTGTGCCCGGCGGCGGGCGACAGCGGCCCCGCCCCGCGCGCCGTCGGCCCTTTGGCAACAATAGACAGGCTGCCTTGCAAGATGTCCTGTCCATCTTTACCGTGGAGGCATGTTCGAAACGTCCGAGAGCCCTCAGCCCCGACAGCCCGGCTCCCCGAGCGCGGAGCACCTGGCCACGGATCTCTCGGCCGTGGTCGGCCGCCTGCTCAGGCGGCTGCGGAGCTCCTCGGCCGAAAGCCTGCTCACCCCCTCCCAGCGCTCCGTCCTCGCCCGGCTCGAGGACGGCGGCCCCGCCACCACGGCGGCGCTGGCCCGGGCCGAGCTCGTGCGCCCCCAGTCGATGCGGCTGACCCTCGGCGCGCTCGAGAGCCAGGGATTCGTCACCCGCGCGCCCGATCCTCAGGACGGCCGCAAGTCGGTCGTGTCGGTCACCGAGGAGGGCAGCACCACACTGGCGGCCGTGCGGGCGGCCAAGCGGAGCTGGCTGGCCGAGGCGATCGCCTCCGAACTGGACGGGGCGGAGCGCCGTACGCTCGCCGAGGCCGCCGAGCTCATCGGCCGTCTGGTCGACCGGTGACGCGCAACGCCACGGACCTGACCCCCGCGGTGCGGACGGAGGGGGCACGGCCCGCCGAACCGGCGGAGCAGGGGCCGGGGTTCGGCGCGCGGCTCACCGCACCGCTCCTGATGGGATCCCTGCTCAACCCGCTCAACACCACGATGATCTCCACCGCCCTGGTGGCCATCGGGCACTCCTTCGGCATCGGGGCGGCCGACACCGCCTGGCTCATCTCCGTCCTCTACCTGGCCAGCGCCGTCGCCCAGCCGGTCCTCGGGAAGCTCGCGGACAGCCTCGGTCCGCGCCGCGTCTTCCTGGCCGGTCTCGTGGTCGTGATCGCGTCCGGGCTGGTCGGTGCGCTGGCTCCCGGCTTCGGCACACTGCTCCTCTCCCGCCTGCTGCTCGGTATCGGCACGTCGGCCGCCTATCCGGCCGCCATGGCCGTCCTGCGCGACGAGTCGCGGCGCCTGGGCCGCCCCACCCCGCGCCCCGTGCTCGCCCGGCTCTCCTTCGCCGGCCTGGGCAGCGCCGCCGTCGGTCCCGCGCTCGGCGGGCTGCTCGTGTCGGTCCTCGGCTGGCGCGCCATCTTCGCCGTGAACGTGCCGATCGCGCTGCTCGCCCTCGCCGCCGCGCTGCTCTGGATCCCGGCGGACCCACCGCGCGAACGGTTCGCCGACGGGAGCACGCCGAAGCTCTCCCTGGACCCGCCGGGCATCGCCCTGTTCACCACCGCGCTGACGGTGCTGGCCTTCTTCCTGCTCGACCTCGGGGACCCGCAGTGGTGGCTGCTCGCCCCCTTCGCCGTCCTGACGGCCGTCCTGGTCCGGTGGCAGCTGCGCACCCCGCGGCCGTTCATAGACATCCGCATGCTGGCGGGCAACGGCCCCCTGCTCCGCACGTACGCACGCCACGGGCTGGGCTATCTGCTCATCTACTGCGTGATGTACGGCTTCACGCAGTGGCTGGAGGAGGCCCGCGGCTTCTCCTCGGGGCACACGGGGCTGCTGATGCTGCCGATGTCCGTCACCGCGCTCGTCTGCTCGCTGCTCGGAGCCCGGACGAAGAGTCTGCGCGCCCCGCTGACCGTCGCCTGCCTCCTGCTCACCGCGGGCGCGGGAATCCTGGTCTTCCTCTCCGGCGACACCCCGCTGGCCGTCCTGCTGCTCGCCGGAGCGTGCTTCGGGGCTCCACAGGGGCTCATCGGCACGAGCAACCAGGCGGCCGTCCAGGCGTACGCGCCCCCCGGGAACATCGGCGCGGCCGCCGGGCTCCAGCGCACCGCCCAGTACATCGGGGCCATCACGGCGTCCAGCCTGATCGCCCTCGCCTACGCCGACGCGGCGAGCGACGCCGGACTGCACCTCATGGCGGCGGTCTCGGTCGTCCTGGCCGTCCTGCTCACCGTCCTGACCCTCACCGACCACGCCCTGCGCGCCCGCACCTGACCCTCCAACCGAACCCGGACCACCCCTCGTGCGCCCCCGCACCTGATCAGCACCCCAAGGAGTACGCACATGACCGCCACCGTCCTGGACCCCCGGACCGCCCTCGTCGTCGTCGACCTGCAGCAGGGCATCGTCGCCCTTCCGACGGCCCACCCGACCGACGAGGTCGTCGCCCGCGCGGCGACGCTCGCCGACGCCTTCCGGGCCAAGGGCCTCCCGGTCTTCCTGGTCCGTGTCACCGGCGGTGCCCCCGGCCGCAACGAGGGGAAGGCGCCGTCCAGCAAGCCCGCGGCGGACTGGGCCGACATCGTGCCCGAGCTCGGCCCGCGCGACAGCGACATCGTCGTCACCAAGCAGCAGTGGGGCGCCTTCCACGGCACGGCGCTCGACCTCGAACTGCGCCGCCGTGGCATCACCCAGGTCGTGCTGACCGGCGTCGCGACCAGCATCGGCGTCGAGTCCACCGCCCGCGCCGCCCACGAGCACGGCTACCACGTCACCATCGCCACCGACGCGGTCACCGACATGGACGCCGACGCCCACCGCAACAGCCTCGAGAAGATCTTCCCGAGGCTCGGCGAGACCGACAACACCGCCGCGATCGTCGAGCTGCTGGGCTGACCCGCCGCCGGGCGGGTGCCGGAAGCGGGGCCGCACGGGTGACATGTGCGGCCCCACCGGCCGTGTCCGCCTCCCCGGGTGCCTACAGGTGCGTTCAGTGGATCAGCGGATCAGTGTGATCAACTGCAAATGCCACCAGAACGCATCATCCGGTCCCATTCCGGTACGGGGTGGACCGGGCCGGCCCCGGAGGTATCAGCCATGGCCCACGTCGGCGTCCCGCGCGGGACGGCCCGAAAGCGCCGCTCGGTCGCGCTCCTGACGACAGGGGTGCTCACCATCCCGGTACTGGCGGGCTGCACCTCGGACGGCGAGGGACCCGCCCCGGTGGCCGTCCGGCAGGACATCGCCCCCGCCTCCCGGGACCGGGTCGCCGAGGGCTCCACCCTCACCTGGGCAATCGACGGGGTCCCCGCCACCCTCAACGCCTTCCAGGCCGACGCCGACAGCGCGACCACGCGGATCACCGGCGCCCTGCTTCCCTCGCTCTTCCCGATGGACGCGCGGGGGGAGCCCCGGCTCAACCCCGACTACCTGGAGTCGGCGAAGGTCATCGAGCAGGAGCCGAAGCAGGTCGTCCTCTACAAGCTCAACCAGCAGGCCGTGTGGAGCGACGGCCGGGAGATCGGTGCCCCCGACTTCGTCGCCCAGTGGCGCGCCCTCAGCGGCAAGGACTCGGCCTTCTGGACCGCGCGCAACGCGGGGTACGAGCGGATCGAGAAGATCGAGCGGGGCAAGGACGACCTGCAGGTCAGGGTCACGTTCTCCAAGCCGTACGCCGACTGGCGCTCGCTCTTCTCGCCGCTGTACCCGAAGGAGGTGACCGGATCTCCGGGCACCTTCAACGACGGGGCCAGGACCACCCTCAAGAACACCGCCGGACCCTTCCGGCTGCGCAGTGTCAGCAAGGCCAAGGGCACGGTGGTGCTCGACCGGAACCCGCGCTGGTGGGGCGACGAGGCCAAGCTCGAGTCCCTGGTCTTCCGGGCCGTGGAGCCCGCGGACCGCACGGAGGCCCTGACCAAGGGCACGGTGGACGTCGCCGACATCGATCCGGCCGCGGCGAACAGCATCGCCCTGGCGGCCCGCTACCGCGGCGGGAACGGGCAGCAGCCCGCCCACGGACCGGGAGCCGACACCACCCCGGCCTCCGCCCTGCGGTCCTGGGCGCTGGCCCACGGGTCGGACGAGGAGGCCGCCGAGACCGCGCAGGCCGCCCGCGAGAAGAGCCGGGACGCCATCGCCGCGTACGCGGCCGAGCAGAAGTCGCTCAAGGGCTTCGCCGTCCGCAAGTCCCTGGAGCCCGCCTACACGCAGCTCGCGCTGAACGGCGAGTCGGGCCCCCTCTCCGACGACCGGGTGCGCCGCGCCATCGCCCGCACGCTGGACCGGCAGGAGCTGGCCGACACCGTGCTGAAGCCGCTCGGCCTGCCCGCGAAGCCTCCGGGCAGCCATCTGGCCCTGGCCGGGCAGCCCGGGTACAAGGACGGCAGCGGCGCGCTCGGCGACCGGGACACCAAGGAGGCCCAGGCGCTGCTGGCCGACGCGGGCTGGACCCGGGGCGGCGCGATCCGCAGCGCCGAGGACACCAAGGCGGGCAGCGAGGCCGAGAAGAAGACCGCTGCCGAGAAGGAGGCGGCCGAGGAGAAGGCGACCGACAAGACCGAGAAATCCGAAAAGGGCGAAAAGGACCAGAAGGGCGAGAAGGCCGACGAGACCGAGAAGGACGACAAGGCCTCGCGCGAGGAGGGGGCCTACGTCGTCGGCGACGACAAGCCGGGCGACCGCCGGACCGGCGACGCCGAGGTCAGCGCCCAGGACAAGCACCCCGGTGGGGCCGCGGGCGCCTACGCCCCCGCTGGGACCCCAGCGCCGGCCCCCGCCGCGGTCAAGGACCGCCTCGGCAAGGGCGGCAAGCCCCTGACCCTCCGCTTCGTCCTGCCCTCGGGACCCGGATCGCAGTCGTTGCGCGCCGTCGGGGAGAAGATCGTCGCGATGCTGGACTCGATCGGCATCAGCACACAGATCACCAAGGTCGACGACGACAGTTACTTCAAGGACCACATCGCCTCCGGCGCCTACGACATGGCGCTGTACTCCTGGCCCGCCACCGCCTACCCGGCGACCGACGGCCGCCCGATCTTCGCCAAGCCGGAGCCCGCCACCGACGGCTCGCTGCTCGTGGAGCAGAACTACACCCGGGTCGGTTCCGACCACATCGACCAGCTCTTCGACCGGGCGGTCTCCGAACTGGACACCGACGCGTCGAGGGACCTCCTGAAGCAGGCCGACGCACGGATCTGGGCCGCCGCAGGATCGATTCCGCTGTATCAGAGGCCACAGCTGGTCGCCGTCGACAAGAAGCTGGCGAACATCGGCGCCTTCGGCTTCGCCGCACCGCGCTACGAGGACATCGGATTCACCGGCCGTGAAGCGGCAGGTTCCCCCGCGAATCGGAAGAAGTAGCAGGTCAAAGCCGTATCCAAAGCTCAGATGCAGCTCAATTCCCTTGCCCGCCGGAGCCCCCGGCGGGCAAGGTGGTGTCCGCCCCGACCCGGGCCGACCGTCCTCTCACCCCCCTTGCCGTCCGGCCCCCCACCGGCTGGACGATGGCGTAATACCGGCTGAATATCGGCTGAATTGTGGCTGTGGAACGGTCCTGCGGATCGGCCCGGGAAGCTCCGGACCCATCGGGCCCGTACCATTGGACTAGCCGTGGCGTGCCGCCCGGCGGGCGTACGAGGACTCGAGACCGACTGAGACGCCTGATCCCACGATCCGAGAGAAGCGCAAGCCACCCATGCCCACGCGCCACGACATCCGTAACGTAGCCATCGTCGCCCACGTCGACCACGGCAAGACCACGCTGGTCGACGCCATGCTCAAGCAGGCCGGCGCCTTCGCCGCGCACGCCGCCGAGAACCTCGACGAACGCATGATGGACTCGAACGACCTGGAGCGTGAGAAGGGCATCACGATCCTCGCCAAGAACACGGCGGTGAAGTATCACCCCAAGGACGGCGGGGACCCGATCACGATCAACATCATCGACACCCCCGGCCACGCCGACTTCGGCGGCGAGGTCGAGCGCGGCCTGTCGATGGTGGACGCGGTCGTCCTGCTGGTCGACGCCTCCGAGGGCCCGCTGCCCCAGACCCGCTTCGTCCTGCGCAAGGCCCTGACCGCCAAGCTCCCGGTCATCCTCTGCATCAACAAGACGGACCGGCCGGACTCCCGGATCGCCGAGGTCATCGACGAGACCTACGACCTCTTCCTGGACCTGGACGCCGACGAGGACCAGATCGAGTTCCCGATCGTCTACGCCTGCGCCCGTGACGGCGTCGCCTCGCTGACCAAGCCGGAGGACGGCAGCGTCCCCGCGGACAGCGACAGCCTGGAGCCGTTCTTCTCGACCATCCTCTCCACGGTCCCGGCCCCCGAGTACGACGACGCCGCGCCGCTCCAGGCGCACGTCACCAACCTGGACGCCGACAACTTCCTCGGCCGTATCGCGCTCTGCCGCGTCGAGCAGGGCGAGCTGCGCAAGGGCCAGACGGTCGCCTGGATCAAGCGGGACGGCACGATCTCCAGCGTCCGCATCACCGAGCTCCTGATGACCGAGGCGCTCACCCGCAAGCCGGCCGAGAAGGCGGGCCCGGGCGACATCTGTGCGATCGCCGGTATCCCGGACATCATGATCGGCGAGACCCTGGCCGACCCCGAGAACCCGATCGCGCTGCCGCTGATCACGGTCGACGAGCCGGCCATCTCGATGACCATCGGTGCCAACACCTCGCCGCTGGTCGGCAAGGGCGGCAAGGGCCACAAGGTCACCGCGCGCCAGATCAAGGACCGGCTCGACCGCGAGCTGATCGGTAACGTCTCGCTCCGCGTCCTGGACACCGAGCGCCCCGACGCGTGGGAGGTCCAGGGCCGCGGTGAGCTCGCCCTGGCGATCCTGGTCGAGCAGATGCGCCGTGAGGGCTTCGAGCTGACCGTCGGCAAGCCGGAGGTCGTCACCAAGCAGGTCGACGGCAAGACGCACGAGCCGATCGAGCGCATGACGATCGACTCGCCGGAAGAGCACCTCGGCGCCATCACGCAGCTCATGGCGACCCGTAAGGGCCGCATGGAGACGATGACGAACCACGGTTCGGGCTGGGTCCGCATGGAGTGGATCGTGCCGTCCCGCGGCCTCATCGGCTTCCGTACGGAGTTCCTGACCCAGACCCGTGGCACGGGCATCGCGCACTCCCTCTTCGAGGGCCACGAGCCGTGGTTCGGCGACCTGCGCACCCGTCACAACGGCTCGCTGGTGGCCGACCGCTCCGGCGTCGTGACGCCGTTCGCGATGGTCAACCTCCAGGAGCGCGGTGTCATCTTCACCGAGGCCGGCACCGAGGTCTACGAGGGCATGATCATCGGCGAGAACTCGCGCGCCGACGACATGGACGTGAACATCACCAAGGAGAAGAAGCTCACCAACATGCGTGCGGCTTCCGCGGACACCACGGAGAACGTGGTGCCCGCCCGCAAGCTGTCGCTGGAGCAGTCGCTGGAGTTCTGCCGCGACGACGAGTGCATCGAGGTCACCCCGGAGACCGTGCGCATCCGCAAGGTCGTCCTGGACCAGAAGCAGCGCGGCCGCTCGGCCTCGCGCGCGAAGAACGGCTGACCTGACCGAAGTCGTCCGATACGGCCGACGAACCGTCAGTACGAGCCATTGACATGAGGCCTGGGCCCCCGCAGACACTGTGGGGGCCCAGGCCTTTCGTCAACCCGATTTCCTGACCGAGGTGTCCGCATATCGTGCATCGCTCTCCGGAACATGTGTTAACAGTCCGTTTCGGGGGTGTCTGTCTGGGATCACTTTGTCCGGATTTCGGGCAACGGCCCCTTCTCGATGTTGTCAAACCGAGACCCTTTAAGTGTGGTTTACAGCCCGGCGTTCCTTAATAGTTGGCTCCATTGAGCTCGGGTCAATGGGTCGACGCACTGTGGGGAGTGCGGACTCACGAGCACACTCGGGGCACTGAAAACGATCGCCGTCAGGGGTGTCGGTGGATCTCTCCAGTGCCCTTCTTGAAGTCAAAAGTGGACTCATGAGGAGGAAACCCATGCGCGGTGCCAAGAGCGCCAAGTGGGTCGCGGGTGCGGCAATCATCGCCCTGGCCGCGACTGCCTGTGGCGGGGGCGACAGCGACGACAGCAGCAACGCGTCGAAGGAGAAGGGCAAGCCCGCGGGCTACGTCTCCATCGACGTCGGCGAGCCGCAGAAGCCGCTGATCCCGGCCGACACGAACGAGTCGCTCGGTAGCTACGTCATCCAGTCGATCTTCACCCAGCTGCTCGACTTCGATGCGGACGGCAAGATCGTCTACACGAACGCCGAGTCCGTGAAGTCGACGGACAACAAGACGTGGACGGTCAAGCTCAAGGCCGGCTGGAAGTTCCACGACGGCACCCCGGTCACTTCCGAGTCGTACATCAAGGCCTGGAACTGGTACGCCAACGTCAAGAACGCCCAGCAGAACGCGTTCTGGTTCGAGGACATCAAGGGCTACGAGGACATCCACCCGGCGAAGGGTGACCCCAAGGGCACGGAGATGTCCGGTCTGAAGGCGGTCGACGACACCACCTTCACGATCGAGCTCAACAAGCCGGTCCCGTACTACGAGTACAAGCTCGGCTACACCACCTTCGCCCCGCTGCCCGAGGTGTTCTACAAGGACACCAAGGCCTTCGGTCAGGCCCCGGTCGGCAACGGTCCCTACATCTTCGAGAAGTGGGACCACAAGAAGCTCATCCAGGTCAAGGCCAACCCTGACTACCAGGGCCCGAACAAGGCCAAGAACAAGGGTGTCCTCTTCAAGAACTACGCGACCGTCGAGGCCGCGTACCAGGACCTCCTCTCCGGCAACCTGGACATGATCCGCCAGGTCGGCCCGAAGGACCTGCCGAAGTACAAGGCGGACCTCGGTGACCGCGCGATCGACCAGCCGTACGCGGCCATCCAGTCGATCGTCCCGACCTTCTACTCGAAGACCTTCAAGGGCATCGACCCGAAGGTCCTCCAGGGTCTGTCGATGGGCATCGACCGCGACACGATCACCAAGACCGTGCTCAACAGCACCCGCAAGCCCGCCACCAGCTTCACGCCTCCGGGCGTCGCCGGTAACCAGGACCTGGGCACCGACGTGTTCAAGTTCGACCCGGCGAAGGCGAAGCAGCTCGTCACCGAGGGCGGCGGCGTTCCGGAGAACAAGATCTGGATCCAGTACAACGCCGACGGCGGCCACAAGGAGTGGGTGACCGCGGTCTGCGAGTCCATCCGCAACTCCACCGGGGTCGACTGTGTCCCGGACGCCAAGCCGGACTTCCAGACCGACCTGGAGGCGCGTGACAACGACCAGGTCAAGTCGATGTACCGCGGTGGCTGGGTCGCCGACTACCCGCTGAACGTCAACTTCATGCGGGAGCTGTACGGCACGACCGCCGAGGCCAACAACGGCCGCTTCTCCGACAAGGAGGTCGACGCGGCCTTCAAGAAGGGCGACAACGCGGCGAGCCTGGACGACTCCATCAAGGCGTACCAGGACGCGGAGAAGCTCCTCCTCGAGAAGATGCCGGCGATCCCGCTCTGGGAGTACAAGACCAACGGTGGCTACTCGAAGGCCGTCGACAACGTGACGACCGACTTCCACGGTGACTACAACATCACCGAAGTCACCGTCGCCAAGTAGTCACGCCTGAGGGCCCCCACTCGGCCGTCAGCCGCCCACACAGGCAGTAGGTCCCGGGGGCCGCTCTCCGTATCCGGAGAGCGGCCCCTGGGCTGCATTACCCCTAATCGGAGGCAAACATGGGGCGTTATGTCGCGCGGCGACTGCTCCAGATGATCCCGGTCTTCATCGGATCGACCTTGCTGGTCTTCGCCATGATGTACGCGCTGCCCGGCGATCCCGTGCGCGCGCTCGCAGGCGAACAGGCCGTCGACCCCGTGCAGATCGCGGAAATGAAGAAGGAGCTCGGGCTCGACCTGCCGCTCTGGCACCAGTACTGGAACTACCTCACCGGGCTGTTCCAGGGCGATTTCGGTACAGAGATCGCGAGCGGCCGTCCCGTGGCCGACACCATCTCGGACGCGTTCCCGATCACGATCCGGCTGGCCCTGTTTGCCTTCCTGTTCACCGTCGTCGTGGGCATCTCCATGGGTGTCTTCGCCGGTCTGAAGGCCGACACCTTCCGCGACCGCGGACTGCTCGTCCTGACGCTCCTGCTCATCTCGGTGCCGTCGTTCGTCCTGGGCTTCCTCGCCCAGTACTTCTTCGCGTTCCAGCTCGGCTGGGTCGAGCCGAACGTCAGCATGGAGGCGGATTCCGGCGAACTGATACTGCCGGCGGTCGTCCTCGGAGCCCTCTCACTGGCGTACGTCGCGCGACTGACCCGTACGTCCGTGGCCGAGAACCTGCGCTCCGACTACATGCGGACCGCCGTGGCCAAGGGGCTGCCGCGGCGCCGCATCATCGGCGTCCACCTGATGCGTAACTCCATGATCCCCGTGGTCACCTTCCTCGGCACCGACCTCGGCGCCCTGCTTGGCGGCGCGGTCATCACGGAGGGCATCTTCAACATCCAGGGCGTGGGCCGTGCCGTGTTCGGCGCGCTCCAGCACCGCGAGGGCGCCACGGTGGTCGGCATCGTCACGCTGATCGTCATCGTCTATCTCGCCACTAGCCTGCTCGTCGACCTGCTTTACGCGGTCCTGGACCCGAGGATCCGGTATGCCTGAGGCGCTCAAGGAAACCGCCGCGGAGAAGTCCGCGGAAGCGACGGCCGCGCCGGCCTCCGCCGCGAAGCTGGGCAAGCCCCGCAGCCTGTGGTCCGACGCCTGGCACGACCTGCGGCGCAGTCCGCTGTTCGTCGTCTCGGCGGTCCTGATCATCTTCCTGCTGGTCATGGCGATAGCACCGGGTCTCTTCACCGGCGCCGACCCGCGCTACGCGGACCTGGCCCACCACTACCTGCAGAAGCCCAAGTGGGGGAACTTCTTCCAGGAGGACTGGTTCGGGTACGACATCCAGGGACGCTCGATCTACGCGCGTGTCGTCTACGGCGCCCGTGCCTCGATCACCGTCGCCGTCGTCGTCACGGTCCTCGTGACCGTCCTCGGCACCGTCGTCGGCATGCTCGCCGGCTACTTCGGCGGCTGGATCGACACGATCCTGTCCCGGGTCACCGACATCTTCTTCGGCGTCCCGTTCATCCTCGGCGCGATGGTCGTCCTGACCTCGTTCGAGGAGCGCAAGATCTGGGTCGTCATCCTGGCCCTGGCCTTCCTCGGCTGGACTCAGATCGCCCGTGTCGCGCGCGGCTCCGTCCTGACGATCAAGCAGGCCGACTACGTGATGGCGGCCAAGGCGCTCGGCGCCTCGACCACCCGCATCCTGCTGAAGCACATCCTGCCGAACGCCATCGCCCCGGTGATCGTCGTCGCGACCATCGCGCTCGGCGGCTACATCTCGGCCGAGGCCACGCTGTCCTTCCTGGGCATCGGTCTCGCCGAGCCGACCGTGTCGTGGGGTGTCGACATCTCCTCCGGCCAGGAGCAGCTGCGCAACGCCGCGTTCGTGCTGATCATCCCGTCGGTCATGGTGTCGATCACCGTTCTGGCGTTCATCATGCTCGGCGATGCGGTACGCAACGCCCTCGATCCCAAGCTGCGCTGAGGGAGGCGTACATGACCATCATCGACAAGACAGCGGATGTTCCCGCTCCGAGGGGTTCCGACGACGCGAGCGGCCCGCTGCTCGAGGTCCGCGACCTCCACGTGGAGTTCCACACCCGCGACGGCGTCGCCAAGGCCGTCAACGGAGTCAACTACAGCGTCAGCGCGGGCGAGACCCTCGCCGTGCTCGGCGAGTCCGGTTCCGGCAAGTCCGTGACCGCCCAGGCGATCATGGGCATCCTGGACATGCCCCCGGGGCGCATCCCCAACGGCGAGATCTTCTTCCGCGGCCAGGACATGCTCAAGATGTCGGGCGAGGAGCGCCGGCAGATCCGCGGCCGGAAGATCGCGATGATCTTCCAGGACGCGCTCTCCTCGCTGAACCCGGTCCTCTCCGTGGGCTACCAGCTCGCCGAGATGTTCCGTGTGCACCAGGGCCTCTCCAAGAAGGAGGCCAAGGCCAAGGCCATCGCGCTGATGGACCGCGTGCGCATTCCGGCGGCCAAGGAGCGGGTCAACGACTACCCGCACATGTTCTCCGGCGGCATGCGCCAGCGCATCATGATCGCGATGGCGCTGGCCCTGGAGCCCGACCTGATCATCGCGGACGAGCCCACCACGGCCCTCGACGTGACCGTGCAGGCCCAGGTCATGGACCTGCTCGCGGAGCTCCAGCGCGACTTCAACATGGGTCTGATCCTGATCACGCACGACCTCGGCGTGGTGGCGGACGTCGCCGACAAGATCGCCGTGATGTACGCGGGACGGATCGTCGAGACCGCTCCGGTCCACGAGATCTACAGCCGCCCCGCGCACCCGTACACCAAGGGCCTGCTGGCATCGATCCCGCGCCTGGACCAGAAGGGCCAGGAGCTCTACGCGATCAAGGGCCTGCCGCCCAACCTCCTGCACGTGCCGTCCGGCTGCGCCTTCAACCCGCGCTGCACGATGGCGCAGGACATCTGCCGTACCGAGATCCCGGCGCTGCGCCCGGTGACCGAGCAGGACGGCACCGAGCTGGTCGGCCGCGGCAGCGCCTGCCACTTCTGGAAGGAGACGATCCATGGCTGAGCTCGACAAGAAGTCCGTGGACGCCACCCCGAACGTCACCGAAGTGGCGACGGTCAACGCGGGCAGCGAGACGGAGTCCGTGACGGCTTTCGACGCCCCGCTGTCGCAGGGGGAGCCGATCCTCCAGGTGCGCAACCTCGTCAAGCACTTCCCGCTGACCCAGGGCATCCTGTTCAAGAAGCAGGTCGGCGCGGTCAAGGCCGTGGACGGGATCTCCTTCGACCTGTACCGGGGCGAGACCCTCGGCATCGTGGGCGAGTCCGGCTGTGGCAAGTCCACGGTCGCCAAGCTCCTGATGACCCTGGAGCGGGCCACCGCGGGCGAGGTCTTCTACAAGGGCCAGGACATCACCAAGCTGTCCGGCCGCGCGCTGAAGGCCGTGCGCCGCAACATCCAGATGGTGTTCCAGGACCCGTACACCTCGCTGAACCCGCGCATGACGGTCGGCGACATCATCGGGGAGCCGTACGAGATCCACCCGGAGGTGGCGCCCAAGGGGAGCCGCCGGCAGAAGGTCCAGGACCTGCTGGACGTCGTGGGTCTGAACCCGGAGTACATCAACCGCTATCCGCACCAGTTCTCCGGCGGTCAGCGCCAGCGCATCGGGATCGCGCGGGGCCTCGCGCTCAACCCCGAGATCATCGTCGCCGACGAGCCGGTCTCCGCGCTCGACGTGTCGGTGCAGGCGCAGGTCATCAACCTGATGGAGAAGCTCCAGGACGAGTTCAACCTCTCCTACCTCTTCATCGCGCACGACCTCTCGATCGTCCGGCACATCTCCGACCGGGTCGGCGTCATGTACCTCGGCAAGATGGCCGAGATCGGTACGGACACGCAGATCTACGACTACCCGACGCACCCCTACACCCAGGCGCTGCTGTCGGCGGTCCCGGTTCCGGACCCGAGCGCCCGTGAAGGCCGCGAGCGGATCATCCTCTCCGGCGACGTCCCGTCGCCGGCGAACCCGCCGTCCGGCTGCCGTTTCCGTACGCGGTGCTGGAAGGCCCAGGACAAGTGCGCCACCGAGGTGCCGCTGCTGGCGATCCCCGAGCGCTTCAAGGCCTCGGAGACCCCGGCCGCGCACGAGTCGGCGTGTCACTTCGCCGAGGAGAAGGACATCGTCCACGTGGCGTAGCACCTGACACAGATGAGAGGCGCCCGGTCCCGTCAGGGGGGCCGGGCGCCTTCGCGCGTACCGGGCGTCAGCCGCCCGCCTCCGTGAGCCGGGGCCCGCCGCCGGTGAGCGCGACCTCCTGATGGCCGTCGTCCGTCCCGTCCTCAGCCCGTACGGCGGACATGAACATGCGTCATGCCGCGATATGGGGTGATATGAGGCCTTGAGCGACCCGAGGAAACCCATAGGAGGCACTCCATGCGCGGAGCCACACAGGCCAGGTGGGCCGCATGCGCCGTCGCCGTCGCCCTGACGGCCACGGCCTGCGGCGGCGGGGACAGCGATGGCGGCAGTGGCGCCGACGGGATCGTGAGCTCGTCCTGGGGTGACCCGCAGAACCCGCTGGAACCCGCGAACACCAACGAGGTGCAGGGCGGCAAGGTCCTCGACATGGTCTTCCGCGGGCTCGTGCGCTACGACCCGAAGACGGGCGAGCCCCAGAACGAGATCGCCGAGAAGATCGATTCGACGGACTCGCAGAACTTCACGGTCACGATCAAGGACAACTGGACCTTCAGCAACGGCGAGAAGATCACCGCCAAGTCCTTCGTGGACGCCTGGAACTACGGCGCCGCCCTCAAGAACAACCAGAAGAACGCCTACTTCTTCCAGTACATCGACGGCTACGACACGGTGCACCCCGAGTCGGGTTCGGCCACGGCCGACACCCTCTCCGGCCTCAAGGTCGTCGACGACACCACGTTCACGGTCAAGCTGTCGCAGAAGTTCTCCCTCTGGCCCGACACCCTCGGCTACGCGGCCTTCGTCCCGCTGCCCAAGGTCTTCTACTCCGACCACGACTCCTGGCTCTCCAAGCCGGTCGGCAACGGTCCCTACACCATCGACGACTACACCAAGGGCTCGTCGATGAACCTGCGCAAGTGGGACGACTACCCCGGCGCGGACAAGGCGCAGAACGGCGGCATCGACCTCAAGGTCTACACCGACAACAACACCGCCTACACCGACCTGACCGCGGGCAACCTCGACCTCGTCGACGACGTGCCCGCCTCGCAGCTCAAGAACGTCTCGGCGGACCTCGGCGACCGGTACATCAACACCCCCGCCGGCATCATCCAGACCCTCGCCTTCCCGTTCTACGAGAAGGCCTGGGACACCCCCGATGCGATCAAGGTCCGCCGGGGCCTGTCGATGGCGATCAACCGGGATCAGATCACCAATCAGATCTTCCAGAAGACCCGCACCCCCGCCTCCGACTGGACCTCGCCGGTCCTCGGCGAGGAGGGCGGCTTCAAGAAGGGCCTCTGCGGCCCCGCCTGCGAGTACGACAAGGCGGAGGCCAAGAAGCTGATCGAGGAGGGCGGCGGCATCCCCGGCGGCCAGCTCAAGATCTCCTACAACGCCGACACGGGCTCCCACAAGGAGTGGGTCGACGCGGTCTGCAACAGCATCAACAACGTCATGGGGAACAACAAGGCGTGCGTCGGCGGCCCCGTCGGCACCTTCGCCGACTTCCGCAGCCAGGTCTCCACCCAGAAGCTGACCAGCGCCTGGCGCGCGGGCTGGCAGATGGACTACCCGCTGATCCAGAACTTCCTGCAGCCGCTCTACTACACCAACGCCCCGTCCAACGACGGCAAGTGGAGCGACAAGAAGTTCGACGACCTGGTCGACAAGGCCAACGCGGAGAGCGACAAGGCGACGGCCGTGAGTACCTTCCAGGACGCGGAGAAGGTCCTCGTCGAGCAGATGCCCGTCATCCCGCTCTGGTACCAGAACGGCAGCGCCGGCTACTCGGACAGGGTCGAGAACGTCTCGCTGAACCCCTTCAGCGTCCCGGTGTACGACCAGATCAAGGTCAAGTGACCCGCTGAAGCCGGGTGGCCGGCGCGGCACACCGCGCCGGCCACCCGGCTTTCCGGTCCTCGGCCCGTTCGCCACGACCCCCCGGAGCCCCTCATGGGACGTTATGTGATCCGGCGGCTGCTGCAGATGATCCCCGTCTTCTTCGGCACCACGCTGCTGATCTTCCTCATGGTGAACGTGATGGGCGACCCCATCGCGGGCCTCTGCGGCGACCGCCAGTGCGACCCGGCGACCGCCGCCCAGCTGCGCACCGAATTCGGCCTCGACAAGCCGGTGTGGCAGCAGTACCTCACCTACATGGGCAACATCTTCACCGGCGACTTCGGGACCGCCTTCAACGGCCAGAAGGTCACCGAGCTGATGGCCACCGCCTTCCCCATCACCATCCGGCTCACCATCGTCGCGATCGTCTTCGAGATCGTCATCGGCATCAGCCTGGGCGTCGTCACCGGCCTGCGCCGCGGCCGCCCCGTCGACACCGTGGTGCTCATCCTGACCCTGGTCGTCATCGCCGTACCGACGTTCGTCACCGGCCTGCTGCTCCAGCTCCTGCTCGGCGTGGAGTGGGGCATCATCAAGCCGTCCGTCTCCTCGGAGGCGCCCCTCGACGAACTCATCGTGCCCGGACTGGTCCTGGCCTCCGTCTCCCTGGCCTACGTCACCCGGCTCACCCGTACCTCGATCGCGGAGAACGCCCGCGCCGACTACGTCCGCACCGCCGTGGCCAAGGGCCTCCCCAGGCGCCGGGTGGTCGTGCGGCACCTGCTGCGCAACTCCCTCATCCCCGTCGTCACCTTCATCGGCACGGACGTGGGGGCCCTGATGGGCGGGGCGATCGTCACCGAGCGCATCTTCAACATCCACGGTGTCGGCTACCAGCTCTACCAGGGCATCCTGCGCCAGAACTCCCAGACCGTCGTCGGCTTCGTCACGGTCCTGGTCCTCGTCTTCCTGGCCGCCAACCTGATCGTCGACCTCCTGTACGCCGTACTCGACCCGAGGATCCGCTATGCCTGAGCAGAAGCCGTGGGACGACGCGACGGGCAGCGGAGCCATCTCGGGGGCCGGCGCCGGCGGCGCGATGGACCTCGCCATGGACGAGGGCACCACCCTGGAGAAGACGCCCGGCGGCCCCGAAGGCACCGGGCCCGCCGGGAAGCCGCGCAGCCTCTGGTCCGACGCCTGGCGCGACCTGCGCCGCAACCCCGTCTTCATCATCTCCGGACTGGTCATCCTGTTCCTGGTGATCATCTCGATCTGGCCGTCCCTGATCGCCGACCAGGACCCGCTCGACTGCGACCTCGCCAAGGCCCAGGAGGGATCCCAGCCCGGCCACCCCTTCGGTTTCGACGGACAGGGCTGCGACGTCTACACACGCACCGTCTACGGTGCGCGGACCTCCGTCGCCGTCGGTGTCCTGTCCACGCTCGGCGTCTCGCTCCTCGGCGGCGTCCTCGGCGGCCTCGCCGGCTTCTTCGGCGGCAAGTGGGACGCCGTGCTGTCGCGCATCACGGACGTCTTCTTCGGCATCCCGGTGATCCTCGGCGGACTGGTCTTCCTGTCCGTGGTCACCAGCTCCACCATCTGGCCCGTGATCGGCTTCATCGTGCTGCTGGGCTGGCCCCAGATCGCCCGTATCGCCCGCGGCTCCGTGATCACCGCCAAACAGAACGACTACGTCCAGGCGGCCAGGGCGCTCGGAGCCTCCAACCCGCGGATGATGCTGCGCCACATCCTGCCCAACGCCATCGCGCCCGTGATCGTCGTCGCGACCATCGCACTGGGGACGTACATCTCGCTGGAGGCGACCCTCTCGTACCTGGGCGTCGGCCTGAAGCCGCCGGCCGTCTCCTGGGGCATCGACATCTCCGCCGCCTCCCCGTACGTCCGTAACGCGCCGCACATGCTGCTCTGGCCCGCCGGGGCGCTGGCCGTCACCGTGCTCGCCTTCATCATGCTCGGCGACGCGGTGCGCGACGCCCTCGACCCCAAGCTGCGCTGAGGAGCCCGCTGCCATGCTGCTCGAAGTACGCGATCTGCACGTGGAGTTCCACACCCGCGACGGTGTCGCCAAGGCCGTCAACGGGGTCAACTACTCGGTGGCCGAGGGCGAGACGCTCGCCGTGCTGGGGGAGTCCGGCTCGGGCAAGTCCGTCACGGCACAGGCGATCATGGGGATCCTCGACATGCCGCCGGGAAGGATCAGCGGGGGCGAGATCCTCTTCAAGGACCAGGACCTGCTGAAGCTGAAGCCCGAGGCGCGCCGCAGGATCCGGGGCCAGGAGATGGCCATGATCTTCCAGGACGCGCTCTCCTCGCTGAACCCCGTGCTCAGCGTCGGCGCCCAGCTCGGCGAGATGTTCGTCGTGCACCGCGGGATGTCCCGGGGGGACGCCAAGGCCAAGGCCATCGAGCTGATGGACCGGGTGCGCATCCCGGCCGCCCGGGAGCGGATCGGCGACTTCCCGCACCAGTTCTCCGGCGGGATGCGCCAGCGCATCATGATCGCGATGGCGCTGGCCCTGGAGCCCGACCTGATCATCGCGGACGAGCCCACCACGGCCCTCGACGTGACCGTGCAGGCCCAGGTGATGGAGCTGCTCGCGGAGTTGCAGCGCGAGCTCAACATGGGGCTCATCCTCATCACCCACGACCTGGGCGTGGTCGCCGACGTCGCCGACAAGATCGCCGTGATGTACGCCGGGCGGATCGTCGAGACCTCGCCGGTCCACGACATCTACAAGGCCCCCGCCCACCCGTACACCCAGGGGCTCCTGCGCTCGATCCCGCGCCTGGACCAGAAGGGCCAGGAGCTCTACGCGATCAAGGGGCTGCCGCCCAACCTGCTGCACATCCCGCCCGGCTGCGCCTTCCACCCGCGCTGCCCCATGGCCCAGGCCGTGTGTCGTACGGACGTGCCCCCGCTGTACACGGTGGACGAGGAACGCCGCAGCGCCTGCCACTTCTGGAAGGAGACGCTCGATGCACGCCGATGACGCGGGACGCGGGAACGGCTCAGGAGGCTCCACGCTGCTCTCCGAAGCACGGGCGGCGGACCGGACGCGGCCGTACGCCGAGGGCGACCCGATCCTGGAGGTGCGCGGGCTGGTCAAGCACTACCCGCTGACCCGGGGCATCCTCTTCAAGAAGCAGATCGGTGCCGTCAAGGCCGTCGACGGCGTGGACTTCGACCTGGCCGCCGGCGAGACACTCGGCATCGTGGGGGAGTCCGGCTGCGGCAAGTCGACCGTCGCCAAGATGCTGGTGCACCTGGAGCCGCCGACCGGAGGCGTGATCCGCTACAAGGGCGAGGACGTCACCAAGCTGTCCGGCCGTGCGCTGAAGGCCGTGCGCCGCAACATCCAGATGGTGTTCCAGGACCCGTACACCTCGCTGAACCCGCGCATGACGGTCGGCGACATCATCGGGGAGCCGTACGAGATCCACCCGGAGGTGGCGCCCAAGGGGAGCCGCCGGCAGAAGGTCCAGGACCTGCTGGACGTCGTGGGTCTGAACCCGGAGTACATCAACCGCTATCCGCACCAGTTCTCCGGCGGTCAGCGCCAGCGCATCGGGATCGCGCGGGGCCTCGCGCTCAACCCCGAGATCATCGTCGCCGACGAGCCGGTCTCCGCGCTCGACGTGTCGGTGCAGGCGCAGGTCATCAACCTGATGGAGAAGCTCCAGGACGAGTTCAACCTCTCCTACCTCTTCATCGCGCACGACCTCTCGATCGTCCGGCACATCTCCGACCGGGTCGGCGTCATGTACCTCGGCCGGATCGTGGAGATCGGCACGGACGAGCAGATCTACGACCATCCCACGCACCCGTACACCCAGGCGCTGCTGTCGGCCGTCCCGGTGCCCGACCCGACCGCCCGGGAGCACCGGGAGCGGATCATCCTCCACGGCGACGTGCCCTCCCCGGCGAACATCCCCTCCGGCTGCCGCTTCCGCACCCGCTGCTGGAAGGCGCAGGAGCGGTGCGAGCTCGAGGTGCCGCTGCTGGCGGTACCGGCGGTCTTCCGCGAGTCGGCAACACCCGCCCGGCACGACTCGGCGTGCCACTTCGCGGAGGAGAAGCAGGTGGTGCCCCGGGAGGCACCCGGTTCCCAGGACGTGGAGCCGCCGGCCCTCGGGAAGGACGGCCCGGGCTCCCAGGAGCCGGTCCAGGGTGACAAAGAGTGATATATGAGCCTCATGTTCGTTAACACAGAGGCAACTTGACCGTCGTCACACCGATATACGGACGTCCCACCATGGAGAACGTACGGCCGTGCGGGTGCCGTGAACCGGCCGGGGCGTTCATCACGTCGCCCCGGCCGGTTACCTGTGTCCGCCCCCCACAGGTCCCCTTGTCCATCGGCGGACCGCGGTGGAGTATCGCTGGGGTGATACTCACACGGGGAGCCAGAGTCACCGGAGCGGTGCTGTCGGCCGTGCTCGCTCTCATGGTCGCGGGCTGGATCGTGCGGGACGTCCGCGCGGCCGGCGATCCGCTGGACCTGCTGCGCTACTGGGCCGGCTACATGGACGCGCGGCCCGAGGAGCCGCCCGCCACCCTCCAGACCGACGCCGTGCTCCTCGTCGTTCATGTCTGTGCCATCTTCGCCGCGCTGCGCTCCTCGGTGGCCGCCTCCACGCTGGTCGTCACCGGCCTGGTCACCTGCGTGCTCCGGCTCGCCGGGCTCCGGCTACGGCTACCCGTAGCCGGGCGGCCCCGGCTACGGCCACCCGCCGGGCGGAGGTGCCGGGTCCCCTCCGCCGCCCGCGTCCCCGCCACCCGGCTGGTGACCACCCCCCCCCCGGCCAGGGTCTTCCGTCCGGACCGGGCCCGGACCGGGGCCGGTCACACGCGCCGGCATGATCCGAGCGAGCGGCCTCAGGCCCTGGGCAGCCCCAGGGACCGCCTGAGGAAGTCCACCTGGAGCAGGAGCAGATTCTCGGCGACCTGCTCCTGCGGAGTCATGTGCGTCACCCCGCTCAGCGGCAGCACCTCGTGCGGACGCCCGGCTGACAGCAGCGCGGAGGAGAGCCGCAGGGCGTGGGCGACCACCACATTGTCGTCGGCCAGGCCGTGGACGATCATCATCGGCCGCGCCTCGTCGGCCGGCTCGGAGAGACCCTCGTCGGTCACCAGGGAGTTGCGGGCGTACACCTCGGGCTGTTCCGCGGGATCGCCGAGGTAGCGCTCGGTGTAGTGGGTGTCGTACAGGCGCCAGTCCGCCACCGGAGCGCCGACGACCGCCGCGTGGAAGACGTCGGGACGCCGCAGGACCGCGAGCGCCGAGAGGTAGCCGCCGTACGACCAGCCGCGCATCGCCACCTTCGAGAGGTCCAGCGGGAAGCGCCCGGCCAGCGCGTGCAGGGCCTCGACCTGGTCGTCGAGGGTCAGGGTGAGATCGTCCCGCACCGCCTTCTCCCAGCCGGGAGAACGGCCCGGTGCGCCTCGGCCGTCCGCGACGACCACGGCGAAGCCGTGGTCCGCGAACCACTGGGACGTGAGGTGCGGATTGTGCGCGGCGACCACCCGGCGGCCGTGCGGCCCGCCGTAGGGATCCATCAGGACCGGAAGGGGACCGTCTGATTCCTTGTAGCCGGTGGGGAGCAGCACGGCGCACGGGATCCGCCGTGCGCCCCCCTCTGTCAGCGTCACCCTCGCGGTCAGGACCGGTTCCTGGGCGAGACTGTCCACCGAGGCGATCCGCTTGCCGTCCCGCACCACCTGTACGGCCGCTCCGGGGCGGTCCGGGGACGCCGACACCAGCACCGTCACCCCGCCCCCGCGCACGGCGGAGTGCACCCCGACGCCCTCGCTGACCCGCTCCACACCCAGCTCGTTGACCCGGTACACGTGGCTCTGCCCGGTCTCGGGGTCCGCCGCGCCCTCACCCGCCGTGGCCTGCACGAGGATGTCCGACCCGCCGATGTCCAGCACCGCCTGGACGTGCAGCTGGCCGCCCGTCAGCGGGCGGTCGCCGACCGAGAGGACCCGCGCGCCCCCCTCGTCGGCGATGCGGACCAGCCGCCCGTCCGGCGCCCACGCCGGCACCCCGGCGAAAAGATCAAGCCATACATCGTCCTCGTCGACATGCACCGTGCGGGTCGATCCGCTCTCCGTGTCGAGGGCCAGATGCATCTGGCTGCGCTGGTCGCGGGCCTGCACGAGGAGGAGCGGGGCGCCGTGCGAGGACCAGTGCACCCGCGCCAGGTAGGGGAAGCGGGCCCGATCCCAGACGACCTCCGTGCGGGTGCCGTCCAGACCCATCACGAAGAGCCGCACCTCGGCGTTGGCCGTCCCCGCCGCCGGATAGCCCACCTCGGCCGGCTTGTTCCCGGGGTGCGCCGGATCGGCGATCCACCACCGCTGTACGGCGCTGTCGTCGGCCCGGGCGACCAGCAGACGGTCGGACTCCGGCGACCACCAGAAACCTCGGTAGCGGCTCATCTCCTCGGCCGCGACGAACTCCGCGAGGCCGTACGTGGTGTGGGCGTCCTCCGGCTCGGCGACCGCCCGGTCACCGTCGCCCTCGGCTCCGACGACCCGCAGCGCGCCCCGTGCGACGTAGGCGATGTGCCGGCCGTCGGGGGAGGGGCGCGGGTCGATCACCGGGCCCGGCACCGGCAGGGCGCGTGCCGTGCCCGCCCTCAACTCGGCGACGTACGCCTTGCCGGAGAGTGCGAAGGCGGCCAATTCGGCCGCGTCGTCCACCGCGTAGCCCACGATGCCGGCCGAGCCGTCCCTCGTCCGCTCCCGCCGTGCCCGCTCCTGGGGCGACAGCTTCTCCGCCGAACCGCCCAGCAGAGCCGCGGGGTCCGCGGCGATCCGCTCCTCGCCCGTCGCGGTGTCCAGGACCAGGAGCCGGTTCGCCCGGTCGGTACCGGAGGACGACCGGAGGAAGACCACCCGCGTCCCATCCGGTGAGACGGTGAAGGCCCGGGGTGCGCCGAGAGTGAACCGCTGGGTCCGGGCGTGCTGGCGGGGAAAAGACAGCTTCTGCGAGGTCATGGCTCCGAACCTAGTCCGCGACGGCCGGTCCGTGCGCCCCTCGTGCTGCTGTGCCCCGATCAATGCGTCGGCACGGATAGTTATGATCCGTAGCGCTCGGTGGGTATGAACCTGCTGGCTCCATGTGTGCTGCCCGTCCCGACCGTACTGATGGAGGTGAACCGCCGTGGCACTCTCGATTTCGGCGGTGGTGCTGCTGGCGATCGTCGTCTTCCTGCTGATCCGGAAATCCGGACTGAAGGGCGGACACGCGGTGGTCTGCATGTTGCTCGGGTTCTACCTCGCGAGCTCGTCGATCGCACCGACCATCTCGGAGGTGACGTCGAACGTGGCAGGCATGATCGGGGGGATCAAGTTCTGACGGACGGATAGACGCCGGGCGCCCCGGAGACCGTGGGGCGTTCGGCCCGCGGGGCGGCCTGCTCGTAGGGTGGCCCCATGAAGGACCTTCCCGCCCGCCGTCTGCTCCTGGTGCACGCGCACCCCGACGACGAGTCGATCAACAACGGCGCGACCATGGCCAGGTACGCGGCCGAGGGCGCCCACGTCGCCCTGGTGACGTGCACCCTCGGCGAGGAGGGCGAGGTCATCCCGCCGGGCCTCGGGCACCTCGCAGCGGACCGTGAGGGCGGCCTGGGCGACCACCGCGTCGGCGAACTCGCCGCCGCGATGCGGGAGCTCGGGGTCACCGACCACCGGTTCCTGGGCGGCCCCGGCCGCTACCGCGACTCCGGGATGATGGGCACCGAGCAGAATCACCGGCCCGGTGCCTTCTGGGACGCGGACCTCGACGAGGCGGCCGGCCACCTCGTCCCAGTGATCCGCACCCTGCGCCCGCAGGTCCTGATCACGTACGACCCCGACGGCGGCTACGGCCACCCCGACCACATCCAGGCGCACCGCGTCGCGATGCGCGCGGCGGACCTGGCCGCCGATCCCGAGTACGACGACGGCGCCGGAGCCCCGCACACGGTCGCCAAGATCTACTGGAACCGGGTGCCCCGTCCCGTGGCCGAAGAGGCCTTCGCGAGGCTGCGGGCCACCGCTCCCGCCGCCTTCCCGGGGATCGCCGAGGTCGACGACGTGCCCGGTGTCGTGGACGAGGGGGAGATCACGGCCGAGATCGACGGATCGGCCCACGCCGCGGCGAAGACCGCGGCCATGCGCGCGCACGCCACCCAGATCGCCGTCGACGGACCGTTCTTCGCTCTTTCGAACGACCTGGGACAGCCCGTCTTCACCACCGAGTACTACCAGTTGGTCCGGGCCGCCCCCGCCCCCGACGGCGGCGGCCGGGAGCACGACCTCTTCGCGGGCCTGCCGGACGAGGCCCTCGCACCGGGAGCACGGACATGAGCAGCAGGCAGAGGCCGCGCGCCTCGTCGGAGTCCCCGCGGACCAACGCCCCGCCCAGGAGCGCCCGTCCCACCGGGCTCGCCGCGCCCCCGAACCCCCGGCGGATCCCGCTCTACGCCGCGCTGGCGGTACTGGGCGCGGCGGTCGGGCTCGCGGGCACCCTGGTCCAGGCGGCCCTGTTCCCGGGCGGGTTGCTGCTCGCGCTCGCCGCGTCGGCGGGGCTGTTCTACGGCGGCCGGGTGCTGACCGGGACACAGCTCGGCGCGCTGGTACCGGCGGTGGGCTGGTTCCTCGCGGTGATCGTCCTCCTCGGCGGACGGCCGGAGGGTGACTACGTCTTCGGCCAGGAGGTCGGCCTCGCCCTCTTCATGCTCGGGGGGATGGCCGTCGCTGTGATGTGTGCCACGATGTCGCGGCTGCCTTTTCCGGCCAACGGCACCGGCCGACCTGGCACGTGATGTGGTATGTCCGCTCCCGGATTGCCCCTCCGCCCACGGGTGAGTGCATCCTTGTTTCCCCCCGGCGCGGAGAGTCGTACGGTTGCGGCCAGTATGGTGGTGCGCGCGCCGAGCCGTCCCCTGGCCTGCGGCATGGGGGAAGTACGGGCGGCGGAGCCAATCGGGAGAACCTGCTTTGAGTCGTGAAACTGACAGTTCGTCCTCCGGGCCCCAGGGGCGCGGCGGAGCCGCGTACCCATCGGGTACGCCGCCGTACGGATCACGCCAGTATCCGTCGCTGCACCCGTCTCAGGACGGGCCGGAGGAGACTCCGGAGTCCGCGGAGCCGCCTCAGCCCGGGGAGCCCAGAACAGAGACGACGCTGACGACGCGTATCCGGATCAACATCCCGGGCTCGCGTCCGATCCCGCCTGTCGTCATGCGTACGCCGATGAGCGACACGGATCCGTCCGGCGGCCGTCCCGCCACGGAGCGGACCGGCAGCA
>NZ_NEUF01000041.1 GCF_002910915.1 Streptomyces sp. SM10 | reverse complement strand
TCCGCGGGTCTCCGCCGGTCTCGGCGGCCAGCCGCTCGTACGCGCCGAGGACGGCGAAGTGCGCGCGGCCCGGCGGCGTCGCGGACGGGCCGGTGCGGCGCAGCCGGTGGCGTACGCGGATCGGGTCCAGCGTGGCGAGGGTGCCCGCGTCGGAGGCGAGGAAGACCGCACGGTGGACGGGCACGACGTCGCCGTAGGTGCCCTCGGTGAACCGGAGCGCGTGCGCCTCCCAGAAGGAGCGCCGGAAGAGCTGGTTCCGGGCGGCCGGGAGGTCGTCGCCCGGCCGGACCGCGCCCCACCAGTCGACCTGGTCGTGGCCCAGGCGCAGCACGTCGGGACGGTCCTGCGCCAGCCGTTCCGAGATCTCCGCGACCGCTCCGGGAAGGAGCAGGTCGTCCCCGTCGAGGAAGAGCAGGTAGGTCCCCCGGGCCGCCGCCGCACCGGCGTTGCGGGCGGCGCCGGTGTCCCAGGGGCGGTCCAGGGCCAGCACGCGCACCCGGGGGTCGTGCGCCGCGCACTCCCGCGCGATGGCGAGGTCCGGCCCGTCCCCGGGCGCGCCGACGGCGATCAGCTCCAGCTCCGCCGCTCCGCCCGCCCCGGGCGACTGCGCGGTCACGGAGGCCAGGGCGGACCTCAGGTGGCCCTGAACGCGGTGGGCGGGCACGACGACACTCAGGAGCATGGCAGCCGAGCGTAACGGGGACCTCGCCCCCCACCCCAGCGATCTTCACCCGTTCGGGTCAGCGGCGTGACCCGGGGCGCCCGCCCGGGTTGAGCCGTGCATGAAGCCACTCCTCAGCGTCGTCGTCCCGGTGCACAACGTCGAGGAGTGGCTTCAGGAGTGCCTCGCCTCCCTGGCCGAACAGTCCCTGGGCGCCATCGAGGTCGTACTCGTCGACGACGGCTCCACGGACGGGAGCCGCCGGATCGCCGAGGACTTCGCGGCCCGGGACGACCGCTTCCGCTGCGTCCACCAGCCCAACGCGGGGCTGAGCGCCGCCCGCAACACGGGGGTCGCCCACACCACGGCGGGCGTTCCGTATCTGGCCTTCGCCGACAGCGACGACGTCGTCGTCCCCGACGCGTACGAACGGATGGTGGCCTCCCTGGAGTCGACGGGGTCCGACCTGGCCACGGGCAACGTGTGGCGCCTCAACGAGCAGGGGAGGCACCAGGCCTGGCAGTACCGCTGGTTGACCTCCGACCGCCTCCGCACCCACGTCACCCGCGATCCCCGGCTGCTGGCCGACCGGGTCGCGTGGAACAAGGTCTTCCGGCGCTCCTTCTGGGACCGGCACGCCTTCACCTTCCCCGTGGGCAGGCTCTACGAGGACACCCCGGTGATGATCCCGGCGCACTACCTCGCCGGGTCGGTGGACGTGCTGCACGAGCACGTCTACCTGTGGCGCGTGAGGGAGGGCTCGATCACCCGGCGCCGCACGGACGTGCGGGGTGTACGGGACCGGATCGCCGCATGCGAACAGGTCAGTGCCTTCCTCGGGGACCGCGACGCCGCACAGCGGCTGCGCTACGACATCTCGTGCCTGCGCGACGACTTCGTGTACTTCCTCGAAGGGCTGCCGATGGGCGGCCCCGCCTACCGCCGGGCCTTCATGGAGGACGCGGGCGCCTTCCTCGACCGGACGGGCGACGAGGCACTGGCCGGGCTGCCGGTCGAGGCCCGCATCCGCTGGCAACTGGTGCGTGAGCGCAGGGCCGACGAGCTGCTGGCGCTCCTGGAGTTCGAACGGGCCAACGGGACCGGCACGTTCGCCGTGTCGGGCCCGCCGGGGCGGCGGCGCGCCTCGCACCCCGGACTCCTGCACGGCGGGGGCGTCCCCGCCCGCCTCGGCAGGGGTGATCTGCCCGCCGTGGCACGGCTGGTGGAGTCCTCCTGGGGGGACGACGGCCGGCTGAGACTGCACGGATACGCGTACATCCGCAACCTCCCGGCCGAGTCCGCCCGGCACTCCCTGAAGGCGGCCTTCGCGCGGGAGGCGGGCGGCGGACGGCTGCGGGCCGTGCCGGTGCGCACGGTCCGGACGGACCGGGCCACCGCCGACTCGGGCCAGGAACTGCACCGCTACGACCACGCCGGCTTCGCCATGGTCCTCGACCCGGAGCGGCTGGGGACGGGCACCTGGCAGGTGGGCGTGGTGGTGGCCGGACACGGCGTCGTACGGCGGGCCGCGCTGCGCGCCGTCGAGGCCGCCGCCGCACAGCCCCTGGTCCACGACCTGGGCGGCGGGCGGCGCGCGGTGCTCGGCTACCGGGACGGCCGGCTGGAGCTGACCGTCACCCGGCTCACCGCGCTGGCCACCGGCCACACCGACGAGGCGGGCACGCTGGAGGTGACGGGGAGGCTGTACGGGGGAGCCCGCCCGACGGCCCTGGTCCTGGGCCGCGAGGGGGCCCCGGCCGAGCACACGTGTCCGGTGAGGTGCGGTGAGGCGGACGGCTTCAGCGCCCGGATCCCGCTCGCGGCCCTCACCGCGGAGCCGACCCCGGGGGCGTCGAGCCGGTGGCGGGTCTCCCTGGTGGCCGGCGGCGTCCGCGCCCCGCTCGCCGCGGCCCCGGACCTCGCCGCACCCGCCTTCGCGGACGCCGCAGGCCATCTGGTGGTGGACCCGGCCGAGGGACCGTACGCGGACGGCGCGGGGCCCGCACCTGACGGCGGCCTGCGCATCGAGGGGACCGGGACCGGCACCCTCGCCCTGCACCACAGCGCCCTCGGTGAGACGACCGCCGTCCCGGCACAACGGCGGGAGGGCCGTTTCGCCGCCGTGCTGGCGCCGCCTCCCCGGCCGGGCGACTGGGAGGTCCTGCTGGACGGCCGGCCGGTGCGGGTGGGGGCGGCCCTCGCCACCCTCCTGCCCGTGAGCGCCGCGGGGGACCGCCTCCGCCTCGACCGCCGCCACGGCGACCGGCTGACCCTGCACGGTGCGCCCGCGCTCGGCGACGCGGAGCGGAGCGCGTACCGCCAGAGCCGTCTGCGGACGGCGCACTACCCGGCACAGCGCCGGATGCCGTTGCGGGACGTCGTGCTCTACACCGGGGAGGGCTCCCCCCGCGCCGTGCACGCCGAGCTCGTGCGCCGGAACACCGAGGCCGAGCACCTCTGGGTCACCGACGGCTCCGCGGGCCGGGCGGGCAGCGTCCCCGCCACGGCCGTCCCCGTCGTCGCCCACAGCACCGCCTGGTACGAGGCGCTGGCGCGGGCCCGCCGGATCGTCGCGGCCGGCCATCTCCCCGCGTGGTTCGAGCGCCGCCCGGACCAGACGGTCGTGCAGACCTGGCACGGGCCGCCGCTCGGCCGGTTCGGCCTGGACCTGACCGGCACCCTGTACGCCGACCACCAGGACCTCGCCACGCTGGCGCACCGCTCCGCGCAGTGGTCGGTGCTGGTCTCCCCCAGCGCCTTCGCCACGCCGCACCTGCGCCGTGCCCTGGCCTACGGCGGGGAGGTGCTGGAGGCGGGCTGCCCGGCCGACGACCTGCTCCGCGCACCCGGCCGGGACAAGGCGGCCGAGCGGGTGCGCCGGACCCTGGGCGTCCGGGACGGCCACCGCGTGGTGCTGTACGCGCCGACGTACCGGGACCATCTCGCGCACCCGCCGAGGCGTGGCCCCGACGGCTCCTCCCCCCTCTACCGCTGGGACCCCGCGCTCGACCTGCCCGCGCTGGCGGGGTCGCTGGACGGCCGCACCACCGTGCTGGTGCGCCGGCATCCACGGGTCACGGGCAGCGTGCCGGCTCATCCGGCCCTGCGTGACGTGTCCGCGCACCCGGACACCACCGAGCTGCTGCTGGTGGCCGACGTGCTGGTCACCGACTACTCGGGGCTGGCGTTCGGCTTCGCGCACACCGGCCGCCCGATGCTCTTCCACACCTACGACCTGGAGCACTACCGGGACACCGTGCGCGGCTTCTGCCTGGACTTCGAGACCCTGGCGCCCGGCCCGCTGCTCGTCACCACCCAGGAGGTGGCCCAGGCCCTGCGGGCCACACCGACCTCGGCGGACCTCCACGCGGACGCGTACGAGAGCTTCCGTGAGGACCACTGCGGCCCCGCCGACGGCGGTGCGGCCCGCCGTGTCGTGGACCGGCTGCTCGGCGAGGGCGCCGGTCCGCCGCGACCCGTCAGTCCTTGAGCGCCCGTACCGCCGACGCCGCGAGGTCGTCCAGATAGCCCTTGGGCAGAGCGCCGCGGACCACGGCGAGGCGCCAGTACAGCGGTCCGACGATGAGATCGAGCGCCCGGTCGGGGTCGCTGCCCTCGGGCAGCTCGCCCCGTTCCACCGCCGCCCGGACGACCACGGCGGCCACACCCTGCTGCGGGTCGAGCAGCGCGGCCTTGATGGCGTCGGAGATCTCCGGGTTGCGGGCCGCCTCGACCAGCAGGTCCGGGATCACCTGCGAGGCGACCGGGTGACGCAGGGCGTACGCGGCCAGTTCCAGTACGGCGCGCACGTCCCCGTACAGCGAACCGGTCGCGGGCGCCGGCATGCCCTGGGCGGCCACGGCGGCGACCAGGTCCAGGACGAGATGCAGCTTGGACTTCCAACGGCGGTAGACGGCGGTCTTGCCCACGCCCGCGCGCCGGGCGATGCCCTCGATCGACATCCGCGCGAATCCGACGGCGGCCAGCTCCTCGAAGACGGCCCCGCGGATCGCGTCGGTCACGTCCTCCCGCAGCACCGCGGCACCTGCCGGGGTGCGGCGCCCGGTTCGCCGTTCGGTGGTCATGGCCCGAATGATAGTCCGTAACGACGAAACGGTTGCGTTGCGACGCACTATCGTCCTACTGTCAGCGTTGCGACGATACGGTACCGTCCTGTCCGTCGGGACCGTCCGCAGAGTCCACAGCGTCCGCAGAGTTTTCCCGCCCCTCGTCGAAAGCGACCGTGGTGAGCCAGACAGCAGCCCCGCCGTCCCCGGTGGACACCGCACCTCCCGCCCTCCTCCCGGTGTACGGACCCGGCGAGCTGGCCGCGCTCGCCGCCCGCCACGGGCTGGCCGTCAGCGGGGCGCGGCCGTCACTCGGCGCGTACGTCCGGCAGCTCTGGGGGCGCCGGCACTTCATCACCGCCTTCGCCACGGCCAAGCTGACCGCGCAGTACAGCCAGGCGAAGCTCGGCCAGATCTGGCAGATCATGACCCCGCTGCTCAACGCGACGGTCTACTACTTCATCTTCGGTGTCCTGATGAACACCAAGCGCGGCATCCCGGACTACGTGCCCTTCCTGGTCACCGGGGTCTTCATCTGGACCTTCACCGCCAGCTCGATCACGGCCGGCACCCGGGCCATCAGCGGCAACACCGGACTGGTCCGGGCCCTGCACTTCCCGCGCGCGTCCCTGCCGATCGCCCTGGCCGTCCAGCAGCTCCAGCACCTGCTGTTCTCGCTGGCCGCGCTGTTCCTGATCCTGATCACCTTCGGCCAGTACCCCCGGCCGTCCTGGCTGCTCGCGGTCCCCGCGCTGGCCCTGCAGGCCCTGTTCAACACCGGCATCTCGATGGTCATGGCCCGGCTCGCGGCCAAGACCCCCGACATCGCCCAGCTGACGCCCTTCCTGCTGCGCACCTGGATGTACGCGTCGGGCGTCATGTGGAGCCTCGACACCCTGCTCACCGCCGACCGGGTCCCGCAGGCCGTCCTGTTCGCCCTGGAGTGCAACCCGGCGGCCGTCTACATCGACCTGATGCGCTTCGCGCTGATCGACAGCTTCACCGACGCGCAGCTGCCCCCGCACGTATGGGCGATCGCAACGGGGTGGGCCCTCGTCTGCGGCATCGGCGGATTCGTCTACTTCTGGAAGGCCGAGGAGAGGTACGGACGTGGCTGACACCCCCGACACACGTGTGCCCACCGTCGTCGTCGACGACGTCCACATCACCTACACGGTCAACGGAGCCCGGACCGGAAGGGGCAGCGCCACCTCCGCCCTCAACCGGATCGTGTCGCGCCGGCAGCCCCGGGGCGCCCGCCAGGTGCACGCCGTCAAGGGCGTCAGCTTCGCCGCGTACAAGGGCGAGGCGATCGGCCTGATCGGCTCCAACGGATCCGGCAAGTCGACGCTCCTCAAGGCCATCGCCGGACTGTTGCCCCCCTCGCAGGGACAGGTCCACACCCAGGGCCGGCCCTCGCTGCTCGGTGTGAACGCCGCCCTGATGAGCGACCTGACCGGGGAGCGCAACGTCGTCCTCGGCGGCCTGGCGATGGGCATGACCCGCCGGCAGATCCGGGAGCGCTACCAGGACATCGTCGACTTCTCCGGGATCAACGAGAAGGGCGACTTCATCACCCTGCCCATGCGGACCTACTCCTCGGGCATGGGTGCCAGGCTGCGCTTCTCCATCGCGGCGGCCAAGAGCCACGACGTCCTGCTGATCGACGAGGCGCTCTCCACGGGCGACGCGAAGTTCCAGCGGCGCAGCAAGGACCGGATCATGGAACTCCGCGAGGAGGCCGGCACGGTGTTCCTCGTCAGCCACAGCAACAGGTCGATCACCGACACCTGCGACCGGGCGATCTGGTTGGAGGCGGGGACCCTGCGGATGGACGGCCCGGCCAAGGAGGTCGTGGCGGCCTACGAGGAGTTCACCGGGCCCGCGAAGCCCGGCAAGCCGGGGAAGCCCGGGAAATGACACCGTGAAGCCGGCCGCGTGAACAGGTGAAGCCGCGTGAGGCGTCCGTGCGAAGCCGTGAAGCCGTGAAGCCGTCCGCCGGACGGGCCGCTGAGGCCCGTCCGGCGGACGGCTTCGTGGTGCGGCCGTCGTTCCGGCCGCTACGGATCAGGAGTGCGTACGCAGCAGCGTCCGCATCGTCCTCATCGCCACCGAGAGGTTCGCCAGGTCGAAGGACTCCGAGCCCCGGATCTCCTCCAGGGTGGCCCGCGAACGCGCCAGGATCGCGGCGTTCCTCTCCTCCCACGCCGTGAACCGCTGCTCGGGCGACGACGTCCCGTCACCGGCGGACAGCACGTCCGAGGTGAGCGCGGCGTGCGCGGCGTACAGGTCCTCACGGATCGAGGCGCGGGCCATGGACTGCCAGCGGTCGGCCCGCGGCAGCTCGATGATCCGGTCCATCAGCTGCGTGATCCCCAGCCGGTCGGCGAGATCGTAGTACACCTCGGCGACGGCCAGCGGGTCCTTGTCCGTACGGTCCGCGATGGCCACGATGTCCAGGGCCGGGAAGGCGGAGGAGAATCCGGCCACCCGCACCGCGAGCTCCTCGGGGACGCCCACCGAGGTGAGCTCGTCGAGGATCGACCGGTACCACTCGATGTCGGCGCCCCTGAGCAGCTTGGGCAGCTCGTTCCAGACGCGCTCGACACCCTCGCGGAAGAATCCGATGGTCTCCGCGATCTCCACCGGCTGGGGCCGATTGCCGAGCAGCCAGCGCGATCCGCGCTCCACGAGCCGCCGCGAGTGCAGCCGGATCCGGGTCTGCACATCGGCCGCCACCGTGTTGTCGAGCGCCTCCACGGCGTCCCACACGGCGGAGAGGCCGAAGATCTCACGCGCGGCGAACTGGGCCCGCACGATCTCCTCCAGCGACGCCCCGGTCTCCTCGCGCAGCCGGTGCAGGAACGTCGAACCACCGGTGTTCACCGTGTCGTTGACCAGCACCGTCGTGATGATCTCGCGGCGCAGCGCGTGTCCGTCGACCGCCTCGGGGAACTTCTCGCTCAGCTGCTTCGGGAAGTAGGCGTGCACCAGCCTCTGGAGATGCGCGTCGTCCGGCAGGCTGGTGGAGATCAGCTCCTCGGCCGCCGTGATCTTGGTGTAGGCGAGCAGCACGGCCAGTTCCGGCTGGCTGAGGCCCTTGCCGTGGTTCAGCAGCTCGCGGATCTGGCGGTCGTTCGGCAGGAACTCCAGCGCCCGGTCCAGGTGCCCCTCACGGCCGAGCCTGCGCATGAAGCGCTGGTGCGCGTGCAGGAGGGACGGCGCCTGGGCACAGGCGTTGGCGAGCGCGGTGTTCTGCGCGTAGTTGTTCCGCAGCACGAGGTCTCCGACCTCGTCGGTCATCTCGGCGAGCACCTTGTTGCGCTGCTTGACGGTCATGTCGCCCTCGCGGACCAGACCGTTGAGCAGGATCTTGATGTTCACCTCGTGGTCGGAGGTGTCCACACCGGCGCTGTTGTCGATCGCGTCGGTGTTGATCCGGCCGCCGGCCCGCGCGAACTCGATGCGCCCGAGCTGGGTGGCACCGAGGTTGCCGCCCTCACCGACGACACGGGCCCGCAGGTCCGCGCCGTCGACCCGGATCGAGTCGTTGGCCTTGTCGCCGACGTCCGCGTTCGACTCGGCCGTCGACTTGATGTACGTGCCGATGCCGCCGTTCCACACGAGGTCGACCGACGCCTTGAGGATGTTCCGCATCAGCTCGGCGGGCGTCATCTTGGTGACCTTGGCATCGATGCCGAGCGCCGCGCGGATGTGCGCGTTGACCGGGATCGACTTGGCGGAACGCGGGTGGATGCCGCCGCCCGCGGAGAGCAGTTCCTTGTCGTAGTCCGCCCAGGAGCTGCGCGGCAGGTCGAAGAGCCGGCGCCGCTCCGCGTACGAGGTGGCGGCGTCCGGATTCGGGTCGATGAAGATGTGCCGGTGGTCGAAGGCCGCGACCAGACGGATGTGCTCGGAGAGCAGCATGCCGTTGCCGAACACGTCACCGGACATGTCACCGACGCCGACGACGGTGAAGTCCTCGGTCTGGGTGTCGTGCCCCAGCTCGCGGAAGTGCCGCTTCACGGACTCCCAGGCACCGCGGGCGGTGATGCCCATGCCCTTGTGGTCGTAGCCGGCCGAGCCTCCGGAGGCGAAGGCGTCGCCGAGCCAGAAGCCGTATGCCACGGCCACGTCGTTGGCGATGTCGGAGAAGCTCGCGGTCCCCTTGTCGGCGGCGACGACGAGGTAGGTGTCGTCCTCGTCGTGGCGCACGACCTCCGCGGGGTGCACGACCTCGCCGGTCACCATGTTGTCGGTGATGTCGAGCAGCGCCGAGATGAAGATCCGGTAGCAGGCGATGCCCTCGGCGAGCCAGGCGTCACGGTCCACGGCCGGGTCCGGCAGCTGCTTGGCGACGAAGCCGCCCTTGGCACCCACCGGCACGATCACGGTGTTCTTGACCATCTGCGCCTTGACCAGGCCGAGGATCTCCGTACGGAAGTCCTCCCGCCGGTCGGACCAGCGCAGACCACCGCGGGCGACCTTGCCGAAGCGCAGGTGGACGCCCTCGACGCGCGGGGAGTAGACCCAGATCTCGTACGCGGGGCGGGGCGCAGGCAGGTCCGGGATGGCCTGCGGGTCGAACTTCATCGAGACGTAGCCGTGCGGCTCGTGGTCGTCGGCCAGCTGGAAGTAGTTGGTCCGCAGCGTGGCCTTGATGACCGTGAGGAAGGACCGCAGGATCCGGTCCTCGTCCAGCGAGGCGACCTGGTCGAGCGCCCCGTCCAGCTCCTCCAGCAGCCCGTCCGTCAGCTCCGTGCCGGCCTTCTGGCGGGTCGGGGACATCCGGGCCTCGAAGAGGGAGACCAGGAGCCGCGTGGTGTGGACGTTGGTGCGGAGGGTGTCCTCCATGTAGTCCTGGCTGAAGGTCGAACCCGCCTGGCGCAGGTACTTCGCGTAGGCGCGCAGCACCATCGCCTGACGCCAGTCGAGCCCGGCGCCCAGGACCAGGGAGTTGAAGCCGTCGTTCTCCGCCTCGCCGGTCCAGATGGCGGCGAAGGCGTCCTGGAAGCGGTCCCGGGCGTCGTCGGCGAGGTGGTCGCCGTTGCCGCCGGCCTTCTTCGGCAGGCGCAGCCCGAAGTCGTAGATCCAGGCGTGCGTGCGGTCGGCGCAGCGCAGTTCGTAGGGACGCTCGTCGACGACCTCGACACCGAGCCGCTGGAGGGCGGGGAGGACCGCGGAGAGCGAGACCTGCTCGCCGGTCCGGTAGATCTTGAAGCGGCGCTCGTCGGGAGCGGCGCCGACCGGCTCGTACAGGCTGAGCGCGAAGTCCTTGCGCTCGCTCTTGAGCTCCTCGAGGTGGACCAGGTCGGCCACGGCGGCGCGCGGCGAGTGGTCGGCCTTGTAGCCCTCGGGGAAGGAGTGCCCGTAGCGGCGCAGCAGCTCGGCGGCGCGCTCCTCGCCGCACTCGGCGTTCAGCGCCTCCTGGAAGCCGTCGGCCCAGGAGCGGGCGGCCTCGACGAGGCGCGCCTCGATACGGTCCGCGTCCGCGTCGGTGAGGTGCGGCAGCTCGGTGCCCGGGGGGACCCGGACGACGAAGTGGAGACGGGAGAGGATCGACTCCGTGTTCCAGGCGGTGAAGTCGACGCTGTTCCCGCCCAGTTCCTCCTTGAGGATGTCGATCAGGCGGAGCCTCACGCCGGTGGTGTAGCGGTCGCGCGGCAGGTAGACGAGGGCGGAGTAGTAGCGCCCGTACTCGTCCTGGCGCAGGTAGAGCCGCAGCCGGCGGCGCTCCTGGAGGTACAGCACGGAGGTGACGATCGAACGCAGCTGGTCCACGGGCGTCTGGAAGAGCTCGTCGCGCGGGTACGTCTCCAGGATCTGGAGCAGGTCGCGGCCGTCGTGGCTGTTGGGCGTGAAGCCGGCGCCCTCCAGCACCTCGGCGACCTTGCGGCGCACCACGGGCACCCGGCGCACCGACTCGGTGTACGCGGCGGAGGAGAACAGGCCGAGGAAGCGGCGCTCGCCGACGACGTTGCCCTCGGCGTCGAACTTCTTCACCCCGACGTAGTCCAGGTAGCTGGGGCGGTGCACGGTCGCCCTGCTGTTGGCCTTCGTCAGGACGAGGAGCTTGTGCTCCCTGGCCTTGGCCCGGGCGTCGGCGGGCAGCCGGTCGAAGGACGGGCTCACCGGGTGCGCCTCGTCCTCGCTGTGCTTCGGGTCGGAGCGCAGGATGCCGAGACCGGTGCCGGGGACGGCGGTCAGCGCGTCGGACTCGCGGAGCTCGTACTCCCGGTACCCGAGGAAGGTGAAGTGGTCGGCGGCGAGCCAGCGCAGCAGCTCACGGGCCTCCTCGACCTCCTCGTCGGCCAGTTCGTCGAGCGGCTCCGCGGGAAGGTCCTCGGCGATCCGCAGGGCGGCGTCGCGCATCTTGTCCCAGTCCTCGACGGTCTCCCGGACGTCGGACAGGACACGGAGCAGATCGGCGGTGATCTGCTTCAGGTCAGCGCGGTCCGTCTCCCGGTCGATCTCGACGTGGATCCACGACTCGACGACCGCGTCGTGCGGAAGCTCGGCCCCGGCCTCCTTGCGGCCCTTGGACCGCTTCGCGCCGCTGCTCCTGGACGGGTCGTCCCCGAACACCTCGATCAGCTTGCCGGCGACGTCACGGCGGACGATGACCTGCGGGTGGATCACGAGATGGATGCCGCGGCCCTGGCGGGACAGCTCGTTGGTGACCGAATCGACCAGGAAGGGCATGTCGTCGGTGACGACCTCGACGACGGAGTGGCTGCTCGTCCAGCCGTTCTCCTCGACCGTCGGGGTGTGCACCCGGACGTTCGCGGTGCCCTGCGGACGGTTCTCCGCCAGCCGGTAGTGGGAGGAGGCGGCGCCGAAGACATCGACCGGGTCCCGGTCCTTCACGTCCTCCGGAGCGGTGTGCAGGTAGTAGCGCTGGAGATAGGCGAGCAGGGTGTCCCGGCCCGGCCGCTCGTCGCCGCCGGTACCGGTGCCGCCCTCTGCTCCGGTGCCGGCGCCTTCGGCAAGGTGCACCCGGAGGCCGCCTCCCGGGCCACCGACACCACCGCCCGGACTGTTGTCAGCTACCCGGGCCGCCCGTGCGAGCAGCTCGGCCTTGGCTTCGTCCAGCTTGGTCTGCATGTCCTCTGGCTCCTGTCGCGCGCCGTTGCGTGACGTAGGTGTAAAGGGCGGAGTCACGCCACGACGCGGGGTTTCCGGTCCTGGTCGACGCTATGCCGCCTGGGGAGATGCCCGGGACCATATCGGCCATGTTCGGCAGACGGCCCGGGATGCGGAGATCACGCATCGCCCGGGTGCTGTCGCACTCCGGGCGCAGGCCGGGGGCTTCGCTGCCCCCGAGGCGTATCGCGCTGATCACGGCACCAGGCTATCCCCCCTGCACCCACAACCGTCATGAGCCGCATATGTACAAAAGAAGCCCTCGGACTTTGACACTCTGGACATCGCACGGGACGGTTCCTGCACGTAAGGCCACACACCCGGACAGGGTGCGGACAGGGTGCGCTCACCGCCGCCCGGCACGTCGCCCCCTCGGGTGGCTCAGTCAGCCATCAGTTCGGCCAGTGCGACGGCTTCGGCCAGGGTGTCGACCACGGGCACCCCCGCCGCCTCCAGGCTGCCGCGGCTGTGCGAACCGCCGGTGTAGAGCACGGCGCGCGCACCCACGTGGGCCGCCGCCACGGCGTCGTCCACCGCGTCACCGATGACCACGGCCGATTCGGGAGCGATCCCTCCGAGGACCTCGAAGTGGCGCGCCATGTGCTGCGCCTTGCTTCCGCCGGAGGGACCGGTACGGCCGTCGACGCGGACGAAATGGCGCTCGATGCCGTATCCGCGCACCACCGGGACCAGGTGCTCGTGGCCGTACATGCTCAGCAGTGAGTGGCTGCGGCCGCCGGCGCTCCACCGGGCCAGCAGTTCCTCGACGCCTTCGGTCAGCCCGCAGGTCACCTGCTGCTCGGTGTAGTGGCGGTGGAAGAGACCGTCCATCCGCTCCCACTCGGCGGGGGTGGGAAGCCTGCCCATGAGCCGCTCGTAGAACTTGGGTATCGGCACGCAGTACGTCTCGCGGTACTGCTCCAGGGTGAGCGGCGCCAGGTCGACCTCCGCGAAGGCGGCGTTCGTCGCGCCGAGGACCGCGTGGATGTCGTCGAGCAGTGTGCCGTTCCAGTCCCAGACCAGATGGGTGCGGTGCTTCCCCGATGTCGCCATGAAGAGAAAAATACCCGCCCGGTACGACAGTCACCCGGGCGAGGCTCTCAGCCGATCAGGCCGGGGATCTCCTGGATCCCGAACCACAGGAGCTCGTGGTCCTCCGCGCCGTCCACGGTGAACCGGGCGTCGTCGTCGCCCTGGTCGGCCGCCCCCAGCGCCGCCGCCGCCTCGGCGACGTCCTTCTCGGCGTCGTCCGCGTCCACGTGCACGGCGGCGGCCTTCGCCAGGGCCACCGGGCCGGCGATCCGCACCTCTCCCAGGGAGGACGCGTCCAGGATCTGGCCGGGATCCGCGACGGCAGCCCCGTCCGGCACGTCGAGCGCGACGACGACCCGGCGCCGGATCTCGTCGGGCCTGCCCGCGATCAGCCGCAGCGAGGCGGAGGCGGCCCGGTTGAGCGCCGCGTACTCCAGCTCCTCGATGTCGTCGGAGACGTACCACTCGCGCAGACCGGGTGTCACGGCATAGGCGGTCAGCGGCCCCGGTCCGACCTCGCCCGCCCTGTGCACAGCGGCAAGACCGGAGAGGGTCAGGGGGACGTACACACGCATGGCTGACCGCTTTCGTAGTCGATGACGCCCTCAGGATACGTGCGAGGTCCCCCTTCGGGGTCGCCGATCCACCCACCGCCGTCCACCGCGCGAGGGCCGTCACCCTCACCCTTCCCTTGCGGCACCTGACCTGCCACCCGGATAGGTGATCTCGCCCGGCGCCCCGCCCGGCCCCATCGCCGCTTGCGGGGCCCGCGACCGGCCCCGTAGAAGATCCCCAGCAGAAGTTACCGCCCGGTACTCTCCCGGGCTCCGGACAGCAGCCACGGGGGCTATGAGCATGAGCACGGACAGGACGAGGCCGGCCGGACGACGGGACAGCAGCAGGCCGGGCACCGTACCGCTGCAACGGCCCCGGAGGGCCCTGCGGCCGCACCAGTGGTTCGCCGAACGGCTGCTGGCCGTCCTCAGCGGCCAGCGCCCGGTGCACTGGATGCTCGGCCACACGATCGGCGAGGCCTACGACCAGCTCGCCGAACTCGCCCCCGGCGCCCCGCTCGGCGCGGGCTCCAGGCGTCCGGTCGTACGCGCCTGCCGCGGCAGCCAGCCGGCCACCGGCGTGGTCGAGGCCTTCGCCAGCATCTCCACGGGCGAGCAGGTCCGCGCGATGGCCTTCCGCCTGGAGCAGGGGCCCGACCTGCGCTGGCGCTGCGCGGCGATCGACCTGGGCGGCGAACGCCTCCCCGCCGTCAGATAGCGCGACCGGTTCCGCCCGCCCCGGCCAGGCCCGACGGGCACGGCCTGGGCGGGCGCCCGGGCGGCGCCGGCACACGCCCGCCGAAGCCGCACGACGGCCCCTGCGGGCCGCGGACGCCCCGCCCTGCCCCACGGGGGCCACCACGCCTCCGCGGCCCCGCAGGGGCGTCTGGGGCCACCACGCGAACGGCCTGGTCCGGACACCGAGCGGTGTCCGGACCAGGCCGTTCCTCGAATGCTCCGCGCGCTACTTCTTGCGGCGGCGGCCACCCGTGCTCTTCTGCGCCTTACGGCGCTCCGCACGCGTCGTCCCGTCACCCTCGGACCGCGCACCGTCGCCGTTGGAGAAGTCTCCCTCGACGACGCCGCCCTCCCCGTCCACCGTGGGGGCGGAGAAGTGCAGCCGGTCCGGGCGCTGAGGCGCGTCCAGGCCCTTGGCCCGGATCTCGGGGCGGCCGGTCCCGGCGGCCACCGGCGCGTCCTGCTTCTCGAGCGAGGTGCGCTCCGCGCCGTCCTGCACCGGAACCTCCTCGACCTGCTGCTCGACCTGGACCTCCAGGTTGAACAGGTAGCCGACGGACTCCTCCTTGATGCCCTCCATCATGGCGTTGAACATGTCGAAGCCCTCGCGCTGGTACTCGACCAGCGGGTCCTTCTGCGCCATGGCCCTCAGGCCGATGCCCTCCTGGAGGTAGTCCATCTCGTAGAGGTGCTCACGCCACTTGCGGTCCAGGACGGACAGCACCACGCGCCGCTCCAGCTCACGCATGATGTCCGAGCCGAGCGTCTTCTCCCGCTCCGCGTACTGCTCGTGGATGTCGTCCTTGACCGATTCGGCGATGAAGTCCGCGGTCACACCGGCGAGGTCGCCCGCGGCCTCCTCGAGCTCCTCGACGGTGACCTTCACCGGGTAGAGCTGCTTGAACGCGCCCCACAGCCGGTCGAGGTCCCACTCCTCGGCGAAGCCCTCCGCCGTCTCCTGGCGGATGTAGTCGTCGATCGTGTCGTCCATGAAGTGGCGGATCTGGTCCTGCAGGTCCTCACCCTCCAGGACGCGCCGGCGCTCGCCGTAGATGACCTCGCGCTGGCGGTTGAGCACCTCGTCGTACTTCAGGACGTTCTTACGCGTCTCGAAGTTCTGCTGCTCCACCTGCGACTGCGCGGAGGCGATCGCCCGCGTCACCATCTTGTTCTCGATGGGGACGTCGTCGGGGACGTTGGCCATCGACATGACGCGCTCGACCATCTGGGCCTTGAACAGGCGCATCAGGTCGTCGCCCAGCGACAGGTAGAACCGGGACTCGCCCGGGTCGCCCTGGCGGCCGGAACGACCGCGGAGCTGGTTGTCGATGCGGCGCGACTCGTGCCGCTCGGTGCCCAGCACGTACAGCCCGCCGAGCTCCTTGACCTCCTCGAACTCCGCCTTCACGGCCTGCTCGGCCTTCTCCAGCGCCGCGGGCAGCGCGGCCGCCCACTCCTCGACGTGGTCGACGGGGTCGAGACCGCGCTGGCGGAGCTCCGCCTCGGCGAGGTCGTCCGGGTTGCCTCCGAGCTTGATGTCCGTGCCTCGGCCGGCCATGTTCGTGGCGACCGTGACCGCGCCCTTGCGCCCGGCCTGGGCGACGATCGTCGCCTCACGGTCGTGCTGCTTGGCGTTGAGGACCTCGTGCTGGACACCGCGCTTGGAGAGCTGCTGCGAGAGGTACTCGGACTTCTCGACCGAGGTCGTACCGACCAGGATCGGCTGCCCCTTCTCGTGCTTCTCGGCGATGTCGTCGACCACCGCGGCGAACTTCGCGACCTCGGTGCGGTAGATCAGGTCCGACTGGTCGGCGCGGACCATGGGCCGGTTCGTCGGGATCGGCACCACACCGAGCTTGTAGATCTGGTGGAACTCCGCCGCCTCGGTCATCGCCGTACCGGTCATGCCGGAGAGCTTGCCGTACAGGCGGAAGAAGTTCTGCAGGGTGATCGTGGCGAGGGTCTGGTTCTCGTCCTTGATGTCCACCCCCTCCTTCGCCTCGATGGCCTGGTGCATGCCCTCGTTGTAACGGCGGCCGGCGAGGATACGGCCGGTGTGCTCGTCGACGATCATGACTTCACCGTCGATGACGACGTAGTCCTTGTCCTTCTTGAAGAGTTCCTTGGCCTTGATCGCGTTGTTCAGGTAACCGACGAGCGGGGTGTTCACCGACTCGTAGAGGTTGTCGATCCCGAGCCAGTCCTCGACCTTGGAGACACCGGGCTCGTGGATGGCCACGGTCCGCTTCTTCTCGTCGACCTCGTAGTCGCCGGTCTCTTCGATGCCCTTCAGCGGGTTGCCCGCCTCACCCCTGGTGAGCCGCGTGACCAGCTTGGCGAAGTCGCCGTACCACTTGGTGGCCTGGTCCGCCGGCCCGGAGATGATCAGCGGGGTGCGGGCCTCGTCGACGAGGATCGAGTCGACCTCGTCGACGATGGCGAAGTTGTGGCCGCGCTGGACGAGCTCGTCCTGGGACCACGCCATGTTGTCGCGGAGGTAGTCGAAACCGAATTCGTTGTTCGTGCCGTACGTGATGTCGCAGGCGTACTGCTCACGGCGCTGGGCCGGAGTCATGTTGGCGATGATGCAGCCGACCTCGAGGCCGAGGAACTTGTGCACCCGGCCCATCATCTCGGAGTCGCGCTCGGCCAGGTAGTCGTTGACCGTGATCAGGTGCACGCCCTTGCCGGAGAGCGCGTTGAGATACGCGGGCAGGGTACCGACGAGGGTCTTGCCCTCACCGGTCTTCATCTCGGCCACATAGCCGAGGTGCAGGGCGGCACCGCCCATCATCTGGACGTCGTAGTGGCGCTGTCCGAGGACCCGCTTGGCGGCCTCACGGACGGTCGCGAATGCTTCGGGAAGCAGGTCGTCCAGGCTCTCGCCGTCCGCGTACCGTTCCTTGTACTCGTCGGTGAGCGCCCGCAGCTCGGCGTCGGAGAGGTTGACGAAGTCCTCTTCGATGGAGCTGACCTGGTCCGCGATGCGGTGCAGTTTGCGCAGGATCTTGCCTTCGCCTGCACGCATGAGCTTGTTGAAGACGGACACTGAGGCTGGTCTCCTTGCCGGTCGGGCCTGGCACTGGGTCGTGTGATGGACTCTGGCGCGGGCACGGCAGGTGGGCCCCACCGCAACGGCCATCGTAAGCGAGGACCCCGCCACGCCGGGAGGGCTGTCGCCCCGTTCTCCCCGCCGCGCCCTTCCAGGACAACGGCCGGAGGGGACGGAAGGTGCCGGGAAGCACCGAAAAGTGCTCGCATCCAGCGCTCCACGTCACCACAATTCCCTCATGGAACCGACCACCCTGACCACGGAACGCCTGCTCATGCGGCCCTTCGCACCCGAGGACGGCGTCGCGGTGCACACCGCCTGCCAGGACCCGGAGATCCAGCGCTGGACAATTGTCCCGTCGCCGTACACGCGCGCGGACGCGGAGCTCTTCACCCGGAAGCTCTCACCCTCGGGCTGGCAGGACGACACGACGTACAACTTCGCCGTGCTGCTGAGGGACGGCGGCCCGCTCGTCGGCGCGCTCGGCGTCAACCGGTGCGCCCCTCCGGGCACCTACGAAGTGGGCTACTGGGTCGCGAAGGAACACCGCGGCGCCGGCTTCACGACGGAAGCCCTGCTCGCGGCCGCCCGCTGGGCGTTCACCGCCCTCGCCGCGGACCGCCTCGAGTGGCGGGCCGAGGTCGGCAACGCGCCGTCCCGGGCGGTCGCCCTGCGTGCCGGCTTCCGGATGGAAGGTGACCAGCGGTCCGCCCTGTTCAACAAGGGCATACGGCGTGACACCTGGACCGGCGCACTGCTCCCCGCCGATCTGGGACTGCCCGGCACCCACCCCCATCGGCCGGCCCCCGGTGTCAGTGGCGCGCTCTAGGGTTCGACGCATGACGTCTGTGCCGACACCCGTGATGGAACTCTCCGCCGACCAGGCACGCCGGATCGCCCTGCGCGCCCAGGGGCTCCTGGGCGCCCCGGACCGCCGGGGAGGGGTCCACGGGGTGCTGCGCGGTCTCGGCGCGGTCCAGCTCGACACCATCTCCGTCCTGGCCAGGTCCCACGAGCTCGTGCCGTACGCCCGCCTCGGCGCACTCGGCCGCCGCACGGTCGACGAGGCCTACTGGTCGGGGGGCCGCTCGTTCGAGTACTGGTCGCACGCGGCCTGCATCCTGCCGGTCGAGGAGTGGCCCCACTTCGCCTTCCGCCGGCGCGCCTACCGTTCCCGGCCGCACTGGGCCCACGACCTGCCCGACGGGGCGTACGAGAAGGTGATCGCCCAGCTGCGCGCCGAGGGCCCGCTGACGGCGACCGAGCTCGGCGGCGCGAAGAACGGTGGCGAGTGGTGGGACTGGTCCGCCTCCAAGGTCGCCGTCGAGCGGGCCCTGATGTACGGCGAGGTGGTGTGCACGCAGCGACGCAGTTGGAAGCGGGTCTACGACCTGGCCGAGCGCGCGATCCCGGACGCCGTGCTCCACGACGACCTGGACGACGCGGAGTGCCTGCGCCGGCTGGTGGCTCTGGCGGGGCGGTCGCTGGGGGTCGGCACCCGGACGGACATCGCCGACTACCACCGGCTCAAGGCGGAGCAGTTCGACGCCGTCGTGGCGGACTCCGGACTGGTTCCGGTGTCCGTGCGGGGCTGGGCGAAGCAGGCCTGGGCCGACCCCGTGGCCCTGGCCTCGGAGCCGCGCGGACGGCACCGCACGACACTGCTCTCGCCGTTCGACTCGCTGATCTGGGAGCGGGCGCGCACGGAGCGGATCTTCGGCTTCACCCATCGCCTGGAGGCGTATGTCCCCCGGCCCAAGCGGATCCACGGCTACTTCGCGATGCCGCTGCTGGCCGGCGGCAGGCTGCGGGGCCGGGTCGACCCGGCCCGGGAGGGGACCACCCTGGTCGCCCGCCAGGTGTCCCTTGACGGCGCGACGGCGGTGGCGCCGATGGCCGGTGCGCTCGTGGAGGCGGCGTCCTGGGTCGGCTGCACCGATGTCCGGCTGGAACGCGTCGACGCACCGGAGCTGCGCGAGCCGCTCATGGCGGAGATCACCCGCGCCCTGGCCTGAGGCGCCGCGTTCCGGCTCCGGCCGGGACCGGCCTACTGCCCGCCCAGCCGGAGTACGGCGATCATGTACAGGGTCACGGACACCGCCTGCAGCAGGAAGGCGAGGACCGTGTGCCCGACCAGGCCCTTCCCCGGCGCGAGGCCCAGATGCACCCGGGCCGCCCGGCTCGTCCGGGGCACGGGGACGCCTCGGGCGGCGTTCGCTTCCGCACGCTCGACCGCCCGGCGCAGCTTCTTGCGGCTCCTCCCGGTCGTGACCCCCAGGCGCACGCCGTGGGCGTCACGCACCAGCAGGAGCCGGTGCGCACCGCCGTACGCGAAGGTCGTCACCAGGCGGACGGTGGTGAGCCGGTAGAGATCGACGGACCGCTCTCCGGTCAGGGTGCGCGCGGTCAGGTGCGACGACGAGTGCCGGAACGGGGCCTGTTCCTCGCACAGTGCGGGCAGAAGGACGGAGCCGACGATCAAGGACAGCAGACCGAGCACGAGGGGTGTGCCTTCGGGACACAATCCCGCCGCGGCCAGGGCGTAGCCTCCGAGCGGCAGCAGAAGGACCGCCCCCGCCAGGCCCCATACCGTGCGTGCCCGCCCCACCGCACGGGCACGCTTCAGACTGCTGATCGTGGTCGTCCCCACCGGACCCCCGGTTCTTCCGTTCCTTCCGGCTTCTTCCGGCTTCTTCCGGCTTCTTCCGGCAAGACCTCCACCAGCGCCCCCCGCTACCGGATCTCGAGGATCTTCTCCCGCATGGCATAGACCACGGCTTCCATCCGGGAGTGCAGCTGCAGCTTCTCCAGGATATTGCGGACGTGGTTCTTCACCGTGTTCTCGGAAATGAACAATTCCTTCGCGATATCGCGGTTGTTCATGCCGGTGGCCACGAGTTTGAGCACTTCCAGTTCCCGCTCGGTGAGCCGCGGTGCGGGGACGAGCCGGCGCTCGTCGGTGCGCTGGATCATCGACTTGAACTCGGTGAGCAGTTTGGAGGCCATGGACGGGCTGATCTGGGACTGGCCGTCCGCGACCGCGCGAATGGCGGTGGCCACCTCGTCGGTCGAGATCTCCTTGAGCAGGTAACCGGTGGCGCCCGCCTTGATCGCCTCGTAGAGGTCGGCCTCCTCGTCGCTGATCGTCAGCATGATGATCTTCGCACTGGGGGCCACCTCCTTGATGGAGGTGCAGGCCTCGATGCCCCCGCGCTTGGGCATCCGCACGTCCATCAGCACGATGTCGGGCAGCAGGTCGGCAGCCTTGTCGACCGCCTCCGCCCCGTCCCCGGCCTCTCCGACGACCTGGATGTCCTCCTCCTGGGCGAGGACGATCTCCAGACCTCTGCGGAAGAGCGCGTGGTCGTCCACCACAAGAACCCTGATGGGCTCCTTGCGGGAACTGCCGTCGTCCGCAACCAGATCCGCACCGGCAGCGCTGTCGGCATCGCTCGTCCCGCGCACGGGCCCGAAGGTGTCCGCCATCGTTCCTCCCCCTGAAGGCCACTGCCTGAGGTCACAGGCTGTCCGCCAACGGCAGCGCACAGAGCACTGATTGGCCTGGGACGCCATGCTTTCATGCCTGGCCGCCGAAGCGGTCCCCCCGCGGTCGCACGTGATGCCCCTGGAGGCGGTCAGACGCTTCCAGGGGCATCCCGTATCGGCTGTGAGTGGTGGTGTCAGCCGCCGAGCGCACCGCCCGCGCCGCCCGCCTCGTCGGAGGCCAGCGGGTCGGTCCTCAGGTGGATGACGCCGTAGTCGTAGGCGTGCCGCCGGTAGACGACACTGGGCTCCTTGGTCTCGGAGTCGACGAACAGATAGAAGTCGTGCCCGACCAGCTCCATCTCGTAGAGCGCCTGGTCGAGGGTCATCGGTGCCGCGACGTGCGTCTTCTCGCGCATCACGAGCGGTCCTTCGCCCTGTACCTCGAGCGAGCCGATCCTCGTGGTGGGCACGGCGGGCGCCGGCTCGTCGGGGATGAGTTCGCCGTCCCCGTTGAACGAGGCCGCGTCCGGCACCACCTCTCCGACCTCGGCCGCGGACAGCCGGCCGTTGCCACGCCTGCTGTAGCGCTTGTCGTGCTCCTTGCGCAGCTGCGTGTCGAGCTTGTCGGTGGCCAGGTCCAGCGCTGCGTACGGGTCGCCTGCCGCCGCTTCCGCCCGGATGACCGGCCCACGCGAGCGGAGCGTGATCTCCACCCTTGCCGCACGGTCGGCCTGACGGGGATTCGGCTCCTTGGACACCTCGACGTCAAGGCTGATCACCTTGCCGTCGAACTTCTGGATCTTGTCCAGCTTCAGCTTCTCGGCCACGTGCTTGCGGAACCGCTCGGGCACCTCGGTCTTGCGGCCCTTGACGACGATGTCCACGCAGAACTCCGTTCCCGGATCGCTCCGCTTCAGCGGCGGAGCATATCCCTTTTGCACCAGGCTCCGGTGATCGCCGGAGCCGCGGACTCGGTGGCTGTCACCTCCTCCTCCCCCATCGGCAGGGTTTCCACCCCACCGATTTCCATGCTTCTGGCGTACCGGTGAGTTACCTGCCCGAAACCTGGTGGCACATTCGTCGAGGTGCGGAATTCACCGTCCCTCACAACCGAACATAGCCTGCCCACCCCCCTGTCGGCACCCGCTACTCACGCGTACCTCCGATCGGGGCCCTATACCCACTCACTACCTGCAACGATGCAAGTTATCTGTCAGTTCCGGTCTCATTGGAAAGCAGAGGGCGACGCTGCGACGACCGCGGCCCTCAGCCCCTCCGCCGCACCGCTGTCGCCGAGGCCCGCCTCGCGGACCGCGCGTGCCGCCTCCGCCAGTGAGGACCCGGTGGTCAGCAGGTCGTCCACCAGCACGACGCGGCCACCGTCGAGGAGTCTCCGGCCGCCGTCCGCCACGACCAGCGCGCCCGCCAGATTCGCGTGACGCTGCCTGGCGCCCAGCCCAGCCTGGTCGGCCACCGCACGCCGCTGCCTCAGCACCGCGAGCACCCGGGCCCCCTCGCCCCCGCGCCTCAGCTCGGCCGTCGCCGCGACCGCGATCCTGCGCGCCGGGTCGTGCCCACGCCCCGCCGTGGCCCGCCGCGCCGACGGAACGGGCACCAGCAACAGCGGCCCCTCGCTCCCCCCGTGCCCCGCTCCGGCCCGCACAGCGGCCGCCAGCGCCCCGCCGAGCACTCCGGCCAGGCCGAGTACCCCTCGCTCCTTGTGGGCCAGCAGCATCGCGCGTACGGCGTTCTCGTACGGAGCCACCGCGTGCACCACGGGGAGCCCGGCCGGCTCGGGCGCCGGTCTCACCCGGCGCGCCACAGCCGCCAAGGCGACCGCACACTCCTCGCACAGCTCACTGCGCGGCTTGCCGCAGCCCCCACAGGCCACCGGCAGCACCAGTCCCGCGATCTCCCGCCACCAACCCCGCACAGATCCCACTGTGCCCCGGCGGCCGACACCCGGCCACCCCTGTGGAAAAGCCGGAGCCCCGTTACCTTTTTCGTGGCCCCGCAATGGGGCGCCTGGCCCCCGGGTCCGGTATGGCTGTGTGCCCCCTGTCGAAGTCGATGACCTGGGGGGTGTTGCCGTCGGGCTTCGGGGCACCGCTTGACCGCTGATGAGGGGCCTGACGACCGCCTGGCCCGGCGCAACGCCGAGCCGCTTCGGGGCGGGGATGTCTGCGTAACGTGGTTGCCGGCGTGTGGTGCCGCAGGGACGGCCGGGAGTTGAGGCGACGAGAGGCAGGGGCACGCGCACATGGTCGACACGACCGCGATAGATCTCTTCCTCGGCCTGGACCTGGGCAAGGAGTTCCACCACGCCCACGGCCGGACCGCGGACGGCAGAACCGTGCACGACAAACGGCTGCCCAACACCGAACCGAAACTGCTGGAGCTGTTTACCAAGCTGGTGGCGAAGTTCGGCACCGTACTGGTGATCGTGGACCAGGTCGCCAACATCGGCGCACTGCCGCTGACGGTGGCCCGAGCGGCGGGCTGCCGGGTCGCCTACCTGCCTGGACTGTCGATGCGGCGGGCAGCCGACCTGCACCCGGGCGAGGCCAAGACCGACGCCCGCGACGCGTTCGTGATCGCAGAGACCGCCCGGTCCATGCCGCACACCTTGCGCGCGGTGGACCGCGACGACGAGGTACTGGCCGAGCTGACGATGCTCACCGGCTACGACAACGACCTCGCCGGCGAGGTCAACCGCACCACCAACCGGCTGCGGGGCCTGCTCTCCCAGATCCACCCCTCCCTCGAGCGCGTGCTCGGCCCGCGCCTGGCCTACCCCTACGTCCAGGCCCTCCTGACCCGGCACGGCTCCCCGGCCAGGCTGAAGAAGCTCGGGCGCACGCGGTGCGAGGCCCTGCTGAAGGCGCACGGCTCGCGCAAGGCCCACCACCTCACCACCGAGATCTACGACGCGCTCGCCGAGCAGACCCTCGTCGTTCCCGGCACCGAGGCGTCCGCGCTGATCGTGCCGGGCCTGGCCGCCCAGCTCGCCGCCGCCCACACCCAGCGCCAGGCCACCGAGCAGGAGATCGCCGCCCTGCTGGAGGCCCTCCCTCTTTTCCACCTCCTGACGTCCCTGCCCGGCCTGGGCGTCAGGACCACGGCCGCTGTGATCGTCGCGATCGGCGACGGCACCGGCTTCCCCTCCGCCGGACACCTCGCCTCCTACGCCGGACTCGCCCCGGCCACGAAGTCCTCGGGCACATCGATCCGCGGCGAGCACGCACCCCACCGCGGCAACCGCCTCCTCAAACGCGCCCTGTTCCAGGCCGCGTTCGCCGCGATCGGCTGCAAGAGCGACCCGTCCTCACGGATCTACTACGACCGCCAGCGCGCACGCGGCAAAACCCACACCCAGGCCATCCTCCGCCTGGCCCGCCAGCGCGTGAACGTCATCCACGCGATGATCCGCACCGGCACCCTCTACGAACCACGCACCCCCGACGACGTCGGCCTCGCTGCCTGACGGCTCCATCGTTCCGACCGTCCAGACCCCATCACGCCCGCGCACCGGCACGGCCACCCCCGCCCTGCCGGCCACCGAGCTGCCCACCAGGCACCCGACCCGCCGGGAACATCCCGCTTGCGGAACGTTCCCGGAAACCCACGAACCCCTACGAACCAGCCCCGCCAGGGTTGACGAAACAGATAGGGGCACCCCCC
>NZ_NEUF01000040.1 GCF_002910915.1 Streptomyces sp. SM10 | reverse complement strand
GTTCCACGCGGTCGGGTCGCACCAGCAGAACGTGTCGGGCATGGTCACCGTCAGTCCGGGCGACGGGGGCAAGCCACAGGTCTCGCTCGACTACCAGGTCAACGTGTGGGACCGGTACAACTGGGGCTCCGGAAAATCGACGACGTTCCCCGGTGGTGTCACCATTCCCGACGACGACATGGGGCGCCTGCACAAAGTGGGCTTCGCCCAGGAATTCGACATGCGCGGTAGCAGCGGCACCTACACCCAGGATCTGAACAGTGGCTCAGCCCTCGGGGTGACACCGGCGGACCCTGGGCGCGAAGGGTCCCGCGGGGACGTCTCGCGCGGCGACGAGGAGAACCGGTGAACAACCGATCTGCCCTGCGGCCACGGCTGCTCGCGGCCCTCGGGGCCGCCCTGCTGCTCACCTCCTGTTCGAGTGCCGGCGAAGATGAACACCGGACGACGGACGGGCGCGCCTCGCACTGGGGAAAGGACATGGGCGCCCCGGAGGCATCGGCTTTCATGAAGGTGGCGGTGCCCGAGAGCGCGACGGAGGTGAAGGGCGCCGTGCAGATCAATCCTCAGGAGGACATCTATCTGCTCTCCTTCGTCACCGACGAGAAGACCGCCGTACGAGTGGCGGAGAATCTGCGTCCCGAGAAGCCCCTGCGCACCAGAAACCAAGATCTCCCGTCCTCCACGGAGCTCTTCGGACATCTCGGCCTCGCCGAGCCTCAGAGCGAGAAGGGCATCCGGTGGGCCGGGGTCTGTCCGCCCTGCGTCGGGGACAGCCGCCGGAGCGAGGTCCAGTGGATCGAGATACACGTCCTCGAACTGGACTCCGACAGGACCCGGGTGTACATGCAGGCGTTCTGACCGACCGGGAGACGCCTGCGCCGCCTCAGAGCCCGGGACTTGGCCGCCGGCTCGCGTGGGCCTTCCTGTCTTCGCCAGCGAGGACGAGCATTCCTGCTGCTGGGCACTGTCACTCCCCAGCAGTACGCGGGCGGTCACGCCAACAGGTCGAGCGCATCGACCTGGCGCGTGGGTAGGTCACCGCCCACGCGAACTGGTACCGGAATGAGGACAGCGTCTGTTGCCCGTCGGGCAAGGCCGCGTCACCGTCTGGCGGGTGGGCGACGACGGCACCCTTGAGGCGGGGCACCACGCGTCGGCTGCCTGAAAGTCGCGCCCGGAGGGCACCGCGCCAGCGCATCCACTTCGATGAAGGTGCGGCGCGCTCCCCGGCGCCGGACTGCGCGCCCGGGACATTGGGCCCGCCTGCACCCCGCCTTGCCGGACGAAGCGACCGCCGGTCCGATCCGTCCCAACTCATCCCCGTGCCTGACGCCCTCAACCACATGCTGACCACAAGCATCCAGTGCTGTTCGGACTCCAGCGACTGCCGGAGAACATGCCGCGATGAGCGGCCTCAAATCGACCAGCAGCCGTGGGATCGTTCGTAACCCTCCCACGGACACTGCACCAGAAAAGCCCCAGGTCACAGCCATGCAAGGCTTGTCGCGCCTGACCCGAGCACCACGTTCGCTGCACCCCGCGCAGCGAACGCTGCACGCAAAAAGCCCCAGAAAAACGCGTTTCCCCAGGTCAGAACGATTCTGCCTGGGGATGCTGGGTGGGGCGGGTGGGACTCGAACCCAAAAGCGTGCTGCCTCTCACCTGCGGAAACGCCACAGAGGCGGACATTCACATCCTGCTGAGTCCTGCTGCATCCGCCTCGATCCCTGACAACGGCAACGCGGTGCGGTACGTACCGCACGGCTGCGTGGCGGCCCCTGCGCATGTAGTGGAAGACGATCCGCCCGGCGCATCTACTGCAGGGATGGCAATCGCGCGGCTCACCCGCAGCGCATGCCGCGGACTCTGTTGCCCCCTCCCCTTGACAGGTGCAGTCACACTCCGTATCGGCCGGGAGCCCCAGGCGTATCGGTTCCGGCTTCCGGCCGAACACGACTGGGGCGCCTCGCGCTGGCACCCGCCCGCACGCCTCAGCGGCCGAGACACGGGCGTCACCTTTACTACTCAGGGTCATTACGTGAAGTGATCTTGTCCGGGTTCGTCAGGTGAGGCCGAGGGCGGTGAAGGGGCGACGGTAGTCGCGGGCAGCTCGGCGGAGGGCGGCGGCCATGTTGGTCTGGCCGTTCTGGCGGTGGACGCCGACGGCGAGGTTACGCAGGGAGGCCATGGAGCGGGGTAGGTGGCCGGTGCGGATCCTGGAGTCGTCCTCGCGGAAGGTCCGGTCACGGACGTGATGTAGGAGGTTTTCGATGCCCCAGTGCCCTTTGATGCAGGAGGCGAGTTCGGCGCCGGTTGCGGCGCCGGCGGCGAGGCTGGTGATCAGGTAGATCCGTTCGATCGACAGCTGCCCGGTGCTTCGGTCCATCCTCCAACGGACGATCTGGAGGGTCTGCTTGGCATCGGGGTAGTCGAGGTGGTCGAACGCGGCGGCCTTGAGGCGACGGATCTCGATGCGGTGGTGAACGCGGGTGCGGTCGTAGTGCTCCAGCGGCATGTCCCGCCAGGGCAGATGCCGGACCCGGTCGAAGAGTTTGGCATGGTTCTTCTTCACATTCGCCAGGTAGTGGGCGCCGCGTCCGCGCAGGTAGGCGCCATGGGCGTGCTGAGTGTGCAGGGCATCCGCGGTGATCACGGTGTTCTCCAGATCCTCGATCGAGTCCAGCAACGGCGCGAAGGCGGGGATCTCGTTGCTCTTGTCAGCGATCTTTCGTTGAGCCAGGACGCTTCCGACGTGGTCCATCGCGGCGAGCAGGACCACCGCGTTCCTCTCGGCGGTGCGGGAGCCTCGGACGGTCTTGCCGTCCACCGCGACGGCCCGGCGGATTGTCCGGGCGGCCGGCCCGTCCACCGTGACGCTTGTGGCCGAGCGGGTGTCGAAAAACGCGCCGACGGCACGGTCGAGGGCGTCGCCGTCGAGACGTTCCAGCAGGCGGCGGACAGTCGCGGGGTGCGGGGCGGACACCTGCCCGGTGAACGGGTCGGGGGTGAAGCCGAGTGTCCGCAGGGCCCAGGGGGGCGCGTCGGTGATCCATTCCCCGATCGCGGCCAGCGACTTCGCACCGGTCAGGACGGCGGCGGCCCTCGCGCAGACCAACGCGGTGAAGGGATAGATCCGGCCTTTACGTCCCCTGGGATCAGGCATCCCGGTCAGGAATATTCGCAGGTCAACGGCATCGAGCAGCGGTGCCGGGGCGGATATCGAGGCCAGCTGGCCCAGCGGGGCAGCGATAAGCGATGATGCAAGGGCAGGCACGGGCTCGCTCGGTGTTCATGGGACGTAGACACTTACATGATCACCGGCACCGTGCCTGTACCGCCTCCCACCCCCGGAACCGGCCAACCCCGACATGACGACACGTCACGGGCCAACCTGGCGAAGCACCTTCATGCAAAGCCCCTGCATTACTACTACTGCCAGTGTTATAGAACCTGCCCGCCACCACGATTCCGCTTTCCGGTGGGGCAAGCCGAGGAAATCGAGGCCCTGTCCGCCCTGCATGAGACAGACAATGCCGGTCTTCTCCGAATGCAGACGCATCCCGAGCCGTCCCAGCACCCTCGCCTCCAATTCCCCGGCCTGTTCGGCATGGCGCAGCGGACACGGGAACCCTCGTGATCATTTGGCTTCGACACCACAATGATCACGAACCCCATGTCCGCGCTGCTATCCACACCAACCACCGCTCTCACGTCCCCGGAACTTGCGCAAGCCCTGAGTAGCGGCTCGATCAGTTCCCACACGTCGTCGTCCACGATCCACGGTCGAGGGCTCACACCCTCACGAACGGCCGCATCATCACACCGGTCACGGCTAACCAGACTGTTTCAACAAGATCGCGTTACGAGCCCTTACGGAACGCGACCGCGAAGAACGCCCCCCCCACCCCAACTGGAATCACCGCTCGCACGGCACTCGGAGCACCAGCGCAGGCGAAAAGCAGACCAGTAAAAGCCACTATAGCCACACAGAATCGGACACTTCTAGGGAATTGTAGATAGCGGTCAATCCCGTATCCCAACCACGCAAATATGAGCTTCACTTATATTTCTCCACAAGCTTGATGACCTCGATTTCCATCTGTGTCACTTCCAACTGAAGCTCCGCGTATCTAAACGTCAGGGAACCGCCCCTCGCCGTCGACGCGACCGCTCCCGATGATACGGGTGCGGTTGGGCGCGCAGCGGTCGCCCCTGCAGCTCCGCGGGACGCCAGATAGGTCGCCCCTGCATTTCCGAGACCACCAGACACAGTGGTGAGTACGAAGTCCTTGGTTTTCCAAGATTCCGTGCCAGCGTTCACCGTGGCATAGGAACTGCCAGCTGCAGCGGCCCCGACAGCAGCTGAGCACGTAACCCCAGATTCGGGACAAGCGGCAACCAGGACCGCAACCCCTATATATACAAGCGCCCCCACTACTGCACGATCAATTGGCCCACTTTGCGGGCGCACACTATCGGACGCCTGTATACAATCAGCTTGATTCCCGCCGAGCAACATGCAGGTGTACAGATGTGCCGCGTAGGCATACTTCGGATCCTCCATCCAGGCGCCAGCCTCCTGGAGAGTGAAATCTTTCGAACCTTGATAGCCTTGCCGCACAAATCGCTCGTACTGCTCATCCGTCAGGCCAGAGTCCAGCACTCTGACATCCCCAGCATTTTTATTCTGGCAAGGTTTGCCACAACCACTTCCGAGAATCGTGGATGCGTCATCGTTCCTGTCGATATCAGCCGTGCCTCCACCTACCACTCGAACCGGATTGTTCGGGCCGGTGCCGGTTCCACCGATAGGAGTTCCGACCCCACATATGTCTGATGGACAAAGACCAGTGGGGTCACTGGACGTGACCGGAGTGTTGTTTGCGTAGCTATAACCGTTGAGTGATTGGTGCTGTTCCAGTACGAGGACGGGGTCAACACTGATGAACTGCCCGATACTGGGGTCGTATTCACGGGCGCCGATGTGGGTGAGGCCAGTTTGTGTGTCAGCGGGCTTCCCGAGGAACGCCTTTTCGTCAGGCCATGTGGTGGGCTTTGTTCCGCGTGAAGCGCCGAATGGTGTGCTGTACCGCTTGGTGATGGCCTGGGTGGTGGAGTCGGTGGCAATGCTGCTGGTGCCGTGGTGGTCTGACGCCAGGAAGGTGAGAGTGCCGCCGCCGGAACCCTTTGTAATGGTGCGTACGGCGATCGTCTGGCCGTCAGCGCTGTAGTAGCGAGTCCCGGTGGTCGTCTTGGTAGCCCCCTTGGTGGTCAGGCGCACTTCCGTGGCGCCGAGGTAGAGGACTGTGTCGCCGTCTCCGGTGGCACGGCGGATGAGAAGCTCGCCGTCGGCGTCGTAGAGATAGCTCGTCCCAAGGGCGGGCTTGCTGCCGGCCGCAGGTTCTGTAGTTGAGGAGAGTTGGCCTTCGCCGTTCCAGGCCAGGCTCTGGGTGGCCTGGGTTCCAGGGCGTGTCGTGGTGTTACCCGCGGAGTCGTAGCCGTAGGTGCCTGCCTTCGCGCCCGTTGTCTTGACGAGCGGGTGGGGCTGGCCGGTCGACGTCTTGTACCCGTAAGTGGTTGTAGCGTCGCCGGTGCTTGTGCGGGTGGTTTCCGTGTTGCGCTGGCCGGCCGTGTTGTATGTGTAACTGGTCCAGTACGGGGCAGCGCCGTCGAGGCTGGCGACGGTGCGGCCAGTCGTGGCGCAGTCATCGGTCTTTGGTGTCCATGCCTCGGTGAGGCGTCGGTTGGCGTCGTAGGTGAAGCACTGGTTGTCGGCCTCGGAAGTGCCGCCGAGGGTGGTGGGGTCGAAGATGGACTGGACGTTGCCGGCGTCGTCTTGAGTGAAGTTGAGGTCCTGCAGCATGTACGGGTGGGTGTCGTCTGTGACGTTGCTGCGAGTCAGTCGTCCGGTGCCGGTCTCGAAGGTGTTGTTGATGTAGGTCTTCTTGTCGGTTGCTCCCAAAGCCATTTGGTAGGCCTGGCCGATAGCGGTGTAGCCGACGCCGCGCAAATAGTGGTTAGTGCCGGAGAGTTCGGTGATCAGGCCCGTGGAGTTGTACTTGGGCGAGATGATCTCCGATGCGAGCCCTCCGGCGCCCGGCTCCTTGGTGTTGCTGATGCTTCCGTCGGCGAGGTAGGCCGTGCCGAAGGCCAGAGTGGACTGGACCGCTCCTGAGGTGACCAGAGGGTCGTCGGCCGGCAGGGCGACTTCGGTGCTGGTGGGGCGGTTGAGGGTGTCGTATTCCGTGACGCGCTTGGTGTAGGCCTTGCCGGTGGCACCGCCGACGTAGCGGGTCGATGCATCCGGTTGGCCCTTGACGAGGGCGTCGTAGGTCCAGGCGGCGAGCTTGTTGGCGTCGGTCTTGGAGGTCTGCCAGAGGCCGGTTTTGCGTCCGGTCTCGTCGTACTCGTACAGCAGCTTCGCGTTACGTGAGTCGGCGGTGAGGCTGATCTGATCGAGATCGGTGTACTCCGTGGTCGAGGCGCCCTTGTCGGGGTCGGTCGAGCTCACTTCGCGGCCGAAAAGGTCGTAGGTGTAGGTCCACTTGGCGTCGTCGATGCCGGTGATCTGCGACTGCTTGCCGTCGCGGGTGTAGTCGTACTTCACCCGGGTGTAGGGGGTAGCGGACGTCGCGCCGTAAGCGGTGTCGTTCGGTGCCGTGCCGGCGTAAGTGCGGCTCTCGGTGTTGCGGCCCAGGGCGTCGGTGATCGTGCGGGTGGCGTTGCCGCCCTTGACGGCGGTGGTGGCGGTGGAGTCGCCGGTGTAACTGGTGGTCGTGGACCATCGGTCCACGCCGAGCACGGTGAACGTGCTCTTGATCGGTCGAGCTGCCGCGTCGTACGACGTGCGTGTCAAGGCTGGCGTGTGGGCGTAGGACGCGCGGACGTAGGCGCCGTCTGGTGCCTCGAGGTCGTCGTAGATGTCGGCAGACGTCTCGTACGCCAGGCCGCGCGAGTCGTAGCGCGTGTCGGTCAGGATGCGGCCACCGAGCGGCGAGGCAGTCTGGGTCTGCAGCGGACGCAGGAGAGCGTCGGTGATGGCATAGCTGGTCTGGTAGCTCTTGCCGTCGCCCTTGAGGGTGGCTACGGAGGTCCAGGGCTGAGTATCTGGGGTGAAGTTATAGGCGTACTTCGCGGTCGGCGTGTCGACACCGTTGGTGCGGTTCGGTGCCCAGGTGGCGGTGATCCGGCCGAGAGCGTCGTAGGTGTTCTCGGTCTTCTTCAGGTTGGTGTCAAGGGTGCTGGTGACTGATCCTCGTGCCGGGTCGACGTAGGTGTACGTCTTGTGGATCTGTCCGTTGGAGGCCAGCTTCGGGGCCGAGATGATGGAGCCGGTCAAAGGGCCTGCGGCAGCGGGGTAATAGGCGGTGGAAGTGACACGGTCTTCGGCATCGGTGACCGCGAGCGGGCGGCCGAGGGTGTCGTAAGTGGTCTTGGCGGTGGTTTGCCAGCCACCGTTGATGGCCGGGTGGCGGTCGTTGGTGCCTACGGCGGTCGGGTATGCCTTGGCGCGTCCTGACCATGTGGCGAGTCCGCGGGTGGGGGTCTGGGAGGCGGACCAACCAGTGGCGGCGGCACTGTCGTAGACGACGGCTGTGTCGGAAAGTACGTCGCCGCGGGTCTTGGCTGTCGCCGGGAGATCCAACTTGTCGTCAGTGATGACGGCGCCCGCCGTGTTCAGGCAGGCGGAGCCGATGACCCGGGTACGTGAGACAAGGCTGGTGAGGCCGACCGCGGTGTTGCGGGCGTACCAGGTGCGGGTGCAGGTTTCGTCGCCCGTCTTGGCCATGTCTCCCACCGACTCGGTCTGGGTGACCATGCCGTAGGTGGTGTCGTAGGTGTAGGAGGTGTAGCTGCGCTGCCAGGTGTTGCTGATCGGGAGGTAGGTGTTGAGGTAGGTGCGGGCGGTACGGACGAAGTTCGCCTTGGTGTTGGCGTACGAGCGTTGTTGGGTGGCGGTCTGCTTGTACCAGAGGTTGTGGAAGGCTACCGAGACAGGTTCTGCCGCGTTGTAGGTGATTTCTTCGCGCAAGAATCCTGAGTAGACGTCGAGGTCGGTGGCGTCAGAGGCGTTCAGTCCGGCGACGTCGATGCCGAGCACTGTGGCTGTGCGGGTGGTCGTGGTGTCCTTGAGTTTGTCGCCGTGCATGCCTTGCATGTACAGGCGGACCGTCTTGGACTGCGGATGGTCAGTGTCGCCGACGTAGGTGGTGACTTTCTGGTATCCGCGCCAGCTGGACCAGGTCCGCTCGTCCTCGGAGGTGAACGGGTCGTTGTTGTAGTGCCAGCCAGGCTTTTCGTAGGTGTAGGAGTTCTCGACGTTCGGGTTCTGGCCTGCCGGGTCGGAGACGGAGACTGCGGTGACGTTGTACTTGTGGAACCAGTCCAGCTGGGGGTCGCCGCCGTTGATGGGCCAGTAGACCGGGTAGCAGGAGAGGTTGTTGTCGTCCTCAGCTGCAGGCATCTTGCTGCCGCGGACGCACTGGGGGTCGGAGAGGGTGACCGAGGTGATCGCACCGGTCTCGCTCGTGATCTTGCTGATGCGGGGGCGGGTCAGCGGGAGGATGTTGTCCGAGTCGCTGTCAACACGGTTGGGCCGCATGTGGTAGTCGAATTCGACCGGAGGAACAGCGATGGTGCCGCCGTTCTTGCCCGTGCGCTGCAGCGACTTGAGGGTCAGGGTTTTGTCCGACGGGTTGCCGATGTCCGCGCCGTCCAGGAACTGGTAGTTGAGGCTGTAGCTGTCGACCGGCTTGTAGGCATCGGGGTCAGCTGCCGTGGACCAGACGCTGGTGTTGATTCCTGTGAGCATTTTGCGGGTGAAGAAGGCGGGTCCGGTGGTCAGACAGTCGGTTTCGCTTGCCCCGCAGATCGCGTCAAAGGGTATATCTGGCCACCGCTTGGCGGTGTCCTCGGTCAGTGAGGAGCAGTCGTCGGCGGTGCAGCGCTCGCTGTAGGTGAAGGCGACCTTGCCGGACGGGTTGCCGGTGAACAGGGTGTCGGAGCGCTGGCCATACTTGATCTCTGCGAGGTAGCCGCCACGTGTGTAGGAGGCGAGCTTGGTCTTGTCGGCGTTCTTCGCGTAGTAGTTCGCCTCCGTTTTGTACCAGTACGTTGAGGCGTTGCCCTGGAGGTCGGTGACGAGGTCGAGGTTCCACCGCCAAGCCTGGGTCTTGGCGCGGCCGGAGTAGCTGGTGCTGGAGGAGTAGCCGGGCTCGCCCGTGTCGTCGCCGAAGACGGGGACGGCCCAGACGGAGTTGGTGCGCTCGGTGCCGGCGCCGGGGAGCTTGTTCAGCCCAAAGGTGTAGACGGTTCCGTCACCGGTGGTGACCCTCCAGTACTCGCCCTTGCCGTCGCCCTTGCCGCTGACGATGTCGTCGCCGTCGTCGCCGTTGGAGGCGCCTGTCATGTGGACGACCTGGGAAGCGTCGTCGTTCTTCAGACGCCAGACGCCACTGCCGTCGTCCTTGACCAGTTCGGTGGCTTTGCCGTTGAGGACGAGGGAGGCGTTCTCGTACTTCCAGCACTGGTCGGATTTGTCGTCCTGACCGTCGTCGTCGCAGGTGCCGTACTTGCGCTCGATGTAGGAGGAGGTGAGGTCGAATCCTTCACCGAGCATCGAACCTTGATTGTTGGTGTTCGATGTGCGGCCGTCGGTGCTGCCCGAGTCGTAGGACAGCGACAGAGACGGCGAGGGACCGGCCGCTGCTGGGGGCACGGCGACCGGGTAGGACCAGGTGAACGCTCCCGAGGAGCCTCCAGCCTCCCAGCTGGAGGAGGCCGCCAGGGGTGTGGCCTTGTAGTCGCCGGAGCTGGATGCCGGGGCATCGGCTGTGGCCGTCAGCGCGAAGACCCCCGACGCTGCCGTGCCGGTCGTCGCCGCAGCCTTCTGCGGGACGGTGACCTGTGCGGTGATGGTCTGCGTATCGGTGTCGTTCTTGAAGGGAACGGCACTTCGGGTGCGGCATTCGGGTTTCTGCGGACTGGTCAGCGCGCATGCGGGCAGGGAGACGACGCCGAGGCGGGGGCCCCAGTTTCCGCCGATCGCGTCGGCGAAGGAGGAGTAGTCGACGCTGAGTCCCGCCTGACCCGGCGATTCGGCTGCGGCCGTGAGGACGACGCCGGTGATACCCGCCTTGCGTGCGGTCTTCTGGTCGAGCAGGTTCACCGTTGCGGTGCCCATGGCAACAGGTGTCGGCTTGCCGTCGCGTGCTGCCACTTTCGCAGTCCCGGGCGCGGTGAGTGAAGCGGTCTGCTTTCGGGGCTTGGCCGTGATCTCACCAGTGGTGCGGGAAGCGTTCGGCCAGCGGGCCGCGTGCTCGCTCTCGGCCTGTTTGGCCTGCTTGGCATTGAGGGCCTTGTTCTTCGCTGCCTTTTCCCGTGCTTCGGCCGTACCGAGCGCAGATACGGTGCGAACCTTTGCCACGTGAGGGGCCGGGACCTCGGGCCGGCCCAGCGCATCTGCTGCCATGGCGAGCGGGGTGAGACCGGCCGGTACGGACAGAACCAGAGCCAGCGCTCCCACCAAAGGAATGCGGAGCTTCCGATGTGCGGCAGCGGTGCGGGGTCTTTTGCCGCCATTCAGGGCCGCGGGCAGGTATCTGGACACGGACACGTCATCTCTCCAGGGGCGTTCGCCCCGTATGAGTGGGGCGGCAGTGTGGTCACAAAGAAGAAGGTGGGCAAGCGTGGCCGACCGGTGCAGGGTCGGCCACACACGCTCGAAGCAGAACTCAGGTTCCGACGGTGTCGGCGACCTGTTCGCCGCTGTGCAGTGCTCCCGACCAGAGGCGGATGTCGCTGAGCCTGCCGGGCAGGTAGTTGCCCCAAGACCCCAGGTAGCCCTTGCCGGCTGCCAACTCCCCGCTGCCGATCTGCGCGGTGTACGCGATTCCGTCGCTGATCTGCTGATCGGAGGTCAGGTAGAGCTGGATCGTTTTGTCCTGGGCGTCGTAGACGCCGGTCAGGCGGGTCTCGGTGTCCAAGAGAGCTTCTTCGATGCTCTGGACGGACACTCCGGTGCCGTCTGCCGTCAGGCGCCCGAAGTGCCATCGGCCCACTGCCACAGTGCTGGTGGTCGGCATACCGTTCTCGTCCAGGACCGGGTCGCCGTTCTCGTCGTACACGGGTTCCTGACGCGCCCCGGTCTTCTCGAACCACAGGCTCCACGAAGACCCCGTTGCCGTACGCTGCCCCAGGATCTGGGCCTTGTAGCCGTTGGGCTTGGCCAGCACCTTCGCGGCGTCGACCACAACCTGCGTCGAGACCGTGAACGAACCGGAGTCATCAACCACCGGCCCTGGCGTGGTCCCTGCCCCGGTGGTCCCGTTCAGCACCAGTTCGTCGTCCACCAACGATGCGCCGGTGGAAAGAGCCAGAGAGCGTCCGTATCCGGAGACCGTGTCACTGAGTGTGGCGCCCTGAGCGCCGGCGGGATTCCATGCCGCAACCAGCTCGGCGGCCGGCATCTGATACGCGTCGAGCAGCCGGCTCTCTTCCTTGACCTGGGGCTCGGTCAGGGCGACCTGCCATACAGCTGCTTCGTCGATCGTGCCGGGGAAGTAGTCGGTGTAGGTGCCGGACCAGTGGACGCGGCCGATCTGCAGGGGGCCGGCGGCCGCCCAGGCGCCGGTGAAGGGTGTGGTGCCCTGGAGTTCGCCGTTGACGTAGAGGCTGATGGTGTTGGTCGTGGCGTCGTAGACACCGGTGAGGTGTGTCCACACACCCGGAACAACCTGGTTCTTGGACGCCACTCGTTGGTACGACCACGATCCGTCGGCGGGCGCGTCGTTGGAGGCCTCGCGGAAGGACCACGTCCTGGATGTGTGCTCGTATCCCAGGAGGAAGGGGCTGCGGTTGACGCCGTCCTGGCCCATGACCGTCGCATTGTGGGTCGGGTTGTCCAGGCGCACCCAGGCGGCCACGGTGTAGGAGGCCCGGGTGTCGATGACCTGTCCGGGTGTAGCCGCGTATCCGGTGGTGCCGTTCAGGGCGAGGCCCTGATCGGTGGACTTCACCGCTGGGGTGGTTTCCGTGGCCGGGGTTTGGGTGATCTCGCCGCGGCGGCCGCCGTCGGTTCGGGTGGCTCCGCCTGCCAGGGTCGCGTTGTCCCTCAGTGCCGGGTCGGTGGTGGAGGAGTCGACAGCCGCCCCGGAGGTCTCGTGGAAGTTCCAGCGGCCGACAGGCCCTTCGCCCTCCTTGACGACGAACTCGACCGCATTCGCAGCCCCGGGACCGTAAGTGTCCTTCGCCTCCGCCTGCAGGATTATGGTGCCGGAGGTGGGCGGAACTGGGGTGATCTCGACCGTCGCACCCGTCTTGTAGCTGGACCATGCGGTGTCGGTCGACAGCTTGTACCGGTAGGAGGTGTTGACGTCACCAGCTGCCGGGCCGAGGATGAATGTCCCGCCTTGGCCGGGCTTTCCACCGGGCACGCAGTCGTTGGCCGTGCACAGGGTGTACGGGTTGCCTGTTTTGAAGGTGATTGTGGGCGGCTTGGGGGCCTTACTGTCGATCTTGAAGTAGCACCAGCCGGTGGTGGACGCGTTGGACGGCCCGGGGAGCCACTTGGATCCGTAGTAGGAGCGGGTCCACGCGCGCATCCGCAGAATTGTGTTCTCCGGCAGGGTCGGCGCTGTGGCGGTGACCTTGACGTTGTCACCCACGTACCCGGTGCTGGGGCGCGTGAGCTCGCTCATCGCGTTGACCCACGTGCCGTCGCTCTGCTTCTTGTCCACGTCCATCGCCACACGCAGCTTGGCACCGGACTCGCCGCCGGACTCGGTCTGCGGGGTGGCGGTGAGATCCGGGGTGGGGTCGGTGACGATGGCCGGCGCGGACTCGGCGGTGTTGCAGTCGTGCGAGCTTCCCACCACGGGGCCGATGTTGCTGGGCTTGGCGGGTTTTCCTACGTAGTCGACGCTGAGGACGGCGTCGTCGTCGAAGCGCTTCCAGGAGATGGTGTCGCTCTCGCTCTTCGCCATCAGCATCAAGGTCAGGCGTGCGATCTTGCCGTCGGCGAAACTGCGGACCGTCGGGGTCAGGTTCTCGTCCGGCTCAGGAGCGTAGTCGTGGAACTCGATCGGCGCCCGCGGCTGAGAGGGAGAACACCTACTGCCCCGACCGGCGGAAACGTGCTTGTCGCCCATCTGGTCCAGCTTCGTCGGGCCGGGCCACTTCGTGGAGGAGGAGATGTTGTTGGTGCGCTCGAGGTCGACCCAACGGGCATCGCACGAGAACGACCAGGTCTCGGTGACTCGGAACCTGGCGTCCAGGACGTGCTTGCCCTTCAGCTTGCTGGGTGAGAACTCGAAGTACATGCGATTGATGTAGCCGTTGCCGCAGTAATAGGAGACGCCGCCGATGACGGCGGAGCCGCACTTGCCGACGCTCATGCCGTTGTCGCCACCGGAGAAGTTCCAGAACACGTCCCCGTCCGAGGACAGCACCGTGCGCTCGGACTCATTGAGCTCGACCGACGGGTCGATGTAGAGCGGGAATTGTGCGGCGTCCGTCGCCGCCATCAGCTCCGAGTCCGGCTTGACCGTCACGGACGTACCAGTCACCGCCAGCGGGAGCACCGCGGAGGCGTCGCCCGCGCCTGGGCCCGCCAACGGGTCACCCTCTTCCGCCGGCCCCGCGGGCACTGGCTGGCCCTCAGCCGTGTCCGCCGACGGGGCGAGGTAGAGGGACTGACGGGCGGCAGGCGCTGTGGTGTTACCGGCGGAGTTCCACATCTGGGCGGCCGGCGAGCGGAAGACCGCCTGGCCGTTGCCGTCCAGCGCGTCCACTCCCCCGCCCACACCCGCCCGTACGGTGAGGTTCTCCGCGTCCAACCGATACTCGATGCTGTCCAGAGCCGGGTTCTCGGCCGCCTCAGGGGTTTCGACTTCCAGCACCTGCCGGAAGCCCTCCACCGTGGCGGTGAGGATGAGGTTCACGTCCGGCAGGACGTCCTCGTACACCGCCCGCTCACCCTCGAGCCTGGGTGCGGGTAGGTCGCCCGGCCAGCCGAGGGACACCGACTGGCCTCCCTCCGCGATCGTGACAAGATCCGCGCCCTTGCCGCCCGCGGAGAAAGACAGGTCCACCGCAGCGGCAGCCGGACCGACCGACCCGTCACTCCGCTTCACCAGGCGGGCATCAGGGGCAGCCCACTCGCCGTCAGACGCGGCAACTCGGACCGGTATGACGGACTTCTCAAGCGTGAACGTCTCACCGTCAGGATTGGCGAACGTCGTCTCACGCTCCGTGCGCTCCTCGACCACCTCCACACGCTCACCCGACTCGACGGCCTCCGCCGAAGCCCGGCTCTGCGCAGTGGACGCCGCATCGACTGCGGAAGGCGGCAACGACGGTGCAGCCACAGCCGACCAGCTCAGGGCGGGCATACCGCCGACAACAACGGTCGCGACGACCAGCGCACACACACGGTGACGCGCTCGACGCCACACCCCGTTACTCACAGTCCCGCCCCATTTACTTCACAGCATTTACAAAGTCAGCCAACTATCGGGGGGCGACATGAACCAGTCAAGAGTGATTTAGAGCACATCAGTAAGCAGTTGCTACTGAAAACAGGAGGACCCGTATCGACATAGAAGGCCTGCGAACCAGACAAACGGGCCACATGGTCGCGTACTGATCATCATTCGGTACCCACGGCAGGCATGTTCCCGCCTGCAGCTCGTCGCGCGCGGAGTTGACGTGACGAAACCGAACAGCAACTTTACGTAGTGCGAACGAAAGATCACCGCACGCCGAAGTCCCGTCCTCCACACCGCGAGACGAGGACAGCTCCACCTCGGGCACGGTCGGTGGTGCCGCGTCACATACTTCCGGGCAGTGCCCCTACCTGTTCATGTGGACGCCACCGTCGGCTCGATGGCCGGCATCTGTGACCCGGAACCGGTCTCTACGCGCTCCAACAAGCGAGTCGCCGGCGCCCGCTGCTCCTGGCCCGACCGAGAACCTCTCCCCTCAAGGCCTGCCCCGGGCACCGTAGCCCCGGTGAGCGCCAGTACCTCCACGACCAAGACCGCAACGGAGACGCCCCGTTACCTTTTTCGTGGCCCCGCAATGGGGCGCCTGGCCCCCGGGTCCGGTATGGCTGTGTGCCCCCTGTCGAAGTCGATGACCTGGGGGGTGTTGCCGTCGGGCTTCGGGGCACCGCTTGACCGCTGATGAGGGGCCTGACGACCGCCTGGCCCGGCGCAACGCCGAGCCGCTTCGGGGCGGGGATGTCTGCGTAACGTGGTTGCCGGCGTGTGGTGCCGCAGGGACGGCCGGGAGTTGAGGCGACGAGAGGCAGGGGCACGCGCACATGGTCGACACGACCGCGATAGATCTCTTCCTCGGCCTGGACCTGGGCAAGGAGTTCCACCACGCCCACGGCCGGACCGCGGACGGCAGAACCGTGCACGACAAACGGCTGCCCAACACCGAACCGAAACTGCTGGAGCTGTTTACCAAGCTGGTGGCGAAGTTCGGCACCGTACTGGTGATCGTGGACCAGGTCGCCAACATCGGCGCACTGCCGCTGACGGTGGCCCGAGCGGCGGGCTGCCGGGTCGCCTACCTGCCTGGACTGTCGATGCGGCGGGCAGCCGACCTGCACCCGGGCGAGGCCAAGACCGACGCCCGCGACGCGTTCGTGATCGCAGAGACCGCCCGGTCCATGCCGCACACCTTGCGCGCGGTGGACCGCGACGACGAGGTACTGGCCGAGCTGACGATGCTCACCGGCTACGACAACGACCTCGCCGGCGAGGTCAACCGCACCACCAACCGGCTGCGGGGCCTGCTCTCCCAGATCCACCCCTCCCTCGAGCGCGTGCTCGGCCCGCGCCTGGCCTACCCCTACGTCCAGGCCCTCCTGACCCGGCACGGCTCCCCGGCCAGGCTGAAGAAGCTCGGGCGCACGCGGTGCGAGGCCCTGCTGAAGGCGCACGGCTCGCGCAAGGCCCACCACCTCACCACCGAGATCTACGACGCGCTCGCCGAGCAGACCCTCGTCGTTCCCGGCACCGAGGCGTCCGCGCTGATCGTGCCGGGCCTGGCCGCCCAGCTCGCCGCCGCCCACACCCAGCGCCAGGCCACCGAGCAGGAGATCGCCGCCCTGCTGGAGGCCCTCCCTCTTTTCCACCTCCTGACGTCCCTGCCCGGCCTGGGCGTCAGGACCACGGCCGCTGTGATCGTCGCGATCGGCGACGGCACCGGCTTCCCCTCCGCCGGACACCTCGCCTCCTACGCCGGACTCGCCCCGGCCACGAAGTCCTCGGGCACATCGATCCGCGGCGAGCACGCACCCCACCGCGGCAACCGCCTCCTCAAACGCGCCCTGTTCCAGGCCGCGTTCGCCGCGATCGGCTGCAAGAGCGACCCGTCCTCACGGATCTACTACGACCGCCAGCGCGCACGCGGCAAAACCCACACCCAGGCCATCCTCCGCCTGGCCCGCCAGCGCGTGAACGTCATCCACGCGATGATCCGCACCGGCACCCTCTACGAACCACGCACCCCCGACGACGTCGGCCTCGCTGCCTGACGGCTCCATCGTTCCGACCGTCCAGACCCCATCACGCCCGCGCACCGGCACGGCCACCCCCGCCCTGCCGGCCACCGAGCTGCCCACCAGGCACCCGACCCGCCGGGAACATCCCGCTTGCGGAACGTTCCCGGAAACCCACGAACCCCTACGAACCAGCCCCGCCAGGGTTGACGAAACAGATAGGGGCACCCCCC
>NZ_NEUF01000039.1 GCF_002910915.1 Streptomyces sp. SM10 | reverse complement strand
CGCCGTGGGCAGGAAGGGCGGTGCCACCTCGATCTCGGCACGGGAACCGGCGGCCGGCCCGCCGTCGGCGGGCGTCCTGGGGGCGGGCAGGGCCTCCGGGGGCGCGTCGGAGGCCGGCAGGGCGGCGGGACCCTGCTCGTACGGCACCGGGGGCGCGTACGGAGCGGGCTCGACCGCCGGGAGCTCGTACGGGGCGGACTCGTCCGCCGGGAGCGCGTACGGAGCGGGCTCGACCGCCGGGAGCTCGTACGGGGCGGTGGGGCCCGTCTCGTCCGCCGGGGGCTCGTACGGGCCGGTGGGGCCCGTCTCGACCGCCGGAGGCCCGTAGGCGTCCCCCTCGTCCGGCTGGGGTGCCGGAACGTATCCGCAGAGCGCTTCCTCGGCCGCGCCCGCCGCCAGTCCGGTCAGCACCACACGGCCGTCGTCGCAGACCAGCACCGTGCGGACCGTGATGTTGCGGTGGGTCCAGCCGTGCGCGTGCAGCACCCGCAGCGCCGTGAGCACGTCGGAACCGATCTCGGCGGCCCGGTAGGGGTTGAGGGGCCGCTCCGCGAGGAGGGCGGCGAGCGGCCGGGCGGCCACGCGTTCGCTCACGATCCAGAGCGATCCCGCCTCGGCGAACACGTCGAAGACCTGGTCCAGGCGCGGATGGTCGGGCACCTGCGCGGCCGCCTGCGCGGCCTCGATCGCCCGCCGGACCGCGGGGTCCGTGGACCGCCGCACCGTACGGCCGGTGGCACGTCTCGCCGAGGGGACGCCGTCGCCGTCGAGCACCTCCGCGTCCACGACCTCCGGCAGCGGCACCTGCCGCACCAGGACCTCTTGGCCGCTGTACGTGTCGAACGCCCGTGTCTCGGCGAGTTCGTACGCATCGGACGGAGGCAGGGGAAGGCGGTAGCGGTCGGCAAGCACCCGACCCGCGTAGTCGTCCACGACGCCTCCCCAGAGCGCGCTGTTCCCCCGGTCACGGAGACCGCATGAATCCATCAATTGCGGTCACTTGCCGTGCAATTGACCCACGATTCCGGCTGCGTACGGTCCTCGGCGTCTCACAATACGTGGCAGGACGCGACCGCGCGGCCGGGTCGCCTCAACCCGGCCGCTGCGTCGTGCACCCGTGGCAGGTCAGCCCGTCGCCCCGCCGGATCAATCGGTGGGCTCGAACGTGGCGAACGCCGTCTCGCGCAGCGTGCGGCAGGCGTCGCCGTCCCACTCGTCCGCCTTGCAGCTGATCATGATCGAGTAACCGTGGGTGGCGTCGACCTTGAAGCCGCGGTTGAGGACCCTGACCCGCATGCCCTGCTGGTTGCGCGTGAACTCCCAGTCGGCGACGGTCGGGTAGTTGTTGTACTCGACCTTCTTTATGCCGATGTGCTTGTACCCGCTGCTGCTTCCGGCGACCGCTCCCATCAGACCGCGCCATGCGGCGGCGGCGTCGTCCCCGGGCGAGGCGTTGTAGTCGATCTGGACGCGCGGGAAGCCGCCGCCGTCGTTGTAGATGCCGCCGGAATTGCTTCCCGCTATGCCGTTGCGCTTGAAGCTCTCGGGCATCGCCATCGAGAAGTGGAACCGCTCGTCGGTGACCTTCTTGTACCCGGCAGGCAGCGCGTCCGGGTCGGGGGAAGGCTCCTCGGGCTCCGTCGAGGGTGACGTGTCGCCCGACGCCTCACCCTTGTCCTCCCCCTGTCCGTCCTTGCCGCCGTCCTTCTCCGCGTCGCCCTCGTCCTTGCCCGAGCCGCCTCCGGTGGCCTGCTCCGCGTCACCGCCGGTGGTGGCGCCGGCCGACGAGGCGGGGCCGCCCTTGGAGCCGCCGCCTTCGTTGCCCGAACCGTCGTCGCCGAGTGTGAGCGCCAGGACCGTGCCGAGGACGGCGAGCACGACGACCCCGGCGATGACCGCCAGCGTGCGGCGCGGCACGACGTCGGTGATCGAGGCGCGGGTCGCACCAGGACGCCCGGCCGGCCCGGAGGCCGACGCGGTGGCCACCGGGGCGGCGGCCGAGGTCTTGGCGTTGCGTACCGACCGCAGTGCGCCGCGCAGCCGTTCCTTCGTGCCCTCCGCGATCCCCGCCACGCCTGCCTGGGACGTCGCCGAGGAGGAGTCGGGACCGGAGGCGGAACCGGGGGCCCCGCCCTCGGGGGCCGGGCTTTCGGTGGCCTGCCTCCCGGCGTCCGCGGGGGCAGCGGCCGCGGCTGCCGCGCCGGCGGCCTTCCGGCCACCGCCCCTGACGCTCCGGCCGCCCCTGTCGCTGCCGGCGTCACCGATCGTGGGCAGCGCCATGACCTGCGTGCGCTCGGCCGGAGGGACGGCGGGTTCCTCCGGAGCGTTGATCACGGCGTCGAGCAGGACGCGCGCACCGGCGTCGTCCAGCCGCTGGTCGGGATCCCGCGCCAGCAGGCCGTAGATGACCTCTTCCAGCGGGCCCGCGTGGGCCGGGGGCTCGACCGGCTCGGTCATCACCGCCGTCAGCGTGGCGATGGCCGAACCCTTGTCGTACGGCGGGCGTCCCTCGACGCTGGCGTAGAGCAGCCCGCCGAGCGACCACAGGTCGGCGGGCGGCCCCGGCTTGTGGCCGCGCGCCCGCTCGGGCGAGATGTAGGAAGGAGCACCGACGAGCATGCCCGTCGAGGTGACGGAGGGGTCGCCCTCGACCTGGGCGATCCCGAAGTCGGTCAGGACCACCCGGCCGTCCTCCGAGATCAGCACGTTGGACGGCTTTACGTCGCGGTGCAGAATGCCCTCGCGGTGCGCCGAGCGCAGCACGTCGAGGATGGCGAGGCCTACCTCCGCCGCGCGCCTCGGAGCCAGCGTCCCGTCCTCACGGATCACCTCGGCCAGGGACTTGCCCTCGATCAGCTCCATGACGATCCACGGCCGGTCGTCCTCCTCGACCACGTCGTAGACGGTCACCGCGCTGGTGTTGCGGATCCTCGCGATCGCCTTCGCCTCACGCAGGGTTCGCGTGATGAGGCGCCGCTTCTCCTCCTCGTCGATGGACGACGGGAAGCGCAGTTCCTTGACCGCGACCGTGCGTCCCAACGTCTCGTCGGCAGCACGCCAGACCGTGCCCATGCCGCCCCGGCCGAGCACCTCCCCGAGGCGGTACCGCCCCGCGAGGAGACGTCCGTCCTTGCCCCCTTGGGGCTCCCGCGACTGCTCCGCCTCCGACATGCGTCCCCTCTGCGATCAACCCGCCCTGGCAGAGCGTTCATTGTCCCTCACCCCGGGACCGGTCATGGTCCCGGGTCGGGGTCGGTCTCGATGTGACCGGAGGAAGGGACCCCCTGACATGCCGATATCCAGGGCGCTGCCCGCCGCCCCGCTGGTGCTGCTCGCCCCGGAAACCGCGAGCCTGCCCAGCGAACCACACCCCACGCCCGCATCGTCCTACCTCCCCCGGCTCGTCGTCGAGGGCCGTGCACCCGCGGCGGCCCTTCCGGCACACCGCGCCGTCCCCGGCGGCGAGGAGAGATACGCCTCCGCGGGCCACGGTATCGGGGCCGACGACCACTTCCGGGCGGGCAGCATCACCAAGACGTTCGTGGCGACGGCCGTCCTCCAACTCGTCCGGGAGGGCGGGCTCCGGCTGGAGGACGACGTCGACACCTACCTGCCGGGGCTCGTGCGCGGCCACCGTTCCGCGGTTCGCGGGCGCGGCAGGGGAACCGGTCTTCACGCCGGCCGATCTCGACGGCTTCTACGCGGCGTTGCTGGGCGGGCGCCTGCTGCCGCCCGCCCAGCTCCCGACGCTGCTCGACACCGGTGCCTCCGCCGGTTCGTACGCCATGGGGATCCATCCACAGGAACTCTCCCGCGGCACCACCGTCCGGGGCCACAACGGTCACATCACCGGCAGTTACGTCCGCACCGCCGCGACCCGGGACGGCCGACACGTCCTCACCTTCCGGGTCACCACCGACACACCGCCCGGCGCGGGCCTCGAAACGGAGCTGCTGGAGGCGGAGTTCTGCCCTCCTGTCCGTTCCGAGGCCCGGAAGGACCGGCTCCATGACCCCGGGAGGGACGTGAGGGAGCCTGGAGGGCTCAGAGCGGCACGATGTCCGGCGCCCCCAGCCGCGCCGCGTCCGCGGTCAGGTCGTCGGGCTGGCGCTGGGACTCCCGCTCCGCCTCCACGCGCTTGCGGTAGTGCTCCACCTCCCTTTCGACCTGGTCCGTGTCCCAGCCGAGGACCGGCGCCATCAGGTCCGCGCACTCGCGCGCGCACCGGGTGCCCCGGTCGAAGGTCTCGATGGAGATCCGGGTGCGCCGCGTCAGGACGTCGTCGAGGTGCCGGGCGCCCTCGTGCGAGGCGGCGTAGACGACTTCGGCCCGGAGGTAGTCCTCGGCGCCGGCCAGCGGCTCGCCCAGCGACGCGTCGGCCGCCACGAGGTCCAGGAGCTCCTCCGCCATCGAGCCGTAGCGGTTGAGCAGGTGCTCCACCCGGACGACGTGCAGCCCGGTGCGTCCGGCGATCCTGGCGCGGGCGTTCCACAGGGCGCGGTAGCCCTCGGCGCCCAACAGCGGGACTTCCTCCGTGACGCACTCCGCCACCCGCTGGTCCAGCGCGTGGACCGCCTCGTCGACGGCGTCCTTCGCCATCACCCGGTACGTCGTGTACTTGCCGCCCGCCACCACGACGAGCCCGGGAGCCGGGTGGGCCACCGTGTGCTCGCGCGAGAGCTTGCTCGTGGCGTCCGACTCGCCGGCCAGCAACGGCCTCAGCCCGGCGTAGACACCCTCGACGTCGTCCCTGCCGAGCGGGGTGTTCAGGACCGAGTTGACGTGTTCGAGCAGATAGTCGATGTCGGCGCTGGAGGCCGCCGGATGCGCCTTGTCCAGATCCCAGTCGGTGTCGGTCGTGCCGATGATCCAGTGCCGCCCCCACGGGATCACGAAGAGCACCGACTTCTCGGTCCGCAGGATGAGCCCGGTCGAGGAGTGGATGCGGTCCTTCGGCACGACGAGGTGGATCCCCTTCGACGCCCGGACGTGGAACTGCCCACGCTCGCCGATCAGGGCCTGGGTGTCGTCCGTCCACACCCCGGTCGCGTTGACCACCTGCTTGGCCCTGACCTCGTACTCCCCGCCGTCCTCGACGTCCTGCACGCGCGCGCCGACGACGCGCTCGCCCTCCCGCAGGAATCCGGTGACCCGCGCCCGGTTCGCCACCTGTGCGCCGTACCCCGCGGCCGTGCGCACCAGGGTCGCCACGTAGCGCGCGTCGTCCATCTGGGCGTCGTAGTACTGCAGGGCGCCGACGAGGGCGTCCTTCTTCAGGGCGGGGGCGACCCGCAGGGCGTGGCGGCGGGAGAGGTGCCGGTGCACGGGCAGCCCGCGGCCGTGGCCGGAGGAGACGGACATCGCGTCGTAGAGCGCGACGCCCGAGCCGGCGTACAGCCGCTCCCAGCCCTTGTGCTGCAACGGGTAGAGGAAGGGGACGGGCTTCACCAGGTGCGGCGCGAGCCGCTCCAGCAGCAGCCCGCGCTCCTTGAGCGCCTCCCGTACGAGGGCGAAGTCCAGCATCTCCAGATAGCGCAGCCCGCCGTGGACCAGCTTGCTGGACCGGCTGGAGGTCCCGGACGCCCAGTCGCGCGCCTCGACCAGTCCGGTCGAGAGTCCTCTGGTGACCGCGTCCAGCGCGGTCCCGGCGCCGACCACGCCCGCCCCCACGACCAGCACGTCCAGTTCGCGCTCGGCCATCGCGGTCAGCGCCTCGGCGCGCTCCGCGGGTCCCAGTGTCGCTGTCCTCACTGCTGCCTCCCGGTAGTCCCGGTGCATCGGGGTGGTACGGCACGGGAGCGGGGACCGGCCGGAAGGCCGGGCGCCCGTGCCCACCACTCGATTCTGTCCGCGGTCACCGACTTCAGCCACCGCCTGTGGACAACACCCGCCTCACACGAGCCACAGAATGCGACATATAGGTCATATTTACGCCTAGTCTGACATTGCGCTGTCCACAGCGGTTGCGCGTTCTGCCTCTTGGCCTTAGGGAAGGACGGCCCACATGCCCGCAGACCTCGCCGTCATCGGACTCGGTCACCTCGGCCTGCCCCTCGCCCAAGCAGCCGTCGGCGTGGGAATCCACACCGTCGGCTACGACACCGACCCACGCCCCTTCGCCGAACTCTCCGCGGGCCGTACTCCGGTCGAGGGATCCCTCAGCGCCTCGGACGTCCGCAGGATGGTCTCGGGCGGCTTCCGGCCCACCGCCGACCCGGCGGAGCTGGGCCGGGTCCGCACCGCCGCGATCTGCGCCCCCACCCCCCTCGGCCCGGACCGCACCCTCGACCTCCGCGCCGTGACCGACGCGGCCCGGGCGCTCGCGGCCCGACTGCGGCCGCACACCACCGTTCTCGTGGAATCCGCCGTGCCTCCCGGCACCACCGAGAACATCGTGCGCCCCCTGCTGGAGGAGGGCTCCGGGCTCCGCGCCGGACGCGACTTCCACCTCGCGCACTCCCCCGGCCGGCTGGACCCCGGGAACCGCACCCACGTCTTCGCCAACACACCGAAGGTCATCGGGGGCCTCACCCCCGCCTGCACCGAGTCGGCCGCCGCCTTCTACGGGCGGCTCACCGACAAGGTCGTCCGGGCCCGCGGAACGCGCGAGGCGGAGATGACGAAGGTCCTGGAGACCAACTTCCGGCACGTCAACATCGCCCTGGTCAACGAGATGGCGGTGCTCTGCCACGACCTCGGTGTCGACCTCTGGGACGTCATCAGGTGTGCCGAGACCAAGCCGTTCGGCTTCGAGGCGTTCCGCCCCGGCCCCGGCGTCGGCGGCCACGGCGCCCCGGTGGATCCCGGGTACTTCCCGTACAACAGCCGCACGCCCGGCCACCCGTTGCGCATGGTCTCGCTGGCCAAGGAGATCAACGACCGGATGCCGAGCTATGTGATCCAGCGCTGCGCGACCCTGCTGAACGAGCACGGGAAGTCCGTCCGCGGCGCCCGGGTCCTGCTGCTCGGCGTCACCTACAAGCCGGACCTCGCCGACCAGGAGGCCTCGCCCGCCCGCGAGATCGCGTCCCGGCTGATGGACATGGGTGCGCAGATCGGCTACCACGACCCGCTCGTCCTGGACTGGCGGGTGCGCGACCAGCCCGTGCCGCGCGCCGATTCGCTCTACGAGGCCGCCGCCGGGGCCGATCTGACGGTGCTGCTCCAGCATCACCGCACGTACGACCTCCAGGGGCTCGCGGTGAAGGCCCAGCTCCTCCTGGACACCCGGGGAGCCACTCCGGCAGGGGCCGCCCATCGCCTCTGACCTGCACCGGGGCGGGGCCGCAGGGATTCCGGTGGGCGGTGTCGGCACGGGCTGCTAGCCTGCGGCGTCACTTCTCGCACATTCGTGCGCACCGCTTCCCAGGGGGGAACCCGTATGAGCCAGCCCGTGCAGCCGCCGAACCCACCGCAGCAGCCCTACGGCGGCGGTCAGCCGACCGACGGCAACCCCTACGCGGCGCAGCAGCCCCCGGCCGGCGCCCCCTACGCGCCGCACCCGGGCGCGCAGACGGGCGGCAACCCGTTCGCGGGCCAGCAGCCCGGCCAGTTCGGTGGCGGTGCCCCGTTCTCGCCCGCCCCGCCGGCGCGCGACACCATGGGCCTCGGCCTGCTCGCCGCCGTCGTCGCCACCCTTGTCGCTGCCGGCGTCTACGGCGGGATCATCGGCGCCACCGAGCACCAGATCGGTTACGCGGCGGTCGGTGTCGGCTTCCTCGTCGGTTTCGCAGCAGGCAAGGTCGGTGGCCGCAACCCCGTGCTGCCGGTCATCGGTGCGGTTCTCGCCCTGATCGGCGTCTACGGGGGTCAGCTGCTCGGCGAGGCGATCATCGCCACCAAGGTCGCCCCGGTCACGGTCTCCGAGGTGTTCTTCGAGCACTTCAGCGTGCTGAACGAGGCCTGGAAGGCCGACACCAACGTGATCAGCATCCTCTTCTTCGCGATCGCCGCGGCAGCCGCCTTCTCGGCCGCCAAGAAGGCCGCCGGCTAAGGCCGTCGGCTCAGCAGCAGGACGTCGCACAAGGGGGCCCGGACCGCAGGCGCGGTCGGGCCCCCTTGTGCGACGTCGGATCAGCGGCGGTGCTGCGAGTCCGCCACCGTCACCTCGACGCGCTGGAACTCCTTGAGGTCGCTGTAGCCCGTGGTGGCCATCGCGCGGCGCAGCGCGCCGAAGATGTTCATCGAGCCGTCGGGGCTGTGCGAGGGTCCGGTCAGGACCTCCTCGGTCGTCCCGACGGAGCCGAGGTCGACCAGCTTGCCGCGCGGCACGTCCTCGTGGACGGCCTCCATGCCCCAGTGCCGGCCACGGCCGGGCGCGTCCGTCGCGCGGGCGAGCGGCGAGCCCATCATCACGGCGTCCGCGCCGCAGGCGATGGCCTTGGGCAGGTCGCCGGACCAGCCGACGCCCCCGTCGGCGATGACGTGCACGTACCGGCCGCCGGACTCGTCCATGTAGTCGCGGCGTGCACCGGCCACGTCGGCGACGGCGGTCGCCATCGGGACCTGGATGCCGAAGACGTTGCGCGTGGTGTGCGCGGCGCCACCGCCGAAGCCGACGAGGACACCCGCCGCGCCGGTGCGCATCAGGTGCAGGGCCGCGGTGTACGTGGCGCAGCCGCCGACGATGACCGGGACGTCCAGCTCGTAGATGAACTGCTTCAGGTTGAGCGGCTCGGCCGCGCCGGAGACGTGCTCGGCGGAGACCGTCGTACCGCGGATGACGAAGATGTCCACGCCCGCGTCGACGACGGCCTTGGAGAACTGCGCGGTGCGCTGCGGCGACAGCGCGGCGGCGGTGACGACACCGGAGTCGCGCACCTCCTTGATGCGCTGCCCGATCAGCTCCTCCTGGATGGGGGCGGAGTAGATCTCCTGGAGCCGCGGGGTGGCGTCCTCGAGGGGCATCTCGGCGATCTCGTCGAGGAGCGCCTGCGGGTCGGCGTGCCGCGTCCACAGCCCCTCGAGGTTGAGGACGCCGAGGCCGCCCAGCTCACCGATGCGGATGGCGGTCTGCGGAGAGACCACCGAGTCCATCGGCGCGGCCAGGAAGGGCAGCTCGAAGCGGTAGGCATCGATCTGCCAGGCGATCGAGACCTCCTTCGGGTCACGGGTACGCCGGCTCGGTACGACAGCGATGTCGTCGAACGCGTATGCCCTGCGGCCGCGCTTGCCGCGCCCGATCTCGATCTCAGTCACGATGGTGTGGCCTTTCCCTCTACGTCTGCGCTGACCAGTATCCCCGACGCACGCGTGAGGGGCGGTCCGGGGAACCCGGTCCGCCCCTCACCTGCGCTGATGCCTTACTTCCTGCTGTAGTTCGGTGCTTCGACCGTCATCTGGATGTCGTGCGGGTGGCTCTCCTTGAGACCCGCCGAGGTGATCCGGACGAACCGTCCCTTGCTCTCCATCTCGTCGACGGAAGCGGCGCCGACGTAGCCCATGGTCTGGCGGAGGCCGCCGACCAGCTGGTGGAGGACGTTGGCCAGCGGGCCGCGGTAGGGCACCTGCCCCTCGATGCCCTCGGGGACGAGCTTGTCGTCCGAGGAGACCTCGGCCTGGAAGTAACGGTCCTTGGAGTACGACCGCCCCTGGCCACGGGACTGCATGGCGCCCAGCGAGCCCATGCCGCGGTAAGACTTGAACTGCTTGCCGTTGATGAACATCAGCTCGCCCGGGGACTCCTCGCAACCCGCGAGGAGGCTGCCCAGCATCACGCTGTCCGCCCCGGCGGCGAGCGCCTTGCCGATGTCTCCGGAGTACTGGAGACCGCCGTCGCCGATCACGGGAACACCCGCGGCACGTGCGGCGAGCGCGGCCTCGTAAATCGCGGTGACCTGCGGGACCCCGATACCGGCGACCACACGGGTGGTGCAGATCGACCCCGGGCCGACGCCGACCTTCACCCCGTCGACACCCGCGTCGACCAGCGCCTGGGCACCGTCGCGGGTGGCGACGTTGCCGCCGATGACGTCCACGCCGACACTCGACTTGATCTTCGCCATCCAGCCGAGGGCGTTGCTGTTGTGTCCGTGCGAGGTGTCGACGATCAGGAAGTCGACCCCCGCGGAGGCGAGCGCCTGCGCGCGGTCCAGCGCCTCGGGGCTGGCACCGACGGCCGCGCCGACCAGCAGACGGCCTTCGGCGTCCTTGGCGGCGTTCGGGTACTGCTCGGCCTTCTTGAAGTCCTTGACCGTGATGAGGCCCTTGAGGATGCCGGCGTCGTCGACCAGCGGCAGCTTCTCGATCTTGTGGCGGCGCAGCAGCTCCATGGCGTCCACGCCGGAGATGCCGACCTTGCCCGTGACCAGCGGCATCGGCGTCATGACCTCGCGCACCTGGCGGGCGCGGTCCGACTCGAAGGCCATGTCACGGTTGGTCACGATGCCGAGGAGCTTCCCCGCGGGGTCGGTGACCGGCACTCCGCTGATGCGGAACTTCGCGCAGAGCGCGTCCGCCTCGCCGAGCGTGGCGTCGGGGTGCACGGTGATCGGGTCGCTGACCATCCCCGACTCGGACCGCTTCACCAGGTCGACCTGGTTGACCTGGTCCTCGATCGACAGATTGCGGTGCAGCACGCCGACGCCGCCCTGACGGGCCATGGCGATGGCCATGCGGGCCTCGGTCACCTTGTCCATGGCGGCCGACAGCAGGGGGATGTTCACCCGCACGTTCCGCGAGATGAGAGTCGAGGTGTCGACCGCGTTGGGCAGGACCTCGGACGCGCCCGGCAGCAGCAGCACGTCGTCGTAGGTCAGCCCGAGCGTCGCGAACTTCTCGGGCACTCCGTCGACGTTTGCAGTCATGACACCTTCCCCAAATGGCCTTGATCGGTGCGGATGTCCATGCTAACGGCCTCGCGGGGTGTCTCATTCCACGATCAAGATCACCTGGCGGTTCCGTGGCTTCCTCCACATCGGCGGGAGCCTTTGGAAGGGGTCCCTACTGACCCGCGAGGGCGCGCAGCCTGCTCAGCGCACGGTGCTGGGCGACCCGGACCGCGCCGGGGGACATTCCGAGCATCTGCCCGGTCTCCTCGGCGGTCAGCCCGACCGCGACCCGCAGGACCAGCAGCTCGCGCTGGTTCTCCGGAAGGTTGGCCAGGAGCTTCTTGGCCCAGGCCGCGTCACTGCTGAGCAGGGCGCGCTCCTCGGGGCCGAGCGAGTCGTCGGGCCGCTCCGGCATCTCGTCGGAGGGCACGGCCGTCGAACCGGGGTGCCGCATCGCGGCCCGCTGGAGGTCGGCGACCTTGTGGCCCGCGATGGCGAAGACGAACGCCTCGAAGGGCCTGCCGGTGTCCTTGTACCGCGGGAGCGCCATCAGCACCGCGACGCAGACCTCCTGCGCGAGGTCCTCCACGAAGTGACGGGCATCACCGGGCAGCCGGCTCAGCCGGGACCTGCAGTAGCGCAGAGCGAGGGGGTGCACGTGGGCGAGCAGGTCGTGGGTGGCCTGCGCGTCACCGTCGACCGCACGGTGCACCAGAGCACCGATCACCGTCGTCCCGTCCTCACGCATCGGACCATGGTGCCCCGGCCCCGTCCGATCCGAGGCATCGCGTCCCGAGTTGTGCACCGAAGCGTTATCAGCACGGCGCACCGAGCCGTCGTCCGCCGGCGCGCCGGTACGGGCGACGGCCGCTCCGGGGCGGCCGGCACGGGCTTCGGGTCGTACGTCGTCGGTGTCGTGAGCAAGTGCTCCAGCGTTCTGAGCGGGTGCGCCGGATGTCATGTCCTGCGCCCTCCCCTTCCGCTCGACCGAATGTTCCCCGAGGAACTCCACACCCCCAAGGATGCGGCATCGGCCGGAAAGCGTCACATGGCGCTGGTGAGGGAGGGCCCGGCCGCAGGTCCGCCACCACCGTCGCCCCGTCCGCCGGCGTGCGGACGGGATCGCACGGCTACCGGGCGCGCCGCCCCGTCAGCGGACCAGGCCCCAGCGGAATCCGAGCGCGACGGCGTGCGCACGGTCCGAGGCTCCCAGCTTCTTGAACAGACGCCTCGCGTGCGTCTTCACCGTGTCCTCGGAGAGGAAGAGCTCACGTCCGATCTCCGCGTTGGAGCGGCCGTGGCTCATGCCTTCGAGCACCTGGATCTCCCTCGCGGTGAGCGTCGGCGCCGCACCCATCTCGGCGGACCGCAGCCGGCGCGGGGCGAGCCGCCACGTCGGGTCGGCCAGCGCCTGGGTCACGGTCGCCCGCAGCTCGGCACGCGAGGCGTCCTTGTGCAGATATCCGCGGGCACCGGCGGCCACCGCGAGCGCGACGCCGTCCAGATCCTCGGCGACGGTCAGCATGATGATCCGGGCCCCGGGGTCCGCCGAGAGCAGCCGCCTGACCGTCTCCACACCCCCCAGACCGGGCATGCGTACGTCCATCAGAATCAAATCCGAACGGTCGGCCCCCCAGCGGCGGAGGACTTCCTCGCCGTTGGCCGCCGTGGTCACACGCTCGACCCCGGGAACGGTCGCAACCGCCCGGCGGAGCGCTTCTCGGGCAAGCGGGGAGTCGTCGCAGACGAGGACGGATGTCATGACCGTCCTCCGCAGCTGATGCGCGTCACCTTGAGCCTCCAGGCTGATACAAGTCGTCACCTGTGCGGTTGACCCCCTCGGACATCTGCCCGAGCTCGTTCTCCGTCAACCGCCTCTCCCCCATCAACGACGGTCACTCGAAAGAGTTACGGGCCAAAGCTTCCGGTTCGGCACTCTAAGTGAGGGCCCGCACACGGAGGAGAGCGACACGGGATCATTCGCCCCTCAACCGATCCCTCACCCGACAGCTTGCCCCATTTAGCGGGATTTCTTCCCTTTTGCTGGCGTCTATGGCTAGATTCGCAATCAGTCATATTTACATCTACTAACACCGTAGATGTACGGTCGGGACTCCGGTCATCAACGACGACGGACGAGCGCCAACGGTCGAGGACGCCGTTTCCGAACCAGCAAGGTTTCGAGGGGACACGCAATGGCAGATTTCTCCCGCCTTCCCGGACCCAACGCGGACCTGTGGGACTGGCAGCTGCTGGCCGCCTGCCGCGGGGTCGACAGTTCGCTGTTCTTCCACCCCGAAGGAGAACGCGGCGCAGCCAGGAGTGCCCGTGAGGCCTCGGCGAAGGAGGTCTGCATGCGCTGCCCGGTACGCGCCGAGTGCGCGGCCCACGCACTCGCCGTACGGGAGCCCTACGGCGTGTGGGGCGGCCTGACCGAGGACGAGCGCGAGGAGCTCATGGGCCGGGCGCGCAACCGCCTGATCTCCGCCCACTCGGGACCGGCCCCGGAGGCAGGCCACACCTGAGGGCCGGCTCGACCCGCCGAACGCAGAAACGTTTTTTCGTAGCGGGCACGCCCGCTCTCGGACCTCACGCCCAGGGGCCGTGGGCCGGGCCGCACGACGCGCGGCCGCGCGGGATCCGGGCTGCCCGGAGTCCGGCCGTCCGTCGGTGTCCGGGCCGTGCGTGGTCGAGCCGGCGGTCAGGGTCCGGAGCGCGGGCCGCTCGGCACACGGACCGTCCGGAGCGCGGGCCGCTCGACCCCGCGCACCGTTCAGCGCGCGGCTGCCAGGGAGAGCTGGTCCAGGGTCGCCGCCACCGTCGGCACCCGTGCGAGGTCGGGCAGGGTGAGCGCGACGATCTCCCGCTCAACGGCCGGCTCCACCGTCACCGTCCGTGCACCCTTGGGGCGCACGGACTCGAGGGCCAGCTCGGGCAGGACGGCGACGCCGAGCCCCGCCCCCACGAGGCCGATCACCGCCGGGTAGTCGTCCGTGGCGAAGTCGATCCGGGGGGTGAAACCAGCGGCCTCGCAGACCTCCACCAGCTGCAGCCGGCAGCGGGGGCAGCCCGCGATCCACGACTCGTCGGCCAGCTCACCGATGCCCACCGCGTCCGAGCCCGCCAGCCGGTGCCCCTCGGGGACCAGGCCGATCAGCCGGTCCCGCAGCAGCGGGCGCACGACCAGGTCGTCCCATTCGCCGCCGGTGACCCCGTAGCGGAAGGCCAGGGCGATGTCGCAGTCGCCGTCGCGCAGCATCTCCACCGAGCGCGGCGGCTCGGCCTCGACGAGGGAGACCCGGGTGCCCGGGTGCTCGGCGCGCAGGGCGGCGAGAGCGCCGGGGACCAGCGAGGAGCTCCCGCTCGGGAAGGACACGAGCCGGACCCGGCCGGCCCTGAGCCCGGCGATCGCGGCGACCTCCTCCTCTGCGGCTGTCAGCCCCGCGAGGATGCCGGACGCGTGGCGGACCAGCGCCTCACCCGCCTGGGTGAGGCGCGTCTCGCGCCCCGTACGGATCAGCAGCGGAGTGCCCGCGGACCCCTCCAGGGCCTTCATCTGCTGGCTGACGGCAGGCTGGGTACAGCCCAGCTGACGCGCGGCGGCGGAGAACGAGCCGGTGGTGGCCACGGCGCGCAGGACACGGAGATGACGGGCTTCGATCACCCTTCAAACATAAGCGGCTCTTGCAGCATCGGGCGAATAGTCATGAGCGGCTTTGAGTACTCCCCGATTAGCCTGTCCGGTCATGAAGGTCCTCACCGTGAACCTCGGCCGCCCCGCGCCCTCCCCTCACTCGGACGGAGCCGGCGGGCTCACCGGGATCGGCAAGCATCCGTCCGACGCCCCGGTGCGGGTCGCCGACCCCGGCCCCAAGGGCAGCGGCGGCAGCGGACTGGCAGGTGACTCGGTGTGCGACCTCCGGCACCACGGCGGCTCGGACCAGGCCGTCTACGCGTACGCCCGCGAGGAGCTCGACGCCTGGGAGAGGAAGCTCGGCAGGCCCCTGCCCAACGGCGCGTTCGGCGAGAACCTGACGACCCTCGGCCTCACCGTGAGCCACGCGCGGATCGGGGAGCGCTGGCGGATCGGTGACGAGCTGGTCCTGGAGGTCACGTCCGGCCGCATTCCGTGCCGTACGTTCGCGGGCCACCTGGGTGAGCGGAGCTGGGAGAGGCGGTTCACCCAGGAGGGGGCCACCGGCGCGTACCTCCGGGTGATCGAACCGGGGACGATCCGCTCCGGGGACCCGGTCGAGGTGGTGTACACCCCCGGCCACGAGATCACCGCCGCCCTGGAGTTCCGGGCGATGACCACCGAGCGGGAGCTGCTGCCGCGCCTGCTCGACGCCGGAGAAGCGCTGCACACGGAGGCCTTGCACGCCGCACGTGCCTACGTGGCGGAACGGGGCTCCGCCACGTAGGCGCGTCGCGACGCCCTCAGACGACGTCGAACTCGTTGCCCTCGGGGTTCCGCATGGCGGCGGCGGCACCGGTGGGCCAGCCGTGGAACAGGACACGGCCCGCGCGGCGTTCGAGGAGCGGCAGCGGTGCGCGGGCGTCGGCGAGGTCGGACTCGACCGGGATGGGTTGCGGGCGCTGCGCGGCGGCACGCATCAGGGCGAGGCCCGCGGTGCGGGAGCCGGTGAAACCGACCGCCTGGATACGTGGGTCACGGACGAGCCGGGTGCCGGTGCCGTCCCCGACGAGCAGGGAGAACACGCCCTCCGGCATTCCCGTGTCGGCGGCGTCCGCCCGGGCCCACGGGGCGCCCGGTTCCTCACCGGACGCCCGTGACACCCCGGCTCCTGACACCAGAGGCTCATGAAGACCCCGGCTGCCGACGAGCCATCCCTCCGGGACCTGATCGACTGCGCCCCGCCGCAGCAGGTGCGTACCGCCCCGCTGCACGTCCTCGCCGAGATCACCGCCGCACGCGGGCGGGACCACTGCCCTCCTCCGTCGTCAGGGTTGTGCTCCAGCGCCGTCGCTGACGCGGAGTTCGACGCGCGCCGGCAGATGGGACACGACATCGGGCCGTCCGGGCGGCCCTCCACCCGGGCTGACCAGCCCGGAGGGAGAAGGCGGGTCGGCCGCCCGCACCCGCGGGCACTAACGTGCCGCCTATGACGACTGCACTGATTACGGGCGCGACGGCGGGGATCGGGGCCGCCTTCGCACGACGGCTCGCGAGTGACGGGCACAACCTGGTGCTCGTGGCCCGCGACACGGAGCGGCTGCGGGCCCAGGCCACGGAGCTGCACGACGGGCACGGCATCGAGGCCGAGGTGCTGACGGCCGACCTGTCCACGGACACCGGGATCGAGGCGGTCGAAGCACGGCTGGCGGACCGCGTGAGCCCGGTCGACCTGCTGGTGAACAACGCCGGCTTCGGCAACAAGGGGCGTTACCTCGACGTCCCGATGGCCGATGAGCTGACGATGCTGAAGGTCCACTGCGAGGCGGTGCTCCGCCTCACCTCGGCCGCGACGGGGCCGATGCGGGAGCGTGGCCGCGGCGGGGTGGTCAACGTGGCCTCCGTCGCGGCCTTCCTGCCGCGGGGGACCTACGGGGCGTCGAAGGCGTGGGTCGTCCAGTTCACCCAGGGCGCGGCGAAGGACCTGGCGGGTTCGGGGGTGCGGCTGATGGCCCTGTGCCCGGGCTTCGTGCGCACGGAGTTCCACCAGCGGGCCGGGATGGGGACGGGCAACATCCCGGACTGGATGTGGCTCGACGCGGACAAGCTGGTCGCCGCGGCCCTGGCGGACCTCGCCCGGGGCAGGACGGTGTCGATCCCGGACCCGCGCTACAAGGCGCTGATGAGCCTCGTGAAGCTGACGCCCCGGAGCGTCCTCGGCGGCGTGACCTCCCGCGCGGGCCGGACGTACGGCCCGAAGTAGGCAGCCGTACGGCCCGGAGGGGCCGGCCGGACGGACACCGAGGCCCGGTGCCCCCGCGACGGGGGTACCGGGCCTCGGTGGCGTACGGGGCGTACTAGTGGGAGTGGCCGTGGCCGCCGTGGCCGGCGTCCGCCTCTTCCTCGGCCGGCTTCTCGACGACCAGGGTCTCGGTCGTGAGCAGCAGCGACGCGATGGACGCGGCATTCTCCAGGGCGGAGCGGGTGACCTTCACCGGGTCGATGACGCCGGCCTTCACCAGGTCGCCGTACTCGCCGGTCGCGGCGTTGAAGCCCTGACCCTTGTCGAGCTCGGAGACCTTCGAGGTGATGACGTAGCCCTCGAGGCCGGCGTTCTCGGCGATCCAGCGGAGCGGCTCGACGGCGGCGCGGCGCACGACCGCGACACCCGTGGCCTCGTCGCCGGTCTTGCCGAGGTTGCCCTCGAGGACCTTGACGGCGTGGACCAGAGCGGAGCCACCTCCGGAGACGATGCCCTCCTCGACCGCGGCGCGGGTCGCGGAGATGGCGTCCTCCAGACGGTGCTTCTTCTCCTTGAGCTCCACCTCGGTGGCGGCACCGACACGGATCACGCACACGCCGCCGGCCAGCTTCGCGAGGCGCTCCTGGAGCTTCTCGCGGTCCCAGTCGGAGTCCGTGGACTCGATCTCGGCCTTGATCTGGTTGACGCGGCCCTTGACGTCGGCGGAGTCGCCGCCGCCGTCGACGATGGTCGTGTCGTCCTTGGAGACCGTGACGCGGCGGGCCGTGCCGAGCACGTCCAGACCGGCCTGGTCGAGCTTGAGGCCGACCTCCTCGGCGATGACGGTCGCACCGGTGAGGGTGGCGATGTCGCCGAGCATGGCCTTGCGGCGGTCACCGAAGCCCGGGGCCTTCACCGCGACGGCGTTGAAGGTGCCACGGATCTTGTTGACGACGAGGGTGGAGAGCGCCTCGCCCTCGACGTCCTCGGCGATGATCAGCAGCGGCTTGGAGCCACCCGACTGGATGACCTTCTCCAAGAGCGGGAGCAGCTCCTGGATCGAGCCGATCTTGCCCTGGTGGATCAGGATGTACGGGTCGTCGAGGACGGCCTCCATACGCTCCTGGTCGGTCACCATGTACGGGGAGAGGTAGCCCTTGTCGAAGGCCATGCCCTCGGTGAACTCGAGGTCCAGGCCGAAGGTGTTGGACTCCTCGACGGTGATGACACCGTCCTTGCCGACCTTGTCCATCGCGTCCGCGATGAGCTCGCCGACCTGCGGGTCCTGCGCGGAGAGCGCGGCCACGGCGGCGATGTCGGCCTTGTCGTCGATCGGGCGGGCGGTCGCGAGGAGGTCCTCGGACACGGCCTTGACGGCGGCGTCGATGCCCTTCTTCAGGGCGGCCGGGGACGCGCCCGCGGCGACGTTGCGCAGGCCTTCGCGGACGAGGGCCTGGGCGAGCACGGTGGCGGTGGTGGTGCCGTCACCCGCTACGTCGTTGGTCTTGGTCGCCACCTCCTTCACCAGCTGGGCACCGAGGTTCTCGTACGGGTCGTCGAGCTCGACCTCGCGCGCGATGGTGACACCGTCGTTGGTGATGGTGGGGGCGCCGAACTTCTTGTCGATGACGACGTTGCGGCCCTTCGGGCCGATCGTCACCTTCACCGTGTCGGCAAGCTTGTTGACGCCGCGCTCAAGGGCGCGACGGGCGTCCTCGTCGAACTTCAGAATCTTCGCCATGGGCTGTTTTCTTCCCTCTCAAAACGAACTGCGCCCCTCGCCGCCCGGCTAGTGATTTCGCAGGGGGCCAGGGGCGCAGAACAGAAGCAAACGTGGGTGAACTACTTCTCGACGATCGCGAGGACGTCGCGCGCCGAGAGGACGAGGTACTCCTCGCCGTTGTACTTCACCTCGGTGCCGCCGTACTTGCTGTACAGCACGACGTCGCCGGTCTTGACGTCGAGCGGCAGGCGCTCGCCGTTCTCGAAGCGGCCCGGGCCCACGGCCAGGACGACGCCCTCCTGGGGCTTCTCCTTGGCGGTGTCCGGAATGACCAGGCCGGAAGCCGTGGTCTGCTCGGCGTCGAGCGGCTGGACCACAATGCGGTCCTCGAGCGGCTTGATCGCAACCTTGGAGCTGGTGGTCGACACGATCCGGTCTCCCCCTTCGGAGATCTCACGGGGTTTAACAGTCTGTGGGGTGGCGACCAGGTCGATCCGTCGTCGCGGGTGCCGGACCTGCCCTGTCGCACGGTGGTGCTGGCACTCTCCATCGGGGAGTGCCAGCACTGACACTATGACCGCGATTAGCACTCGGTCAAGCGGAGTGCCAATTCACCACCCTCGCGTGGCGTCGCGGGACCGGCGTACGCCCGGGACAACGCGGGAGACCGCCACGTCGTTCCGCCGCCGGGCCGCCGGGCGCGCCGCCCCGCCCCCGTCAGACGTAGTCCTCCAGCCTGGCCACCGCGTACCCCTTGTCCGTGACCGTCTTCATGACGCGCCGGACCATGTCGGCCATGGAGCCGTCCCAGTCCTCGTCGCCCCGGAAGTGGGTGAGGATGATGTCTCCGGGGTGCAGGTCCCGGTCCCACTCGCGCCACTCCATGTGGTCGGGGAACGCCTCGGCGGCCCACAGGGGCACGGCCTTGATGCCGCAGGACTTCGCGATGCGCAGGGTGTCGCCGTTGTAGTTGCCGTACGGCGGCCGGAAGAGGGTGGGCCGCTTCCCGAAGTACTTCTCGAGCTTGTCCTGCTCGCCGCAGATCTCCCGCCGCTGGTCAGCCTTCGAAAGCCCCGGAAGGTAGCGGTGGTTGAGCGTGTGGTTGTTCAGGGTGACGCCCCTGGCCTGCATGTCCTTGAAGTAGCCGTAGTCGTCGCTCACCACGTAGTCGCTGAGGAAGGCGCTGTACGGGATCTTCAGTTCCGTCATCATCCGCAGCAGTTCGGGGTCCTTCTCCGCCCCGTCGTCCATCGTCAGGAAGACGACCCGTTCCTTGGTGGGCACGGTGGTGAAGACCGGGGGCAGATCCTCCCCGCCGCCCTCCACCTCGAACCCCTCGCGGGTGGTGAGGTGCGGCTTCTCGGCGGGTGGCTCCGGAGCGGCCAGGGGGGTCTTCGCCAGACCCCACCTCCTGGCGGCGGCGACCCGTGCGGCCTGCTGCTTCCTGAGCCGCTCGACGCGGGCCTCCGCCGCGGCGACGGGACCCGCGGGGGCGGCGCCGGGCCCTTGCTGCCCGATGGCCGGCTGCTCCGGGGCGGCGCCCCCGTCGTCCGCGCCGCCCGCACACCCGGATGCGACGGCGGCGACCAGCAGGGCGGCCAGCACCGCACAGGCGGATCTGTACCGCTTCATGGATGATTTTTCGTTTTGTCGTACTAGTTGCATGGCGCCGCATCCTGCCACCGGGACACCGGCCGCCGCCCGCGACACCTCCACAGGACCCGCCGGGTCCCCCGGCTGGCTCACAATGGACAGGTGAACGCCCTCCCCCCTGCCGATCAGCCCGACCCGCTCGCCGCCTTCGACGCCCTGCGCACGCCCGAGGGCTCCGCGCTCCTGGACGAGCTGCGCGACCACGACCCCGCTCAGGAGCTGGCGACCGCGACCCGGCTGCGCCGGGCGCATCCCGCCGCCCTGGTGTCGGCGGCGCTCGGCCAGGCGCGGTTGCGGCAGCGCGCCGTGGCGAAGTTCGGGGAAGCCGACGCCCACCGCATGTTCTTCACCCCGAACGGAGTGGAGCAGGCGACCCGCACCTCGGTCGCCGGCTACCGCGCCGGGCGGTTCGCGGAGCTCGGCGTGCGCAGCGTGGCGGACCTGTGCTGCGGGATCGGCGGCGACGCGATCGCCCTGGCCCGGGCGGGCATCCCGGTCCTGGCCGTGGACCGCGATCCGCTCACCGCGCGGGTCGCCCGCGCCAACGCCGAGGCGCTCGGTCTCCAGGACCTCGTCGAGGTGCGGTGCGCCGATGTCACCGGGATCGACACCGCCCCGTACGACGCGGTCTTCGTCGACCCGGCACGGCGCGGCGGGCGCGGCAGGATCTTCGACCCCGAGGCCTACTCGCCGCCCCTCTCCTGGGCGACGGAGGCCGCCCTGAAGGCTCCCCGCGCCGCACTGAAGATCGCCCCCGGAGTCCCGCACGAGGCGATCGGACCGCAGGCCGAGGCCGAGTGGATCTCGGACGGCGGCGACGTCAAGGAGGCGGTGCTCTGGTTCGGCAAGGGCTTCACCCCGGGCACCTTCCGGGCCACCCTGCTCCCGTCACGCACGACCCTCGCCTCCGACGGCCCGCTCCCCGCCCCGCCGGTCGGGCCCGTCGGCCGGTACCTCCACGAGCCGGACGGCGCCGTCATCCGCGCCCATCTGGTGGCCCAGGTCGTCGAGCGGTGCGGCGGGAGGCTGATCGACGAGACGATCGCCTACGTCACGAGTGACGCGCCGTACACGTCCGCGGCCACGGCCTCGTACGAGATCACCGATCAGCTCCCCTTCAACATGAAGAAGCTCAAAGCCCTGCTGAGGGAACGTCAGGTCGGTGTCCTGACCGTCAAGAAGCGGGGCTCGGCCGTCGAACCGGAGGAACTGCGCCGGAAGATGAAGCTCCAGGGACCGCACGCGGCCACCGTCTTCCTGACCCGGGTGGCCGGGGCACCGACGATGCTGATCGGCCGGCCGGTGGAGCGCCCCTGATCAGCGGTCCACGGTGACCGGCGGTTCCGCCCGGGGCCCGACGAGCACCCGCAGCACCCAGCGGCGGTGGGCGAACGCCTTGACGAGGCCGTTCAGTCCGGTCAGCCAGGCGAGGAAGCCGAGCCCCATCAGCCAGGCCACCATCGCGTACGTCTCCTCGCCCGCCCGGGCGGTCGCGGGGACGGCCACGCAGCCGAACAGGCCCGCCACGCAGAGCGCGCACGACGTCAGCAGCCAGGCGAGACCGGCCCGCGGCATACGCAGGGCCAGGTCCCCCGCCGGGTCGCGGTCCAGAGCGCCCCACTCCACGAGGAGCCGGTGGACCCTCAGATCCCTGGCCACGCCCGCGCCCACGAGGACGACCGGCGGGACCAGCACGGCGGCGCCCAGAGCGAGGCTGATCACCCCCGGGACCATGCCGAACGGGTCCAGGGCGTCCTCGAACATCAGCAGCGCCGCCCCGACGAGGGACCAGCCGAGCGCGGCCAGTCCGGCCCACATCCACAGGACGCCCAGACGCCCCGGCCCGATGAACATCTTCACCAGCTCGCCGAGGATCACCGCCCGGTCCCGCAGCAGCGCCTCGCGGTCGGGCCAGGTGCGTATCTCCACGGGCGGGGGCGGAGGCGGGAGCGGCGAACGGCGTGGCATGGCCCAGACATTACCGAGTGCGGGCCATGCTCCGGCGGCGGAGTCCCGCAGCGGTCAGGTCAGTGGGTACGACGCCCGGCCGGACGCCTCGTCGATCTCGTCGTGCGCCTTGGTGAGCAGCTTCATCGCGAGTTCGTTGAGCGCGCGGGCTCCGGCGATCTCCTCGCCCACCCGCGGCTGTTCGGCGTCGGAGGGGTGGCGGCTGGCGTATCCGTGGGCCCGTACCTCGGTCCCGTCACTGAGCCGTACGAGGGCGGCCGCGCGGGTGCGGTGGGCGTCCTCCTCGAATTCCAGCTCGATATGCCATCCGACGGTGGTCTCCATCATGACGGTTCACCTCCCGGATCTTCCCTGTTTCCAGGGTGCGCCCGTTCTCCCGCCCGCGCACGGCGTGGGCCTCGGGCTCAGGCGTCCCGCAGGGCCTGGACGTCCAGCTTCCGCATCCCCATCATCGCCTTCATCGCCCGCTCCGCCCTGGCCCGGTCGGAGCCGCTGAGCAGCTCGGGCAGTTCACGGGGCACGATCTGCCAGGACAGGCCGTACTTGTCCTTCAGCCATCCGCACTGGCTCTCCTCGCCCTCTTCGGTGAACCTCGCCCACAGCCGGTCGACCTCCTCCTGGTCCGCACAGTCCACACTCAGCGAGACGGCCTCGTCGAAGGTGAACTGCGGGCCGCCGTTGAGGCCCAGGTACTCCTGGCCGGCGAGCACGAAGTCGACGGTCAGTACTGATCCGGCCGACTCCGACCCCTCGGGCCAGCGGGTGATGTTCTCGATGCGGGAGTCCCCGCCGAAGACCGAGACGTAGAACTCCGCGGCCTCCTGGGCCTGGTTGTCGAACCACAGACAGGGCCTGATCTTCTGCATGGTCGCTCTCCTCCACCTCGGTCCGGTTCACAGCGGGACGCTGTGCACGGTAGACCGCCGCGAGGCCCGGAACTCATCGGGACACACGCTCGGCCAACTCCCGAAGCGGGGCCGTTCCCCGCCTCTCACCCATGCGTCGAACGGGCGAGGCCCGGATCGACACGTCCGGGAGAATATGTCGGAATTCTTTTCCGGGAGGCGTCAGGGCCGGTCGCTCCCGGCCCCGGATCAGCCGCTCGCCGGACCGAGCGACTCGAAGCGCCACCGGTGCACCGGGCGGCTGATCAGCGCGGCGTCGGGCTCGGGCAGCTCCGGCAGCTCCGTCGGATCGTCGTATCCCCCGTCCCACCAGGTCAGCACGAGCACCCGGTCCTGCGGGGCGCGCAGCAGCTCGCTCCGCAGCGGCTCCCGGGCCAGCTCACCCGCCCGGGCCCTGGCCCACTCCAGCAGCTCCGCGCCCCGGCCCTGCGCCGCACGGGCCTCCCACATCAGGGCGACGGTCATGAGTAGAGGTTGTCCTTGCTGATCTCGTGCACATGGTCGTGGCCGTGGCTGTGGCCGCCGGCACCCGGGACGTGGGTCTCGGTGACCGGCAGCGAGGAGTCCGCGGAGAGGTCCAGGTCGGACACCGGACGGTTGCGCGCCACCATCTCGGCGCCCAGTGCGGCGACCATGGCCCCGTTGTCGGTGCAGAGACCGGGCCTCGGGACCCGCAGCCGGATCCCCGCCTTCTCGCAGCGCTCCTGCGCCAGCGCCCGGAGCCGCGAGTTGGCGGCGACGCCGCCGCCGATCATCAGGTGGTCGACACCCTCGTCCTTGCAGGCCCGGACGGCCTTGCGGGTCAGGACGTCGACCACGGCCTCCTGGAAGGACGCCGCCACGTCCCGTACGGGCACGTCCTCACCGGCCGCGCGCTTCGCCTCGATCCAGCGCGCCACGGACGTCTTGAGGCCGGAGAAGGAGAAGTCGTACGCCGGGTCGCGCGAGCCGCTCAGTCCGCGCGGGAAGGCGATCGCCTTCGGGTCTCCCTCACGCGCCAGCCGGTCGATGACCGGACCGCCGGGGAAGCCGAGGTCCAGGACCCGGGCGATCTTGTCGAAGGCCTCTCCCGCCGCGTCGTCGATGGTCGCGCCCAGCGGCCGTACGTCGTTGGTGATGTCGGGGGCCAGCAGCAGCGAGGAGTGCCCGCCGCTCACCAGCAGCGCCATCGTCGGCTCGGGCAGCGGGCCGTGCTCCAGCTGGTCGACGCAGATGTGCGAGGCCAGGTGGTTCACCCCGTACAGCGGCTTGTTCAGCGCGTACGCGTACGCCTTGGCGGCCGAGACGCCGACGAGCAGCGCCCCGGCGAGCCCGGGACCGGCCGTGACGGCGATGCCGTCGAGGTCGCGGGCGCTGATCCCGGCGTCCTTGAGGGCGCGCTCGATGGTGGGGACCATCGACTCCAGGTGGGCGCGGGAGGCGATCTCCGGGACGACTCCGCCGAAGCGGGCGTGGGTGTCGACGCTGGAGGCGACGGCGTCGGCGAGGAGCGTCGTGCCGCGCACGATGCCGACGCCGGTCTCGTCGCAGGAGGTCTCGATACCGAGTACGAGCGGTTCGTCAGCCATCAGTCTGTCTCTGTTCCTTGTACGGTCAGGCGCATGACGAGTGCGTCGATGTTGCCCGGCTGGTAGTAGCCCCGGCGGAAGCCGATGGGTTCGAAGCCGAAGCGTTCGTAGAGCTTCTGCGCACGGGTGTTGTCGACGCGGACCTCCAGGAGCACCGCGGCGCACTCGAAGGCGGTGGCGTGCCGGAGGAGGTCGGTCAGGAGTTCGGAGCCGAGGCCGGTGCCCCACTGGCAGCGGCTGACCGCGATCGTCTGGACGTCGGCGAGGTCCCCGGCCGAGGCGAGGCCCGCGTAGCCGACGATCCGGCCGTCGGCGGGGTGCTCGGCCACGACGTAGCGGTGCGTGGCCCGCGGCCCGCGGGCGCGGGCCAGCTCGGACCAGAACATGCCCGCCGACCAGGCGTCGTCGGGGAACAGCTCGTGTTCCAGCTCCAGCACCGGTGCGATGTCCCACCAGCGCATCTCGCGGAGCACAGCGGTCGCGGTGGTCACGTGGGGGTGACCACCTTGTAGTTCTTGGGGACCTGGGCGTCGGGCCTGCGCAGGTAGAGCGGCTGCGGCGGCAGCAGGGCCGCACCGGTGGCGAGCCGTTCGGCGGCCAGGGCGGCGAGGGCTCCGGCACCGACGTGCTCCGGGCCGCGGGCGTCCGGGAAGGCCCCCGGGTAGAGCAGCGCGCCCGCGCCGGCGACGGGCAGTCCGGCGAGCCGGTCGGCGATGTCGGCGGGCCGGTCGACGGCGGGTTCACCGTCCCGGGTGCGGAAGTCCTCGTACCGCGCCCAGTAGACCTCCTTGCGCCGCGCGTCCGTCGCGACGGCGAAGGGGCCTTCGAGGCCCTCTTGTCCGGCGGCGTAGGCGAGGGCGTCGAGGGTGCACAGCCCGTGCACCGGCACGGACAGGGCGGAGCCGAAGGTCGCCGCGGTGACCAGACCGACGCGCAGCCCCGTGTAGGGGCCGGGGCCGACCCCGACGACCACGTCGGTCACGGCGTCGAGCTTCACCCCGGCCTCGGCGAGGACCCGGTCGACGGCGGGCAGCAGCAGTTCCCCGTGCCTCCGGGCGTCGACCTGACCGGTCTCGGCGACGACGGAGGCCCCGTCGTGAAGGGCGACGGTGACGGCGGGGGTGGCGGTATCCATGGCGAGCAGCAGCACACAAACAGCCTACGGCTCCGCGGACTCGGCCACGGCAGCCCGTGGAGCGTCCCGGTCTCCCCTTCCGCGGCTGGTACCGTCGCCGGGTATACGCGTGTACGACGTAAATGCTTGTACGACATGCGACGGACGGCATGTGAAAGGGGACCTCACGGTGGCAAGGGGCAGCTCGGGAATCGTGGCCGGGCTCACTGCCGCGGCGGTGGCCGCGGTCTGTTTCCTCGCCTACCAGGCGTCGGCGAACGCACCCGACTCGGTCGCCGCGCCCTCGGCCTCCGCGTCGTCGGGCCCGTCGGCCCGCCCCTCCGCGAAGCCCGTACCCCCGAAGGACCCGCTCGCGGTCCCTGAGGACTCCGACACGGGGGCACGCGTCGTCTACGGGCTGAAGGACCGCCGCGTGTGGATCGTGGACGACAAGGAGAAGGCGCTCCGGACGTTCACCGTCATGCCGAGCTCCGTGAACCCGCTGCCCGGCGTGTACCGGGTGACCTCGCGCTCCGGCACCATCAAGGGCTCCGACGGCGTCCTGATCGAGCACGTGGTGCGCTTCACGAGCGTCGATGACGTCTCCGTGGGCTTCAGCGCCGCGCAGGACGGCTCGATGGAGAGCCCCGACCCCACGCTGAAGACCGGCGGTGTACGCATGAAGCGCGCCGACGGCAACGCGGTGTGGACGTTCGCCACGGTGGGCGCGAAGGTCGTCGTCGTCCCGTAGCGCACGGGCCACGGTCGGGCGCGCGCCGCCAGGTGGTCCTCCGGTCGGCGAGCGCTCGGCACACGACGGCCACTGGACAGCCGTCCGGGTTGTCGGCGCTTGCCCTCTCCGCTTCGTAAGCCGGTCAGCCGAACACCTGCCGGCCCGGCGCCCACGGACCCGACCGTTCGCGCTCGGTAGCGGCGGTGTACGCGAAGGCCACTCCGCATGGACGGTCTGCGCGTCGGCTCGGCACGTCACTGATCGACATGGCACACGTAGCGCAGTGCGAGGTACCAGAGCGCGTGCAACGCCGGCACAGCCACCGGCACCCACCAGGACGGCACCGGTCGCATGCGCGGCGGAACTCCGCCCTCCGGACGGAGTTCCGGATCATTCCGGCCGGACGAGTTCCGCCATGGACCGGGCCTGGTGCGGGTCGGTCAGATCGAGTTCGCGGTAGCCGCCGGCCGGCCATGCGACGCGGTTCCCGATCCAGGGCACCACGATCTCCCCGCCGCGCAACGTACCGGACAGCCTTGCCTCACCGACCGGCGCGGGGAGGTCGCGGTACAGGTCGCGGTCGGGGCCGTACGACAGGGGCAGCGCTCCTGCCGGCTCCGCGTCCATGCCCTCGTCCTCGTGGAAGAACACGAGCCACGGGGCCCCCGACGTGTAGCTGTGCAGCAGCAGATACGGCACGCCCGGCCCCGGCTCGGCCCGAGCCACCCGGGCCATGCGCCAGGCTCGAAGGCAGCTCGATGCTGTCACGGCTGCCCAGCACAGCGTGACGATCGGCAACAGGAAGACCCAGAACGGGATGTTGTCCGGCCGCTCCAGGGAAGCGACCACCGCCAAGCCATCCAGGGCCAGCACTCCCGCGAGCGGGAGCAGTCGCCCGGCCCGCTGGAGACCACGCACGCGCCACCAGAAGGTCCGGCGGACATCCGCCTCTCGACGCCACTCGGGCGCCTCCAGCCGCCGGTACGCAGCCTGGCTCACCGCCGCCTCGGCCATCTCCCGGTAGTCCACACCCACGGAGCCCGTCCTCACCTCGTTGTGCGCTCTCATCAGCAGAACCCCGGATTCATGTACGACGGTACCGCGCAGGAGCCAAGGCCCGCGCCGCCCGATATTCCGATCTCGCCACCGCGAACCCACGGGTCGCGGCGGAGCGGCCGCCCGCGCCCCGGAGCCTTCGCGTGCCGCCCCATGGGCAGGTACTCAACGACGCGGCCGCTCTTTACCCCGAGCTGCCACAACCCGCCTACAGCGGCTCCGACGCCCAGCCCGATCGCTCCCCATTGACGCCGTCCTTCTTGCGCTGCTCCGCCGCCTCCTTGTTGCGCTTCTCGGCGAGGGCCTTCTTGCGCGCCGCGGCCTGGCCGGCGGCGCGCTGCTGGGCCGCGGAGTCGTCGATCAGGTAGTGGGTGGGGCTGGACTGGTAGGCGGCGTACCGCTTGCGGGACTCCGTGTCCTTCTTCGGGGTCTGCTTCCAGTTCCACTTGCGGTGTCGCCGGAGTCCTGGACGGTGGCAACCATGCCGTAGGCGTCGAACGTCTTGGTGGTGCTGGTCGAGCGCCACTTCTTCGGGATCGTCAGATAGGTGTGGTCGGTGGTCTTCACCGTGTCGACGAAGCGGGCCACCGCGTCGGGGGCGCCGGGCACGCTCTGCCGGGCTGTCTCCTTCGACCAGGGGTCGTTGACGGTCTCGGTGATCGCCGTGTCACCGTCGTAGGTGACCTCCTCCCGCAGCCGTCCCTGGTACTGCTCACTGTCCTTGACGCTCGCGGCGCCGAGGGCGGGCGAGGACAGCGGGGCGACGCTGACGGACTTGGTGGAGCCGTCCTTGTTCTTGTCGCCGTCCATGCCCTGGAGGTAGAGCGAGACGCGCTTGGTGCGGTCGCTGCCGGTGGCACCGGAGTGGACGGTCACCTGGCGGTAGCCGCGCCAGTCCGACCAGGTGCGCTCATCGGCCGGGGTGAACGGGGCGTCGCTGTGCCGCCAGGCGGGGCCGGCGTACTCGTAGGCGTTCTCGACGGGCTCGTTGCCGCCGGACGGGTCGGTGGTGACGACGGCGTCCACGCGGTACTTGTGGAACCAGTCGACGGATGCCTCGGTGGCGCCGTTGATGTTCCAGTACTGCGGGTAGCAGGAGCGGGTGTTGGTGTCCTCGGCGGCGCCGGAGACCTGGCTCGCCGTGCACTCGGGCGAGGAGAGCGTGACCGTGGTGATCGCGCCGGTCTCCGAGGTGACGGTCGAGACGCGCGGGCGGGTCAGCGGCAGGATGTCGTCGACGGCGTCCACCCGGTTGGGACGCATCTGGTACGTGAACGTCACCGGGTCCTGGGTGAGGGCGGTGCCGGCCTTGGCGGTCCGCTGCAGCGAGGTGAGTGTGAGCACCTGGTCGGAGCTGTCGCCGATGTCGCCGCCGTCGAGGTACTTCTGCTTGAGCGCCCAGGAGTCGACCGGGTCGAAGGCGGTCGAGGAGGCGCTCCAGGAAAAGGTGTCGATGCCGGTGAGGCGCTTGCGGGTGAAGAAGGACGGCGCGGTGGCGTAGCAGTCGTCGGCGCCCTTGGCGCAAATCGCGTCGAAGGGGACGTCCGGCCAGTTCCCGGCGGTGTCCTTGGTCAGGCTGGAGCAGTCCGGGGCGGTGCAGCGCTCGGCGTGGGAGAAGGTGACCTTGGCGTCCGGCTTGTCGGTGAACAGGGCACCGGCGCGCAGGCCGTAGTCGATCTCCTTGAGGTAACCGCCGCGGACGTAGGAGGCGTTCGCCGTGGTCGCCTTGTTCTTGGCGTAGTGGTTGGTCTCCTTGGCGTACCAGTAGGTCACCGCGTTGGCGTGCGGGTCCTCGACGTAGTCGAGGTTCCAGCGCCAGGCCTGGGTGACGGAACGGTCGGCGAAGGCGCTGCCCTTGGAGTAGCCGGGCTCACCGGAGTCGTCGCCGAAGACCGGGACGGTCCAGGTGGAGTTGGTGCGCTCGGTGCCGGCGCCGGCCAGCTTGTCCAGGCCGAAGACGTAGGTGGTGCCGTCGCCGGTGACGACGGTCCAGTACTCGCCGTCGTCGTCGCCGTTGTCGGCGCCGGTGGAGCGGGTGACCTTGGAGGCGTCGTCGCCGGAGAGGTGCCACTCGCCTGTGTCGTCGTCCTTGACCAGTTGCGACGAGGAGCCGTTGAGGACCAGGGTGGCGTTGTCGTACTTCCAGCACTGGTCGTGGACGCCGCTGTGGCCGTCCTTGTCGCAGCTGCCGTAGGAGCGCTCGACGTAGGAGCCGGTGAGCGAGAAGCCCTCGCCGACCGCGGTGCCCTGGTTGTTGGTGCTGGCGGTGCGGCCGTCGATGCCCGCCGAGTCGTAGGACAGTGACAGTTCGGGGCTCGGGCCCGCGGCGGCGGGCGGCAGACCGAAGTCGTGGGACCAGGTGAAGGCGCCGGAGCTGGCACCGGCCTGCCAGGAGGACGACTCGGCGAGCGGGGTCGCCGTGGAGTCGCCGGTGCCTGCGGCGGACGGGCCGCCGGTACCGGAGGCGGTCACGGCGAGGACGGTGGCGGAGGCGACGGCCTGGGTGGACACGCCGTCGTCGCCCGCGGCGAGCGGCACGGTCGCCGACAGGGTGTGCCCGGTGACGTCGTTGGCCGACTTCAGGGAGGTCCGCGTGCGGCACGCGGCCTTCTGCGGGGTGGTCAGCGCGCAGGCGGGCAGCTGCACGAGGTGCAGCCGCGAGCCCCAGCCACCACCGAGCGCACCCGCGAACGATGCGTAGTCCAGGCTGAGTTCGGCGTCACCGGGGCTCTCGGCGGTGGCGGTCAGCAGTACGCCGGTGACTCCGGCGCGACGGGCGGCCTTCTGGTCGAGGACCGCGATCTCGGCGGCACCGGAGGCCGCCGTCGTCTTCTCGTTCCTGCCGACGGTGACCGGGGTGAGACTGACGGGCAGCCCGCCCGGGTCGGCGGAGGCCCGCTTGCCGCGGGTGAGCGTGACGCCGCTCTCGCCGGGCGTGGGCCAGGAGGTCGTGCGTTCGGTGGTGGCGCGCTTGGCGCGTGCGGTGTCGGCGGCCTTCTCGTGGGCGACGCGCTTACGGAGTTTCTTGGCGCCGGGAGACGCCTTGTGGACCTCGCTGACACGCTGGTCCTTCACGTCGGGGCGGCCGAGAGCCTCGACCGCCGCTGCGACGGGTGTGAGTCCCGCTGGGACGGCCAGGGCGAGGGTGAGGACGGTCGCCACCGACCTGGGCCGGAACAGCCGTCTGCTCCGGGACCGCGCGCGTGATGAGTCTCTGCCAAATGCCATGTGTTTTCCCTGTTCAGCCCCCGGTCAGGGGCGCGGAAGAGGTGAGAGGTACGCCGGGCCCTGGTGCGGGCGCGGGCTGATGCTGTCGGCGGTGCGTACGCCGGGGCCGTGCGCGCCGGGCGGACCCGGTGCGCACGGCCCGGTCGCTCAGTCGCCGACCGTCTCGTCGATCTGCGCGGACGAGGCCATCGCTCCGGCCCACACGCGCACGTCGGAGAGACCGGCGGGCAGGTAGTGCTTCCAGGAGCCGCCGTCGAAGGCCTTGCCGAGGGCGAAGTCGCCGGCGCCGGCCTTCGCGGTGAAGGCGGTGTCCGAGCCGTTCTGGTTGTGACCCAGATAGAGGCTGATGGCGCCGGCCTGCGCGTCGAACACACCGGTCAGGCGGACCGGGCTGTCCAGCTCGGCGATCGCGTCCGAGGTGACGGAGCTGAACGTGCCGTCGCTGTTGAGGCGCCCGAAGTGCCAGACCCCGACGGCGACGGTCCTCTCCTCGAACGTCTCCTCGTCGAGAACGGTCTCCTTGCCGGTCACTTCGTACCAGAGCCCCCAGGCGGAGCCGTCGGCCGCGCGCTGCCCCAGCACCTGGCCCACGGAGCCGATGTCCCGGGCGGCCAGCTTCGCGCCGTCCAGGGCGACGGCCGTGGTCACGGTGAACGATCCGGTGTCGTCCCCCAGGGGACCGGCGGATGTCGCCGCGCCGTCGGTGCCGTCCAGGACGAGGGTGCCGTCCTGGAGCGTGGCACCGCCGGACAGGGCCAGGGCGTGGCCGTAGCCGGAGGCGGTGTCGGGCACGGTGGTGCCGCTGCCGGACGTCGGGTCCCAGGCAGCCGTCAGCTCGGCGCCGTTGAACCCGTCGCTGGTGGCGAGGGCGGCGTCGTCGGCCACCTCACCGCCGGTCAGGGCACGCTGCCACGCCGTCGCTTCGTCGACCGAGCCCCGCACGTAGTCGGTGTAGGTGTCCTTCCAGAAGGTCCGGCCGAACTGCATCGGCCCGTCGGCCGCCCACGCGGTCGTGTACGCGGCGCTGCCCTGGAGCCGGCCGTTCACGTAGAACCGCAGCTCCTTGGCGGGGGCGTCGTACACCCCGGCGATGTGTGTCCACACCCCGAGTGACGCCGGGTTCTTCGCGGCGACCCGCTGGTAGGACCAGGTGCCGTCGGCAGGCGCGTCGCTGTCCACGGCTCGGAAGGTCCAGGTGCCTTCGTTCTTCTCGTAGCCGAGGTAGAACGGACTGCGGTGGGCACCGTCCTGGCTCAGCACGGTCCGGTTGCGTGAGCCGTCCGTCAGCCGCACCCATGCCGAGACCGTGTACGAGGACCGTGTCTCCAGCACCTGTCCGTCGGTCGCCGCGTAGCCGGTGGAGCCGTCCAGCGCGAGGCCCTTGTCGGTGACCGGCGTGTCCAGGAGCGTGCCGGAGGCATCGCGGGTCAGGACGCCGCGGCGGCCCTGGTCGTCGCGGGTGGCGCCGCCGTTGAGGGCGGCGTCGTGCCGGGTGGAGCCCGCGGCGGTGCCGGAGTCGCCGGCGGCGCCACCGGACTCGACGAAGTGCCAGCGGCCCACCGGTCCGTCCCCGGCGGCGACGAGGAAGTCCAGGACGCTCTGAGCGCCGGGTCCCGTGGTGTCCTTGGCGCGGACCGCGATCCGCTTGGTGCCGGCGGTGTCCGGGGTGACGGTCACGGTCGCCTCGGCGCCGCTGCCCGAGCTCGTCCACTCTCCGTCCGGCTCCAGGCGGTAGTCGTAGCCGGTGACGTCGGAGTCCGCACCGTCCGGGGTGAGGGTGAAGGTCGCCGCCTCATCAGGACCGCCGTGCGGCGCGCAGGCGTCGGCGGTGCACTCCGTGTACGGCGATCCGATGCTCACCTGCGGGGCGTGCGGCCGCTCGGCGTCTACCTTGAAGTAGCACCAGCCGGTCACGCTCATGCTTGTGAGGCACGGGACACGACACCCGCGCTCGTGCCGCGTGGAGACGACGCGCGACGGTCGGCCCGGAGGTCCTGAGAGGCGACGCGCGGGCCGGCCCCACCCGGGGAACTCCGCCCTCAGGCCGCGTCGCGCCCGGCGTCCCCGGTGTCGTCGTCCGCGCTCTCGTCGCGCGGCGGGGTCGAGACCGCCGTCGCGGCGGCGCAGGAGGCCAGCAGGTCCTTCATCGACAGCGCGGAAGCCGACGGTGGCTCCGCCTGCGGCGACTGCGGCTGCACTTCACGCTCGGATGCCGGCATGGATGCCTCCTCGGGCTTGGGCGAGGGGCATGGTTAGGCAGACCTAACCAGTCCCTCCCACCATGTGACCACGGCGAGCCTCCCTCGCGCAACATTTTACCGACCGCCTGTCGGAAAGCGTCGGGAAATCCTGCCCCCGAGCCGTCCGGGGGGGGCGGCTCTCAGAGCGCTGTCAGCTCCACGCCGAGCCCCGCCCAGCGCGCACCGATCCCCACCAGGGTCACCGTGCGGCGTTCGTCGTCGGTGTCGCCGACGGCGCGGTCGATCACCACGCGCAGCCGGTCATCCGACAGCTCCTCGACCTTGCCGTCGCCCCACTCCACGACGATCACCGAATCCGGCAGTGAGACGTCCAGGTCCAGGTCCTCCATCTCGTCGAGGCCGCCGCCCAGGCGGTACGCGTCGACGTGCACCAGAGCGGGCCCCGTGCCGAGAGGCGGATGGACCCGGGCGATGACGAAGGTCGGCGAGGTGACGGCGCCCCGCACCCCGAGCCCTTCGCCGAGACCGCGGGTCAGGGTGGTCTTGCCCGCGCCGAGCTCACCGGTGAGCATCACCAGGTCGCCGGGGGCCAGCACACCGGCGATCCGGCGGCCCAGCTCCTTCATCTCCTCGGGGGACTCGACGGCGACGTCCAGGGTGACGGCGCCCGGTGCTGCCGGGCCGTCGTGCGCTGCTTCCATGCCGACCCACGTTAGAGGATCAGCGCGCCTCGGCCGGAACGGCTCCGATCCGTACGAGCAGGTCCGCGAGCCGGTCGGTGACCGTCACCGGGTGTTCCAGCATCACCAGGTGCCCGGCGTCCGGCACGATGACCAGCTCCGCGTCCGGAAGCTCGTCCGCGATGACCTCGCTGTGCGAGCTGGGGGTCACGAGATCCTTGTCACCGGCCAGGATGAGCACCGGGATACCGCCGAACGCCGGCAGGGCGCCGCTCTTGTCGTGCTCGGTGAAGGCCGGATAGAACTCGGCGACCACATCGATCGGGGTCGACTCGATGAGCCGCTCCGCGAACCGCGCGACCGCCGGGTCCACGTCCCGCGATCCGAACGAGTACCGCTTGATCAGCCCCGCGAACAGGTCGGCGGTGGCCCGTCGCCCCCGCTCCACCAGTTCCGTCTGCGAGCCGAGCGCCTTCAGCACCCCGGGCAGCACCCGACGCACCGCGTTCACGCCCGCGACCGGGAGCCCGAAGTTCACCTCGCCGAGCCTTCCGCTCGACGTCCCGACGAACGCGACTGCGGCCACCCGGTCGCGGATCAGTTCCGGATACCGGTCGGCGAGCGCCATCATCGTCATGCCGCCCATGGAGTGCCCCACCAGCACCACCGGGCCCTCGGGAGCCGCCGCGTCCAGGACCGCCTTGAGGTCGCGGCCCAGCTGGTCGATGCCGACCGGTACACCCTCGGCCTGCGCCCTGCCCCGCTCGGAGCGGCCGTGGCTGCGCTGGTCCCAGTGGACCGTGCGGACGAGCCCGCGCAACGCCGCCCGCTGGAAGTGCCAGGAGTCCTGTCCGAGGCAGTAGCCGTGGCTGAAGACGACGGTCAGGGGCGCGGGGTCCTTGCTGCCGAAGAGCCTGCGCCGGCGCGGCCCGGAGCCCGCGGGGGCCTTGCCGGCACGGCTCGTACCGCCGTCCGGCTCGATCTCGTCGACCTCGTAGTACAGCTCGGTGCCGTCGTCGGCGACGGCCCTGCCGGGCAGCCCCCGCAGGGACCCGTACGGTCCGGAGGCGTCCAGCGCGAGACGCGCCTTCTTGCGCATGCCGCGGCCCACGGTGAGCCGCTCGACGGCGACGCCCGCGGCCGCGCCCGCGGCGATGACGCCTATCGCCGCACCGGCGATGCCCGCCCGGCGCCAGCCGGCCGCCGCGACGGCCGCCGTCGCCACCACGTCCTCCGCGCTGGTCTCGCTCACCGTGCCGCGCTCCTTCGTCGTCGTTGTCGTCGCCGGACCATGGTCCTTGCCTGACCGGGGCTCAGCCCCGGCCGGAGTCCTCGTGGAGATGGACGCGGGGGACGCGCGCGCCGATGCGTGTGACGATCTCGTACGCGATCGTGTCCGCCGCCACGGCCCAGTCCTCCGCGCTCGGCTCGCCCCGGTCCCCCGGCCCGAACAGCACCGCCTCCGCGCCCGCCTCCAGGGTGTCGCCCTCCAGGTCGACCACGAACTGGTCCATCGCGACCCGGCCCGCGATCGTGCGTACGGCGCCTGCGACGAGGACGGGGCCCCGCCCCGACGCGTGACGCGGGATGCCGTCCGCGTAGCCGACCGGCACCAGGGCGAGCGTCGTCTCGGCGGAGGTCGTGTAGTGGTGCCCGTAGCTGATGCCGTGCCCGGGGGGCACCTGCTTGACCAGCGCGACGGACGCCGCGAGCGTCATGACGGGGCGCAGCCCGAAGTCGGCCGGGGTGCCCAGCTCGGGGCTGGGCGAGATGCCGTACATCGCGATCCCGGTGCGTACGAGGTCGAAGTGGGACTCGGGCACCGTGAGCGTCGCCGGGGAGTTGGCGATGTGCCGGACCTCGGGCCGGACGCCCTCCTTCTCGGCGTAGGCCACCATGTCGCGGAAGACGTCCAGCTGGGCGGCGATCGACGGGTGGCCCGGCTCGTCGGCGCAGGCGAAGTGCGACCAGAGACCGGTGACGCGCAGGATGCCCGCCTCCTCGGCGGCCCGGGCGGCCGTGACGAGTTCCGGCCAGTCCGCGGGCTGGCAGCCGTTGCGTCCCAGGCCCGTGTCGGCCTTGAGCTGGACCCGGGCCGCGGTCCCCGCCTCCGTGGCGGCGGCGACGAGCTCCTCCAGGGCCCACATCCCGCTCACCGAGACGTCGATGTCCGCCTCGACCGCCTCGCGCCAGGGGCCGCCGGGCGTCCACAGCCAGCACATCACCCGGCCGCCGATACCGGCGGCGCGCAGCGCGAGCGCCTCCTGCGGCGTGGCGGTTCCCAGCCAGTCCGCCCCGGCCTCCTGCGCCGCCCTGGCGCAGGGCACCGCTCCGTGCCCGTACGCGTCGGACTTCACCACGGCCATGAGCTGCGCCCCGGACGCCCGCGCACGCAGGGCGCGCACATTGGCGCGCAACGCGGCGAGGTCGATCTCGGCACGGGCTCTCAGGGTCGCTGTCTCGTTCATCGCGCCCAGTCTCTCAGAGCCGTACGCCTGTGCCCTCGACCTCCCGTGCCCGGTGAGGCGGTCAGCGGTGGTCGAGGGCGTGCTCCAGATGGTCGACGAGGACCGGGACATGGCTGGTGGGGACGTCCTTCACGGCGGTGACGAGGGTGACGGCGCCGCCCTTGCGCAGCAGGGCAAGCAGCCCCTCGACGGCCTCGGTGTGGGCGGGGTCGCCGAGCTCGGTGCGGTAGCGGTCCACGAAGTCGTCGTAGCGGTCCCCCGTGCGGTCCTCGTGGTACCAGGTCCGGAGCTCCTTCGAGGGCGTCACGTCCTTGGCCCACAGGTCGACCGCCGCGTGTTCCTTCGAGATCCCGCGCGGCCAGAGCCGGTCGACCAGGACGCGGGTGCCGTCGTCGTCCTCCGGCGGGTCGTACACCCTGCGTACGCGTATGCCGCTGCCGCTGCCCACGACCGATCACCGTCCGTCCCTGTCGCTCCGGCCCGCACTGCCCGGGCCTTCGTTCCAGCCTGGATCAGGCCCGCACGTCCCGCCAGGCCGCCGGCAGGGCCTCCGCCACGTCCTGCGCGGACACCGGTGCACCGTCGGAGGCCCGGCGCGCCGCGAGCCCGTGCAGATAGGCGCCGACCGACGCGGCGTCGCGCGGTGCGAGGCCCGCCGCGAGCAGCGAACCGGTCAGCCCGGACAGCACGTCGCCGCTGCCGGCCGTGGCCAGCCAGGACGTCCCGGTCGGATTGACGCGCACGGGGGAGTCCCCCTCCTCCGCGACGAGGGTCGTCGAGCCCTTCAGCAGCACCGTGGCGCGGTACCGCGCGGCGAGTTCCCGTACGGCGGCGAGCCGGCCCGCCTCGACCTCCTCGCGGCCCACCCCGAGCAGCGCGGCGGCCTCGCCGGCGTGCGGGGTGAGGACGGTGGGTGCGGTCCGTCCGCGTACGGCTCCGGCGTCCATCAGCCGCAGCCCGTCCGCGTCGACCAGCACCGGGACGTCCACGGCCAGCACGTCGGAGACCGCCCCGGCCGCGGCCGGGGAGTCGCCGAGCCCCGGCCCGACCACCCAGGCCTGCACCCGTCCGGCCTTCGACGGCGGTCCTGGATGCACGAGTGTCTCCGGGAAGCGGGCGATCACCGCGTCGGCCCCGGAACCCGCGTAGCGCACGGCCCCCGCGCCGCCGTGCAGCGCCCCGGCGACCGCGAGGACGGCCGCGCCCGGGTACCGCTCCGAGCCGGCGGCCACTCCGACGACCCCGCGCCGGTACTTGTCGCTCTCGGCGCCGGGCACGGGCAGCAGGTCGGCGACGTCGGCGTACTGGAGGGCCTCCAGCTCCGGCCGCGCGGGCAGCTGCGCCGCCAGGCCGATGTCGACGAGCCGGAGTGCGCCCGCGTGCTCGGCAGCCGGGTCGATGAGCAGCCCCGGCTTGTACGTACCGAAGGTGACGGTCGCGTCCGCCCGCACGGCGGGGCCGAGCACCTGGCCCGTGTCGGCCTCGACCCCGCTGGGCAGGTCCACCGCGAGCACGGGCGCGTGTCCCCGGGTGACGGCGCGCACCAGGGCCGCGGCACCGGGCCGCAGGCCGCCGCGGCCCCCGATCCCGGTGATGCCGTCGACGACGAGGTCGACGGGGCCGAAGGCTCCGGGGTCAGGGCCGTCGAGGAGCTGCCCGCCGGCCTTCAGCAGAGCGTCCAGCGCCGCCCGGTGGACCTTGTCGGGTGAGGTCAGCAGGGCCCGTACGCCGGCCCCGCGCCGGGCCAGCCGGGCTCCCGCGTAGAGGGTGTCCCCGCCGTTGTCGCCGCTGCCGACGAGGAGGAGGACCCGTGAGCCGTACACCCGGCCGTTGCGCCGGAGCAGATCACCGCAGGCCACCGCGAGCCCGGCGGCGGCGCGCTGCATGAGCGCCCCCTCCGGGAGTCGTGCCATCAGGGCCTTCTCGGCCGCACGTACGGTCTCGACGCTGTAGGCGTGTCGCATACGCTCAACCCTCCGCGATCACCACGGCCGACGCCACCCCCGCGTCGTGGCTGAGCGACACGTGCCAGGTGCGTACGCCGAGTTCGGCCGCCCGCGCCGCGACCGTGCCGCGCACCTCCAACCGGGGCCTGCCGCTCTCCTCGACGCACACCTCCGCGTCGGTCCAGAGGAGCCCGCCGGGTGCGCCCAGCGCCTTGGCCAGGGCCTCCTTGGCGGCGAACCTCGCTGCCAGCGAGGCGATCCCGCGCCGCTCCCCGCCCGGCAGCAGCAGCTCCCGTTCCACGAAGAGCCGCTCGGCCAGCTGCGGCGTACGCCCCAGCGCGGCGCCGAAGCGTTCGATCTCCGCCACATCGATCCCGACCCCAATGATCACGCGCTCACTCACTCACTCGACTGTCACGGACTTCGCCAGGTTGCGCGGCTGGTCCACCTCGTTGCCCCGGGCGGTCGCCAGCTCGCAGGCGAACACCTGCAAGGGCACCGTGGCGACCAGCGGCTGAAGCAGCGTAGGCGTAGCCGGGATCCTGATGAGGTGGTCGGCGTACGGGACGACCTCCTCGTCGCCCTCCTCGGCGATGACGACGGTACGGGCGCCGCGCGCCCTGATCTCCTGGATGTTCGACACGATCTTGTCGTGCAGCACCGAACGGCCGCGCGGGGACGGCACGATCACGACGACCGGCAGGCCCTCCTCGATGAGGGCGATCGGCCCGTGCTTGAGCTCCCCGGCGGCGAAGCCCTCGGCGTGCATGTAGGCGAGTTCCTTGAGCTTCAGCGCGCCTTCCATGGCCACCGGGTAGCCCACGTGCCGGCCGACGAAGAGCACCGTGTCGTGCCCGGACAGCGAGCGGGCCAGCTCACGCACCGGCTCCATCGTCCCCAGCACACGCTCGACCTCGCCGGACATCGCGGAGAGCTGCCGCACGACGGTGCGGATCTCGTCGCCCCACTTGGTGCCGCGCACCTGTCCCAGGTACAGCGCGACGAGGTAGCAGGCGACGAGCTGCGTCAGGAACGCCTTGGTGGAGGCGACGGCGACCTCCGGACCGGCGTGCGTGTAGAGGACGGCGTCCGACTCCCTCGGGATGGTCGACCCGTTCGTGTTGCAGATGGCGAGGACCTTCGCCCCCTGCTCACGGGCGTGCCGGACGGCCATCAGGGTGTCCATCGTCTCGCCGGACTGCGAGATGGCGACGACGAGGGTGCGCTGGTCCAGGATCGGGTCGCGGTAGCGGAACTCGCTGGCTAGCTCGGTCTCGCAGGGCAGCCGCGTCCAGTGCTCGATGGCGTACTTGGCGATCATTCCCGCGTGGAAGGCGGTGCCGCAGGCGATGACGACGACCTTGTCGACCTCGCGGAGCACGCCCGGCGCGATGCGCACCTCGTCGAGGTGGAGCGTGCCGGAAGCGTCCACCCGGCCGAGCAGTGTGTCGGCGACGGCCTTGGGCTGGTCGGCGATCTCCTTGAGCATGAAGGAGGCGTGGCCGCCCTTCTCGGCGGCCGAGGCGTCCCAGTCCACGTGGTACTCGCGTGTCTCCGCGGCGAAGCCGTCGAACCCGGTGACGGTGGCACCGTCCCGGCGCAGCTCCACGACCTGGTCCTGGCCGAGCTCGATGGCGTCCCGGGTGTGCGCGATGAAGGCGGCGACGTCGGAGGCGAGGAACATCTCCCCCTGTCCCACGCCGACGACGAGCGGCGAGTTCCGCCGTGCCCCGACCACCACGTCGGGCTCGTCCGCGTGCGCCGCGACGAGGGTGAACGCACCCTCCAGCCGCCGGCACACGTCCCGCATGGCCTCGGGCAGATCGCCGCCGGCCGAGTACGCCTCGGCGAGCAGATGGGCCACCACCTCGGTGTCGGTCTCGGAGGCGAGGTCATGCCCCCGTCCGGCCAACTCCTCGCGCAGCGCGGCGAAGTTCTCGATGATCCCGTTGTGCACGACGGCGACCCGGCCCGCGTTGTCGAGATGCGGGTGGGCGTTGATGTCGGTGGGCCCGCCGTGCGTGGCCCAACGGGTGTGCCCGATCCCGGTGTTCCCGGCCGGCAGCGGCCGGTCCTTGAGCTCCTTCTCCAGGTTGAGGAGCTTGCCCGCCTTCTTGGCGGAGGCCAGCCCCCCGTCCGCGAGGACGGCGACCCCCGCGGAGTCGTACCCCCGGTACTCCAGCCGCTTCAGCCCCGCGACAACGACATCCTGCGCCGACTGCGCCCCGACGTATCCCACGATTCCGCACATATCGGCACCATAAGGCCGCAGGGTGGTGGGGGACAGTAGTGATGGTCCACGCGCGGGCGATGTCCGCATCCGGTCAGGTAGTCAAGCGAACCGGGGTAGCTCGGAGGGGAGCGTTCGCACTTCCTGGCATCCCTGAATCCTGTAGTTGTATCTCAGCAGCTCGTAGGCGAAGTCGGTCACCGCCTGACGCAGTTCGTCCCCCGTCACCGCCGTATCGCCGATCGTTCTCGACTCGACGATCAGCCCGTAATCCTGCCGGGCCGCTCCGGACTTCTTCCCGGTAGGCGTACAGGGAACGTAGAGGAAGGCCTGGGTTGCGTAGGACACCGCACGGATGCCCTGAAAGTCGACTTCGAGCTTGCTCGCGTCCGCGTCCTCCTCGACCCCTTCCAGCCACTCATCCGCGGAAATATCGTGGACCGCGCCGTCACCGGAAAGGATGGAATCCTGACTACGCGTTTTCACATTGCAGGAGAACAGGAAATTCTCTCCGACCCCGTCGACCTTCCTCCCTCGCTCGCGAGCGGTCATCGTTCCCGGGAGAATCGTGGCCGCTATGTCCCGGTCAAGCACCCCCGAACAGACCCTTTCTGGCAGACGGTCGGCTCCCTTGGTAAAACCTGTATATATCCGAAGATTCCTGCTGCCACAAGAACCAAGCCGACAAGCGCCTGCTTTGCCATTTTCCTTTGAATCGCTTCCACAATCGCACTCCACAATCTTTGACCGCTCCCGGCTCACGATGGAATCAAGCACCCCATCATTTGAAGCGGGGAAGTGCATCGGAGAATTCCTGACCTTCTTGGCACTCTTCGACCTGGTAGGTGTGCCGCAGGATCTGATACGCGAAATCGGCCACGCGCTGCTGAAGTTCGACGCCTGTCACCCGCGCGTCCCCGATAGTCCTCGCGTCGGCGATCAGTGCGTACGACTGCAACGGCTCCTGCCCGTTTTGGTCCGGCCGAGTGCAGGACACGTAGACGGAGACGCCATCGAAGGTAGTGATCACATCGACCCCCTTCGCCCGCACCTCACGTGGTTCCTGATCCCCCTCGGAATGGACCTCGCGCCACTTGGCCGATGTGACGTCGTTGATCTGGACCTCCCCGGAAAGAATAGAGTCCTGGCTACGAGTCTTGACGTAGCAGTAGAAAACCGTTCCCCGGGAATTCGAATACGCGATTCCCTTTTCCCCGCGCTCCGAAGCCGTAATCGTATTCGGAAGGACGTCGGCCGCGATCTCCCGGTCGACAGCGCCCGAACATACCTTGGCAGGCAAACGGTCGACACCCTTGGTGAAAACCTCGATGTACCCGAAAACTCCGGCAACGACGACGCCCAGACTCAGAACGACCCGAATCAGGACCATTCTCCTCGCTCCGACCCGGGGGACAATGAGCACCTCTCCCTCGTCACGAGCTTGGCCGGGCACTGCTGTCCTCCAGGTTCGTGTCACTGTCCGCCCACCCGGCGTTCATGGATTTGCGGACGATGTCTTTGGTGCCGTCCACCGGAAGATCCGAGTCGTGCCTCTTGATGGCGTCCTCGACCGACGTCTCGGTCTGCACCCGGGCCGAAGAAAGATCCTTGTCAAGGCCCTGCCCGGTGACGTAAAGAGCGTTGTCCAGCGCGCCGTCCATCTCGCGCCCGCCCATGAGGCGATCGACCGCCATACCCACGATCCCACCGAAAAAGCCACCCCCTGCCGCTCCCACCATGGCACCAGACAGGTTCTGAGGCGCCAGGGCGACGGAGCCAACTCCAACGCCCGCCGCCATCACGGACTTGAAGAAGTCTCCTTGCGCCTTGACGGCTTCGTTCTCACTCTTCTGAGCCGCCAAGTCCGCTGAAATGCCAGCATCGGCGACCGAATGTCCCACGATTCCCTCGATGAGCCCTGCGTTGTGACTCACGGCTTCGATGGCCTGAGACGTTGGGCCGCCGAAGAGGGAAGGCGTCGATATATGAGCTTCAAGGAGACTGCTCGTGTAGATACTTTCGCCCATATGAATCGCAGCTCGGCCGTTGTCATCACGGGCGACCTCGTACAGAAATCTCCTGACATCCGTAGGGGACGATAGCCCGTCCCCGTCCGCACTGTTAGTGAGGAAGATGGATTCCGCGCCCTGACCCGCCAGCGACCGGCTGATCTCAGGCATGTACGCGGCAGCCATGTGACCGAAACTCGCACCCATGGCTTTGTCCACGAGGTCGGCCCCGCTGCCAGGCTGGGCGACGGCATGCATGACGTTTCGCATGATTTCGACCTGTGCCTTGCTATGCGGGGCAGGCTCTGTCGGCACCTCGCCGAATGACACACTGGTGACAGCAGCCTCAAGTACATGTCCCACCGACTCCCCCCTGTCCGTGTACCTGGTGCTCTGAAGTACATGTTCAAGGACGGATTTGTCGTCGAAGGTGTTGGTTGCCGCTTCGGCATTGTGCGAGAGGGCGTCCATGAAGCCGGTCATGGGGTCACGTCCGTTGCCCTTTCCGAAAACCATGTCCGCCGACTGGTCCGGGGACGTCCACACGTCGTTGGTGTTCATTCCGGCGCTGCCCGCCGGAGCCATGTCCGACCTGAGGAGCTTCTTCCCGTACTCGTCGAGGAATTCGCTGTCGTACTTGCCTTGACTCATCAGGCTACTCATGACCTGGAAGCCGATGGCCCCGACCGCGCCCTTGAGAGGATTGGCCGGGTCGGCACGGAAGTTGGTGTTCCCCTCGTTGATCAGGTCGTGCTTCCACTCCCTCATCGGAACGGAGTCGGAGTACGTCGCTGATGCGAGGGTCAGGCTCAGGTTCTTCTGCAGATCCTGGAGCTCTTCCAGCTTGGAGCCCTTCACCCCCGCGTACCGGTCCGTGACTTCGGCCCAGAACTGCAGGGTGTCCTTCGGCCCTGCCGCAAGCGCAAACCGCTCCGAGAACAATGGATCCTGGCCGTACTTCTCGAGGCGCGCGTTCAGCCTGGCCAAGTCTGCAGCCGTACGGTCCTCGGGGTCCTTCTTCACGATCTTGGCCATATCGTCCGCCGCCTTCATCGCATCAGCGGCAGCGTCACGGTCCTCGTAGGAAGGCCCGCCGGAGAATCCGTACTCGGCATGGTTCGCCAGCGCCTTCAGCACTTGGCCGGCGGTGCTGTCGCTCTCTGTGGCCTTGGCGAGTATGCCCTGGAGCTCGTCTCTCAGCAGCGTCATCGCCTCTTTGCTGCCATCCGGTTCCGGGTGCACGTTCACGTAGACGGTGAAGCCTCCACCCTTCGCGCCGACGACGGAGAGGTGTTTGTCCCAGTCCCGGTCGATCGCCCGGTTGAGTTCGTCGCGGTAGCCCACGAGCTCACCTCTGGTATCGCGAAGAATGTTGCGGATGCTCGTGGCCTGCTTGACTGCGTCGGCGAATTCGCCTGCCGTCCTGTTAATGAACTCCCTCGAAACGGAAGCGTTCACCCCGGCCCAATTCGCCCTGTTCGCCTTGGCCCGCAGATCGTCCCGCGCCCTCTTCTCCATCTCCGTAAGGCGCTGAATCACTCCGGTCCAGTCCTCCACGGCAGTGCCGAGCGCAGCGAAATTTCCGTGCCGAAGCGCTTCGATGTCCATCAGGACTTGGTCCCCTCGTCGAAGCCCTTGTCCAGCGTCGCGATGCTACTGACCGTGGACGCGATGAAATGCTCGTCGCCCCGATGCGCCTTCTTGGTGAAGTCCATGTGGTTCGATATAGGCACTGTCCCCGATCGCGGCCAAGTCCTGCTGGTCGACGGCCAGGTCACCCTGCTGCCCACCGCCGCCCCCGCCTTGGTTCGGCGCTTGGTTGAGCTGCATGTGCGCGGTTCGCCCCTGCGCCGCTGTTTTCAGCTTTTCCCACTCATCCCAGGCCATGCCTGATCACTTCCCCCGGTCAGTACCAGTGCAGAGCACCCCTGCGAAGGAACCTAGCAAAGAGAATTCCGCACGACCAAGATTTCGAGGCAATCTCATGCTCCTGGGGGGCGGAACCACAACGACCTATTCTGGTGATACCCGACAGCTTCACCGCAGTTCACACCCACCCCGATGTAGTCGGATCGCCCTCGCGGCGGGCACAGGTCCCGGGGTCCCGGGACGCCACGACGAGCGTTAACTCTCGCAAAGCAACCCAAAACACACGTCGGTATCACGCCACGCAAGCGGCGTCGACAGCTTTGGAGTGCCGAAGCAGCAGCGACAGCTGACCGGGGCGCATCCTGCGCGCCGGGCGCGCACCGAGTCGGAACCCCAGGCGTTCGTGAAGGCTGAACCGCTCAAAGTTTGAGCCGCTCCTACTCTACGACTGCGCCGACGCGTCGCTGATCGAAGCGCTCTGCACGATGACGGGCGGAAGAACCCGGGGTTGGTGGGATGAGTACCGCGACCACCTTCCTGTCGCGCTGGTCGACCTCGCAGAGCTTGAGCACCACGCGGTGGAGCTCAGGGTGTGTCTTGTCATCCACATTCCCGCGCTTCTCCAGACCACCGACCACGCGCGTGCGCTGTTCCGCGAAGTGGCCCCGCCGCTCCTCCCCTACGAGGTGGAGCACCGGCTGTCCCACCGCATCAAGCGGCAAGGCGTTCTCCACGGCGACCAGGCCGTCAGGTACACAGCCTTGATTCACGAGGCTGCCCTGCGCATGGGGTTCGGCGGGCGCGACATCGTGCGCGCCCAGCTCCAACACCTGATGGACATTGGGGAACGCGACAACATCACCACGAGGGTCATCCCGTTCGGAAGCGGCTTTCCCGGCACCGGTCAGTCCATCGACTACCTGTCCGGTCACGTATCGCAACTGGACACGGTGCAACTCGATACCCATCACGGCTGCGAGTTCCTCGACGCACAGTCCCAGCTGACCAAGTACCGCTCGGTCCTGGACCGCATGGAAACAGCGGCTCTGACGCCTGTCGCGTCACGCGACCTCATCCACCGGCTCGCGCGACAGCTTTGACAAAGGAGAAGCAAGTGCCCGCCCTTCAATGGCGAACGTCCTCCTACAGCGGTGACGCCTCCAACTGCGTCCACCTGGCCATCGCCCCCGACGGAACCGTCCGACTCCGCGACAGCAAGGTCCCCCGGACCGTCGTCGCCACAGCCCCCACGCCCTCCAGCACTTCATAGGCGCCGTGCTGGCCGGGACCTTGGAACGCACCGAGCCCGCCGGGATCGCCCCCAGCAGCATGTTCACCTCCACGCGGCGACCACGTCCTCCGGCCCCCAGTGGGCAGCCAGCCCTTCGACGGGCGCCCCGGTCGTCGGCCGACGGCTGACGCAGACGAGGGCCGCGTCCTGTGCGCCCGGCACGTGTCGAGCCGCTGCCGCGAGCTCTGCGAGGTCGTGGGCCCCGAAAGGGGTCTCGTCCCGCCACTTCACTGATCCCACGAACGAGACGTGACGGGCCACAGGCTCCGCGTCCGCGCCGATGAGGTCGATCTCGGGATTGTTCTGCCGGTTCCACCAGCCGCCCATCTCGGTCGCCTCGGGGAACAGCCCGTCCGGTACCCTCCGGGCGAGCGCCTCCCTGATCACCGGCTCGATCGCACGCCCCCGCCACGACGGCCAGGACCGCTGGATCCGGGCCGCCGACACGTCACCCCGGCCACGCTCCGCCTGCGCGACGGCGTTCTCCAGATGAGCCAGCCAGAACCGCAGATACGTGTCGGCGATCCGGTAGCGCTTGAGCTTGGGAGCGGGCTTGGCGGACAACGGTGGCTCGGCGGCCACGATCCTCTTGGCCTCGGTGAGCTCCGCCAGTATCGGCGCCAGGGTGCCGTGTGCCAGCGGCCGGCCGTCCGCGCCTCCTGTGCTCGCCGCGATGCCGGAGAAGGTCCGCTCGCCGGAGCCGATCGCCCGGAGCACCCGGCCCGCCTGCAACCGTGCCGGGAACTCCGCAGCCAGGGAACGCTCGCCCGTCGTCAGCAGCACGGATGACGGGTCCCCCACCTGACGTGCCAGATACCCGGCCACCGACTCACCGGCCCGCCATTCGGTCACCAATTCGGGAAACCCCCCGGTGACCAGGTAGGCGTCCAGCGCGTCCGCAGCATCGAGTCCGGTGGAGTGCTGCACGTCGGCCGGGTTCAGCGGTCCCACGGTGTACTCACCCGCCCGCCCGTAGAACGGATGGTCGTACGACGTCAGCCGGTCCATCATCGCCAGATCGGAGCCGAGCAGCAGCAGAAGCACGGGCTTCGCGGACAGATGCATGTCCCAGACGGTCTTGAGGGCAGCATCGAACCCCGCGTCCGCTTCCTCGAGCCACGGCACTTCGTCCAGCACGAGGAGCACCGGCGCGTCCACGGGCAACGCCGCTGCCACTGCGGCGAGCGTACGGACCCAGTCGTCGGGAGCAGCGGCATGCGCCAGAGCAGCCCCGTGCTCCCGCATCCCTTCGCCCTCGGCGACCGCGTCGAACAGCGCCCGCCGGGAAAGGGTCGCGGGAAGGCCACGGGTCGCCTGGAAGAACACATACGGCAGCCCCGAGCGTGCGCAGAACTCCTGCACCAGCCGGGTCTTCCCGATCCGCCGCCGACCCTTGATCACCAATGCCTGCCCAGCACTGCCGCCCGCGGCAGAGGTGATCTTGTCCAGCCAGGAACCCAGAACCCGCAACTCGCGACCGCGTCCGGCGAAGGCCATCGCAAACCCCTTAAGTCGGATCCACTCAAAGTATGAGCCACTCCTACTTTACAACGCTCGTGAGCCGGCCCCTTGCCCCGGCCGGTCCGTGAACCTTTCCCGCCCCTGCGGGCAACAGGCGGGTGCCGGACTCACCGACCGGACCGCTGGAGGCGCTGTGCCCGGAAGACGACCACCACCGGGCGGTCCGGACGACGCCGAGATGATCGCCGGGTCCCTCGACGATCCGGAGCTCTTCGCAGGGCTGTACGACCGCCACGCGGCGGACATCCACCGGTACGCCGCCCGCCGCCTCGGGGAGGGCGCGGCGGACGACATCACCGCCGAGGTGTTCCTCGTCGCGTTCCGTACGCGCGCCCGCTACGACTCCTCCCACCGCCTCGCCAGGCCCCGGCTGTACGGCATCGCCGCCAACCTCATCGGCAGGCACCGGCGCAGCAGGGTGCGCGCCCTCAAGGCCCTGGCGCGTACCGGGGAGGACCCCGTCGCCGCGTCCTGGAGCGAGCGCTCGGACGACCGGATCGCCGTCCAGGCACCACTGGCCGGCACGCTCGCCGCGCTCTGCCCCGAGGACCGGCACGTGCTGCTGCTGGTCGCCTGGGGCGGACCTGGGCTACCAGGAGGTGGCCGACGCGCTGGGGATACCGCTCGGCACCGTCCGCTCCCGCCTCAACCGCGCCCGCAGCAAGGTCCGCGAGGCGCTGCGCACCCACGTGACCGACCCCACCCCCCACTCCGCCGCAACTCCCGCGACAATGAGTACGTGATCACTTCGCCCGCACGGAGCACCCGCCGCACCGAGCACGCGCCGACGCCCTACGTCGACCTGACCCGGGACGAGTGGAGCGCACTGCGTGACAAGACTCCGCTGCCGCTGAGCGCCGAGGAGGTCGAGAAGCTGCGAGGGCTCGGTGACGTCATCGACCTCGACGAGGTCCGGGACGTCTATCTGCCGCTCTCCCGGCTGCTCAACCTCTACGTCCAGGCCACGTCCGGCCTGCGCGGCGCCCTGAACACCTTCCTGGGCGACGCGGGCAACGGGCACGGCGAGCAGCGCGGTACCCCGTTCGTCATAGGGGTCGCCGGCAGCGTCGCCGTCGGCAAGTCCACCAGCGCCCGCATCCTTCAGGCGCTGCTGGCGCGCTGGCCGGAGCACCCCCGGGTGGAGTTGGTGACGACCGACGGGTTCCTGCTGCCGATGAAGGAGCTCGAGGCTCGGGGGCTGATGTCGCGCAAGGGGTTCCCCGAGTCGTACGACCGCAGGGCGCTGACCCGGTTCGTCGCCGACATCAAGGCCGGCAAGGACGAGGTGACGGCCCCCGTCTACTCCCACCTGATCTACGACATCGTGCCGGGCGAGCGGCTGACCGTACGCCGCCCCGACATCCTGATCGTCGAGGGGCTGAACGTGCTCCAGCCGGCGCTGCCCGGCAAGGACGGCCGGACCAGGGTGGGGCTCGCCGACTACTTCGACTTCAGCGTGTACGTCGACGCGAAGGCCGAGGACATCGAGACCTGGTACCTCCACCGCTTCCGCAGGCTGCGCGAGACGGCGTTCCAGAACCCGTTCTCGTACTTCCGCAAGTACACCCAGGTCTCCGAGGCGGAGGCGCTGGACTACGCGCGCACCATGTGGCGGACCATCAACAAGCCCAACCTGCTGGAGAACGTGGCGCCGACGCGCGGCCGTGCCACTCTGGTGCTGCGCAAGGGCCCGGACCACAAGGTCCAGCGTCTGTCGCTGCGCAAGCTCTGACTCCGGAAAGGGTGCACCCGTGCTGCATCTGCGCCTCTTCGTGCCCTCCGACCGCACCGACGAGGTGGTGGGGCTCCTGGAGCGGACCGTGGGGACCGCTCATGTCGCGGTGCTCACCGGAGCGGCGCGGAGCCCCGCGGGCGATGTGGTCCTGTGCGACGTGGCGCGTGAGGCGGGCGACGAGCTCATCGGCGACCTGCGGGACCTGGGCATCGACGACTGCGGTTCGATCAGCGTCGAGAACATGGACCTCACCCTGTCCAGGCGCGCCGACGAGGCCGAGCGGGCGGCACCGGGCGAGGGTGCGGACGCGGTGCTGTGGGAAGAGCTGAGCGAGGTCACCAACGAGGAGTCGACCTTCAGCGCCACCTATGTGACCTTCCTCGCCGTCGCCACGATGCTGGCCGCCTGCGGAGTGATGCTGGACAACGCGATCCTGATCGTGGGCGCGATGGCGGTGGGCCCGGAGTTCGGTCCGCTCGCCGGGATCTCGACGGCGCTGGTGCAGCGCGCGCCGAGGCTGGTGGTGCGGTCGCTGTGGGCGCTGATCGGCGGCTTCGCGGTGGCGATGGTCCTGACGGCCGGATTCTCCTGGCTGATGGACGCGTTCGGCCTCTTCGAAGAGGACATGGTCACGGCGAAGCGGCCCCAGACCGGATTCATCTGGCACCCGGACTGGATGTCCTTCGTGGTGGCCCTCCTGGCAGGGATCGCCGGGACGCTGTCGCTGACCTCGGCGAAGTCCGGTGCGCTGATCGGTGTGGCCATCTCGGTGACCACGGTGCCCGCCGCGGCCAACGCCGCCGTCGCCTTCAGCTACCAGGACCTGAACCAGACCTGGGGGTCGTCCGTACAGCTGCTGGCCAACCTGGGCGGCATCATCCTGGCCGGGACGCTGACGCTGCTGCTCCAGAAGGCGTTGTGGAGGAGGCGCAGGACAGCTCCCGCCTGACGGGGGCGCGGCGGTGACCTGACGGGGTGTCACCGGCTCCGGATGCGCCGGTGGCCGGGCACCCGACGGCGCGGGTCCGGCAACGTGGAGGGGCGCGGCGCTGCCGCACCCTGCACACGCGCGGCCGGCCCCGCCCGTGACACGATCCGGCGCATGACCGAGCCCCAAGACGTCGACTGCCGTCCCGCGCCGGGCCGCGCCCTCCCCTACCTCATCGGGCTGGGAGCGGCCGGCGTGGTCCTGGCAGCCGTACGGGCGGTGCTCCGGGGCACGATCGTGGACGGGTGGGCGCTCGGAGGTCTCTCGACCGCCCTGGTAGGTCTCGGGTGCCTCTACGTGGCTACCACCCGCGTGAGCGCCGACGCCCACGGGATCCGCTCCCGGACTCTGCTGCGCCGCCGGAACACCCCGTGGAGGGACATCGACGACCTGGGCGTCTACATCCAGTACGGGCGCAATCAGGAGATCCACCGCGTCTGCGTGATGCTGCGCGACGGAAACAGACGTCGGCTGCCCCTGCCGATGAGCGGGTCCTCGGCCGACCGCGCGGAGTTCGACGCGAGACTGGACGCGCTCCGCGCGCTGCACCGCCGTCACGGAGACCCCCGGTCGAGCCATGTCCCCGTCCTCTCGTCCCGCACCGCCGGGCGCGGCTCGGTCCTGGCGCTGCTCATGTGCGCGCTGCTGCTCGGGGGTGCGGGCCTGGCCGCCTGGCTCGTACCGATCGTCCAGGAGGAGAGGGCGGCCTGGCGGTCGGCCACCGCGTGCCCGGCCGGAACGCCCGCCTCGCGGCGCGGTGAGTGCCGGAGTACCGGGCACGCGGTGATCGCACGGGCCGAGGTCACCAGGGGCCGAGGAAGCAGCTGGCTGTACTTCGCCGACGGCCGGCCACTGGAGCGTCTCGCCGTCTCCCGCGAGGGGGCCCGTGGCTTCAGGCCCGGCGACGAGGTCCGGGTGACCGTCTGGCGGCACCAGGTCAGGGAGGTCATCGGCCACGACCACGCGTGGCGCGAGCACTTCACCGGCAGCGGGGAGGTGGCCGTCATCGCCGCCGGGTGCGCCCTCGCCGCGGGCTGGCCCGGTGCCCGGGTCCTGCAGCGCCGGCGTGGACGGCGGCTCCCCGACGACGAGGTCCTGCCGTCGGCGCTGCCGTTCACCGGGGCGATCGTCGGTACGGCTCTGTGGCTGCTGCCGCTCTGCTACCGGCACCCCACGTCCCTGTCCGGCTCCTCCGGGGCCCTCGCCTGGGCGGTCTCCGGATCGGTGGTGTCGCTGGGGCTGTTCACCTGGGCCTGGCACGCCACCCGTGTCCGTGCACCCCAGGACACCGCGCCCGCCGGTGGACGGGCCTCTGCCGGGGAGGAGTTCGTGACCGCCCGCTTCCTCGACCACACGGACTACAACCCGAACGGCTTCGGCAGCCACATCGCCCTCGGGGACGGAACGCCCGCCGTGGTCCCCGGCCGGGGACGCTTCGCCGCGCGGCGGATACCGGCGGACCGGCTCACCCTCAAGGCCGTACGGCGCGTCCGGGGCAGCGACGGCGACACCGTCCCCCGGAGCTGGCACATCGCCGAACTCGACGACGCGGGCCGGCCGGTCCGCCTCGCGGCCGCCCCGGCCGACCTCCTCCGCGTCACCGCCGAGCTGGAGCGGGCCGGGAGCCGGAGGGACCCGGCCATGGAGCCGGGTCCCTCCGGGAGTTGAGTGCGCGTCAGCCGAGCGCGGACTTCACCACGTCGGCCAGCTGTCCGGCCACGGCACGCGCCTGTTCCAGATCGGCCGCCTCGACCATCACCCGTACGAGCGGCTCGGTGCCCGACTTCCGCAGGAGCACGCGCCCGGTGTCACCCAGCTCGCGCTCGGCCTGGGACACCGCCGTGGCCACCTCGGGCGAGGTGTCCACCCGGGACTTGTCGACGTCCGGCACGTTGACGAGGACCTGCGGGAGACGCCGCATCACACCCGCCAGGTCGGCGAGGGTGCGTCCGGTGGCCGCGACCCGGGCCCCGAGCATCAGGCCGGTCAGCGTGCCGTCACCCGTCGTGGCGTGGTCCAGGACGATGACGTGGCCGGACTGCTCGCCGCCCAGGGCGAAGCCCTCGGCCTTCATCGCCTCCAGGACGTAGCGGTCACCGACGGCGGTCTGGACGAGGCGGATGCCCTCCCGCTCCATGGCCGTCTTGAAGCCGAGGTTCGACATGACCGTGCCGACGACGGTGTCCTTGCGCAGTTGACCGGCCTCGCGCATCGCGAGGGCGAGCACCGCCAGGATCTGGTCGCCGTCGACCTCCGCGCCGGTCGCGTCCACGGCCAGGCAGCGGTCGGCGTCGCCGTCGTGCGCGATGCCGAGGTCGGCGCCGTGCTCGACGACGGCGGCACGCAGGAGATCCAGGTGGGTGGAGCCGCAGCCGTCGTTGATGTTCAGGCCGTCCGGTTCGGCGCCGATGGTGATGACCTCGGCCCCGGCACGGGCGAACGCCTCGGGCGAGACACGGGCCGCAGCACCGTGCGCCTCGTCGAGCACGACCTTCAGACCGTCGAGCCGGTTCGGCAGGACGCCGATGAGGTGGGCGACATAGCGGTCGACGCCCTCCGCGTAGTCGGTGACCCGGCCCACTCCGGCGCCGGTCGGGCGGGCCCAGGGCTCGCCGGTGCGGTGCTGCTCGTAGACCGTCTCGATGCGGTCCTCCAGCTCGTCGGCGAGCTTGTGCCCGCCGCGGGCGAAGAACTTGATGCCGTTGTCCGGCATGGCGTTGTGGCTGGCCGAGAGCATGACGCCGATGTCCGCACCGAGCGCGCCGGTGAGGTACGCCACGGCGGGGGTGGGCAGCACCCCGACACGGAGGACGTCCACGCCGGCGCTGGCCAGGCCCGCCACGACCGCGGCCTCCAGGAACTCCCCGGAGGCACGGGGGTCCCGGCCCACCAGCGCGGTCGGCCGATGCCCCTCGAAGGTGCCGGCCTCGGCCAGTACGTGCGCCGCCGCGACCGAGAGTCCGAGCGCGAGCTCGGCCGTCAGGTCCGCGTTGGCGACACCGCGCACGCCGTCCGTGCCGAAGAGTCGTCCCACTGGTGTCCTCCGAAGGTGCTCCGAAACCGCAAAACCAAACTAATCAAAACAGGGCAAAGCGAGGCAAGGTATAGCCCAACGGAGGGCGTGCCCGAGATCGCCAGCCCTATAAAAGTGCAAACGTCTAAAGCCGTTATACGCCCGCAAGGGCTGATAGACGAACGCCCCGGCAGCACGAGGTGTGCCGCCGGGGCGAACGTGTAATGCAGACGAGCAGGCGATTTAGCGCTTGCTGTACTGCGGAGCCTTACGGGCCTTCTTGAGACCGGCCTTCTTGCGCTCGACCGCACGGTCGTCGCGGGAGAGGAAGCCGGCCTTCTTGAGCGCGGCGCGGTTGTTGTCCACGTCCGCCTCGTTCAGCGCGCGGGCCACGCCGAGGCGCAGGGCGCCGGCCTGACCGGAGACACCGCCACCCGAGATGCGGGCGACGACGTCGTAGCGGCCGTCGAGCTCGAGCACCTTGAAGGGCTCGTTGACTTCCTGCTGGTGCACCTTGTTGGGGAAGTAGTCCTCAAGGGTGCGACCGTTGATCTTCCACTTGCCGGTGCCCGGGATGATCCGGACGCGGGCGATGGCGTTCTTGCGACGGCCAAGGCCGGCGGCGGGCTGCGGGTCGCCGAAGCGGCCGGCGAGCGACTCGGAGGTGTACTCACCCTCGACGGGGACCTCCGACTCGAAGGTGGTCACCTCGGCGAAGGTCTCTTCGCCCTCGGTACCCTCGACGGGCGTCTCTGCAGTGGTCTCGGCCACGATTCTCCTCAGATCTTTCTTTACGTCTTAGGGGGGAGGCCGGAACTACTGCGCGACCTGGGTGATCTCGTACGGGACCGGCTGCTGCGCAGCGTGCGGGTGCTGGTCGCCCGCGTAGACCTTCAGCTTCGAGATCATCTGGCGACCCAGGGTGTTCTTCGGGATCATGCCCTTGATGGCCTTCTCGACAGCCTTCTCCGGGTTCTTGGAGAGCAGCTCGTCGTAACGCACCGAACGGAGACCGCCCGGGAAGCCCGAGTGGCGGTACGCCATCTTCTGGGTCTTCTTGTTGCCGGAGAGGTGAACCTTCTCGGCGTTGATGATGATGACGAAGTCGCCCATGTCCATGTGGGGGGCGTAGATCGCCTTGTGCTTGCCTCGGAGGAGGTTCGCAGCCGTGGTGGCCAGACGGCCGAGGACGATGTCCTCAGCGTCGATGATGTGCCACTGGCGAGTGACATCGCCGGGCTTGGGGCTGTACGTACGCACTTCGTAGCCTTCGCTTCTTCAGTGGATGAGGTCCAGACACATGGCACCCCTGAAGCGATCATGCAGCTGGGGCACACAATGCCGGGGACGATGCCCGTATGCGAGCCACTGGTAACTGCTCCAGAGAACCTACGTAGGGCTCTTCGCGTGAGAACCACAGAACCCGTACGTATAACAACGGTCGACATTACCCGTCCCGCCCCGCACGGGTCAAAACGCGCCGTCCCTACCGCTTGCGCTCGACCCTGCGCTCGTCCCAGACGGGCTCCGTGGTCTCCCGCACGACCCCGTCGGAGCCGAAGACGAGGTACCGGTCGAAGGACTTCGCGAACCAGCGGTCGTGCGTGACGGCCATGACCGTCCCGTCGTAGACCTCCAGACCGTCCTGCAGGGCCTCGGCCGACTCCAGGTCCAGGTTGTCCGTCGGCTCGTCCAGCAGCAGCGCGGTCGTGCCGGCCAGCTCCAGGAGCAGGATCTGGAACCGCGCCTGCTGCCCGCCGGAGAGCTTCTCGAAGGCCTGGTCGCCCTGCCGCTCCAGCTCGTAGCGCCGCAGCACCGACATCGCGCCGCCACGGTCCTTGGCCTGCTCCGTCCACAGGATCTCGACGAGCGTCTTCCCGAGCAGCTCCGGATGGGCGTGCGTCTGGGCGAAGTGGCCCGCCACGACCCGCGCACCGAGCTTCCACTCACCGGTGTGCGCCACCGGCTCCCCAGCCAGCAGCCGCAGGAAGTGGGACTTCCCCGACCCGTTGGAGCCGAGCACCGCGACCCGTTCCCCGTAGTAGATCTCCAGGTCGAACGGCTTCATCAGACCGGTCAGCTCCAGGCCGGTGCACGTCACCGCCCGCACCCCGGTACGGCCGCCGCGCAGCCGCATCCTGATGTCCTGCTCGCGGGGCGGCTCCGGAGGCGGTCCCGCCTCCTCGAACTTCTTGAAGCGGGTCTGCATCGCGTGGTAGCGGTTCGCCATGTCGGGGCTGTTCGCCGCCTGCTGCCGCATCCGCAGGACCAGCGCCTTCAGCCGCTTGTGCTCCTCCTCCCAGCGCCGCAGGAGCTCCTCGAAGCGTGCGAAGCGCTCCTTGCGTGCCTGGTGGTACGTGGCGAAGCCGCCGCCGTGCACCCAGACGTCCGAGCCCGCGGGGCTGGGCTCGACGCTCACGATCTTCTCCGCGGCCCGCGACAGCAGCTCCCGGTCGTGGGAGACGAAGAGCACCGTCTTACGGGTCTCCTTGAGCTTCTCCTCCAGCCAGCGCTTGCCCGGGACATCCAGGTAGTTGTCCGGCTCGTCGAGCAGCAGCACCTCGTCCGGGCCCCTGAGCAGGGCCTCAAGCACCAGCCTCTTCTGCTCGCCGCCGCTGAGCGTGCGCACCTCACGCCACTGCGCCTTCTCGTACGGGACGCCGAGCGCGGCCATGGTGCAGATGTCCCAGAGGGTCTCGGCCTCGTACCCCCGCGCCTCCGCCCAGTCGCTCAGCGCCTGCGCGTACGCCATCTGCGCCGCCTCGTCGTCCTCGGTGAGGATGTGCTCCTCGGCCGCGTCGACGGCCCGCGCGGCCTCCTTGATGCGGGGCTGTGCCACGGAGACCAGCAGGTCACGGACGGTGCGCTCGTCCCGTACGGAGCCCACGAACTGGGCCATCACGCCGAGACCGCCGCTCACCGAGACCGAGCCGCCGTGCGGCTGGAGCTCCCCGGCCAGCAGCTTGAGGAGTGTCGTCTTACCCGCCCCGTTCGCGCCGACGAGTGCGACGACGGCGCCGTCCGCCACCCGGAACGAAGCGTCGCCGAGCAGCACCCGTCCGTCCGGTAGGTAGTACTCCAGGTGGCCCGCTTCAAGATGTCCCATGCACAGCATTGTCACGGCAGGACAACCGTGCGCCCAACCGGATTACGGTCGGTCTAGGATTCGCCGCATGAGCTTTGGGCAAGGGGGGCCCTCCTGGGGGCCGGGAGACAGCCGGACTCCGGACTGGGCGGCGCTGGCCGAGGCGTCCGCCTCACGTGCCAGGCGCAGGAAGTGGCTGATGATCGGCGGTGGCGCGGTGGCCACGGCCGCCGTCGCCGCGATCGTGGCCACGGCCGTCATCACGACCGGCACAGGCGGCGGCACGTCCGGGTCGGACAAGAACGCCAGTGAGCTGCCGGCCCCCGCCGACCTGCCCTCGCAGTCCTCCGCGCCGGGGCCCTCCTTCTCCTCGGTGGCCCCGCCGCCCCCGCCGGACCCGAAGGACTACATAGCCGACGAGAAGAAGGACAAGGGCCCGGTCACCGTCGACGCCTTCTTCCCGGGCAGGAAGCTGACCATGGGCGACCGCGTCTACGCCAAGGGCGCCACCGCCCGTACGACGCAGTGCGCGACGACGACCCAGGGCGCCCTCGGCACGATCCTCGACTCCAACGGCTGCGACCAGGTCATCCGCGCCACGTACAGCAAGGACGGCGTCGCGGTCACCATCGGACTCGCCGTCTTCGGCACCGAGGCGGAGGCCAGGAAGGCGGCCCAGCAGGCATCCGGCGGCGTCGCCTCGCTGAGCGGCTCGGGAGTCCCCACCTTCTGCCGCGGCGGGTCCGTCTGCCGCCGCACCGCCAACTCCTACGGCCGCTACGCCTACTTCACCGTCGGCGGCTTCACCAGCGGGAAGAACGTCACCACGGCGGCCAAGGACGTCTACGCGGTCGGCGACGACCTGACCGACTTCACCTTCCGCCAGATCCGCCACCGCGGCGAGGTCCAGGCCTCGGCGGCAGCGGGGGCCCCCGTCATCTGACCGCCCGGCCCTCCCCCCACGCACCAGCCCCGTCCCTCCCCTCGACCGAGGACCCGCCGCCGTGCGTCTGACCACGCTCCTCACCATCCCGCGCGTCCTGCGCCACAGCGACGCGATAGGCGCCGACCTGCCCCCGGACGACGCCGTGGTCCTGGACGCGCCGGACACCTCGCTGCGCCTCGCCCTGGCCGCCGCCGCCGGTGGAGACCACGGACCGGCCGCCGAGCTGCTCGCGGCCACCCGCGAGCACGCCCAGTGGGAGCGCCGGGACACCTGCGTCTCCCGCCTGGCACGCGCCTCCCTGCACCACCCCGGCTGGCTGGACAGCTGGCTGGAGGAGGACCCGGAGGGCCCCGACGCCGTCCTGGTCAAGGCCGACCAGTACGTCTACCAGGCGTGGCAGATAAGGACGGGCGCCCGGGCCAGACACGTCGAGGCCGACCAGTTCAAGGCCTTCCACGCGGTGCTGCGGGACTCCGTGCCGGTGATCTCGGCCGCCGCGGAGCTCAACCCCGACGACCCCGTCCCGTGGCGCATCGCCCTGACGCAGGCCCGCGGCATCCAGGCCCCGCGCGAGGTCTTCGACACCTATCTGGCCGAGGCGGTCGAGCGCGACCCGCACCACGAGGGCTGTCACGTCCAGGCCCTCCAGTACCTCTGCGGCAAGTGGTACGGCTCGCACGAGGAGATGTTCGCCTTCGCCGAGCGCGCGGCCGACCAGGCGCCGCCCGGCTCACGGCTCCACGCGCTGCCGCTCCAGGCCGTCGTGGAGTACCTGATCGCCGACGAGGAGACGCCCGAACCCGATCCGTACACCCCGCGCGCCGAGGCCGCGGTGACCCGCGCGCAGGCGCTGTCGGACAGCTACGCCCCCGGCGACCGGGAGGCCGCGGGCTTCCGCAACCACCTGGCCCTGGTCCTGTGGTCGATGAGCCGCTACGAGGAGGCCCTCACCGCCTTCCGCTCCATCGGGGTGCACGCCACGACGTTTCCCTGGACCTACTTCGGCGACGCCCGGGCCGAATTCCTGGAGGCCCGCTCCGACACCCGTGTCGAGCTGGCCATGAAGGTCCCCTTCTTCCGCCCGTCCCCCCGGCCCCCGGCCGGCGGCGCACCCGACTGGGAGCGCGAGCTGGCGCCCCGGTCGGTGGCCATCGCGTCCACCGGACCCACCGAGGTCGCCCAGGCCGCCCTGATCTGCGGCCACAGCCTGCGGACGGCTCCGGCGGGCCGCAACCACACCTACGTGGAGATCGTGCCGGACCCGGTGCGCGGCAAGCGCGCGGCCCTCCTCCCGGACGACCCGCTCACCTCGGCGGCCGGCAACTTCACGACGGGCGAGGAGTGGCCGACCCTGGTCCTGCACCGCACACCGGAGCGCAGCAGCTTCACGCTCCTGCACCGGGGCAGGAAGGTGGCCGACCACGTCTGGGAGACCGCCGCCCCCGCCACCGACCATGCCGAGGCGACGACGGCGGCCGCCTCCCTCGCCCGCGCCTACGGGCTGGCCGACCCGCGCCCCCTGGCCCATGTCCTGCGGGCCGCCGACGACCCCGCCCGGCACCAGAGCGAGCTCGTCGCCGCCCTCGGCCTCCCGCCGCTGCCCGAGGGCTACGGCGGCGAGCAGGAGGTCCTCACCGGGCTGCCGGGCGCCCGCGTACTGGCCCGGCGCGGCTTCCTCGCGGGCATGCGGGACACCATGACCGCCCAGGACGGTGTCCACCCGGAGAGCCCCTCCGCGTCCGAGGCCCACCCCGCCCGCTGGTGGCTCCTGCGCATCCTGGGCCTGCTGGTCTTCACCGCGGCGGCGGCCTACGCCTGGTGGACCCCGGACATCGGCTGGTTCCGCTCCCTCGTCTGCACCGCCGTGGCCCTGCACGTCGCGCGCACACTGGTCCGGGCCCTGCGCCGCAGAGCCCTCAGCAGCAGCCCGCCCCAGGCAGCGTCCTGACGTTGCGGGCCTCCACGGCCCTGGCCGCCAGCAGCCCGTCCGCCGGGTAGGCCACTTCCTCCAGCGTCAGCCCGTGCGGCCGCACCACGTGTACCCCGGGGTCCCGCACCCTCGCCGCCAGCACCTCGGCCGGCCACCCGGCCGGCCGGCGCCCGTCCCCCACGAACAGGGCCGCGCCGATCAGCGCCCGCACCATGTTGTGGCAGAACGCGTCCGCCTGCACGGTCGCCGTCAGCACCCCGGACTCCGTCTCCCGCACCCAGTGGAGCTTCTGCAGCGTACGGATGGTCGTCGCACCCTCCCGCTTCTTGCAGTACGCCGCGAAGTCGTGCTCCCCCACCATCAGGGCCGCGGCCTCGTTCATCGCGTCCAGGTCGAGCGGCCGGTCGTGCCAGAGCACATGGCCACGCAGCAGCGGGTCCACACCGCCCGGCCTGTCCCCCACCCGGTACGCGTAACGCCGCCACAGCGCGGAGAAGCGTGCGTTGAAGCCCGCCGGAGCCTCGCCCGCCCGCCAGATCCGCACGTCCAGCGGCAGCCGCCCGGCCATCCGCCGCAACAGCTTCTCCCGGTGCTCGGCCCACACCTCGGCCGGCAGGTCCACGTGCGCCACCTGCCCGCGCGCGTGCACCCCGGCGTCGGTGCGCCCGGCCACGGTCAGGTCGTACGTCACCGGTGACCGCGTCACGGTGCGCAGCGCGTCCTCGATCTCGCCCTGCACGGTGCGCCTGCTGGTCTGCTTCGCCCAGCCGGAGAAGTCCTTGCCGTCGTAGGAAAGGTCCAGCCGTACCCGTACGAATCCGGGCTCTGCCTCGTCACTCACCCGAAGATCCTCTCAAAACCGAACGGGCCCGCACCGCCCCGAAGGGAGATGCGGGCCCGTACCTGGGTCTCAGAACGCTCAGGCGTCCTTGGACTCCTCAGCGGCGTCGGCCGGCTTGGCGTCCTCGACGGTCTCGGCCGGAGCCTCGTCCTTCTTGAGGGCGTCTTCCTTGACGGCGCGCTTCGTGGCGGCCTCGGCCTCACCGGTGGCGGCCTGCGCCACGGTCAGGGCCTCGACCAGCTCGATGACGGCCATCGGGGCGTTGTCGCCACGACGGTTGCCGATCTTGGTGATGCGGGTGTAACCACCGGGGCGGTTCTCGTACCGCGGGGCGATCTCGGTGAAGAGCGTGTGCACGATGCCCTTGTCCGTGATCGACTGCAGCACCAGGCGACGGTTGTGGATGTCGCCCTTCTTCGCCTTGGTGATGAAACGCTCGGCGACCGGACGCAGGCGGCGGGCCTTGGCCTCGGTCGTGGTGATGCGGCCGTGCTCGAACAGCGACTTCGCGAGGTTGATGAGAAGAAGCTTCTCGTGCGCAGCGCTGCCGCCCAGACGGGCACCCTTGGCGGGCTGAGGCATGGTTTTTCTCCTTGTGTGCTGCACCGGCCGTATCAGGTACCGGTGTCAGTTCCCGCGAGGCGGCCGCCCCGCGGAAGTCTTCGAACGTCAGCCGGACATCAGCCAAAATCAAGCCCGTCCGGCGATTGAGGACAGAAGCCCTCGCCCCGGCACGGGGCACCCTGAAATCCGGGAGCCCCCAGCCGGGAGGCGACTCAGTACTGCTCGGTCTCCACGAAGCCGGCGTCCGCGTCGTCGTCGGCGCCGAAGGCGTCGGCGGCGGCGGTCGGGTCGAAGCCGGGAGGCGAGTCCTTGAGCGCGAGGCCCATACCGGCCAGCTTCGCCTTGACCTCGTCGATCGACTTCGCACCGAAGTTGCGGATGTCGAGCAGGTCCGCCTCGGAGCGCGCCACGAGCTCACCCACGGAGTGGATGCCCTCGCGCTTGAGGCAGTTGTACGAACGGACCGTGAGCTCGAGCTCCTCGATCGGCAGCGCCAGATCGGCGGCGAGCGCGGCGTCCGTCGGGGACGGGCCCATGTCGATGCCCTCGGCGTCGATGTTGAGCTCGCGCGCCAGACCGAACAGCTCGACCAGGGTCTTACCGGCCGACGCCATGGCGTCACGGGGACGCATGGCCTGCTTGGTCTCGACGTCGACGATCAGCTTGTCGAAGTCGGTGCGCTGCTCGACACGGGTCGCCTCGACCTTGTACGTGACCTTGAGCACCGGCGAGTAGATGGAGTCGACCGGGATCCGGCCGATCTCCTGGCCCACCTGCTTGTTCTGGACGGCGGAGACGTAGCCGCGACCGCGCTCGACGGTCAGCTCCATCTCCAGCTTGCCCTTGCCGTTCAGCGTGGCCAGGACCAGGTCCGGGTTGTGGACCTCGACACCGGCCGGCGGGGCGATGTCAGCAGCGGTGACCAGGCCGGGGCCCTGCTTGCGCAGGTACATCACGACCGGCTCGTCGTGCTCCGAGGAGACGACCAGCTGCTTGATGTTGAGGATGAGGTCGGTCACGTCCTCCTTGACGCCCGGCACGGTGGTGAACTCGTGCAGGACTCCGTCGATCCGGATGCTGGTGACAGCGGCACCGGGAATCGAGGAGAGGAGCGTGCGACGCAGGGAGTTGCCGAGGGTGTAACCGAAGCCCGGCTCCAGCGGCTCGATCACGAACCGGGAGCGGAACTCGTCGACGACCTCTTCGGTCAGCGACGGACGCTGAGCGATAAGCATGTGGTGATCCTTCAGTCGTGGGCACCCGCTATTTGATGCCCGACAGATGAAACAAGGGTACGGGCGGCACGCCCCCGAAGGGACATACCGCCCGGACCCACGCTACTGCCGCACGGCCGTCACCGGCCGTGACGGATCAGACGCGGCGACGCTTCGGCGGACGGCAGCCGTTGTGCGGCGTCGGGGTGACGTCCTGGATCGAACCGACCTCGAGGCCCGTGGCCTGGAGGGAGCGGATCGCGGTCTCACGGCCGGAGCCGGGACCCTTGACGAAGACGTCGACCTTGCGCATGCCGTGCTCCTGCGCGCGGCGGGCGGCCGACTCGGCGGCCATCTGCGCGGCGAAGGGGGTGGACTTGCGCGAGCCCTTGAAGCCGACGTGGCCGGCGGAGGCCCAGGAGATCACGTTGCCCGAGGGGTCCGTGATCGAGACGATCGTGTTGTTGAACGTGCTCTTGATGTGCGCGTGGCCGTGAGCGACGTTCTTCTTTTCCTTGCGACGCACCTTCTTGGCTGCGCCCTGACGACCCTTGGGGGGCATGTCTTGACTCCAGATGGAGAGGGGAGGTGATCGGTCCTACAGCGAAGACCGCTGGTTTCCGCGGACGTCCGGTGACCCGGATATCCGCAGTGCGTCCGCTGAGGACTACTTCTTGCCCGGCTTCTTCTTACCGGCGATGGCGCGACGCGGGCCCTTACGGGTACGCGCGTTGGTGCTGGTGCGCTGACCGTGGACGGGCAGGCCACGACGGTGGCGGATGCCCTGGTAGCAGCCGATCTCGATCTTGCGGCGAATGTCGCCCTGGATCTCGCGGCGAAGGTCACCCTCGGTGCGGAGGTTGGCGTCCACGTACTCGCGGATCTTGACCAGGTCCTCTTCGGCCAGGTCACGAACGCGGGTGTTGGGGTTCACGCCGGTGGTGGCGAGGATCTCCTTGGACCGGGTACGCCCGATGCCGAAGACGTAGGTGAGGGCAACCTCCACGCGCTTTTCGCGCGGGATGTCAACACCTGAAACGCGTGCCATTCAATGGCTCCAGTTGTTATGTCGGGGGTCTTCCGCAGTGCCGCTCCCGGACGCCGACCTCGACCGCGTGGGAGGAGGTGGTACGCCCAGGTCCCCGGCCCCCGCCGGAGGTGTCGTCAGCCGAAGCGTGGACGGGCTCTGCGTATGTACGTTTACGTGCGTCGCGCGAAGAACTGCGAGATGCAGGGGGTCGTGCGTCAGCCCTGGCGCTGCTTGTGGCGCAGGTTGTCGCAGATGACCATGACCCGGCCGTGACGGCGGATCACCTTGCACTTGTCGCAGATCTTCTTGACGCTCGGCTTGACCTTCATGGGATGTCAGGTTCTCCGGGTCAGTGCCCACACCACGCCGAAGCGGGATGGCGGCAAGATCTACTTGTACCGGTAGACGATCCGGCCACGCGTCAGGTCGTAGGGAGACAGCTCCACGACGACCCGGTCATCCGGGAGGATGCGGATGTAGTGCATCCGCATCTTGCCGCTGATGTGCGCGAGGACTTTGTGACCGTTCTGGAGTTCCACCTTGAACATGGCGTTCGGGAGGGACTCGATCACGGTGCCCTCAATTTCGATGGCACCTTGCTTCTTGGCCACGCTTCGCCCTTCGAATCGGCTACCTTGATCGACTCACACCATCCGGCGTCCAGACATACGGACACACTGATGCACGAGAGCCGACGAGTCAGTCTACGTCAGCGGACTCCAAAAGACGAATCCGTCAAGTTTGCCCACTTAGCCTGATCCTTAGACACGGATCAGCCGTACGGTCCTCAGCCCAGCGGGTCGGGAGCGGCCTCGACGCCGTACTGCGCGAGCTTCGCGCGGCCGCAGTCCGGGGCGGTCAGGACCAGCGGGCCCTGCTCCGTCAGCGCGATCGAGTGCTCCCAGTGCGAGGACCAGGTGCCGTCGGTCGTCAGGACCGTCCACTCGTCGGCGAGGACCTTCGTCTGCGCCGTGCCCAGCGACACCATGGGCTCGATGGCCAGGCAGACGCCCGGGACCAGCTTGATCCCCTTGCCGCGCTTGCGGGAGACGTAGTTCAGCAGGTGCGGGTCCATGTGCATCTCGGTGCCGATGCCGTGGCCGCCGTAGTCCTCGATGATCCCGTACTTGCCGGTCGCCGGCCGGGGCTGGCGACGGATGTAGGACTCGATGGCCTTCGAGATGTCGACGAGCCGGTTGTTCACCTTCATCGCGGCGATCCCGGCCCACATGGACTCCTCGGTCACCCGGGAGAGCTCGACGAGCTCAGGAGCGTGACCGGTGCCCACGAACGCGGTGTACGCGGCGTCCCCGTGCCAGCCGTCGATGATCGCGCCGGCGTCGATCGAGATGATGTCGCCGTCCTTGAGAACGGTCTTCTCGTCCGGGATGCCGTGCACGACGACCTCGTTCACCGAGGTGCAGATGGTGGCGGGAAATCCGCCGTAGCCCAGGAAGTTCGACTTCGCGCCGTGGTCGGCGATCACCTTGCGGGCGACCTCGTCCAGGTCCCTCGTGGTGGCCCCGGGGACGGCCGCCTCGCGCGTGGCGGCGTGAACGGCAGCGACGACGAGGCCCGCCTCGCGCATCTTCGCGATCTGCTCGGGGGTCTTGATCTGCACCATCGCTGGGCGCCTTTCTGGGTGCGGAGGTGGATGTCGGGCCGTACCCCACGATACGGCGCAAACAATCGGCCGCGACGCCCGAGGGCGCCGCGGCCGGCTGCAGAGGTGGAGACGGAGGGGGTCAGCCCTCGTCGGACTTCTTGAGAGCCTCCATGGCCCGCTCGGTCACCTCGGTGACCTTGCCGAGCGCGGAGATCGTCACGACCAGGCCCTGGGACCGGTAGTAGTCGATGATCGGCTCGGTCTGCGTGTGGTAGACCTCGAGACGGGTCCGGACCGTCTCCTCGGTGTCGTCGTCCCGCTGGTACAGCTCGCCGCCGCAGGCGTCACAGACGCCTTCGGTCTTCGACGGGTTGTACGTCACGTGGAAGACGTGCGCGCTGTCGTTCCGGCAGATACGGCGGCCCGCGATGCGCTTGACCACCTCGTCCTCGGGGACCTCGAGGTCAAGAACCGCGTCCAGCTTGACGCCCTCGCTGAGAAGCATCTCGTCGAGCGCCGCGGCCTGCCCCACGTTGCGGGGGAAGCCGTCCAGGAGGAAGCCGTTCTCGGCATCCGCCTGGGCCATGCGGTCCTTGGCCATCGCGATGGTGACTTCGTCCGGCACCAGCTGACCCGCGTCCATGTAGGCACGGGCCTGCTTGCCAAGGTCGGTGCCCTGGCTGATGTTGGCGCGGAAGAGGTCGCCCGTGGAGATGTGCGGAATCGAGAGATTCGCGGCAAGGAACGCGGCCTGCGTTCCCTTACCGGCACCGGGCGGCCCGACGAGGACGATTCGCATCAGCGGAGGAACCCTTCGTAATTGCGCTGCTGGAGCTGACTCTCGATCTGCTTCACGGTCTCCAGACCCACACCCACGATGATCAGGATGCTCGTCCCGCCGAACGGGAAGTTCTGGTTAGCGCCACCGAAGCCTGCCAACGCCATCGTCGGCACCAGAGCGATCAGACCCAGGTACAGCGAGCCCGGCCAAGTGATCCGGTTGAGCACGTAGCTCAGATACTCGGCGGTAGGTCGACCTGCCCGGATACCCGGGATGAAGCCACCATACTTCTTCATGTTGTCGGCGACTTCCTCGGGGTTGAACGAGATCGCCACATAGAAGAATGCGAAGAACACGATCAACAGGAAGTACGTCGCGATGTAGTACGGGTGGTCGCCCTTGACGAAGTGGTTCTGAATCCAGGTCGCCCAGCCCGCGGTGGAGTTGGAGAACTGAACGATTAGAGCAGGAATGTAGAGCAGCGAAGAAGCGAAGATGACGGGAATCACACCCGCCTGGTTGACCTTCAGCGGGATGTAAGTGGACGTACCACCGTAGGACCGGCGTCCGATCATCCGCTTCGCGTACTGCACGGGGACCCGTCGCTGGGCCTGCTCGACGAAGACGACGAGACCGACCATCACGAAGCCGATGAGGATGACCGTGATGAACTCGATCCATCCGTCGGCCAGCTTGCCGCTCTGCTTGATGGCCCACAGGGCGCCGGGGAAGCTGGCGGCGATCGAGATGAACATCAGGATCGACATGCCGTTGCCGATGCCGCGGTCGGTGATGAGCTCACCGAGCCACATGACGCAGGCGGTGCCGGCGGTCATGGTGATCACCATGACGATGGTCGTGAAGATCGACTGGTTGGGCACGATCTGGTCGGCGACGGGGCAGCCGCTGAAGAGCGCGCCGCTGCGGGCGGTCGCCACCAGGCCGGTGCCCTGGAGGATGGCCAGCGCGACGGTCAGATAACGCGTGTACTGCGTGATCTTGGCCGTGCCCGACTGCCCCTCCTTCTTGAGGGCTTCGAGCCTGGGGATGACGACGGTCAGCAGCTGAAGAATGATGCTGGCCGTGATGTACGGCATGATGCCGAGCGCGAAGATCGTGATCTGCAGCAGTGCACCACCGCTGAACATGTTGACCAGACCGAAGAGGCTGTTGTTGCCCTTGCTTGCCTGGTCGACACAGGTCTGGACGTTCTCGTAGCTCACCCCCGGTACGGGAATGTGCGCCCCGAGACGGTAGAGCACGATGATGCCGAGCGTGAAGAGCAGCTTCTTGCGCAGGTCGGGCGTCTTGAACGCCCGGGCGAACGCGGTGAGCACGGTGCCTCCTGCGACCCCCGCGCAAAAGCGTGAGGTGACGGTCTTGAGGATCGACGGTTACGTAACAGCCAAAGGAACCCGGGCGCTTGCCCGGGACTTACCACATCAACAACGCACGCCACCTTACCGGCGGACATGCCCCCCTAGGAACGACCAACCGGGGATGCCCCAAATGAGAGGCATCCCCGGTCGGGTGTTCAGGCCACAGACCTGTCCGAGTTGTCTCAGACGAGTTCGGTGACGGTGCCGCCCGCGGCGGCGATCTTCTCCTTGGCGGAGCCGGAGACGGCGTCAACCGAAACCTGCAGCGCCACGGAGATCTCGCCCTGTCCGAGGACCTTGACGAGGTGGTTGTTGCGCACAGCGCCCTTGGCGACCAGGTCGGCCACCGTGACCTCTCCACCCTCGGGGTAGAGCGTCGAGAGCTTGTCCAGGTTCACGACCTGGTACTCCGTGCGGAACGGGTTCTTGAAGCCCTTGAGCTTCGGGAGACGCATATGGAGGGGCATCTGGCCACCCTCGAAGCGCTCCGGAACCTGGTAACGAGCCTTCGTACCCTTGGTACCACGGCCTGCGGTCTTACCCTTGGACGCCTCACCACGACCCACACGGGTCTTGGCGGTCTTGGCGCCCGGGGCAGGCCGGAGGTTGTGGGCCTTCAGCGGGCTGTTCTCCGCCATGTCAGTCAACCTCCTCAACCGTCACGAGGTGGCGGACGGCGTTGGCCATTCCGCGGAACTCGGGGCGGTCCTCCTTGACAACCGAGTCGTTCAGGCGCTTGAGCCCGAGCGAACGCAGGGTGTCGCGGTGGTTCTGCTTGCTGCCGATGTACGACTTCGTCTGCGTGATCTTGAGGCGAGCCATTACGCACCCGCTCCCGCACGCGCACGGAGCAGAGCCGCGGGGGCGACGTCCTCGAGGGGCAGACCGCGGCGAGCCGCGATCTCCTCGGGACGCTGCAGGCCCTGGAGGGCCGCCACGGTCGCGTGCACGATGTTGATCGGGTTCGAAGAACCGAGCGACTTCGACAGGATGTCGTGAACGCCGGCGCACTCCAGAACGGCGCGCACCGGGCCACCCGCGATCACACCGGTACCGGGGGAAGCAGGCTTGAGCAGGACGACGCCCGCAGCCTTCTCGCCCTGGATCGGGTGAGGGATGGTGCCCTGGATACGCGGGACCTTGAAGAAGCTCTTCTTGGCCTCTTCGACGCCCTTGGCGATGGCCGCGGGAACTTCCTTGGCCTTGCCGTATCCGACACCGACGGTGCCGTCACCATCGCCCACCACGACCAGCGCGGTGAAGCTGAAGCGACGACCACCCTTCACTACCTTGGCGACGCGGTTGATCGCGACGACGCGCTCGACGTACGCGGTCTTCTCGGCCGCAGCACCGTCACGGCCCTTCCGGTCCCGCCGCTCGCCGCCACCGGCACCGCTTCCGCGGCGCTGGGGTCCAGCCATTGGATTTACCTCTCTCTGTTACGTCCGCTGTGCGTAGGAACCGGGGCTTAGAACTTCAGCCCGGCTTCACGGGCGGCGTCAGCCAGAGCGGCAATCCGCCCGGCGTACTGGTTACCGCCGCGGTCAAACACGACGGCCTCGACGCCTGCAGCCTTGGCACGCTCGGCGACCAGGGCACCGACCTGCTTGGCCTGGGCGCTCTTGTCGCCCTCCGCACCACGGATCGACGTGTCCAGGGTCGACGCCGACGCGAGCGTGTGGCCCGCGATGTCGTCGATGACCTGGGCGACGATGTGACGGTTGGAACGCGTCACGACCAAGCGGGGACGCTCCGGCGAACCGGAGATGTGCTTGCGGACGCGGATATGGCGCCGCTTGAGAGCGGCACGCTTGTACGCGTCGCCCTTGGCGATCTTCACACCGTATGCCATGGCTACTTACCAGCCTTTCCGACCTTGCGCCGGATGACCTCGCCGGCGTACTTGACGCCCTTGGCCTTGTACGGGTCGGGCTTCCGCAGCTTGCGGATGTTGGCGGCTACCTCGCCGACCTTCTGCTTGTCGATGCCCTCGACGCTGAGCTTCGTGGGCGACTCGACCTTGAAGGTGATGCCTTCCGGAGCCTCGATGAGGATCGGGTGGCTGTAGCCCAGGGCGAACTCCAGGTTGGAGCCCTTCGCCTGGACGCGGTAACCGACACCACTGATCTCGAGCGCCTTGCTGTATCCCTGGGTCACACCGGTGATCATGTTCGCCACCAGCGTGCGGGACAGGCCGTGAAGGGCCTTGTTCTGACGCTCGTCGTTCGGGCGGACGACGCTGAGCACGCCGTCCTCACCCTTGGTGACCTCGATCGGCGCGGCGACGGTGTGCGAGAGGGAACCCTTGGGGCCCTTCACCGCGACCGTACGGCCATCGATGGTGACGTCCACACCGGCGGGAACCTGGATGGGGAGCTTGCCGATTCGCGACATGAGCTTTCCTTCCTTTCCCGACTACCAGACGTAGGCGAGGACTTCCCCACCTACGCCCTTCTTGCCTGCCTGCTGGCCGGTCAGGAGGCCGTGGGACGTGGAGATGATCGCCACGCCCAGGCCGCCGAGAACCTTCGGCAGGTTGGTGGACTTTGCGTACACACGCAGACCCGGCTTCGAGATGCGCTTGATGCCGGCGATCGAACGCTCGCGGTTCGGCCCGAACTTCAGCTCGAGAACGAGGCTCTTGCCGACCTCGGCGTCCTCGACCTTCCAGCCGGTGATGAAGCCCTCCTGCTGGAGGATCTCCGCGATGTGCGACTTGATCTTGCTGTGCGGCATGGCGACATCGTCGTGATACGCCGAGTTCGCGTTACGCAGACGCGTGAGCATGTCTGCGATGGGATCAGTCATGGTCATGAGTTGGCCTTCGGCCTCTCTCGCCGGGGTTTCCTGTATGCGCCATCCCTCTCCCCACTCAGTGGCGGGACGGGTGCGGTGCGGGGACCTACGGCGTAGTAAGTCGGTCAGGGCGGCAGGCGCCCAACCCTTCTAGCCTACGGCATGAAGAGCGGGGCTCCTGCCGACCGGATACTTACCGAGAGCTTTCTGGTCCTCTGACGCCCGGAGGCGACGGAGAATTACCAGGAGCTCTTGGTCACGCCCGGCAGCTCGCCACGGTGAGCCATCTCACGAAGGCACACGCGGCAGAGGCCGAACTTGCGGTAGACGGAGTGGGGCCGGCCGCAGCGCTGGCACCGGGTGTAACCCCGGACGCCGAACTTCGGCTTGCGGGCGGCCTTAGCGATCAGAGCCTTCTTCGCCACGGTCAGTTCTCCTTGAACGGGAAGCCGAGGTGACGAAGCAGGGCACGACCCTCGTCGTCGTTGGTCGCCGTGGTGACCACGGTGATGTCCATGCCCCGGACCCGGTCGATCTTGTCCTGGTCGATCTCGTGGAACATGACCTGCTCCGTGAGACCGAAGGTGTAGTTGCCACGGCCGTCGAACTGCTTCGGCGACAGGCCACGGAAGTCACGGATACGCGGAAGCGCGAGCGACAGCGTACGGTCCAGGAACTCCCACATGCGGTCACCACGGAGGGTGACGTGGCAGCCGATCGGCTGCCCCTCGCGCAGCTTGAACTGCGCGATCGACTTGCGGGCCTTCGTGACGGCCGGCTTCTGACCGGTGATCGTGGTGAGGTCCTTGACGGCCCCGTCGATCAGCTTGGAGTCGCGGGCGGCGTCGCCCACACCCATGTTGACCACGATCTTGACCAGACCCGGAACCTGCATGACGTTCTCGTACGAGAACTCCTCACGCAGCTTGCCGGCGATTTCCTCGCGGTAGCGCGTCTTGAGACGCGGCGCAGTGGTGGTCGTCATCAGATGTCCTCACCGGTCCGCTTGGCAACGCGGATCTTCTTGCCCTCGTCGTCAAAGCGGTAGCCGACGCGGGTGACGACCTTGTTGCCGTCCTTCTCCACGACCAGCTGTACGTTGCTGACGTGAATCGGGGCCTCGGTGGTGACAATGCCACCCGTCTGCGAACCGCGAGCCGTCTGACCGGCCTTGGTGTGCTTCTTGACCCGGTTGACACCCTCGACGAGGACGCGGTCCTGAGCGGGGAAGGCAACGATGACCTTGCCCTGCTTGCCCTTGTCCTTACCGGTGATGACCTGAACCAGGTCGCCCTTCTTGATCTTCATGCTTACAGCACCTCCGGCGCGAGCGAGATGATCTTCATGAACTTCTTCTCGCGCAGCTCTCGGCCCACGGGGCCGAAGATACGGGTGCCGCGGGGGTCGCCGTCGTTCTTGAGAATGACAGCGGCGTTCTCGTCGAAGCGGATGTACGAGCCATCCGGACGGCGACGCTCCTTGACGGTGCGAACGATGACGGCCTTGACGACGTCACCCTTCTTCACGTTGCCACCGGGGATCGCGTCCTTGACGGTGGCGACGATGACGTCACCGATGCCCGCGTAGCGGCGACCCGAGCCACCGAGAACACGGATGGTGAGAATTTCCTTCGCACCCGTGTTGTCGGCGACGCGCAGTCGCGACTCCTGCTGGATCACGTCTATCTCCTGATCGTCTGCCGGTTCCCGGCGGGGAGCTCCGTAAGTGACTTACGGAGCTCCCTCACCGAGCCTGGCGGAACTGACCTGAGGGAAACCCCTCAGGAATTACTTGGCCTTCTCGAGGATCTCGACGATGCGCCAGCGCTTCGTGGCGGACAGCGGACGCGTCTCCATGATGATGACGCGGTCGCCGACGCCTGCAGCGTTCTGCTCGTCGTGGGCCTTGAGCTTGTTCGTACGGCGGATGACCTTGCCGTACAGCGCGTGCTTGACGCGGTCCTCGACAGCGACGACGACGGTCTTGTCCATCTTGTCGCTGACGACCAGACCCTCGCGGGTCTTACGGAAACCGCGGTCGGTCTTCTTGGTCTCAGTCACAGTGCTCTCGCTCATCAGACGCTCTCCACCGTCTCGATGCCCAGCTCGCGCTCGCGCATCAGGGTGTAGATCCGGGCGATGTCCTTACGGACGGACTTGAGCCGACCGTGGTTCTCGAGCTGTCCGGTCGCCGCCTGGAAGCGGAGGTTGAACAGCTCTTCCTTGGCCTCGCGGAGCTTGTTGAGAAGCTCCTCGTTGCCCAGCTCGCGCAGCTCGGACGCCTTGGTACCGGCCGACATCACGACTCACCTGCCTCGCGCCGAACGATCCGGCACTTCATCGGAAGCTTGTGAGCAGCGCGGGTGAGCGCCTCACGAGCAATCTTCTCGTTCGGGTAGGACAGCTCGAACATCACCCGACCGGGCTTGACGTTCGCGATCCACCACTCGGGAGAACCCTTACCGGAACCCATGCGGGTCTCGGCAGGCTTCTTCGTCAGGGGGCGGTCCGGGTAGATGTTGATCCAGACCTTGCCGCCACGCTTGATGTGGCGGGTCATCGCGATACGAGCTGCCTCGATCTGGCGGTTCGTCACGTACGCCGGGGACAGCGCCTGGATGCCGTACTCGCCGAACGCAACCTGCGTGCCACCCTTGGACATACCGCTGCGCTTCGGGTGGTGCTGCTTGCGGTGCTTGACCCTACGGGGGATCAGCATTTCGGTCAGGCCTCCGTTCCGGTGCTCTCAGCCGGAGCAGCGGCGGCGGGAGCGTCGGCCTTGGGGGCCTCGGCTGCCGGCGCGGACTGCTGCGGCTTGCGGCCGCGACCGCCGCGCTCGCCACCACGGCCACCACGGCCGGCCGGGCGGTCAGCGCCGCCACGAGCCGGACGGTTGCCGGCGCGAGCCGCTGCGTTCTCGGCGCGGACCTCGGCGATGTTCTTGACGTCGCCCTTGTAGATCCAGACCTTCACACCGATGCGGCCGAAGGTCGTCTTGGCCTCGAAGAAGCCGTAGTCGACGTTCGCACGGAGCGTGTGCAGGGGCACGCGGCCCTCGCGGTAGAACTCCGAGCGGGACATCTCGGCGCCGCCGAGGCGGCCACCGCACTGGATCTTGATGCCCTTGGCGCCGGCCTTCATCGTGCTCTGCATGCTCTTACGCATGGCACGACGGAAGGAGACGCGGGAGGAGAGCTGCTCGGCGACGGCCTGGGCCACCAGCTGAGCGTCCACCTCGGGGTTCTTGACCTCGAGGATGTTCAGCTGGACCTGCTTGCCGGTCAGCTTCTCCAGCTCGCCACGGATGCGGTCGGCCTCGGCGCCACGGCGACCGATGACGATGCCCGGGCGGGCGGTGTGGATGTCAACGCGGACGCGGTCGCGGGTGCGCTCGATCTCGACCTTCGAGATGCCGGCCCGCTCCATGCCCTTCGTCATCATGCGACGAATGGCGACGTCTTCCTTGACGTAGTCCTTGTACAGCTTGTCGGCGTACCAACGGGACTTGAAGTCCGTGGTAATGCCGAGTCGGAACCCATGCGGGTTAACCTTCTGGCCCATTACCGGGTTCCTTCCTTGCTGCTGACGACCACGGTGATGTGGCTGGTCCGCTTACGGATCCGGTAGGCACGGCCCTGGGCACGCGGACGGAACCGCTTCAGGGTCGGGCCCTCGTCCACGTACGCCTCGCTGATGACCAGCGAAGAGGCGTCGGTGTGGTCGTAGTTGTGTGCAGCGTTGGCGATGGCGCTGTCCAGCACCTTGCCAACCGGCACGCTCGCGGCCTGCGGGGCGAAACGCAGGACCGCCTGAGCCTCCGTGGCATCCATGCCACGGATGAGGTCCACCACGCGGCGGGCCTTCATGGGCGTGACGCGGATGTACCGCGCCTGGGCCCTGGCTTCCATGGTTGTCCCTTCGGTGTAAGTCATAGTCGTTTCCACCCCGCGCTTAGCGGCGCTTCGACTTCCGGTCGTCCTTGACGTGGCCGCGGAAGGTGCGAGTCGGCGAGAACTCGCCGAGCTTGTGGCCGACCATCGACTCGGTGACGAACACCGGGACGTGGATCTTGCCGTTGTGCACCGCGATGGTGTGGCCCAGCATTGCCGGGACGATCATCGAGCGACGGGACCAGGTCTTGATGACGTTCTTGGTGCCTGCCTCGTTCTGTACGTCCACCTTCTTGATGAGGTGGCCGTCGACGAAGGGCCCCTTCTTGAGACTGCGCGGCATCTAAACCCGCTCCTAGCGCTTCTTGTTCGTCTTGCGGCGGCGGACGATGTACTTGCTCGATGCCTTCTTCGGCGAGCGAGTACGACCCTCCTTCTGACCCCACGGCGAGACCGGGTGACGTCCACCGGAGGTCTTGCCTTCACCACCACCGTGCGGGTGGTCAACCGGGTTCATCGCGACACCGCGGACGGTCGGGCGAACGCCCTTCCAGCGCATGCGGCCGGCCTTGCCCCAGTTGATGTTCGACTGCTCGGCGTTGCCGACCTCACCGATCGTGGCGCGGCAGCGGGCGTCGACCAGCCGGATCTCGCCGGAAGGCATACGAAGGTGGGCCATCGTGCCCTCCTTCGCCAGCAGCTGCACGGAGGCACCCGCGGAACGGGCGAACTTCGCGCCGCCACCGGGACGGATCTCGATGGCGTGGATGGTCGTACCGACCGGGATGTTGCGCAGCGCCAGGTTGTTGCCCGGCTTGATGTCTGCGGTCGGCCCGTTCTCGACGCGGTCACCCTGCGACAGACCACGGGGGGCGACGATGTAACGCTTCTCGCCGTCCGCGTAGTGCAGCAGCGCGATGCGCGCGGTGCGGTTGGGGTCGTACTCGATGTGCGCGACCTTGGCCGGCACGCCGTCCTTGTCGTGACGACGGAAGTCGATCACTCGGTAGGCGCGCTTGTGGCCACCGCCCTGGTGGCGAACGGTCACACGACCGGCGTTGTTACGGCCGCCCTTGCTGTGCAGGGGGCGGACCAGCGACTTCTCCGGCGTGGACCGCGTGATCTCGACAAAGTCGGCGACGCTGGAGCCACGACGGCCCGGGGTCGTCGGCTTGTACTTGCGGATACCCATTTCTCAGTCCTCGTCCGATTCCGGACGACTCGACCTCCGTCAGGAGGTCGGGCCGCCGAAGATGTCGATACGGTCGCCCTCGGCGAGGGTCACGATGGCGCGCTTCGTGTCGGCGCGCTTGCCGAAGCCGGTCTTGGTGCGCTTGCGCTTACCCTGCCGGTTGATCGTGTTGACCCCGGTGACCTTGACCGAGAAGACCGCTTCCACGGCCTGCTTGATCTGGGTCTTGTTGGAGCCGGGCGCGACGATGAACGTGTACTTGTTCTCGTCGAGCAGCGCGTAGCTCTTCTCGGAAACAACCGGCTTGACGAGAACGTCACGCGGGTCCGAGTAGGTCTTGCTGGTAACGGTCGCCTCACTCATCAGGCGGCGCTCCCTTCGGTCTCAGCGGTCTGGGGGCCAGACACGAAGGACTCGAAAGCGGCCTGGGTGAAGACCACGTCGTCAGAGACGATCACGTCGTACGTGTTCAGCTGGCCCGGCTCCAGGATGTGCACCTGGGGCAGGTTGCGCGCGGACAGCCACGCGGCCTCGTCGGCGCGGTCGACGACCAGGAGCAGGTTGCTGCGCTCCGAGATCTTGCCGAACAGCGTCTTGGCGGCCTTGGTGGAGATCCCACCCTCGACCACGCCGGTGACGACGTGGATGCGGGAGTGACGCGCCCGGTCCGAGAGGGCACCGCGCAGGGCGGCGGCCTTCATCTTCTTCGGGGTGCGCTGCGAGTAGTCACGCGGCTGCGGGCCGTGGACGACGCCACCGCCGGCGAACTGCGGCGCACGGGTCGAACCCTGGCGCGCGCGGCCGGTGCCCTTCTGGCGGTACGGCTTGCGGCCACCACCACGGACTTCGCCACGACGCTTGGTCTTGTGCGTGCCCTGACGGGCAGCTGCCAGCTGTGCGACAACGACCTGGTGGATCAGCGGAACGCTGGTCTTCGCGTCGAAGATCTCCGCGGGGAGCTCGACGGTACCGGCCTTGTCGCCTGCCGGCGAAAGGATGTCAATGGTGCTCATTACCTCAAGCCCCCTTGGCCGCGGTACGGACCAGGACGAGGCCGCCGTTCGGACCGGGGACTGCGCCCTTGATGAGCAGCAGACCCTTCTCCGCGTCAACCGCGTGGATGGTCAGGTTCTGGGTGGTGACGCGCTCGTTACCCATCCGACCGGCCATGCGCATGCCCTTGAAGACACGCCCAGGGGTGGCGCAGCCACCGATCGAACCGGGGGAACGGTGCTTGCGCTGGACGCCGTGTCCGGCGCCGAGGCCCTTGAAGTTGTGACGCTTCATGACACCGGCGAAGCCCTTGCCCTTGCTCTTGCCCGTGACGTCAACCTTGACGCCGGACTCGAACACCTCGGCAGTGACCTCCTGGCCCAGCGTGTACTCGCTGGCGTCAGGGGTGCGGAGCTCCACCAGGTGGCGGCGCGGGGTGACGTCGGCCTTGGCGAAGTGACCCTTGAGGGGCTTGTTCACCTTGCGCGGGTCGATCTCGCCGAAGGCGATCTGCACCGACTCGTAGCCGTCGCTGTCGTTCGTACGGACCTGCGTCACGACGCACGGACCGGCCTTGACGACGGTCACCGGGACAACCCGGTTGTTCTCGTCCCAGACCTGGGTCATGCCGAGCTTCTCGCCCAGGACGCCCTTGATGTTCTTGCTCATCTCGGCCCGTCCCTTCAGAGCTTGATCTCGATGTCGACGCCAGCCGGCAGGTCGAGACGCATCAGCGAGTCAACCGTCTTCGGGGTGGGGTCGAGAATGTCGATGAGGCGCTTGTGCGTGCGCATCTCGAAGTGCTCGCGAGAGTCCTTGTACTTGTGCGGCGACTTGATGACGCAGTACACGTTCTTCTCAGTGGGCAGCGGCACCGGGCCCGCGACCGACGCACCAGTGCGGGTCACCGTCTCGACGATCTTCTTCGCCGAGGAGTCGATGACCTCGTGGTCGTAGGCCTTGAGCCGGATGCGGATCTTCTGTCCCGCCATGGCTACTAGTAGTCCTGTCTCTCATAACGCTCTGGAACCCGGGAGTTCTCTTAACTCCGCCTCCGACCCACGCGGTCGGGCGTGTCGCATCCCCTCTACGAAGATCTCCCGAAGGATTTCCCAACCAAGGGGGTGCGGGCCGAAACCACGCTGCCGGGGGCGAAACCCCACCGGGTGCCTGGTCAGTGCCCCACTGACGCTTCCCGAAAGATTCCCGTACGTCCGACCCTGGGGGTCGACGAGTACTGTGGGACTCGCTTCCGGTCCTCCCGGCGGGAGGCGCGCAGCATTGACACTCAACCGAGCAACCTGGCTAGTGTGCCACACGGCTCGGGGGCCTGGCCAATCGGGCCGGGGATCTTACCCCCTGTGAGGGACGGGTCAAACACACGCACCGGCGCACAGCACGTGAACCCATTCGCCCGGGCGCCCGCCCAGCCGTTCGGAATGTCGCCGGATCGGGGCATGGTCAGCGGCTTTGGCATGCTGGCCCGTGCCGTGACTGCCGTATCGGCCGAGGACGTCGTCGCGTAGCCCGTTTCCCGAGGCAGCAGGGGTCCGCCCGCAGTCGTGGCCGGACCCCTTTGATTGAATCCGGCCCATGTCCACTCACGCCCCTGTCCAGGCCTGGCGCCTGCGCCCCGCCGTGCCCGAGGACGTCGAGGCCATCGCCGAGCTGCGGGCCGTCGTGATGCGCCCCGACCTGGAACGCCTGGGCCGGTACGACGAGCACCGAGTCCGGCAGCGCCTGCGGGACGGTTACGAACCCGGGCAGACCGAGATCGTGGAGCTCGACGGGGCGTTCTCGGGCTGTGTCGCCCTGCGCCCGCACGAGAGCGACGGCTGGTGGCTGGAGAGCTTCTACCTCACGCCGGAACTCCAGGGCCGTGGCATCGGCACGGAGGTCCTGGCCGGCCTTCTGGCCCGTACGGATGCCGAGCGCGCCCCGGTCCGCCTCCAGGTCCTCCAGGGCAGCGCGGCCCGCCGACTGTACGAGCGGCACGGCTTCACCACGGAGCACGAGGACCCGGTGGACGTGTACATGGTGCGCCTGCCCCGCACCTGGCCCTTGGCCGCCGCCTCGGCGGAAGGTTTCAGCTTCCCGTCGCGTACGCCACGAAGTCGGCCCACGCCTCGGCGGTGAACCCGAGCTGCGGGCCCGGTACGTCCTTGGAGTCACGGACGTGGACCGCGCGGGGCGTGGCGGCGACCTCTACGCAGTCGTTGTTGTTACTGCCGCTGTAGCTGCTCTTGGACCAGCGCAACTCGGCAGAGTTCTCTGAGGACTGGAAACTCATGTCTCACCCAGTGCTTTCTCGACGAATGCCAGCGACTCCCGTGGGCTGAGAGCCTGCGACCGGATGATTCCATACCGAAGTTCGAGCAGGTGGACCTCTTTCGGGGCGGAGACCAGGCGCGTAGTGAGCTGGGCCTCGGAGAAACCGACTGCTGTCCCCTCTCTGAGCTTCAGCACCTGCACCTCACCGCCCATCCCTGCGTGGTCCTCCCGGTCGGTCGGCATCACCTGGAACTCGACATGTCTCAACTGGGCCACTTCCAGAAGGTGTTCCAGCTGACGGCGCAGTACCGCCCGACCGCCGAGTGGACGTCTCAGTGTGACCTCCTCCTGGATGAAGGTGAGGGTCACGAGCGGCGACCTGGTGAAGATCTCCTGCCGGGCCATACGGGCCGAGACGAACCGGTCGAGGTCGTCCGGGGACAGTGCGGGCCGCCTCATCTCGAAGAGCGCCCGCGCATACTCCTCGGTCTGAAGCAACCCGTGCATGTTGTGGTTGCCGTACGCGCCGAGCTCGACAGCCTCTCGCTCCAGCCGCGCCAGGTCCCGCACCTTCTTCGGATAGCGGGCCTCCGCCACGTCGCCCCGCATGGCGGCCAGCTTCCCGCCCGCCTCCAGGACCCGGTCCGCGCTGTCCAGGAACTCGGGTTTCGGAGCACGTCTGCCGCGCTCGACGCAGGAGACCATCTCCTCGCTGTACCCGATGGCGGCACCCAGCTCCGCCTGGCGCAGGCCCGCCGCTTCCCGCCAGAGTTTGATCTGGCGACCCACCGCCTTCATCACCGCGCCGGAGTCGTCCTCGAGACCGCTGTCCCAGGACGAGCCGTCCGCGCCGTCCGCCAGATGCCCCGGCCGCCCCGCACCAACGCCCTCCACACCCGTCCCCCTCGCCTCGGCCCTACCTGATGTGCGCAACGTGCCCCGCCGGCACCGCGTCACGGCGTACGGCCCGGACCGAGCCGGGCCACAGCCGGACAAGGACGGCTCGTACGGCTGTCACCTCTTCCGAGAGTAGCCACCGAATGGCCACGCTGAGTGACATGAGTCGAGAATTCACCCGAACCGAACGTTCCGCTCCTGCCCGGGAGTTCACCGTGCTGCTCTCCCCCACCCGGCGGAGCGCCCGCCTCGCCCGCCTTCTGGCCATCGCCCATCTCGGTGTCTGGGGGCTGCCCTCGGAGCGGGCCGCGCAGATCGTCGCCGAGTTGGCCGCCAACGCGGTGTTGCACGGCCGCGTACCAGGCCGGGACTTCCGGCTGCGCCTGGCGGCCCACCACGACGGGGTGCTGCGCATCGAGGTCTCCGACACCCGTGACGATCAGATGCCGTGCACGGCCGCCCCCGTGTCCGACGCCGCGCACGGGCGCGGGCTGCTGATCGTCGAGGCGCTCGCCGACCGGTGGGGCGTGGACCGGGGCCCCGCGCCACGCAAGACCGTCTGGGCCGAAGTCGCGCACACTCCGTGACCGGATGCCGTCTCCACCGGATCGTGGAAGCCCGCGACCCGGTGAGCCGCGTCCCGGGCCGCCGCGTCCCGGTCGGCCACGACGCATAAGGCTTTTGAGGACTCGGGAAAGGACCCTCCCCACCCCAACCCGACCCCACCCCCCACCTGGTCACTCACACGGGTGACTTCGGGCAACTGGGCTGGATGTGGGATGGGTTGACTGGCATATGCTCGCCGCGACAACCACAGACATGCGACGGCCCCCGGCCGGGACGGGAATCCCGATCGAGGGCCTGACCACCGAGGAAGTAAGAGGCTTCCCGATGGATACCCAGCAGGTTAACGCGCCCCCGTGCGCAGATCCCCGTACGGCCCCGGAAATCAGGCCGACTTCCGGTGTGATCCACGACAACACCCGGCACACCGCCGCCTTCACCGTCGTCGGCAACCACCTCAGCCAGCACCGCGCGCTGTCGCTGCTCGCGATCGGGCTGGCCGTGCACATCCAGTCGCTGCCCGCGGGGGCGCGGATCGGCATCAAGCGGCTCGCCGAGCGCTTCCCCGAGAGCGAGGTCCGCATCGCCGCCGCGCTGCGCGAACTGGAGGCGACCGGCTACCTGCACCGCAGCCGCACGCGCCTCCCCGACGGCCGTGTCGTCACCCGCACCGTCTCGTGCAACCAGCCGGGGGCGGGTGCCCTCACCTCGGCGCCTCCCCGTCCCAGGGGCGGGCGGCGCACGGCTCCGGTGACCCGGACCCCGCTCGCACAGGAAGCCCCCGCAGCGCCGCCGCCACCTGTGCCGGCGGCCGAGAACCCTCAGGCGCCCCCGCCCGTGCGCGTACCGGCTCCCACCGCGCGCATCGCACCAGCACCGCCGCTCCCCCGCCCCGTGAAGGCCGACGCGGAGCGCGACCGGCTCGCCACGGCCCTGCTGGGCGATCTCCGGCGGCTCTCACCCCAGCTGTCGCTGACCGAGGAGAGCATCGCGGCCCTCGCCCCGGGGGTCGCCGCATGGCTGGAGCGCGAGGCCTGTCCCGACGCCATCCGGCACGCGCTGACCAGCGATCTGCCCACGCCCGTCAAGCACCCGGCCAAGCTCCTCCGTCACCGGATCAGCAGCCTTCTGCCGCCCCCGCTGCCGGGCGCGCGGGAACTCGCGCCGACCCGCCCGGGGACGATCGTCATCCCTCTCCAGAACTGCGACCGCTGCGATCGCGCCTTCCGCTCCCGCCACCCGGGTCACTGCCGGGACTGCCGGGCCGAGGCGGATCAGGCGGCCTGAGCCGTGGGCCCTGGGCGTCACCCTCAGGTGCGGGTGACCGTGCCGCACTCCTTCTGATCCGGCCACTCACTCCGGTCGTACGGGTCGATCAGCTCGTCGCCGGGGGGCGTCCCGTGGTCCTCGCCGGAGAACCACGGGTGCAGGAAGCCGTCGTAGACGTCGCACTCGGTGTTGCCCACGTTGGACTCGTACGACGTGAGCGCGAGCTTGCCCCGCGTCGCATCCCACCGCTCCGGGTCGTACACCACCGTCGTCAGCCGTCGGCGCACGATCGTCCGCGCCACGTCGTCGCCGCCGGTCTTCCTCAGGGCGTAGACGAAGCTGTAGTCGGCGTCGACCTCCACGGACCCCGGCTCGCCCGCCTTGAAGGTCATCCGGCCACGGACCTTGACCACGTCTCCCAGCACCCGGGCCTCGGCGGGGTCGAAGCGCGACAGGAGCATCGCCGGGTCGTTCTTCTCGCTCGGCTCGGACAACGACTTCTCCAGCTGCTCCCGTGCCCCGTCCGCGTGCGGATCGAGCAGTTGCAGCAGCGCGCGCGGTCGTTCCCCGCGCAGGACCGCCGGATCCAGGTTGGACTCGACGAGGAGGCGGCGCGTCTTGCTCAGGGCGTCCGCGACCTCGTCCTTGCTCATCCCCCCGGTCGCCTTGGCCGCCGGGAGCTCGATGCCCTGCGCCCCGTCCGCCCAGCGGAGCGCGGGAGAACCCCGGAAGGGCTCGTCCAGGGTCGGCCGGTCCGGCGCCTCCCGTGCCGGTGCGGCGGTGGGCGCCGCGGTCTCCGAGAGCAGCCGCGTCGTGTCGGTGTCAGGGCTGATTCCCCCGCCGGGCAGGTGGTCCGTCAGGAGGCTCGGCCGCATCGCGACCACCAGAAGGCCCAGCACCGCGATGAAGCCCAGGGTCCCGGCGAGTCGACGGCGCTTCCGCGGGCGGCCGTTCACCTCCTGCCAGGCGGGACCGGTGCGCCAGCCCTCCGGCTGCCACGGCTCCACCTTCTTGGGCTTCCTGCCCCAGCGCCGCCCGGCGCCCTGAGCCGCGGCGGCCTCCTCGTCGAGCGCGCGCAGCCTGGCGGTGACCATACGGGCACGGGCCGAGGGTTCCTTGGGCGCGTCGGAGCCGGCGCTCTCGGCCTGCCTGACCAGCTCCGCCCACTGCTCGTCGGGCACGGAGGACCCGTCCGTCGCGGACGAGGACCCGCTCTCACGGTCCGGCTGGCCCTCCGATGACATGTTCGTGCTCACTACGCTGTTCCGCTCCCCCACTGACGTCGTCCTCGCACCTTCATCCGGCACGCCGTAATCGCACAAGAGAACGAGTCATTCCGTAATGATCTTGTGACGACTCCGTGCGGACCTCGTGGGGCGTCACCCTCCGACGGGGAGCGGGGGAAGTGGGGCGTGGGGGAAGTGGGGCGTGGGGTTCCCGCACTCTTCGCGTCCGAGGCCCCCGCCGACAGGACCCCGCGCACGGCGAAGGGCCCCGCACCTCTCTCACGAGAGGCACGGGGCCCTTCTGGTGCTCTGTGCGGAGCAACCAGGTCAGACGATCAAGTGACTACTTGATGATCTTGGTGACCTGGCCGGCGCCCACGGTCCGGCCACCCTCACGGATGGCGAACTTCAGGCCCTCTTCCATGGCGACCGGCTGGATCAGCGCGACGTCCATGAGGGTGTTGTCACCCGGCATGACCATCTCGGTGCCCTCGGGAAGGGTCACAACGCCCGTCACGTCCGTGGTACGGAAGTAGAACTGCGGGCGGTAGTTGTTGAAGAACGGGGTGTGACGGCCACCCTCGTCCTTCGACAGGATGTAGGACTGCGCCTGGAACTCCGTGTGCGGCGTGACCGAACCCGGCTTGATGATGACCTGGCCGCGCTCGACGTCCTCGCGCTTGATGCCACGGAGGAGCAGACCGACGTTCTCACCGGCCTGGCCCTCGTCGAGCAGCTTGCGGAACATCTCGATGCCGGTGACCGTGGTGGTGGTCTTCTCGGTCTTGATACCGACGATGTCGACGGTCTCGTTGACCTTCAGGACACCACGCTCGATGCGGCCGGTGACGACCGTACCGCGACCGGTGATCGTGAAGACGTCCTCGATCGGCATGAGGAACGGCTTCTCGACGTCACGCTCGGGCTGCGGGATGGACTCGTCGACGGCCTTCATCAGGTCGAGAACGGTCTTGCCCCACTCGGCGTCGCCCTCGAGGGCCTTGAGCGCCGAGACCTTGACGACCGGAAGGTCGTCGCCCGGGAACTCGTACTCGGAGAGGAGCTCACGGACCTCGAGCTCGACGAGCTCCAGGATCTCCTCGTCGTCCACCATGTCGGCCTTGTTCAGGGCGACGACGATGTACGGAACGCCGACCTGGCGGGCCAGGAGCACGTGCTCCTTGGTCTGCGGCATCGGGCCGTCGGTGGCCGCGACCACGAGGATGGCGCCGTCCATCTGCGCCGCACCCGTGATCATGTTCTTGATGTAGTCCGCGTGACCCGGGCAGTCGACGTGCGCGTAGTGACGCGACTCCGTCTGGTACTCGACGTGCGCGATCGAGATCGTGATACCGCGCTGACGCTCCTCAGGAGCCTTGTCGATCTGGTCGAAGGCCGAGGCCTCGTTCAGCTCCGGGTACGCGTCGTGCAGCACCTTGGTAATGGCGGCCGTGAGGGTCGTCTTACCGTGGTCGATGTGACCGATGGTGCCGATGTTGACGTGCGGCTTAGTCCGCTCGAACTTTGCCTTCGCCACTGGGGTCCTCCTGAGTGGTTCTGTACGCCTTGCTTCATCGGCGCCAGGTGATCTTTGCTGGAATGCCGGTGCCGGGGGGCATTCGCCGCGCTGCGACGAACGCCCTACCGGGCTCCGGTGACAAGCCTAAAGCGTGAGCTCGGAAGAGTTACTCGCCCTTGGCCTTCGCGATGATCTCCTCGGCGACGTTCCGCGGAACCTCGGCGTAGGAGTCGAACTGCATCGAGTAGCTTGCGCGACCCGAGGTCTTGCTGCGGAGGTCTCCGACGTAGCCGAACATCTCCGAGAGAGGCACGAGGCCCTTCACGACGCGAGCGCCGCTGCGCTCCTCCATGGCCTGGATCTGGCCACGGCGGGAGTTGAGGTCGCCGATGACATCGCCCATGTAGTCCTCGGGCGTGGTGACCTCGACGGCCATCATCGGCTCGAGGAGCACGGGACCCGCCTTGCGGGCACCCTCCTTGAACGCCTGCGAACCGGCGATCTTGAAGGCGAGCTCCGAGGAGTCGACCTCGTGGTAACCACCGTCGAGAAGGGTGACGCGGACGCCGACCATCTCGTAGCCGGCCAGGATGCCGAACTGCATGGCTTCCTGGGCACCCGCGTCCACCGAGGGAATGTACTCACGGGGGATGCGGCCACCGGTGACCTTGTTGACGAACTCGTAGGAGGCGTCGCCACCCTCGATGGGCTCGAGGGCGATCTGCACCTTCGCGAACTGGCCGGTACCACCAGTCTGCTTCTTGTGCGTGAAGTCGATGCGCTCGACGGTCTTGCGGATCGTCTCGCGGTAAGCGACCTGCGGCTTGCCGACGTTCGCCTCGACGCGGAACTCGCGCTTCATGCGGTCGACGAGCACCTCGAGGTGGAGCTCACCCATACCACCGATGATGGTCTGGCCGGTCTCCTCGTCGGAGTGCACCTGGAAGGACGGGTCCTCCTCGGAGAGGCGCTGGATGGCGACACCCAGCTTCTCCTGGTCGCCCTTGGACTTGGGCTCGATGGCGACCTGGATGACCGGCGCCGGGAAGTCCATGGACTCCAGGATCACCGGGTTCTTGTCGTCGGACAGCGTCTCACCCGTGGTGGTCTGCTTCAGGCCCATGACGGCGACGATGTCACCGGCGCCCACCGACGCGATCTCCTCACGCTTGTTCGCGTGCATGCGGTAGATCTTGCCGATGCGCTCCTTCTTGCCCTTGACCGAGTTCAGCACCGCGGTGCCGGCCTCGAGGCGACCGGAGTAGATCCGGACGAAGGTGAGCTTGCCGAGGTGCGGGTCGCTCGCGATCTTGAACGCGAGGCCGGAGAACGGCTCGTCGTCCGAAGGCTTGCGCTTGATGACCAGCTCCGGGTCCTTGACGTCGTGGCCCTCGATGGCCTCGACGTCCAGGGGGGAAGGCAGGTAGCGGACGACCGCGTCGAGCAGGGGCTGGACGCCCTTGTTCTTGAACGCGGTGCCACAGAACACCGGGGTCACGGTGACGGAGTCGGCCGAACCCTTCGACGCGAGGGTGATCCGGCGGATCGCCTCGTGCAGCTGGTCCTCGGTGGGCTCGTTGCCCTCGAGGTACAGCTCCATCATCGCGTCGTCGTTCTCCGCGACGGCCTCAAGGAGCTTGCCGCGCCATTCCTCGGCGGCCTCCTTGTGCGTGTCGGGGATCTCGACGGTGTCGTACATCTCGCCCTTGGCGGCCTGGTCCGACCACACGAAGGCCTTCATCGACACGAGGTCGACGACGCCGGTGAAGTCGGCTTCGGCACCGATGGGGAGCTGCATGACCAGCGGAACCGCACCGAGGCGGTCGACGATCATGTCGACGCAGCGGTGGAACTCGGCGCCGGTGCGGTCGAGCTTGTTGACGAAGCAGATACGCGGCACGCCGTAGCGGTCCGCCTGACGCCAGACGGTCTCGGACTGCGGCTCGACGCCGGCCACACCGTCGAACACGGTGACGGCACCGTCGAGGACGCGGAGCGAACGCTCCACCTCGACGGTGAAGTCGACGTGACCCGGGGTGTCGATGATGTTGATGGTGTGGTCAACATCATTGAGCGGCCAGTGGCAGGTCGTCGCGGCGGACGTGATCGTGATGCCGCGCTCCTGCTCCTGCTCCATCCAGTCCATCGTGGCAGCGCCGTCGTGGACTTCACCGATCTTGTACGAGACGCCGGTGTAGAAGAGGATCCGCTCAGTGGTGGTCGTCTTGCCCGCGTCGATGTGGGCCATGATCCCGATGTTGCGGACCTTGGCCAGGTCAAGCGAAGTGGTGGCCATAAGGCTCAATCTTCTCTCGGTCTCGATGGGGAGAGCGACTACCAGCGGTAGTGCGCGAAGGCCTTGTTGGACTCGGCCATCTTGTGGGTGTCCTCGCGCTTCTTGACGGCAGCGCCAAGACCGTTGGAGGCGTCGAGCAGCTCGTTCATGAGGCGCTCGGTCATGGTCTTCTCGCGACGGGCGCGGGAGTAGCCCACGATCCAGCGCAGCGAGAGGGTGGCGGCACGACCGGGCTTGACCTCGATCGGCACCTGGTAGGTGGCGCCACCGACACGGCGGGACTTGACCTCGAGCGAGGGCTTGACGTTCTCAAGCGCGCGCTTCAGCGTGATGACCGGGTCAGCGCCGGTCTTCTCGCGGAGGCCTTCCATGGCGCCGTACACGATCCGCTCGGCGGTGGAACGCTTGCCGTCGAGCAGGATCTTGTTGATCAGCGAGGTGACAAGAGGAGAGCTGTAGACCGGGTCGATGATGACCGGGCGCTTCGGGGCGGGGCCCTTACGAGGCATTCTTACTTCTCCTTCTTGGCGCCGTAGCGGCTGCGGGCCTGCTTGCGGTTCTTGACACCCTGGGTGTCGAGCGAACCGCGGATGATCTTGTAACGAACACCCGGCAGGTCCTTCACACGGCCACCACGCACGAGCACGATGGAGTGCTCCTGCAGGTTGTGCCCCTCACCCGGGATGTAGGCCGTGACCTCGATGCCGGAGGTCAGACGCACACGCGCGACCTTACGGAGCGCCGAGTTCGGCTTCTTCGGGGTGGTCGTGAACACACGCGTGCAGACACCACGACGCTGGGGCGAACCCTCGAGCGCGGGCGTCTTGTTCTTCTCGACCTTGTCCTGCCGGCCCTTCCGGACCAGCTGCTGGATCGTAGGCACTACTTCTCCGGTTTCTGTGTGCCGTTCGTGAAACTAACCTGGAACACTCACCGACCCACGCGGTCGGGTGTGTCGAACACTGCACGCCCCTGCGGTGAAGCAGGAGGAACACAGATTGCGGTGGCCACTTACGGACTCGCCGTGCGGTTGAGGACACGCACCCGAGCCCAGGCACACCCCAGGCACAAGGCTTGAGCGTACCTACCTCACGGAGCTGGGTCAAAACAAATGCCCTCCAGCGGCACAGACCCGCGTCCCGGAGCCGCGCAGCGTCCGGCTGACCGCACCGGCCGGCGGCCGGCGTCGGCGCCCTCGCCCTGTGGGGCCTGGCTCCGCGCCGAGGGCCGCGCCCTCAGCCCGCCGCCGCCAGCCGGGCCCGCGCGTCCTCGGCCGCCGGGTCGCCCAGTTCGTCGAAGATGCATGCCGCCCGGCGCCAGACCTCGGCCGCGGCGGACGGGTCGCCCATGGCCGCACGGGTGTCGCCGAGGCGCAGCAGGGTCTCCGCCTCGTGGTAGCGGTCGGCCGAGGCCCGGAACAGGTCGACGGCACGCTCGTAGGACTCCACCGCCTCCTCGTGCCGGGCCAGCCGGTCGTAGGCGAAGCCCAGGCTGTCGAGAGTCGCGGCCTGGCCGTTGCGGTCGCCGCTGAGGCGCTGCCGGGCCAGGGCCTCGGTGCACCGGGCGACGGCCAGGGGATAGTCGCCGGCCGTGGCGTGCAGCCAGCCGATCGCGTTCAGGGTCCTCGCCTCCCCCGCCGCGTGGCCGGCCTCGCGTTGCAGCCGCAGCGCCTCGGCGCCGTGGGCCAGCGCCTCGTCCAGCCGCTTGCGCAGGTGGCATACCTCCATGTGGTTGTGCAGCGTCTGCGCACGGCCCAGCGGGTCACCGAGCCGGCCGTAGAGCTCGTGGGCCCGCCGCAGGCTCTCCTCCGCCGCGTCGAAGTCGCCGAGCCGGGTGGAGGCGCGGGCCAGCAACCGGTGGGCGGTGGCCTGACCGGCCAGGTCTCCGATCCGCTCCGCCGCGCGGAGCGCGATCCGCTGGCTCGCCAACTGGTCCCGCCACAGGCCGCGCGGAGCGGAGTACGCCGTCAGCGCCCAGGCGAGCTGCCAGGCATACGCCTCGAACCCCGTCTCCGCCGCCTGCCGGACCGCCCGCAGCAGGGCGGGGTGTTCGGCGGTGAACCAGGCGAGCGCCGCCGCGTGGTCGGCGGGCGGCCCCCCGGTCCGGGCCGGCAGTGGCGGCACGGGCGTGATCGTCAGCCACTGCGGCTGGAGGAGTTCGGCGGCCGGCAGCGCCTGGTGCAGATAGTGGTCGTACAAACGGCGCAGCGCGGCCCGCCTTTCAACGGTCCGGCCCCCCGAGCGCGCCAGTGACGCCGCGTAGGACCGCAGCAGGTCGTGGAAGGCGTACCGGTTCGGGACGTGTTCGGAGAGCAGGCTCAGGCGGGTCAACTCGCGCAGCAGCGGGGCCACGGCCGACTGCGGCTCCCCCGCGAGGGCGGCGGCGGCCCCGGTGGTCAGGTCCGGTCCCGGGTGGAGCCCCAGCAGGCGGAAGAGGCGCGCGGCGGAGGTGCTGAGGGCGAGGTAGGAGCAGGAGAAGACCCGCCGGGCGTCGCCCTCGGCCATGACGCACAGCCGCGCCCCGTCCGGGCGCAGTTCGGCCGCCAAGGTTTCGAGCGGGAAGGTGGGGTGGGCAGCGGCCCGTGCGGAGACGATCGACAGGGCCAGCGGCAGCCCGCCGGTCGCGGCGATGATGGAGGCGACCGCCTCCGGCTCGGCGTCGAGCCGTCCCGCCCCGAGCCGCCCGGCCAGCAGGCTCGCCGCGTCCTGTTCGGGGAGCACGTCCAGGGGCAGCGGCATGGCGCCCTCGGCCGCGACCAGCCCGTCGAGACGGTTACGACTGGTGATCACCACCAGGCCGGTGCCCGGCAGCAGCAGCCGCACCTGTTCCTCGTCCCGCGCGTTGTCGAGGACCACGAGCATGCGGCGGGAGGCCAGCAGGCTGCGGAACAGCCCCGCGCGGGCCTGAAGCCCTTGGGGTATCCGGGACAGCGGCACGTCGAGGGCCTCCAGGAAACCGTGCAGCGCCCCGAGCGGCGTGACCTCGTCCGCCGCGTCGTAGCCGCGGAGGTCCACGTAGAGGTGTCCGTCCGGGTACAGGCCGGCCGCCCGGCGGGCCCAGTGCAGTGCCAGGGCGGTCTTGCCGACGCCCGCCATCCCGGACACCACCGCGACGGCGATGCCCACCGCGTCCCCCCGCTGCTCGGCGCACAGGGAGTCGAGCCGGGTCAGTTCGTCGGAGCGGCCCACGAAGTGGGCCATGGAGGCGGGCAGTTGCTCGGGACGTACTCCGGCGGGGGCGGCTCCGGGCCGGGCCGCGGCCGACAAGGCCGACGGCTGCTCCTGGAGGCTGGGGCGGTGGTGCAGGATGTCGTCGTACAGCCGGGTCAGTCCGGGCAGCGGGTCGAGTCCGGTCTCCTTCACGACCGCCCGTCGCGCCTGCCGGTAGGCGTCGAGCGCGCCGGAGACGTCGCCGATGCGGTAGAGCCCCAGCATCAGGTGCCCCCAGGCGCGTTGCCGCAGAGGGTGCCGGTCGAGCAGGTCGCGCAGCCCGCAGACGGCCCCGGCCGCGGCGCCCACGCCGAGCAGCGCCTCGGCGTGGTCCTCCTCGGCGATCAGCCGCCGCTCGCCCGCCCGCGCGACGTGGGTCGCCAGCGGGGGCGAGAGGGGCAGTCCGGCCAGTGCGGCGGTGCCCCGCCAGAGTCCCAGGGCGGCGGACAGCTCGGTCTCGGCAGCCGCCGGGTCGCCCGCGGCGAGTGCGGCGCGCCCGCGTTCGGCGGCGGTGTCGAACAGGTCCAGATCGCGTTCGCCGGGCTCCAGATTCAGCAGGTAGCCGCCGGACACCGGAGGCATGCGTTCGGCGGAGCCGTCGCCGAGCGACAGCCGCAACCCGCGTGCGTAGGTGCGCAGGTTGGCCGCGGCCGAGGCCGGTGCGGCGTCGCCCCAGAGCACCGCGGTGAGGTCCTCGACGCCGACGACCTCGCCCGGACGCAACACAAGGGCTGCCAGCAGAAGGCGCTGCTTGACCGGTCCCAGAGGGACTTCCCGGTCGTCGCGCACCACCCTGAGGGGACCAAGTACGTCGAACCGCACGGACACCGTCCATTGTGACGCCGAAAGGCACGTCCATGTACCGCGATTGTGCGCAGGCTATACGGAGATCATCACACCCGTCACCTAGCATTCCCCCGTCCCGCCGACCCCGGTGGTCCCCACGTCGACGTGCCTGTTCCGATCGAACCGCACCCGCCCCGCGCGCCCCATGCCGCGGCGCCTGCTCTGCCCGGCTCACCCAACATTCGTGGATACGGTTTTCGGTGCATCTCAAGGAGATCGTGCGTGAGGTACGAAATTCTCGGCCCTGTCCGTGCCGTGGCGGGCGATGTCGTGGTCGACGTCGGCCCCGCCAAAATGCGGTTGCTGCTCACGGCGCTGCTCGTCGAGGCGGGGCGGACCGTGAGCGCTCCGCAGCTCGTCGCGGAACTGTGGGGTGACCGCCCGCCCCGTCGCGCGGCGGCCGCCCTGCACGTGTACATCTCCCAGTCGAGGAAACTGCTGGCTGCGCTCCCGGCGTCCGGGGCGCCCGACGGCGGTTGCGGAATGCCGCTGGTTACCAGGTCTCCCGGGTACGCCTTCCAGCTCGCCGGGGCCCGGCTGGACGCGCACGAGTTCCAGACCCTGATGGCGGAGGGCAGGGCCAGCAGCCGGGCCGGGCACCACGAGAGGGCGTCGCGTGCGTTCCGACGCGCGGCGGACCTGTGGCGGGGGCCGTGGGTGGGCGATCTGGCCGAGGGCCCCCTCATCAGCACGTTCGCCACCTGGGCCGACGAGGCCCGGCTGGAGTGCGCGGAGATGCTGATGGAGGCGCATCTGGCGTGCGGACGCCACCGCGAGATCATCGCGCCTCTGCGCACACTCGTCGCGCAGCATCCACTGCGCGAGGCGTTCCACCGGCTGCTCATGCTCGCGCTGTACCGGTCGGAGCGGCAGGGCGACGCGCTCATGGCGTACCAGGACGCGCGAATATCCCTGAAGAGCGCCCTGGGCGTCGAGCCGGGGCGGTCGCTGAGACAGGTGCAGCAGCAGATCATCTGCGCGGACCGCTGTCTGGACCTGTCGGCGACCTGAACGGTACGCGGGCGCGGGTCCGGCGCGCGATTGCCCGCGCACCGGACCCGTCGGGACGTCAGGCGGCCGGCGTGTCGGCTCCGGCGGCGTCCGCGGCGGCGGCCTCCACGCCCCGCCGGGCGCGGGCGACGGAGGGTCCGATCACGGCGACGCCGACCAGGAAGATCAGGCCCACCGCGAGCCACCCGACCATGTCGTGCCCGACCACCAGGAGCGAGACGGCGGCCGGTCCGATCGTCGCCTGGATCACCATGTGGAGGTGGAAGGCTCCCAGGTACTCGCCCCGCGCGTGCTCGGGGGCGAGCCCGAAGCCCAGGCCGAACCCGCTGGCGGACTGCCAGAGTTCGGCGAGCGTGAGCAGCAGCACGGCGCAGAGCACGACGGCGCCGGTCGCCACGTTCCCGAGGCCGCCGCCGCCGACGGCGAGGGCGACGCAGGCGAGGGCGCTGACGAGCCCGGCCCGGCGGGCGGCGGTGACGGCGCCGTCCAGGGTGTCCGAGCCGCGGGAGGCGGCCACCTGGAAGAGCACCACCAGCACCGTGTTCACCCCCATGATCAGCGGGACGATGCCGTGCGGGAGGCTGGTGCCGCGCACGATCCACAGCGGGATGCCGACCAGCAGCACCGCGCTGTGCAGGGCCAGCAGGCTGGAGGCGCCGACGACGGCCAGGAACGGCCGGTCGCGCAGGGCGCGGAACCGGCCGCGGCCTCCGCCGGCCGGCTTGGCGAGGGTCGCGGGCAGCGTCAGCACCAGGGCTGCGGCCAGCAGGAAGGTGAGCCCGTTGCCCAGCGGCAGCGCCTGGAGCGCGGCGCCGCCGAGGCCGATCAGGAGCGCGGAGGCCAGGGTGCCGATGGTGAAGCCCACGTTGAACAGGGAGCGCAGGGCGGCCCGCGCGGTCACCCGGTCCTTCTCCGGGATCAGGTCCATCACCAGCGCGCCGAACGCCGGGCCGCAGCCGAACTCGAGTGCGCCGATGAGGATCACCAGCGGGAAGAACAGGACCGCCGAGTCCACCAGCGGATACAGGGTGTACGCCCCGGCGAGCAGGAACAGCAGGATCGACAGCAGCCGCCGAGCGCCCGTGCGGTCGGTCATCCGGCCGAGCAGGACGCTCGACAGGAAGCCGCTGAATCCGGCCAGGGAGAGCCCGAGGCCGACGGTGGCGACGGGCAGGCCCGCGACGAGGACGAAGTAGACCGCGGAGCCCGACAGGAACAGGCCGTTGCCCATGCTGTCGAGGAAGTGCAGGATGCCCAGCGTCCTGGCGGGGCCGGTGAGCGTGGAGAAGTTGTCCCGGACGAATTTCTTCAGCATGCGG
>NZ_NEUF01000038.1 GCF_002910915.1 Streptomyces sp. SM10 | reverse complement strand
GCCTCCTCACCAGCCGGCTCCGCGGCCGGCGCGGGCACGCTGACAGCGGCCTCGTCGAGGGAGCCACCGCCCCGCGTACGACGACGCTGACGCGGCGTGCGCGGCGCCCGCTCCTCGCGGACGGCGGGGGCGGAGGCGGCGGACTTCCGGCCGCGGCCGCCGGTCTCGCCGAGGTCCTCGATCTCCTCCGCGCGCAGACCCGCGCGGGTCCGCTCGATGCGCGGCAGGACACCCTTGGTGCCGGCCGGGATGCTGAGGTCCTCGTAGAGGTGCGGGGACGTGGAGTACGTCTCCGGCGGGTCCGGGAACTTCAGGTCCAGCGCCTTGTTGATCAGCTGCCAGCGCGGGACGTCGTCCCAGTCGACCAGCGTGATCGCGATGCCCTTGGCACCCGCGCGGCCGGTACGGCCGATGCGGTGGAGGTAGGTCTTCTCGTCCTCCGGCGACTGGTAGTTGATGACATGGGTCACACCCTCGACGTCGATGCCGCGCGCGGCGACGTCGGTGCAGACGAGGACGTCCACCTTGCCGTTGCGGAAGGCGCGCAGCGCCTGCTCACGGGCGCCCTGACCGAGGTCGCCGTGGACCGCGCCGGATGCGAAGCCGCGCTTCTCCAGCTGCTCCGCGATATCGGCGGCCGTGCGCTTCGTACGGCAGAAGATCATCGCCAGTCCGCGGCCCTCGGCCTGCAGGATGCGCGAGACCATCTCCGGCTTGTCCATGTTGTGCGCGCGGTAGACGTGCTGGACCGTGTTCTTCACGGTCGTGCCCTCGTCGTCGGGCGACGTCGCGTTGATGTGCGTCGGCTGCGACATGTAGCGGCGGGCGAGGCTGATGACGGCACCGGGCATGGTGGCCGAGAACAGCATCGTCTGGCGCTTCGGCGGCAGCATGGTGATGATGCGCTCGACGTCGGGCAGGAAGCCCAGGTCGAGCATCTCGTCGGCCTCGTCCAGGACGAGGACGCGGATGTGCGAGAGGTCGAGCTTGCGCTGGCCCGCCAGGTCGAGCAGTCGGCCCGGGGTGCCGACGACCACGTCGACGCCCTTCTTCAGGGCCTCGACCTGGGGCTCGTAGGCCCGGCCGCCGTAAATCGCGAGAACACGGACGTTGCGGGCCTTGCCGGCGGTCAGCAGGTCGTTGGTGACCTGCTGGCAGAGCTCACGGGTGGGGACGACGATCAGGGCCTGCGGCGCGTCCGTCAGCTTTTCGGGGGCCGCGCGGCCCGCCTCGACGTCGGCGGGGACGGTCACGCGCTCCAGGAGCGGAAGACCGAAGCCGAGCGTCTTGCCGGTGCCGGTCTTGGCCTGGCCGATGACGTCGGAGCCGGAGAGCGCTACGGGGAGCGTCATCTCCTGGATGGGGAAGGGGGACGTGATGCCGACCGCCTCGAGGGCTTCGGCCGTCTCGGGAAGGATTCCGAGGTCGCGGAACGTAGTCAGGGTGCTGCCTCTTCTGTGAGACGCGGCCCGAGGCGAACGCTGGGGGTCGTACCGTGCCGGGGTTGGTCATCCGGCCGTGGATGGGCCGGGTGGCGCGGGACCACTGCCGTCGCTCGAGCGCTCGTGCCGCTGAGGGGGCCCCTCATCTGCGGTCGTACGTGGTGTACGCCCCGCGCGGAGGGCTGTCGGGTCGGAGCCGATCGGGCCACCGACCGGGCATCCTCATTCAAGGTCGCGCCCCTGGCACAGGAAATGCTCAGTAAGCGCAATACCACTGTACCCCGGATTCGCGCATGCGTGTTGGGCGAATTCATCGGAACGGTGTGATGTCTCCCGTCGGCCGGGCCCGTGCGCCCCCGCCGGGGCGGGCTATTCTGCGCTCCATGGAGACGCCTGACAACGCCACTGAAGTATCCGACGAAGCCCCCGCACCGACCGGAATCGCCGCCCAGGACTGGGCCACCGCCTCCGCCGAGCCGCAGTACCGCGCCGCGGTCGTGGATCTGCTCGGCGCGCTCGCCTACGGGGAACTCGCGGCCTTCGAGCGGCTCGCGGAGGATGCGAAACTCGCGCCGACACTCGGTGACAAGGCGGCCCTGGCGAAGATGGCGTCCGCCGAATTCCATCATTTCGAGCAGCTGACCGACCGGCTCACCGCCGTCGACGAGGCGCCGACCGCGGCCATGGAGCCGTTCGCCAAGGCCCTGGACGACTTCCACCGCCAGACGGCACCCTCGGACTGGCTGGAGGGGCTGGTCAAGGCGTACGTCGGCGACTCGATCGCCAGCGACTTCTACCGGGAGATCGCCGCCCGCCTCGACACGGACACCCGCTCCCTGGTCCTCTCCGTGCTCGACGACACCGGTCACGGGAACTTCGCCGTCGAGAAGGTGCGGGCCGCCATCGAGGCGGAGCCCCGCGTCGGCGGCAGGCTCGCCCTGTGGGCGCGCAGGCTGATGGGCGAGGCGCTCTCGCAGGCGCAGCGGGTGGTCGCCGACCGCGACGCCCTGTCCACGATGCTCGTCGGCGGTGTGGCGGACGGCTTCGACCTCGCGGAGGTCGGCCGGATGTTCTCCCGGATCACCGAGGCACACACCAAGCGGATGGCCGCGCTCGGTCTCGCGGCCTGAGCGGCGCGCCCCGGCGGCGGGCCCTACTGGGCCGCCGCCGACCGCACCGGTCGGCGGCCGCGCGGGCGGATCAGCAGGGACAGCGTCACCGCCCCGACGAGCACGGCGCCCGTGAGCGTCGCCAGGAGATGGCCGGAGCCCACCGTCGACTGCGTCAGATACGCGCCGAACAGGGTGCCCGGACCACCCGTGACGAACACCGCGCGGGCGGACGGGAGCCGGCCGGGCAGGGAGCGGAGCGCGATCCAGGAGAGGGCGAGCCCGAGCACGACGGAGCTGATGGATTCCCAGAGCACGGAGGGGTCACCTCGCTTGATGGCGTGGCGGTCGGTCGGTCGTAGGCGGTCCTACCCGGGGCCCGCGTCATACAACCCTCCCCGGCTGGCGTGAACCCCACCGAGGGAAACATCGGGAGCAGGTACGCGGCAGAAGAGGTGAAGGCCCGGCGGATGATTCCGCCGGGCCTTCACCTCTTCTGCCGCGTCCCGCGGGCTACAGCGCGCCGAATCCCACCCGCCGGGTGCTGGGCTCGCCGATCTCCACGTAGGCGATCCGGTCGGCCGGCACCAGGACCTTGCGGCCCTTGTCGTCCGTGAGGCTGAGCAGCTGCGCCTTGCCGTTGAGCGCCTCGCCGACCGCGCTCTCGACCTCTTCGGCGGAAAGTCCGCTCTCCAGAACGATCTCGCGGGGCGTGTGCTGCACCCCGATCTTGACCTCCACGGCTATGTCCCTCCGACGGTCCGTCTCTGCGCGGTGAACCGCGCCGTACGCAGCACACATTAGCCCGGTGAAGGGACGGACCACGGGTCACCCGGCAACGCCCGCAGCGAACACCGGCCGTCGTTCGTGCCGGGGCTCAGTGCTGATCGACGCCGTGCAGCGGGAAACCCGCGATACCCCGCCAGGCCAGGGAGGTGAGCAGTTGCACGGCGGTGTCACGCGGAATGCCGGAGCGGCTGGAGAGCCAGTAACGCGCCACGACCTGGGAGACACCGCCGAGACCGACCGCGAGCAGCATCGATTCGTCCTTGGACAGGCCCGTGTCGCCCGCGATGACGTCGGAGATGGCCTCCGCGCACTGGAGCGAGACCCGGTCGACCCTCTCGCGGACCGCCGGCTCGTTGGTCAGGTCCGACTCGAAGACCAGGCGGAAGGCGCCGCCCTCGTCCTCCACGTACGCGAAGTACGCGTCCATCGTCGCCTCGACGCGCAGCTTGTTGTCCGTCGTGGAGGCGAGCGCCGTGCGGACCGCCTGCAGCAGTGACTCGCAGTGCTGGTCGAGCAGGGCGAGGTAGAGCTCCAGCTTCCCCGGGAAGTGCTGGTAGAGCACCGGCTTGCTGACGCCGGCCCGCTCCGCGATGTCGTCCATCGCAGCGGCGTGGTAGCCCTGCGCGACGAAGACCTCCTGGGCGGCGCCCAGCAGCTGATTGCGTCGGGCACGGCGAGGCAGCCGGGTGCCCCGCGGGCGCGCCGCATCTGTCTGCTCGATGGCTGTCACGCCGCCTCCCAAATTCGTGATCGAACACAGTCGTACCGTGCACGCTGCGCCGTGGGGACATCGTACTTTTGAGTAACCCGGGTGTGCGCGGCGCGGACGCAGAATTTCACGGACCGGACGGCTGCGGAAGCCGCAGATACGGCGGCCCATGCCGCAAAGCGGTGCGTTCTACCGGTAATCGTCCTCATCCTGTGTGACGACGCGGGCCTGATCGGCCGCGTCCGCCTCGTTCGCCGTGCCGCGGTCGAAGCCGGTGAGCGGTTCGTCCCGCTCCGGACGGACTCCGGCCTTCTGTTCGGCGCTGTCGGCTTCCGGGACTTCGGGGTCCGGTTCGTCCGGCTGGGAATCCTCGAAGGTCTCCGGGTCGCTCGGGTCGACCGTCATGGTGGCTCCCTTCCTTCCCTTGCAGCCTAGGAGCAACCCCTGGCGTGCGCGATGCGGCCTGTGACGGCGAACACATGAACCACCGCGTGATCGTCTCGTAACATTGCCGCATGTCTTCGACCGAGCTGCCCGGTATCCACGCCGCCGCTGCCGCGGTGGCACCCACGGTCAGTGCCGTCCGGGTCGCCGAGGGGGAGGAGCTGCGCTCCGTCACGCTGCCCGGCCTCACTCTGAACATCCGCTCCCGCCCCGCGCAGGCGCCGGGGCGGACTCCCGCCCTCTTCGTGCACGGCCTGGGCGGCTCCTCCCAGAACTGGTCGGCCCTGATGCCGCTGCTGGCGGACACGCTCGACAGCGAGGCGCTCGACCTGCCCGGCTTCGGGGACTCCCCGCCGCCGGACGACGGCAACTACTCGGTCTCCGGACACGCCCGTGCGGTGATCCGGCTGCTGGACACGGAGCGGCGCGAGCCGGTTCACCTTTTCGGTAATTCTCTGGGTGGCGCCGTTGCCACCAGGGTCGCGGCCGCCCGGCCCGATCTGGTGCGCACCCTGACGCTGATCTCCCCGGCCCTGCCCGAGATCCGGGTCCAGCGGCCGGCGGTGCCGACGGCTCTGCTCGCACTCCCGGGCGTCGCTTCCCTGTTCGCCAAGCTCACCCGGGACTGGACCGCCGAACAGCGCACCCGCGGCGCCATGGCACTCTGTTACGGCGATCCGGCACGCATCTCCGACGAAGCCTTCCGCAACGCGGTGGCCGAGATGGAGCGACGGCTGGAACTGCCGTACTTCTGGGACGCCATGACGCGCTCGGCACGGGGCATCGTGGATGCCTACACGTTGGGGGGACAGCACGGGCTGTGGCGCCAGGCCGAGCGCGTGCTCGCGCCGACCCTGCTGGTGTACGGCGGTCGGGACCAGCTCGTCTCGTACCGGATGGCACGCAGGGCGTCCGCGGCCTTCCGCGACTCGCGCCTGCTGACACTGCCCGACGCCGGGCACGTGGCGATGATGGAGTATCCGGAGGCGGTCGCCCAGGCCTTCCGGGAACTGCTCGACGAACGTGGCAGGAGCTGATCCGGGGCGTGGGACGACACAGTCGAAAGGGCCCTGAGGCCACCCGGCGCGACACCGGGACCGCGGAGGGCACCGGTGCGGAACGCGGCACCGGCAGGCGGGGGAGGGACTCCGCCACGCCGCCTGCGCGGGAGGGTCACAGCCCCTTCCGCGACGCTCCGCAGGCGCGGGGCGGACACCCCGAGCAGCGTGAGTCCGGGGGCGGCTGGGGCACCGTGCCGCAGCCGCCGTACGACAACCGCCGGGATCCGGCGGGCCCCGGCGGGCAGGACGTCTTCCGCGCCCGGCAGGCAGCCGTGGCCCGGCAGCAGGCGGCGCAGCGGGAGGCCGAGCGGCGTACGACAGGACCGGCGACCGGCACCGCCGCGCTGATACCGGGACCGCGGAGGGAATTCCTGGAGGCGTTCGACGCCGCGCCCTCGCGTCCCGCGCCACCGGCTCCGCCCGAGGACACGGCCCGGACCTCCGAGGAGCCCGACGGGACCGACGGCGCCCCTGACGACGAGGGCGACGGGGACGGCCGAGGCCCGAAGGGGGGCAAGGGGCGTACGTTCACCGGGATCGCCGCCGCCGCCGTGACCACGGTGCTGGCGGTCGTCGTGGCGGGCCAGGTGGCTCGGGACTCCGGGGGCCCGGCGGACTCCCCGGCGTCCTCGGGCGTCGACCGGCAGGACTCCGGTGACGCCTCCCGCTCGGTGGACCGGCAGACCCCCCAGGCGCAGCGGCAGGAGGCCGCGCCCCTGTCGTACGCGCAGAAGATGGCCACCGCCTTTCCGCTGGCGGCGGACCTGAAGGCCTCCGGGGCCTTCGAAGCGGTGCCGGGGCTCGCGAAGGCGCCTGGCAAGGGGCAGAAGTACCGGTACCGGATCGATGTCGAGAAGGGGCTGGGCCTCGACCCGGGGCTCTTCGCCGAAGCCGTGCAGAAGACGCTGAACGACGACCGGAGCTGGGCGCACGACGGTGCCATGACCTTCGAGCGCATCTCCTCCGGCGATCCCGATTTCGTGATCACCCTCGCGAGCCCCGGCACCACCGGGGTCTGGTGCGCGAAATCCGGCCTGGACACCACCGAGGACAACGTCTCCTGCGATTCGGCCGCCACCGACCGCGTGATGATCAACGCCTACCGCTGGGCGCAGGGGGCCTCGACCTTCGGCGCGGACAAGCTCCTGAGCTACCGCCAGATGCTGATCAACCACGAGGTCGGCCACCGGCTCGGGCACAACCACGTGAACTGCCGCACCCCGGGAGCGCCGGCCCCGGTGATGCAGCAGCAGACCAAGACCCTGGACATCGACGGCATCAAGTGCCTGCCCAACCCCTGGGTCCATCCAGGAAGTTGAGCGACGCGGCCCGCGCGGTGAGGCCGCGCTCCCGGCGCGGGCCGGTCGGGGGAGCCGCTGACCCGCGCCGGGGCGCCGGCCCCCGGCCCGCCCGTCGTCCTCCGTGTGCCAGGGGAGGCCGCGCCACTCGTCCGGAGCTGGCCGCAGCCTGACTCTGCGTCATCGAAGTCCTTCTTACCGCAACAGAACGCGACTGGGGCGGGAAAGTTACGCCGGTTCACCCCTTTCGGTGGTGCGACGGACAACCGTCCGTCGCACCACCTGTCTGTCCGCATACGGTCGTCCCGCTGTGAGTCGCCGATCAACGGCGGCTGCCCACAAGGGAGATCGGGGGTGTGCTCGTGCGGATCGGACTCCTCACGGACGGTGGTTATCCGTATGCGACCGGTGAGTCCAGACTCTGGTGCGACCGCCTGGTGCGCGGTCTTCCCCAGCACGAGTTCGACCTCTTCGCGCTCAGCCGCTCCGCCGACCAGGAGCAACAGGGCTGGGTCAGGCTCCCCGACCGGGTCGTCCGGGTGCGGACGGCGCCGATGTGGACGGACGAGGACGACCGCCGGCACGCCGAACGCCCCAGAGGCCTGACGGGCAGACTCGCCACCGGCCTGGGGCGCTCGTACGGACGACGGGACCGCCGGCGCTTCACGGCGCACGTGACCGCACTCGTCGGGGCGGTCTGCGCGGGTGCGGAGACCGGATCCGAGACGGACGGGACGGACGCCGGGACGGCGCGCGGTCTCTTCGCCGACGGTCTCTACGGCCTCGCCGACCTGGCCCGGGAACGCGGGGGGCTGCAGACCGCCCTGCGCTCCGAGACGGCCGTACGCATCGTGGAGGCGGCCTGCCGCGCTCCGGGCACCGGGCGGACCGTCCACAGCGCCACCGTCCCCGACTACCTCGCCTTCGCCGCGGAGCTGGAGCGCGCCCTGTGCCCCCTCTCCCTCGACTGGTACGAAGAAGACGGCCTCGGCGCGGTCGACCTCTGCCACGCGGCATCCGGCGGCGCGGCGGCCCTTCCGGGGCTTCTGGCCAAACGCTTCTTCGGCGTACCGCTGCTGGTGACGGAGCACGGCATGCCGCTCCGGGCCCACTACCTCGCGGCGCCCGAAGCGGCGCTCGGCGCGCCGGTGCGCGCCCTGCTGGCCAACTTCCACGGTCTGCTCGCCTCCGAGGTGTACCGGCAGGCCGCGGTCATCACCCCAGGCAACACCCATGTGCGCCGCTGGCAGGAGCGGTTCGGAGCCGGCCGGGGCAAGCTCCGCACGGTCTACCCGGGCATGGAGGCCGAGCGGTTCGGAGCCGTGGGGGAGGAGCACGACGGGGGCGGCCCCGCCACCCTGGTGTGGATCGGGCGGATCGAGCCCGCCAAGGACCTGATCGCCCTGCTCCACGCCTTCGCCGAGGTGCGCAGGACCGAACCGGACGCCCGGCTGCGGATCTTCGGCGCACCGGTCCAGGAGCGTGAGGGCGACACCTACCTCGCCCACTGCCGGGCGCTCGCCGCCCAGCTCTTCCCCGACGAGGCCACGGACGCGCACGCCGAGGGCGACAACCCGGTCACCTTCGAGGAGATCGGCGGCCCCGAGGTGCCCGACCTCGCGGAGGCATACGCCGCGGGCGGCGTCGTGGTGCTGTCCAGCGTCGTCGAGGGCTTTCCCATCAGCCTCGTGGAGGCCATGTTCTGCGGCAGGGCCACCGTGTCGACGGATGTGGGAGCCGTGGTCGAGGTCGTCGGCGGCACCGGGCTGGTCGTGCCCCCGCGCAATCCGCGGGCGCTCGCCGACGCCTGCGTCGAGCTCCTGCGCGACCCCGAGCGCCGCGCGCGCCTGGGTGCGGCGGCACGCGCCAGGGCGCTCGAACTCTTCACCGTCGAGCAGAACCTCGCGGCCTTCCGCGGCATCTACCTGGACCTGGCCGGGCACGCACCGCCCCGTCCGACGGCCCCCGCCGCCCCCCGGGACCCGGACGGCCCGCCGCGCCCCTTCGCCACGCCCCCGGAGGCCCATGTGCTGGGTGCGCCGTCCCTGGAACCCGTCGCCGCCGGCGCCCCCGCCTCCGCGGGTGCGCCCCGGGTGCCGAGCTGGGCCATCGGCGGGGAGAGCGTATGCGCGGGCGCACGCGGGGCGGGGGACGGCGATGCGTGACGAGACCAGCAGCCACGACCACGGAGGAGGAGCCCCGATGGGCAGACCGACCGACGCCCCGGCCCCGGACACCGGGGGAGAGGCGACGGACACCGGGCCGGGGGCGGTCCGGTCCGCCGTCCGGGCACCCGAGATCGCCTACCACCCCGCCCGCAGATCCGCGGCCCGGCGCGGCCCCGCGGACCCCGTGAAAGTGCTCATGCACCGCCACCGGGACCTCTGCGAGCGCGCCGTCGACCCCTTGGAGATCGCCGCCGGCCTGGAGGCCCACGGGCTCACCGACCGGACCGCCGCGCGCTACCGGCACCGCGACGTCTTCTCGCTCGCCGAGGAGCTCTACGCCCGCGTGCCCGGCGCGGGCAGACACGCCCCCCGCGCCCCCCGGCCGAGGCCCTACCCCGGCAGGGACGCGCGGGCGGGATGGACGTGCGCGGCGCTGCTTCCCGGGGCCGCCTGCCTCGCGACCGCCGGGGCGCTCAGGGCCACCGAGGGGGTGCTCGGCGGCGAAGCCCGGTTCGCGGTGACCGCCGCCGGCGCGCTGCTCGCCGTCCTCGGGCTCCGCCTCTGTCTGCGCGGCGGCCCGCTGCGCGCGCCGGACGGCACCGGGGGAGTCACGCCGTACGTCTGCTGGCTCCTCGGCTACGTCGTGTACGGCGACGACCTGCTCGCCCAGGTCATCAGCGGCGGTCCCGAAGGCGGCTGGACCGCCGCACCGGGCCCCTTGCTCGGGCTGGCGCTCGCCCTGGCCCCCGCGGCCTGGTGCGCCCACCTGTTCGCCGGGCACGCGCGCCACCGGCTCGCCGGCTCACACGCCCTGTCGGAGTTCGGCGCCGGTGTGCGCCCCCTCCTCCTCGGGGTCCTCGCGCTCTTCCTGTGCGCGCTGACCGCGCTGGTGTACCTCGCCGCCCTCGGCCTGCCCGGTCCGGGCAGCGGTCCGGCGGGACCGGTCGCGCTCGGCGCCCTGCTCTTCCTGGCCCGGCTGCTCGCCGTCCACGGCTTCCCGGAACCCGCCGCCACCGGGCTCGCCGCGGCCTGCGCCGTCGAAGTGGCCGCCCCCTTCCTGGTCCTCGCCGGACGCCTGCCCGGCCTCGACCTCCTCGCCCGGCCGGTGGACGCCGTGGTCACCGCCGCCGGCCCCGGCGGCGTACCCGTCCTCGCGTGCGGCATCGCCGCGTCCGGGCTGCTGATCCACGCATCGGTCACCCTCACCCGGGCGTCCGCCCACGCCTCGGCCTAGCCGGGCCCTCCCCGCCCCGCGGAGCCGACGCCGCGGGTCTTCCGTACCGCACACACCTTCCTCAAGGAGACACCGGACATGACCCCCCAATCCCCCGCTCCGGCAGCGCGCCGTCGGTACCGAGGGGGCGCGCGATGAGGGTTCTGCTGCTCGGAGCGAACGGATTCCTCGGCCGCTTCGTCGCCGACCGCCTGCTCGCCGACCCCGCCGTGCACCTCACGGCCCTCGGCCGCGGCGACGACGCCGACGTGCGCTTCGACCTCGCGGGCGGGAGTCCCGGGGCACTCACCCGCTTCCTGGACGCCGTCCACCCGGGGGTCGTCGTCAACTGCGCGGGCGCCACCCGCGGTGGTGCCAGGGACCTGACGCGCCACAACACCGTCGCCGTGGCCACCGTCTGCGAGGCCATGCGCCGCAGCGGCTGCACCGCACGGCTCGTCCAGGTCGGCTGCGCCTCCGAGTACGGACCCTCGCAACCCGGCTCGTCCACCGCCGAGGACGCCGTTCCCCGTCCCGGTGGCCCGTACGGCGTCAGCAAGCTCGCCGCCACCGAACTGGTCCTCGGCTCCGGTCTCGACGCCGTCGTGCTGCGGGTCTTCTCACCGGTGGGGCCCGGGACCCCGGCCGGTTCCCCGCTCGGCCGGCTCGCCGAGACGATGCGCCGCGCGATGCAGTCCGGCGACCCCGAGCTCAAGCTCAGCGGCCTCGGGGTGCAGCGCGACTTCGTCGACGTACGCGATGTGGCGCGCGCCGTGCACGCCGCCTCGCTCTCCGCCGCGCAGGGCGTCGTCAACATCGGCACCGGCAGGGCCGTACGGCTGCGCGACGCGGCAGCGGTCCTCGCCCGGGTCGCCGGATACGCCGGTGCGCTCCACGAGCTCGACGCGCCCCCGGCACGGCTCCCCATCGGCGCCCCCCGCGCGTCCACGGAGTCGGTCGTGGAGCACCTCGCGGCGACACCCTCCCCCTATCCCGACGGCTGTGGTGCCTGGCAGCAGGCCGATGTGCGCACCGCGCGGGACCGCCTCGGCTGGCGCCCCAGGATCAACCTGGAGGAGTCACTCGCCGACATCTGGATGGAGGCGGCGTGCCGCATCTGACCGGCACCGGAGCCACGCTGCGGACGGGCGTCGCGGAGCGGCTCGGCGTCGGTGTGCCCGGATACGCCCATCCGCTGCTCGCGCCCGCCGAATGGGCCGGGCTCAACCGGCCGGGCACCCCGCTGCACTGGGCGGTCCTCGACATCGACAACGGGCCGGGCGCCCGGCCCGACCCGCACTGCCTCGAAGCTGCCGGGCGGCTGCGCAACGCCCGTGAGCGGGCCCTGCACGGGGAGGCGCCCGAGGACACCGTCCGTGCCTCGGGAGGCAGGCTGCTCGGTCACATCGACCTGGCCTTCGGGGGCCGTCCCTTCGGCGAGCTGATCGCCGAGGCCCGGTCCTACCTCGACTGGTACCGCGTCGGCGGCTTCTACCTGGACCGCTGCCCCGCCGAGCGCGACGGGCTCCCGGCCGTCCGCCGTCTGACCAGCACCCTCGCGGCCCTGCTGGCCGACAGCGACAGCGCGGACGAGGAGGGCGGGCGTCTCGTCCTCGGCCACGGCACCCACCCGCACCCCGGCTACGCCGAGGCCGCCGACCAGCTGGTCACCTTCCGGGGAGCCTGGGCCGACTACCGCTGGTCGCAGGTGGCCGAGTGGACCGCCGCCTACGAACCGGGCCGCTTCGCCCACTTCGTCCACGGGGTCCCGCGCACCCACCTGGAGGAGGCCATGCGCATCGCCCGCTGGCAGGGCGCGGGCACGATCTTCTTCACCGACCGGGACGGCGCGAAGGGACAGACCGACCCATTCGCGGCACTGCCCAGCTACTGGGACGAATTCGTCTCGCGGATCGGACCTGGTATCTCGGAATGAGGAGCGGCGTGGCAGTGTTACGGGAGAACAACCGTACGTAGATGAAGTACGTAGAAACCGACCACCTGCATTGTTGAGGTTCCTGTGTCGCTGCCACCCCTGGTCGAGCCAGCTGCTGAGCTCACCGTCGACGAGGTCCGCAGGTACTCCCGCCACCTGATCATCCCGGATGTCGGGATGGACGGACAGAAGCGGCTGAAGAACGCGAAGGTGCTCTGTGTCGGTGCCGGCGGCCTCGGCTCGCCGGCCCTGATGTACCTGGCCGCGGCCGGTGTCGGCACGCTCGGCATCGTCGAGTTCGACGAGGTCGACGAGTCGAACCTGCAGCGCCAGATCATCCACAGCCAGGCCGACATCGGCAAGTCCAAGGCCCAGTCGGCCAAGGAGACCGTCCAGGGGATCAACCCCCTGGTGAACGTGATCCTTCACGAGGAGCGGCTCGAAGCCGAGAACGTGATGGGCATCTTCGCCGACTACGACCTGATCGTGGACGGCACGGACAACTTCGCCACCCGCTATCTCGTCAACGACGCCGCGGTCCTGCTGAACAAGCCCTACGTGTGGGGTTCGATCTACCGCTTCGACGGCCAGGCTTCCGTCTTCTGGTCCGAGCACGGTCCCTGCTACCGCTGCCTGTACCCGGAGCCGCCGCCCCCCGGCATGGTTCCCTCCTGCGCCGAGGGCGGTGTCCTCGGCGTGCTCTGCGCGTCCGTCGGCTCCATCCAGGTCAACGAGGCCATCAAGCTGCTCGCCGGTATCGGTGACCCGCTGGTCGGCCGTCTGATGATCTACGACGCGCTGGAGATGCAGTACCGCCAGGTGAAGGTCCGTAAGGACCCCGACTGCGCGGTCTGCGGCGAGAACCCCACCGTCACCGAACTCATCGACTACGAGGCCTTCTGCGGCGTCGTGTCCGAGGAGGCCCAGGAGGCGGCGGCCGGTTCCACGATCACTCCCAAGCAGCTCAAGGAGTGGATCGACGGCGACGAGAAGATCGAGATCATCGACGTCCGCGAGCCGAACGAGTACGAGATCGTCTCGATCCCGGGCTCCCGGCTGATCCCGAAGAACGAGTTCCTGATGGGCAACGCCCTCCAGGACCTTCCGCAGGACAGGCGCATCGTCCTGAACTGCAAGACGGGCGTCCGCAGCGCCGAGGTCCTCGCGGTCCTCAAGTCGGCGGGCTTCGCCGACGCGGTGCACGTCGGTGGCGGCGTCATCGGCTGGGTCCACCAGATCGAGCCCGAGAAGCCGGTCTACTAGGGGCCTCTCGTGTGGATCATGCCTGGCCCCGCGAGCCCGGCCTGATCCACACGAAAGACCCTGGACCCGCGGCACGACGTACGAAGGGGCCGGCTCCGGCGACGGGGCCGGCCCCTTCGCGTGCCCCGACGCGGTCACCTGCAGACCGTTCCCGACTCGGGCACCTTCCCCGCCAGCAGGTAGCTGTCCACGGCCCGCTGCACACAGGTGCTGCCGCCGTTGTACGCCCCGTGGCCCTCGCCCTTGTACGTGAGCTCGATCCCGACGCCCTTGCCGAGTCCGGCGGCCATCGCCTTCGCCCCGGCGTACGGCGTCGCCGGGTCCCCGGTGTTGCCGATGACCAGGATCGGGGCGGAGCCGGGTGCGCTGACCTCGGGGGTGTCCCAGGCGCCCGCGACCGGCCAGCCGGTGCAGGCCATGAGCCCCCAGCCCAGGTAGTCGCCGAACACGGGGGAGGCCTTGCGGAACTCGGGGAGCGCCTTCCTGGTCTGCTCCAGGGTGTACCGCTGCTTGGAGTCCGCGCAGTTGATGGCCGTGTTGGCGGCGTTGGAGTTGTCGTAGCGCCCGTCCTCGGAGCGGCCGTTCAGCGAGTCGGCCAGCGCCAGCAGCAGTCCTCCGTTGCCGCCGTCGGCTTCGTCGAGCCCCTGTTCGAGCAGGGGCCAGGTCTCCTTGGAGTAGAGGGCCGACGCGATGCCGGTGGTGGCCTGGGTCTCCGTCAGTTCCCGTTCGCCGAGTCCCGGGACGGGCTTCTTCTCCAGCTTCGCGAGGAGATCGGCGATCCACTCCTGGACCTCCTCGGAGGTGGTTCCCGGGAGCTTGCAGTCGTCCCGCCCGGCGCAGTCCGCGGTGAAGTTGTCCAGGGCGAGCTGGAAGCCCTCCGCCTGGCCGAGCGAGGACTGCAGCGAGTCCTCCGTGGGGTCGACGACCGCGTCCAGGACGGCCCGGCCCACCTTCTTCGGGTACAGGTGCGCGTAGACGCCGCCCAGTTCGGTGCCGTACGAGATGCCGAAGTAGTACAACTTGTCGTCGCCGAGCACCTGGCGCATCAGATCCATGTCCCGGGCGGCGTTCGTCGTGCCCACGTAGGGCAGTTCGTCGCCGGAGTTCTCCTCGCAGTCCGCGATGTAGGACTTCTGGTCGTCGACGAACGCCTTCTCCTCCTCGGAGTCGTCCGGGGTGCCGTCCTGCTCGTAACGGGCGTCGAGCTCCGCGTCGTCCGAGCACTCGATGCCCTCGCTGCGGCCGACCCCGCGCGGGTCGAAGCTCACCAGGTCGTAGCGGGTGCGGAGCGCGTCGTAGTCGGTGCCGAAGGACGGGAGCGTGGCGACACCGGAGGCGCCCGGTCCGCCGAAGTTGAAGATCAGCGAGCCGATCCTCCGGTCCTGGTTCCTGGCCGCGGCACGGATGAGCGCGAGTTCGATGGTCCGGCCCCCGGGATCCGCGTAGTCGAGGGGGACGTCCATGAAGGAGCACTGCCAGGACGTCCCGCCCGGGAGCGGCGAGGGTGACGTGCCGCTGCCCTGGGCCTCACTGGGGGCCGGGCAGGGCTTCCAGTCGAGCTTCTGGGAGGAGAGCTCCTGCGGCGTCGCCGTGGGGGACGCGGTCGAGGCGGCCGACGGCCTCCCCTGCTCCGTACCGCCGTCGCCACCGTCGTCCGAGCAGGCGGCCAGCGGCAGCAGCACGGTGACGGCGAGGGCAGCGGTGCGCAGAGCGGGAGAGGTCCTCATGGCCCCATCGTGCTTCGGGGCGCCGGGGAACGCGCGGGGCACGGTCCATGCGGGTGGCGCACCCTCGCGCGTACGTTCTAGAGCTCGCCCTTGCGTGTCAGTTGGTTGAAGCAGATCCAGCCGGGAAGCACCGGCAGCCAGAGCGTCATCACGCGGTACAGCAGCACCGCCGGCGCGGCGACCTCCTTCGGCAGGCCCACGGCGATCAGACCCAGGGTCAGCGCGCCCTCGACCGCGCCCATACCGCCCGGGGTGGGCGCCGCCGATCCGAGGGCGTTGCCCGCGAGGAAGACGACCGCGATGCTCGCGTAGCTGAGCTGGGGGACGTCGGGACCGCTGAACGCGCGGATCGACGCGTCCAGGCACAGCACGAACAGCCCGGTCAGCAGCAGCATGCCGCCGATGCCCGTGACCAGCTTCTGCGGGCGCTGCACCACGTCGAGCATGCGCGGGACGACGCCGGCGAACAGCGAGCGCACCCGGGTGACGACGAACTTCCGCAGGAACGGGATCGCCGTCACCACGAGGACGAGCACGGCGACCGTGAGCAGTCCGGCGATGACGGTCCTCGACGGGGTGAGCGAATCCGGGGTCTTCTCCGTGCCGGTCAGGTACCCGAACAGCGCCAGCAGCAGGATGTGGGCGCCGAGGCCGAACAACTGGGACGCGCCCACGCTCGCCACGGCGAGCCCCGGGCGCACCCCGGCGCGTTGCAGGAAGCGTGTGTTCAGTGCGACACCGCCGACCGCCGCCGGCGCCACGATCTTCACGAACGACCCCGCCACCTGCGCCAGCACGGTCTTCCCGAAGGGCACCCGCTCCGGCACGAAGCCGAGCAGGCTCATCGCCGCGGCGATGTAGCTCAGGGCGGAGAAGCCCAGTGCAGCCGCCACCCAGCCCCACTCCGCCTGCTCCACGACCGTGCCGAAGTCGGCCTCGGTGACCTGTGAGATCAGGAAGTAGGCGGCGATCGAACCCGCGATGAAGCTGAAGAGGGTGCGCGGCTTGATGCGCTCCAGCCGGACCGGCTCCACCGGGGCCTGCGGCCTGATCAGCAGTACCTGGCCGCGGATCTGCGCGAGCATGTCCTCCTCGCGTGCCTCTTCCAGGGCGTCGTCCATCGCCCGCTTCTCCGCCTGCTTCTCCGTGCGCTGCGACTTGCGGACGGCCTTGCGGTCGCCGGCCGCCGAGGCGTCGTGCTCCTCCGCCCTGGTCTGCTTCGCCGCCTGCGAGGCCTCCAGCACCGCCTCCCGCTCGCGCTGCGAACGCTCCCGGGCGAGCCTGCGCAGCGTCGCCCGGGTGGAGCGGCTCAGCGCGATCGGCTGGAGCAGCGGCAGACAGTCGGCCACGGCGTCGGGACCGAGGACGGCGAGGGCCCCCGCGACGGCCCGTTCGGCGCCCACACGCAGCCCCGTGGTGGTGAGGAGCTGGGCGACGTCCATGCGCAGGATCAGGTCGCCCGCCGCGATCTCGCCGCCCCTCAGGTCGGTGACGAACACCGTGCCGGAACGATCCACCAGGATGGCGTCACCGGTGAGCCTGCGGTGCGCGATCCGCCGCGACTGGAGCGCCCTCACCTGCCGCCAGGCACCCCGCACCAGGTCGTCGGTGATCTCCTCGTCCTCCAGCGCGTCCAGCGAGCGCCCGCCGATGTGCTCGTAGACGAGCATCACGGCGTCGGGTCCGAGCTCGGACGTGGCGATCAGCTTGGGCGCGTTGGCCCCGGCCGCGATAGCCGCGTACGCGAGGAGCGCCTCCTGCTCCAGGGCCTGGCGCAGGGACTGGATCGAACGGCGCTGGGTGATGCTGCGCAGGGTGAGTCTGCGCCACACCCGGTAGAAGAAGCCCTGGGCCTGCTGTTCACGGTCGACGACCGTCACGTCCAGCGGTGGCCCGTCCTCCAGGGTGACCAGATAGCGGCGGCCCCGGTCGTTCTGGTCGATGTTGTCGGGTGCGTCCTCGGTGCGCATGGCGGCCACCGGACGGAAACCGACGTGGCGCAGACCGGCCATCAGGTGCTGTCCGGTCGGGCGGACGTTCGGCGAGCCGACCGCGTAGAGCGTGCCGTACGCCACGGTCCAGCCGATCAGCACGGTGAGGACGATCGAGAACGGTGTGGTGTAGCCGCCGACGAGCATCGCGAAGGCGTCCAGGAGCAGCACCACCCACAGCACGACCCGCCAGCGGGGTCTCCTGGCCATCCCGACGGCCGTCATGTAGGCGATGACAGGTGCCAGATACCCGTGCACCGGGTCGGTCAGCGCGTCCCCCGGCTGGGGCTGGGTCAGCGCCTCCCGGATGGTCCCGGGGGCCGACCTGGCCACCCAGAGATCGGTGGCCAGTGTCACCCCGTGGGCGAGCACGGCGGCGAGCACGCCGTCCGCGATCCGCAGCCCGTCGCGTTTGACCAGGCGTTCGATCGCGAAGGCGACCGGCACGAGGAGGACGGCGATGCTGGACACCAGACCGGCCAGCTTGATCAGCAGATCGGGGGCCTGGTCGGTGCCCTTGGAGATGTCGTCCTCGAGGCCGGTGGTCGTCCCCTGGGCGAAGGCGGCGATGGAGAAGAGCAGGACGATCGCGAGGACCCCGACGAGCAGCCGCAGCAGGTCGGAAGGGCGGTGCACACGGGCGGGCAGCAACGGTTCGTCGCCGGAGACACGGTCGGTCAGCGCGGCCCCGGACGACGCGAGCGTCGAGCCCGCGAGGTGCTCCGGGGGCCGGGGGGCCTCCCCGGTCCTCTCCGCCTCCGGCGCACCGGGCGTCTCCGGCGAACCGGGCGCGTCGGGGCGCGGCTCGGCGTCAGAGGCGTCGGCCGCCTTCGGTGGCTGCACGCCCTGCTCCTTAGCCTCTGATGGATCTTCGTGTTCTCGTATCACCGGTCACCGCCCGCATGATGGTGGCACGGCCTGCAGACAGAGGGGGGCATCAGGGTGCATTGCGCGGGTGCGATGCGCAACATACGCCGCTCCGCCCCCACGCGCACGCTGTGTGACCGGTCCGACATCGGACGGGCGCCGTTGTCGGTGCCGTACGGCAGGATGGGACGGATGAGCCAAGACCGGACGAGCGGTGACCGGACCGGTGCCGCGCCCGCAGGCCCCATGGCCCCCGAGCTGCCCGCGTACGCCGAGCGGGTCCTGGACGTGGCGGACCTGATCCCGCCCGGCCACGTCATGACCTACGGCGATGTGGCGGAGTGGCTGGGGGACGGCGGGCCGAGACAGGTCGGCCGGGTGATGGCCCTCTACGGCTCCGCGGCTCCCTGGTGGCGTGTGGTGCGGGCCGACGGGCTGATGCTGCCGGGGCATGAGCTGCGGGCGCTCGGCCACTACCGCGAGGAGGGGACCCCGCTGCGCCCGGCCCCGCGCGACGCCGACGGGCACGTCCCGCGGCTCGACATGAAGCGCGCCCGATGGGACGGCACGGCCGACGGTCCGGGCGAGGAAGCTCACACCTGACAGCTTCCGCCATCGTGCTCCTGCGGCACAGGCGACGGGCCGGTGAACAGGACGTCCCGGCGCGCCGGGGCCGTCCCGCGGGACGTGGCCGGTGTCCCCTGTGACGGAGGACGCGGCCCACCACCCGGTGTCCGCCCCGCCGCTGGCGTAGCGTCGTCCACACGCGGCACGCTCCGCCCCCTCATCCGTTCCGTCACGACCGGCCGTCCACCGGCCCCCGGCTCCGCCCGTCACACCGGGGCGGCCGTCACCACCAGGCCCAGGCCACACCGCGCAGACCGAGTACACCCACCAGGACCGGCGATCCACGTGAGCTCCTCCTTCACCACCCGGAACAGCCCGCACCGTCAGGCACGGCGGCGGGCTCCGGGCGCGTACCGGCTGGTGCGCACGCCGCCCGGAGCCGTGGAGCCCCCTCTCCTGGACGCGCCGCAGCGCGCGGTGGCCGATCACCGCGACGGCCCGCTCCTCGTCCTCGCCGGACCGGGCACGGGCAAGACCACGACCCTGGTCGAGACGGTCGCGCACCGCGTGGCCCGAGGGACCGATCCCGCCCGCATCCTCGTCCTCACCTTCAGCCGCAAGGCCGCGGTCGAGCTGCGCGACAGGATGGCGGCCCGGCTCGGCGGAACCAGGGGTCCGCAGGCGACCACCTTCCACTCCTACTGCTACGCCCTGGTCCGCGCCCACCAGGACGCCGACCTCTTCGCCGATCCGCTGCGCCTGCTCTCCGGACCCGAACAGGACGTCACCGTCCGTGAACTGCTCGCCGGCCAGCTCGGCCTGGAGCGGTCCGGGCTCGCCCACGTCCGCTGGCCCGACGAACTGCGCGCCTGCCTGACCACCCGGGGCTTCGCCGACGAGGTGCGCGCGGTGCTGGCACGCAGCCGGGAGCTGGGCCTCGGCCCGGACGCGCTGGCCGCCTTCGCCCGCCGCACCGGCCGCCCGGACTGGAGCGCCGCCGCCCAGTTCCTCGCCGAGTACCTCGACGTCCTGGACGCCCAGGGCGTCCTCGACTACGCGGAGCTGGTCCACCGCGCGGTCCTGCTCGCCGAGGAGCCGGAGGTCGCGGCGGAGCTGGCCCGGAGCTACGACGTCGTCCTCGTCGACGAGTACCAGGACACGGACCCCGCGCAGGTACGGCTCCTGCACGCGCTGGCCGGGAACCGGGGGAGCGCCGCCCCCGGCACCGGCGGCGGCCGGACACTGATCGCCTTCGGCGACCCCGACCAGTCGATCTACGCCTTCCGGGGCGCCGACGTGAACGGAATCCTCGACTTCCCGGACACCTTCCGCCGTGCCGACGGTTCACCCGCCCCCGTCGGCGTCCTCACCACCTCCCGCCGCTCCGGCGCGAAGCTGCTCGAGGCCACCCGGCTGCTCACCCGCCGCATGCCTCTCACCCGCCTGCCCTCGGCCAAGGTCCGCGCCCACCGGGAGCTGTCCCCGGTGCGCGACGGCGGCCGGGTCGAGACGTACACCTACCCGACGCCCTCCACCGAGCTGGAGAACATCGCCGACCTGCTCCGGCGCGCCCACCTGGAGGAGGGCGTGGCCTGGAGGGACATGGCGGTCCTCGTGCGCGCCGGCGGCCGTTCCCTCCCCTCCGTGCGCCGGGCGCTCACCTCCGCCGGGGTCCCCCTGGAGGTCGACGGCGACGACCTGCCACTGCGCCACGAGCCGGCGGTCGCCCCGTTCCTGGCCGCGCTGCGCACCGTCGCCACGGCGGCGCTGCACTCCGGCGTCGCCGAGGACGGGGAGGCCCGGTCCGGTGCCGGGAGCGACGGGGCGGCACCCGGCGCCCTCGACACCGAGACCGCCCTGGCCCTCCTCACCTCACCCCTCGGCTCCATGGACGCGGCCGACCTGCGCCGTCTCGGACGTGCGCTGCGCGACGAGGAACGTGCCGCCGGGAACCGCGTACCGCCGCCGTCCGGGGAGCTGCTGGCCCGGGCACTCGCCGAGCCCGAGCGGCTGGTCACACACGATCCGGCGTACGCCCGCGGCGCCCAGCGGCTCGGCGCGCTGCTGGCCAGGGCCCGCGAACTCCTCGAAGGAGGCGGCACCGCCGAGGAAGCCCTGTGGACCCTGTGGAACGGAACACCCTGGCCCGGCCGGCTGGAGCGGGCCGCGCTGCGCGGCGGGGCCGGCGGCCGGAACGCCGACCGGGACCTCGACGCCGTGTGCGCCCTCTTCGACACCGCGGCACGGGCCGAGGAACGCACCGGCGGACGTGGCGCGCTCAACTTCCTGGAGGAGGTCGACGCCCAGGACATCGCCGCCGACACCCTGTCCCGCCGCGCCGTGCGCCCCGACGCCGTACGCCTGATGACCGCGCACCGCTCCAAGGGACTGGAATGGCGCCTGGTGGTCGTCGCCGGGGTGCAGGAGGGTCTCTGGCCCGACCTGCGCCGCCGGGGCTCGCTCCTGGAGGCGGACCGGATCGGTCGGGACGGACTGGCCGAACCACTCACCCCGGGGGCGCTCCTCGCCGAGGAACGCCGCCTCTTCTACGTCGCCGCGACCCGGGCCCGCGACCGTCTCGTCGTCACCGCCGTCAAGGCGCCCGCCGACGACGGCGACCACCCCTCGCGCTTCCTCGCCGAACTCGGCGTCGAGCCCCGGGACGTCACCGGGCGCCCCCGTCGCCCGCTCGCCGTGGCCCCGCTCGTCGCCGAACTCCGGGCGACGACCGTCGACCCCGGTGCCTCGCCGGCCCTGCGCGACGCCGCCGCCCGCAGACTCGCCCGGCTCGCGGCGCTCACCGACGACGAGGGTGGGCCGCTGGTGCCCGCGGCCCACCCGTACCGCTGGTGGGGGCTGCACGAACCGACCAGGTCCGAGGTCCCGCTGCGCGACCGGGACCGTCCCGTCGCGCTCTCCGGGAGCGCGCTCGACCAGCTGGCCAACACCTGCGCCCTCCAGTGGTTCCTGGGCCGCGAGGTGAAGGCCGACGCCCCGGCGACGGCGGCGCAGGGCTTCGGCAACGTCGTCCACGTACTGGCCGACGAGGTGGCCTCCGGACGCACCGCCGCCGACCTGGACGTCCTGATGGAACGCCTCGACTCCGTATGGGACGGGCTGGTCTTCGACGCCCCCTGGAAGTCCCGGCAGGAGAAGGACCAGGCGCGCGCCGCCCTGGAGCGCTTCCTGCGCTGGCACGTCATGGACCGCGCGGGGCGTACCCCCGCCGCCAGCGAGCACGACTTCGACGTCACCCTCGAAGCGGGCGAGTACGCCGTGCGCATCCGCGGTTCCATGGACCGGGTCGAACAGGACACCGAGGGCAGGGCCTACGTCGTCGACTTCAAGACCGGCAAGGGGGCGCCGACCAGGGACGAGGTCGCCGCCCACCCCCAGCTCGCCGTCTACCAGCTCGCGGTCAGGGAGGGCGCCGTCGACGAGGTCTTCGACGGCCGCAGCCCCGAACCGGGCGGCGCCGAGCTCGTCCAGCTGCGCCAGCCCGCACCGAAGAAGGAGGGCGGCGACGCCCTTCCCAAGGTGCAGGCCCAGGAACCGCTCGCCGGCGAGTGGGTCTCCGACCTGCTCGCCACGGCCGCCGGACGGGTCCTGGACGAACGGTTCACCCCCACGACCGGTCAGCACTGCACCCACTGCACCTTCAAGGCGTCGTGCAGCGCCCAGCCCGAGGGCCGCCAGATCATCGAATGACCTTCCGGCCGCAACCGCACGGGTCCGCTGTGTCGGTGCGTCCGGTTAGCCTCTCTGGAGTGACCTCCCGCATCACCGACCCCGAGCAGCTCAAGGAGCTCCTCGGGATCCCCTTCACCCCCGAGCAGACGGCGTGCATCACCGCGCCGCCCGCCCCACAGGTGATCGTGGCCGGCGCGGGCTCGGGGAAGACCACGGTGATGGCCGCCCGCGTGGTGTGGCTCGTGGGGACCGGACAGGTCGCCCCCGAACAGGTCCTCGGCCTGACCTTCACGAACAAGGCCGCCGGCGAGCTCGCCGAGCGGGTCCGCAAGGCCCTCGTCGCGGCCGGGGTCACCGACCCCGACGTCATCGACCCGGACAACCCCCCGGGCGAGCCCAGCATCTCCACCTACCACGCCTTCGCCGGCCGGCTCCTCACCGACCACGGCCTGCGGATCGGCCTCGAACCCACCACCCGGCTCCTCGCCGACGCCACCCGCTACCAGCTCGCGGCCCGGGTGCTGCGCGAGGCACCCGGCCCCTACCCGGCCCTGACCCGGTCCTTCCCCACCCTCGTCAGCGACCTGCTGGCCCTGGACGCGGAGCTCGCCGAACACCTCGTACGCCCCGAGCAGCTCGCCGAGCACGACACCGGCCTGCTCCAGGCCCTGGAGACGGCCCGGCTCACCAACGCCGAGCTGCGCAGGATCCCGGAGACGGCAGCGGCCCGCCGTGAGCTGCTCGAACTGACCCGGCGCTACCGGTCGGCCAAGCGCAGCCGCGATCTGCTGGACTTCGGCGACCAGATCGCCCTCTCCGCCGAGCTGGCCCTCACCCGGCCCGAGGTCGGCGCCGTCCTGCGCGACACCTACCGGGTCGTCCTGCTCGACGAGTACCAGGACACCTCCGTGGCCCAGCGGCTGCTTCTTGCCGCGCTCTTCGGCGGCGGGGGCGGGAGCGGCACGGCAGGACACGCCGTCACCGCCGTCGGCGACCCCTGCCAGGCGATCTACGGATGGCGCGGTGCCTCCGTGGCCAACCTCGACGACTTCCCGCACCACTTCCCGCACGCCGACGGCACCCCCGCCACCCGCTACTCCCTCAGCGAGAACCGCCGCAGCGGAGGCCGTCTCCTCGATCTCGCCAACGGCCTCGCCGCACCCCTGCGCGCCATGCACGAGGGCGTCGAGGCGCTGCGCCCCGCACCCGGGGCCGAGCGGGACGGCACGGTCCGCTGCGCCCTCCTGCGCACCCACGCGGAGGAGATCGACTGGCTCGGGGACTCGCTCGCCCACCTCGTGCGGACCGGTACGGCGCCCGGGGAGATCGCCGTCCTGTGCCGGACCGCGGGAGACTTCCCCCGCATCCAGGCCGCCCTCGTCGCCCGGGACGTCCCGGTCGAGGTCGTCGGGCTCTCCGGGCTGCTGCACCTCCCCGAGGTCGCCGACCTCGTCGCCGTCTGCGAGGTCCTCCAGGACCCAGGGGCCAACGCCTCTCTGGTCCGGCTGCTCACCGGACCGCGCTGGCGGATCGGCCCCCGGGACCTCGCTCTGCTGGGGCGCCGCGCCCGCCTCCTCGTCCACCGCACCGCCCCCGGCGACGACGGCGCCGACCCGGACCGGCGCCTGGCCGAAGCCGTCGAGGGCATCGACCCCGCCGAGGTGATCTCGCTCGCCGACGCCCTCGACACCTTCCTGGAGTCGGGCGGGTCCGAGGACGACCAGCTGCCCTTCTCCGCCGAGGCGCGGGTCCGCTTCGCCCGCCTCGCCACCGAGCTCCGCGACCTCCGCCGCTCGCTGGCAGACCCGCTCATGGACGTCCTGCACCGCGTCCTCGCAACGACCGGCCTCGAAGTGGAGCTCTCCGCCTCGCCGCACGCCCTGGCCGCACGCCGCCGCGAGACCCTCGCCAACTTCCTCGACGTCGCGGCCGGCTTCGCCGCGGTCGACGGGGAGGCGACCCTGCTCGCCTTCCTCGGCTTCCTGCGGACCGCCGCGCAGTACGAGAAGGGGCTGGACAACGCCCTGCCCGGCGGCGAGGACACGGTGAAGGTCCTCACCGCCCACAAGTCCAAGGGCCTGGAATGGGACGTCGTGGCCGTCCCCGGCCTCGTCCCCGGCCAGTTCCCCAGCACACAGTCCCGGGACGCGTGGACCGCGCAGTCCCACGTCCTGCCGCACGCCCTGCGCGGCGACGCCCCCACACTCCCCGCCCTCCACTCCTTCGACGCCAAGGGCCTCAAGGCGTTCAAGGAGGAGATGAAGGGGCACCAGCACACCGAGGAGCTCCGCCTCGGCTACGTCACCTTCACCCGTCCCCGCAGCCTCCTGCTCGGCTCCGGCCACTGGTGGGGGCCGTCCCAGAAGAAGCCGCGCGGCCCGTCGGCGTTCCTGGACGCGCTGTACGAGCACTGTGCGGCGGGACACGGCGAGATCGAGGTCTGGCAGGAGGAGCCGGAGGAGGGTGAGGAGAACCCGGCGCTCCAGGACCGTGGCGCCGAGCAGGCATGGCCGCTCCCGCTCGACGACGCCGCCCTGGTCCGCCGCCGCGCCGCCCGCGACACGGTGCTCGCCCACCTGGATGCCCTGGCCGCCACGCCCGTCCCGGACGTGTACGAGGAGCCCCGGGACGATGAGCCCTACGGGGACGGGCCCCAGGACGGTCCTCCGCACGAGGAGGAGCCCCCGTACGAGGAGGCGCCGCTCCACGACGAGGCCGACGCCCCGTACGACGACCCGTTCCCGTACGACGACCCGTTCCCGGGCGGTGACCCGTTCCCGGGCGGTGACCCGGGCGCCGGCCCGTTCCCTGACGGTGGCCCGGCCGCGGATCCGGACGACGCGGGCCCGCCCCCGCACCGGAGGGCCGCCCCCGCACCACACGTTCCGGCCGCCCGTACGCCGGCGGACGCTGGCCTCACCCCGGAGGAGTCCCGCACCCTCGCCTCCTGGGACCGCGACCTCGACGCGCTCGCCGGTGAGCTGCGGCGTGCCCGTGCATCCGTGCACGACGTCGTCGTCCCCGCCACGCTCTCCGCCACCCAGCTCCTGCACCTCGCCGACGACCCCGACGGCTTCGCGCGGGAGCTCGCCCGCCCCATGCCCCGCCCTCCGCAGCCCGCCGCCCGCCGGGGCACCCGCTTCCACGCCTGGGTCGAGTCCCGGTTCGAGGAACTGCCGCTGCCCATGCTGGGGCCCGACGAACTCCCCGGAGGCGACGGGAGCGACGCGGAGATCGCCGACGAACGCGACCTCGCCGAGCTCAAGGAGGCCTTCGAGCGCACCGCGTACGCCCGGCGCACTCCGTACCGCGTCGAGACACCGTTCCAGATCACGCTCGGAGGCCGGGTGATCCGCGGCCGGATCGACGCCGTCTACCGCACGGGGGACACCTACGAGATCGTCGACTGGAAGACCACCCGGCACCGCACGGCCGACCCGCTCCAGCTCGCCGTCTACCGGCTGGCCTGGGCCGAACTGCACGGGCTGCCTCCGGAAGCCGTCACCGCGACCTTCCTCTACGTCCGCACGGGGGAGACCTCCCGACCCGAGGGGCTGCCGGGCCGGGAGGAACTGGAGAGGCTCCTGCTGGACGAGCCACCTCCGCAGGGCCGATAGGCTCATGAGCATGAGTGACACCCCGGACAGCGCCGTCCGTACGTACACCGAGCAGCACAGTGGGGCCTTCCTCGACGACCTCGCCGAGTGGCTGCGCATCCCCTCGGTGTCCGCTCAGCCGGAGCGCCAGGGGGACGTACGGCGCAGTGCGGAGTGGCTCGCCGGGAAGCTCGCGGAGACCGGGTTCCCGGTCACCGAGATCTGGGAGACCCCCGGAGCCCCCGCGGTCTTCGGCGAGTGGCCCTCGGAGGATCCCGACGCACCCGTCGTCCTCGTCTACGGCCACCACGACGTGCAGCCCGCGGCCCGCGAGGACGGCTGGAGCACCGACCCGTTCGACCCGGTGATCCGTGACGGCAGGATGTACGGACGCGGCGCGGCCGACGACAAGGGCCAGGTGTTCTTCCACACACTCGGTGTCCGCGCCCACCTCGCCGCGACCGGCCGCTCGACCCCCGCCGTGCACCTCAAGCTCCTCGTCGAGGGCGAGGAGGAGTCCGGCTCGCCGCACTTCCGCGCCCTGGCCGAGGAGCGGGCCGCTCGTCTCGAGGCCGATGTCGTGATCGTCTCCGACACGGGCATGTGGGACGAGAACACCCCCACCGTCTGCACGGGCATGCGCGGTCTCGCGGAGTGCGAGATCGAGCTGTCCGGGCCCGGCCAGGACATCCACTCCGGGTCCTTCGGCGGCGCCGTCCCCAACCCCGCGACCGCACTCGCCCGTCTCGTCGCGGCGCTCCACGACACGGAGGGCAGGGTCGCGGTCCCCGGTTTCTACGACGGGGTCGCCGAGCTCACCGAGGCCGAACGCGACCTCTTCGCCGAGCTGCCCTTCGACGAGGCCGCCTGGCTGCGCACGGCTTCCTCGCGGGCCACCGCGGGCGAGGCCGGCTACTCCACCCTGGAGCGGATCTGGGCCCGCCCCACCGCCGAGGTCAACGGCATCGGCGGCGGCTACCAAGGGGCGGGCAGCAAGACCGTCATCCCCTCGTCCGCCCTGGTGAAGCTGAGCTTCCGGCTGGTCGCCGGCCAGGATCCGGAGCGTATCCAGGAGGCGGTCCGCACCTGGGCCGAGGCCCAGGTACCCGCCGGTGTCCGCCACCGCATCACCTTCGCCCCCGCGACCCGCCCCTGTCTGACACCTCTCGGCCACCCCGCCCTCCAGGCGCTGGCCCGCGCCATGGGAACGGCCTTCGGGACGAAGGTCCTCTTCACCCGCGAGGGGGGCTCGGGGCCCGCCGCCGACCTGCAGGACGTGCTCGGCGCACCCGTCCTCTTCCTGGGCATCTCCGTACCGTCCGACGGCTGGCACGGCCCCGACGAGAAGGTCGAGCTCGACCTCCTCCTCAAGGGCGTGGAGACCACCGCCCATCTGTGGGGCGAGCTGGCCGACGCCCTCCGCTGAATCCTCTGAACGCCCGATCCACCCCCGGGGGAGTAGGAAGCACCTGTGAGCACCTTCGACAACGCCACCACGAACCGTCCCATCGGTTTCACCGCGCCCAGCGGTATCGACCGCGCCGCGCACCACCGGCTCGACGAGGCGTGGCTCGCCGCTGCCTGGAGCCACCCGACGACCAGAGTGTTCGTGGTGTCCGGGGGCCAGGCGCTCGTCGACGACACCCCCGACGGCGGCACCGAGCTCGTCATGACCCCCGCCTTCGAGGCGCCGGTCACCGAGACCCACCGTTACTTCCTGGGCACCGACGAACAGGGCGTGCGGTACTTCGCGCTCCAGAAGGACTCGCTGCCGGGCCGCATGGACCAGTCCGCACGCCCCGCCGGACTGCGCGAGGCGGGGCTGCTCCTGGGCCCGCGTGACGCCGGACTGATGGTGCACGCGGTGGCACTGGAGAACTGGCAGCGGCTGCACCGCTTCTGCTCACGCTGCGGCGAGCGCACCGTCATCGCCGCCGCCGGTCACATCCGCCGTTGCCAGGCCTGCGGGGCGGAGCACTACCCGCGGACCGACCCCGCGGTGATCATGCTGGTCACGGACGACCAGGACCGCGCCCTGCTGGGACGCCAGGTGCACTGGCCCGAGGGCCGCTTCTCGACCCTCGCCGGCTTCGTCGAGCCGGGGGAGTCGATCGAGCAGTCCGTGGTCCGCGAGGTGTTCGAGGAGGCGGGGGTCACCGTCGGCGAGGTCGAGTACGTCGCCAGCCAGCCCTGGCCGTTCCCCTCCAGCCTGATGCTCGGATTCATGGCGCGGGCCGTCTCCTCGGAGATCACCGTCGACGGCGAGGAGATCGAGGAGGCCCGCTGGTTCTCCCGCGAGGACCTGACGGCCGCCTTCGACTCGGGCGAGGTACTGCCGCCCTTCGGCGTCTCGATCGCCGCGCGCCTGATCGAGCTCTGGTACGGCAAGCCGCTCCCCAGGCCGGGCAACGCGGCCTGAGACACCCGCGCCGTCACTGACGAAGGCCCCCGCCGAGGCGGGGGCCTTCGTCAGTGACGGCGCGGATCAGGCGCCGATCTTCTGCTCGACCTGGGCCAGCGACGCGTTCGTCAGCGGCCGGGGGTTGCGTCTCGCGAGAGTCAAGCGCCGAGCGCCTCCTTGACCTGGGCAAGACTCGGGTTCGTCATGACGACCTCAGAGCCCCCCTCGGCGGGAATTACCAGAACCGTCGGGACCGTCTGGTTCCCGCCGTTCGCCTTCTCCACGAAGGCCGCCGAATCCGGGTCGTGCTCGATGTTGACCTCGGTGTACGCGATGCCCTCGCGATCCATCTGGCCCTTGAGCCGGCGGCAGTAGCCGCACCACGTGGTGCTGTACATCGTCACAGTGCCCGGCATGTCGTCGGTGCTCCTCGTCTCGTGTGTCCCACTGGGTTCCGTCCGTCCCCCCGGGAAAAGCCTCGCCGGAGACGCGCGACGCGTACGTCCGCGCGGGCTCCCGCAGTGAGGGAACGTCCGTGACCCGGCCACCATTCCCGGCCCCGCCCCTCCATGAGCGACGCCCGGCCCTGCCGGTACGACAATCGCGGGCCCCTGTGGACAACCGCTCCGGCGCCCGCTTGCGACCTGGCAGCATGGCAGGGTGACAGCAGCAACGCGTTCCACCCTCTTCCCCCAGGTCCCCGACTCCGCGGACGCCGTGCTCGACGGGCTCGACCCGGAGCAGCGCGAGGTCGCGACGGCCCTCGGCGGACCCGTGTGCGTGCTGGCCGGAGCCGGTACGGGCAAGACGCGGGCGATCACGCACCGCATCGCCTACGGGGTGCGGGCCGGCATCCTCCAGCCGACGACCGTGCTCGCCGTCACCTTCACCAACCGGGCGGCCGGGGAGATGCGCGGGAGGCTCCGCCAGCTCGGCGCGACCGGTGTCCAGGCCCGGACGTTCCACTCCGCGGCCCTGCGCCAGCTCCAGTACTTCTGGCCGAAAGCAGTCGGTGGGACGCTCCCGCGTCTGGTGGAGCGCAAGGTCCAGCTGGTCGCCGAGGCCGCGGCACGCTGCGGGATCCGGCTCGACCGCAACGAGCTCCGGGACGCCACCAGTGAGATCGAGTGGGCCAAGGTCACCCAGACCGTGCCCGCCGACTACCCGGCCGCGGTCGCGAAGACCCAGCGGGACGCCCCGCGTGATCCGGCCGAGCTCTCCCAGATCTACGCGATGTACGAGCAGCTGAAGCGCGACCGGTCGGTGATCGACTTCGAGGACGTGCTGCTGCTGACCGTCGGCATCCTCCAGGACCGGCACGACATCGCCGATCACGTGCGCCGTCAGTACCAGCACTTCGTCGTCGACGAGTACCAGGACGTCAGCCCGCTCCAGCAGCGGCTCCTGGACCTCTGGCTGGGGGAGCGGGACGATCTCTGCGTCGTCGGCGACGCGGGGCAGACGATCTACTCCTTCACCGGCGCCACCCCCGACCACCTGCTGAACTTCCGCACCCGTCATCCGGACGCGACGGTGGTCAAGCTGGTGCGGGACTACCGCTCGACACCCCAGGTCGTCCACCTGGCCAACGGGCTGCTGAGCCAGGCGCGCGGCAAGGCGGCCGAGCACCGGCTGGAGCTGGTCTCGCAGCGGGACAAGGGCCCCGAACCCGTCTACACGGAGTACGCGGACGAGCCCGCGGAGGCCGAAGGCACCGCGCGCCGGATCCGCGATCTGATCGCCACCGGAGTCCCCGCCGGTGAGATCGCCGTGCTGTACCGGGTCAACTCCCAGTCAGAGGTCTACGAGCAGGCACTCGCCGACGCGGGCGTGCCCTACCAGCTGCGCGGCGCCGAGCGCTTCTTCGACCGCCCCGAGGTGCGGGAGGCGGGTGTCGCCCTGCGCGGCGCCGCTCGCGCGGGGGGCAACGACTCCCTTCTCGACGGGGCCGACGACCTGCCCTCCGAGGTGCGGGCGGTTCTCTCCACCAAGGGATGGACCTCCAAGCCGCCCACCGGCTCGGGGGCGGTGCGGGACCGCTGGGAGTCCCTCGCCGCGCTGGTGCGTCTGGCGGAGGACTTCGAACAGGCCAGGCCGGGAGCGACGCTCTCCGACCTCGTGGCAGAGCTCGACGAGCGGGCCGCGGCCCAGCACGCACCCACGGTCCAGGGCGTCACTCTGGCGTCGCTGCACTCGGCGAAGGGCCTGGAGTGGGACGCGGCGTTCCTCGTCGGGCTCACCGAGGGCATGATGCCGATCGCCTACGCCAAGACGGACGAGCAGGTCGAGGAGGAGCGCCGCCTGCTGTACGTCGGAGTCACCCGGGCCCGCTTCCACCTCTCGCTCTCCTGGGCCCTGTCCCGCTCGCCCGGCGGCCGCGGGAACCGCAGGGCCACCCGCTTCCTCAACGGGCTGCGGCCCGGCTCGGCCGCACTCGGAGCACGGGGCGGTGCGGGAGGGGGCGGCGGGATCGACCGGGGCTCCCGTGCGGGCACGGGCGGCGCCGGCACGGAGAAACCTGCCAGGCCCGGGCGGCGGGGCCCGGTGCGGTGCCGGGTCTGCGGCAGGACACTCACCGAGGCCGGCGAGATGAAACTGATGCGATGCGAGGACTGCCCCTCGGACATGGACGAGGGCCTGTACGAGCGGCTGCACGAGTGGCGCGCGGACCGGGCGAAGGAGATCAGCCAGCCCGCCTGGTGCGTCTTCACGGACAAGACGCTGATGGCGATCGCCGAGAGGTCGCCCGACAGCGAGGGCGAGCTCGTCGTCATCGCGGGTGTCGGCAACCGGAAGCTGACCAGGTTCGGGGCCGATGTCCTGGCCATCTGCGCAGGTCGGACGGTGGGTCAGGAGCCGGAGGGAGACGGCGGGGACGTGTGAGAAAAACTCGTCGAAAAAATAGTTTGCGCCCGCAGCGGCAAGCACCATAGGTTCTTAACCACGGGAACAGCGACTTCTCTGAAGCCCTGACTCCGTGCTGTACTTATCCGAATACCGCAGGATCGGCCCCGGCCGGTCCCTTGAGACGCCGAGAGGAGGCGATTGTCGTGATCAGCATCATCAACACCATCAAAATGACCGATCCGTCGGTCGTCTCCACCTGCTCGCTCGGCCTCACCCGCTCTTCGGCGCTCTCGCTTCGTGGCACCGGTGTGTCCGGTATTTCCCTGGTCAGCCCGCTGTCCCTGGCGAGCCTGCCCGTGCGGGAACGCAATGAGCGACCGACCGGGGCACCGGCAGCAGCAGTAGCGAAGGGACAGGCCTCGGCCTATGCCTTTGCGGCCGCCGCAGCCGGTGCCGGAGCCAAGAAGCAGACGACGCAGCACCACCACACGATGTGGGCCTTCCGTGGGCCTGAACCCTGGAGTGATCCAGCCTGATCAGCATCAGGCCGGCGCCTTCAGGGCCGCGGAACCCCACTCGGGATCCGCGGCCCTTTTGTTTTGTCCGAACGGATGAGACGAGACGAAGGAGCCTCGGGACAGCAGGACCTGGTACCAGCCGCCAACCGGCCAACAGCCGGCACGACCAGACGAGGACAACGCCACCGTGCAACTCGAGACGCACGCCCCGTCCGTACCGCCTTCCGACACGATCTCCCCGCCCGGCCTCACGGAGGACTCCACCTTGATCCCGCTCACCGCGCTCACCGCGCTCGACGACGCCATCGAGAACCTCGGCGTACCCGTCCCCTGCCGTTCCTACGACCCGGAGGTCTTCTTCGCGGAGTCGCCGGCGGATGTCGAGTACGCCAAGTCCCTCTGCCGCACCTGCCCGCTGATGGAGGCCTGCCTCGCCGGGGCCAAGGAGCGGCGCGAGCCGTGGGGCGTCTGGGGCGGCGAGCTCTTCGTCCAGGGCGTCGTCGTCGCCCGCAAGCGTCCGCGTGGCCGTCCGCGCAAGAACCCGGTCGCGGCGTGACCGCCGGCCTGGGGGCCATGGCTCCCGCACGAACCGAGCGCATCGGAACCATCGACCGTCCCCAGACCCATGACCCCCGGAATCAGGCACCAATGACCACGACCACCACCACGCGGGAGCCCGTCGGCTCCGCGACCCCGGACGTCACCATCATCGGCGCGAACGACTCGCGTCAGAACAGGACCCGCGAAATGCAACTCATCCCAGAAGCTCTGGCCCGTGCGCATATGCACGACCGCATGAGGGAGGCCGAGGAGGGGCGCCAGGCATCCCGCCTGGTGGCCGCCCGGCGGATGCAGCGCCGTGCGGAGCGCGCCTCGATGCGCGCCCGCCGCGCGCTCGCCATGGCCGTCATGCACTGACAGCTCCACCGGATCCACCGGATCCACCGGATCCACCGGATCCACCGGCTGCCGGGCAAACCGCTCCGCCCTCAGGCCGCCACCCTCCCCTTCCGCGGGGCCGGCCCGAACGGGCCGGCCCCGCGGTGCGTCGCGGCGCGCGCCGCTCGGCCCGCGGCGATATCGTCGCGGGGTGGACGAGGAGACCCATCACCCAGGGGAGCCGGTCGCCGGCCGTGTGACGTGCGCCCGGTGCGGCACCGTCGCGGACGCGGACGCGCCGCCCCCGACCTGGCTCTGCTCCGTGGAGAACGGCAGGCGCCACTACGTCTGTGACGTCTGCGCCCGCACGCACATCAGGGCGATCGAGGGCCGGCTCGACTCCGACTGGTGGTGACCCGCGGGCGGAGGGGCGCTCCTCCGCCACACCGTCCTCCTACACCTCGACCGCCGCACTCTCCTGGGCGCTGCCCTCGTCCGCTCCGGACTCCGGTCCGTCCTGCCCGGTCCCTTCCTCGTCCTCGTGGTCCAGGAGGAATCCCGGTAGCCAGGACTCCAGTTCGTCCCGGAGCCGGACGGTCGCGCCCAGCTGGCACAGCACCCCGATCGTGCTGAGCGTGACGCGGTGGATGAGCAGATAGGACGGTGGGAGGTTCAGCTGCTTGCCCAGCTGATGTGCCGGGGAGCGCGGATCAGCGATCCGGGCGGCCTGGCTGCGCAGCCAGGAACGGGTGAACGTGAACGCGTCCGCCTGTGCCGGCTCGATGATGGGGAGCAGATAGTCGAGCACGGCGTCCGGTTCGAGGTCGATCGACTCCTTGACGAAGCCCGCCTCGCGCAGCATGGAGTAGACGCCGTCGGCGTCCCCGTCCAGCGTCATCCGCAGGGCGTCGCCGATGGTCTGCGGCAGGCCGCCCGGAAGCCGGTCCACCGTGCCGAAGTCCAGGACACCCAGGCGCCATCCGCCCGACGTCCCGTCAGGGTCACTCTCACCGACGCCTGTTACGTCGCCCGTTACGGCGCCCGTTACGTCCGCCGGGGGCAGCAGCCGGAAGTTGCCCGGATGGGGGTCGGCATGCAGCAGACCGGTGCGGGCGGGGCCCGAGAACAGGAAGCGCGCCAGAAGTTGGCCCGCCCGGTCCCGCTGTTCCGTCGTGCCGTCGGCGATCACCTCCGACAGCGGCACTCCGTCGATCCACTCCGTCACCAGTACCTGTTCGGACTGGTGCACCACGACCGGGATCACCACGTCCGGATCGTCCTCGAACTCCACCGCGTGCTCCTGCTGGGCCCGGGCCTCGAGCTCGTAGTCCAGTTCCTCCGACACCCGGTCGCGCAGCTCCGTGATGAGCGGCTTGATGTCCATCCCGGGGACCAGCGGCCCGAGCAGCCGTGCGAAGCGGCTGAGTTGGGTGAGATCCGACAGCAACGCCTCACCGGCACCCGGATACTGCACCTTGACGGCGACCTCGCGTCCGTCGTGCCACACGGCTCGGTGGACCTGCCCGATCGAGGCCGCGGCGGAGGGCCGGTCGTCGAACTCGGTGAACAGCTCCCGCCAGTCCTCTCCGAGCCGTTCCGCCAGCACCCCGTGGACGGTGTGGGTCGGCATGGGCGGTGCCGCCTCCTGCAATTTGGTCAGCGCCGCACGGTAGGGGCCCGCGACGTCTTCGGGCAGCGCGGACTCGAAGACGGACAGCGCCTGTCCGAGCTTCATCGCCCCGCCCTTCAACTCGCCGAGCACTTTGAAGAGCTGATCCGCGGTGCGCTGCTGGACCTCACGGGCCACGAGCTCGGCGGACTTCCCGCCGATCCGCTTGCCCAGCCCCCATGTGGCACGGCCGGCGAAGCCGAGCGGCAGAGCTGCCAGCTTCGCGGTACGGGTGACCGCCTTCCGGGGAAGATCAGACATGTGCCCCTCCAGTTCCCAGACTGCCGTGCCGCGTGAGTATCCGGCTCCGTTCCGCCGGCGGTCACCCGGCCATTGTGTCCTGCGCGGCGCCGGCCGCGGAGGTGAGCTCCACCTCAGTGTGCCCGGCGGCCCCGCAGGCGCAGTCGGGATGCGGACCCAGCCGCTCCGACCGCCAGTCCAGCAGCGGCATGGCGGCCTCCCATCGCGCGCCCGTGCAGGCGGGGAGCTCTCCGTCGAGAAAGGACAGGGCGTGGGAGGCGGCGAGGCCGGCCACCGCTGTCGCCAGGCCCAGGTCGCAGGCCTGCACGCAGGTGCGCCGTCCGGACCTCCACTGCGCGAGCATCCTCGGCCACTGGGGGTCCGCCTCCGCCCGGTGCAGGGCGAGGCAGCCGGCGCATCCGGTGCCTCCGGGCAGGACCAGCGGCCCGACCACTCCGGTGGCTTCGATCACTCCCGCGTAGAGATGGGGTGTGCCCGAGGCGATCCACGGCGCGGCGTCATCCGGATCGGGGGCATAGACCGAGAGGCCGTCCCTGGGGGCCACCACGATCAGGGACAGAGCGGGGTCGGTGCTCGGCGGGACCCCGCCCGTCCCGCCCGTCCGTGGGGGGCCGCCGGCCGAGGATCTGCGCACCAGTTGCCGGGCCGCCGTGTCCCGGCGCTCACCGACCGACGACGCAGGGAGCCCGCCCGGGGCCACGTCCCAGGGTTCGGTGCGGCCGCCGTCGAGCACCTCGACGTGGCCCACCCCCGACCCTGACAGCACGGCGGCGATCGCCGCTCCCACCCTGCCCGCGCCGCGCACCTGGACCCGCATCGCGCGGCGGGCCGCGAGCCTGCGCAGCCCCCCGCCGGGCGCCGGGTGGACGACGGAGAGGGCCGCCGCGTCCGGCCGCTGCCGCTCGAGGGTCTCGGCACGACGGCGTAAGGCGTCCGCTTCCGGGCCGCCCGCATCCGGATCGTCCAGCAGACCCGCCTGCGTAAGGCGCGACACGAGAATGTCCACATGACGGTCCGACAGATCCAGGGCCCTGGCTTCTTCGCGGAGCAGGGGAAGCCCACGCGTTCCGTCGAGCAGTTCCAGGAAGCTGCCCGTCGCGATATCCATCGGCCCCAGCGTTACGGCGTGCGCGGGCGTGACACCGAATTGCACGGTGTTCCGTCCACGCCAGGCCCGGCGGAGTGCGGGCTTCAGCATCGGATGCATGACTTCTCCCAGGTCGGCTTCGCGTTCTGTTGCCAGAATGCAACGTGGCGGCGGAACGAGCCGAAAGTTATCCACAGGCTGGGGCATTAGTCGTTCAAATGGTGCATGGAGAGAAGTGGATCAACGTTGAACCGTCGAGGGGGCGGGACTTCCCCCACTGCCAGCGGGTAACGTCGTGTCGTGCCCGCCGACTCGTCTCCCGGTCTCACCGGGGGGACCCCCGCGCGCAACGCCGGACGCCGGCAGCGCAGCGCAGCCACCCAGCAGCCCCGCGCATCGGTGTCGAGCGCTGTCGAGGTCCGCAGAAGCGCCCGGCGCAGCAGGACGGTCTCCGCCTACCGGGAGGGTGACCGCACCATCGTGCTCATCCCCGCCCGGATGTCGGAGGCCGAGGAGCAGCGCTGGGTGGGTGTGATGCTCGACAAGCTCGCCGCCCAGGAGAGCAGACGTGTCATCGGTGACGGCGAGCTGGCCGAACGGGCCGAGCGGCTCTCCGGGCAGTACCTGGGGGGCAGGGCACGGCCCGCCTCCGTGCGGTGGGTGACCAACCAGAACACCCGCTGGGGCTCCTGCACCCCGGCCGAGGGCAGCATCCGTCTGTCGCACCGGCTGCAGGGCATGCCGGAGTACGTCCTCGACTACGTCCTCCTCCACGAGCTGGCACATCTGCTGGTCCCCGGCCACGGGCCGCGCTTCTGGCGCCTGCTCGACGCGTACTCCCGTACCGAGCGCGCGCGTGGTTATCTCGAAGGAGTCGTGGCGGCCGACCGGCTTCCGTATCTGCCGGGCGCCCGCGAGGAGTGACCTTGCCGATTCTGTACCGGGTCTGTACCGGCTTGGCTCGTTGTCGTGGTTTGCGGTTAGCCTGACGCGACGCATTCACCTTCGGGATGGGGGACGGTCGTTACGCATGGCCAGGGAATTTCAACGCGGCCACAAGGCCAAGATCAGTGATCTCACGTCAGGGACGGATCTGTACGTAGGTGTGCAGATCGCAGGCGCCGGCCTGACGTTCGACATCAGCTGCTTCGGTCTCGACGCCAACGAGCAGCTCTCCGACGACCGGTATTTCATCTTCTTCAATCAGCCGAAATCGCCTGAGGAGTCCATTCAGCTCCTCGGTGCCCAGGCCGGTGACACCGAGTCGTTCCGCGTCACCCTCGACCGCATTCCTGCGAACATCCACAAGCTGTCGTTCACCGCGACGCTCGACGGTGCCGGACAGATGTCTCAGGTGGGCCCCGGATATATCCGGATTGTCGCCGGAGGCGAGGAAGTGGTGAAGTACGCCTTCACCGGTTCCGAGTTCACCACCGAACGCGCGGTCATGCTCGGCGACTTCTATCTGAAGGACGTCTGGCGCTTCGCCGCCGTCGGCCAGGGATTCGACGGCGGGCTCGACGCGCTGCTCAAGAACTTCGGCGGCGAGGTCGCCGAGGAGGAACCCGCCGCGCCGGCCCAGGCCGCTCCCTCGTTCGCGCCCCCCGCCCAGGCCTCCGCACCCCCTGCCTTCGGTGCTCCCGCCGCTCCCCAGTCGCCGCAGCCGGCCCCTGCCTTCGGCGCTCCGGCGCAGCAGCAGCCGATGCACGCCGCGCCGACGATCGCGGCCCCGCTGGCGCCTCAGGCCCCCGCCCCGTACGGGCAGCAGCCGCAGTTCGGGCAGGTCCCGGGGCAGGGCGCCCCGCCGGCGGCACCGCCGTTCGGGCAGCAGGCTCCTGCGTCCCCGCCGTTCGGCCAGCAGGCTCCGCCGCCCTTCGGGCAGCAGCCCCCAGGCATGCAGCCCGGTATGCCGCAAGGCGTTCCCCAGGGTGTTCCTGCGGGCGGCGCAGGCCTGCAGGCCGCCCTCCAGCCGTACAAGGAGGCGGCCACCGGGCAGCGCTGGACCTCGCAGAGCCAGCAGCTGATGCGCGTCGACCTCACGATGGGCGGCACACCGGTGCTGGCCCGTCAGGGCAGCATGGTGATGTACCAGGGCAAGGTCGACTTCGGCTACAAGGGCGCGGGCTTCGCCGGCCGCATGGTCGGCAACGCCACGGGCCAGGAGATGCAGCTGATGCGCTGCACCGGTCGCGGCCAGGTCTTCCTCGCAGAGGAGGGAGCCCACCTGCACCCGATCGAGCTGCAGGGCGACGGCATCTGCGTCTCCGCGGAGAGCGTCCTCGCCTTCGACGAGTCCCTTCAGTACGAGGTCCGCAGGATCGAGGGGCACGGCATTCCCGGCGGCGCCCTGTTCACCATGCTGTTCCAGGGCACCGGCACCGTCGTCGTCAAGACCCACGGCGTGCCCGTCGTCCTCCCCGTCACGCCGACCACCTTCGCGGACTGCAACGCCGTGGTGGCCTGGTCGGCCGCCTCCCAGGTGATCCTCTCCAGCCAGGTCCGGCTGCGTCGCAACGCGTATCCGGGCCACAGCGGGGAGACCGTGAACCTCCAGTTCCGGGGAGCACCCGGCAACTTCATCGTCGTCCAGCCCTACGAGGTCTGAGGGAGCCCGTCATGAACCAGCAACTCGCGGGCTTCGCCCCGACCCCCGTCACGGCCCGCATGGAGAACCACGGCCGCACGATGCTCAAGGTCGCCATGGCCACCGGCCAGGACCTCTACGCGCGCACCGGCTCGATGGTGGCCTACGAGGGCTTCATCCAGTACGAACCCAATCCGCCCGCCGTCCGACAGATCGCCTCCCAGTGGATCACCGGCGAGGGCGCGCCCCTGATGAAGTGCGCCGGTGACGGACTGCTCTACCTCGCCGACTACGGCGCGGACGTGGTCGTCATCAATCTCAACAACGACTCGCTCTCGGTCAACGGCACCAACCTCCTGGCGTTCGACGGCCACCTCACCTGGGGCGTGGAGCGGGTCAAGGGCCTGGCCAAGTTCGCCGGCCAGGGCCTGTGGAACGTCATGGTCCAGGGCACGGGATGGGTGGCCATCACCTCGCGCGGCACGCCCATCGTCGTCGACTGCGGCCGGGGCGAGGACGAGACGTACGTCGACCCCGACGCACTCGTCGCGTGGTCCCCGAACCTCAAGGTGAAGGGCAAGCGCAGCTTCAAGGCGGGCTCGCTCATCGGCCGCGGCAGCGGAGAGGCGTACCAGATGGCCTTCTCCGGGCAGGGCATCGTCGTCGTCCAGCCGAGCGAGGACAGTACCGACCGCCTGCGCGCCCGGAACTGAGCGGGGGAGGAACACACCATGCAGAGTCCGCTTTTCAGCCACACCGAACAGCAGTCCCAGGACCGCTACACCGTCCAGAACCCACAGCTCCTGCGGGTCGCGCTGACGGGCACCGACGACGTCCTCGCCCGTAAGGGCGCCATGGTCGCCTACCAGGGGCTCATGGAGTTCGACGGCGAGTACCAGTCGCACGGCCAGCGCAGCGCCCGGAGGAACACCGGTGAGGGCCTCGACCTGATGCGCTGCTCCGGTCAGGGCACGGTCTACCTGGCGAACCTCGCCCAGTACATCCACGTGATCGACGTCGACCACGAGGGAATGACGGTCGACAGCGCCTACGTCCTCGCCCTGGACTCCTCGCTGCACACCGAGGTCATCGCGGTGGACAGCCAGTACGGGATCTCCGGCACCGGCAAGTACCAGCTCAACATCTCCGGCAACGGCAAGGTCGCGCTGATGACCTCCGGCCAGCCGTTGATGATGCAGGTCACCCCGGACAAGTACGTCAATGTCGACGCCGACGCGATCGTCGCATGGTCGAGCGGGCTGAGGGTCCAGATGCAGGCGCAGACCCACTCCTCGGGCGTCTTCCGGCGCCGCGGCAACACGGGGGAGGGCTGGGAGCTGAGCTTCCTGGGCCAGGGCTTCGCGCTCGTCCAGCCGAGTGAGGTGCTCCCCCCGCAGCACACCCAGATCGGCCAGGGCGCCGCTGCCCAGTTCGGCGTGGGCCAGCAGGGCGCGAGGGGCCAGAACCAGAACAACGCCTGGAACTGAGCCGCCGCATTCAGGCGAAGTCCGGCTGAGGGGCGGTTCCCGACGGGAGCCGCCCCACCCGCTCCCTAGTGCTCTGACCGGGAAGGTTCGCCGGGTCGGCGGTTCCAGCGGTTGGATGTCCGGAGACGTCCGACCCAACCGTTGGGGGTGTGGTGGCTGAGCCCGTCCGTGTGCGCGGATTGACCGACCAGGAGGGGCAGAAGCTGCAGCAGATCGTGCGCCGGGGCAGCGCCAGCTCGGTGCGATACCGGCGCGCGATGATGCTGTTGGCCTCGGCCGGCGGAAACCGGGTCCCGGTGATCGCGAAGCTGGTTCAGGCTGACGAGGACACCGTCCGCGACGTGATCCATCGGTTCAACGAGATCGGCCTGGCTTGCCTGGACCCTCGCCGGGCGGGAGGCCGCCCCCGCCTGCTCGGTCCTGACGACGAGGACTTCGTCGTCCAGACGGCCATCACCCGCCCGACCAAGCTCGGCCAGCCCTTCACCCGCTGGTCGATCCGTAAACTCGCCGCCTACCTGCGGAAGGTGCACGGCCGTGTGATCCGGATCGGCCGCGAGGCATTACGGTGCCTGCTCGCCCGCCGCGGCATCACCTTCCAGCGCACCAAAACCTGGAAGGAGTCGCCCGACCCCGAGCATGACGCCAAGCTGGACCGCATCGAGGACGTGGTGGAACGCTTCGCGGACCGCGTGTTCGCGTTCGACGAGTTCGGGCCGCTCGGCATCCGCCCCACCGCCGGGACCGGCTGGGCTCCCGCCGGTCACCCCGAGCGCCATCCCGCGACCCGACACCGCACCCACGGGGTGCGGTACTTCCACGGCTGCTATTCCGTCGGCGACGACCGGCTGTGGGGCGTCAACCGCCGCAAGAAGGGTGCGGTGAACACCCTGGCCGCACTGAGGTCGATCTGGGCCGCGCGCCCGGACGGCGCCCCGATCTACGTCATCCTGGACAACCTGTCCGCCCACAAGGACGACAAGATCCGTCGCTGGGCGAAGAAGAACCATGTCGAGCTGTGCTTCACCCCGACCTACGCCTCGTGGGCCAACCCGATCGAAGCCCATTTCGGGCCACTGCGGCAGTTCACGATTGCCAACTCCAACCACCGCAACCACAGCGTGCAAACCCGGGCCCTGCACGCCTACCTGCGCTGGCGAAACACCAACACCCGCCACCTCGACATCCTCGCGGCGCAGCGTCGCGAACGTGCCCGCGTCCGAAGCGAGAAGGGCATCCGCTGGGGCGGACGTCCCTTGCCGTCGCAACCTGAACGATCTGACGAATCCATGCGGTCGCGGCCCGAACGTGCAGCAGAGCACCGGACAGACGAATCACTCGCGCATACGGCCTGACGCGGGCGAGGCGAGCATCGCTTTGAGGATGCGTTGTAGCTCAACGCGGTCCTGGGGGGTGACCCTCGCCAACCTGCGGTCGTACTCCGCCGTGAGAGCTGCACGTGCTCGATCGCGTGCTTGCGTGCCCTCAGCGGTCAGTACGAGCCGATGACGCCGCAAGTCCGCCTCGTCGATCTCGCGGCGGACAAAGCCCTTGGCGACGAGGTTGCGAACGTAGACCGTCACGCTCGCCTTGGGCAGCAGCAGCGCAGTCGCGATCTCAGCCGGGTACGGCGACGCCTCCACCTCGGCCAGGACGAAAAACTCCTTCGTCTCCAACCCAAGCTCGGCCAGCTCCCCCGTGCAGGCATCCATCACAACACCCAGCAGCCGCTGGTTCAGCGTCCACAGCTGCGCCCCATCGACTGACATCGACCCCCCATTCATGTAGTACAGTTTCGTATTAGTTTCAGATCGTACAAGATGGCGTCTTGTACTGGACTCCTATGGAATAACAATCTCACGAAGGAAACCAGGCATGATCCAGCACCTCACGATCCCGCGCGGCCCCATCAACCTCGCCGCGAACCTCCACCTGCCGGACAACGCCGACAGCAGCGCACCGCTGCCCGCCGTGGTGCTCTCCACCCCAGGCAGCAGCGTCAAGGAGCAGATCGGCGCCAACTACGCCTCCCGCCTCGCCGCCCACGGCATCGCCGCCCTTGTCCTCGACCCCGCCCACCAGGGCCAGAGCGAGGGCGATCCCCGCGACCTCGAAGACCCCTACCGCCGAGGCGAGGACATCTCCTACGCCATCGACGCGCTCACCACGACCCCCGGCATCGACCCGCAGCGCATCGGCGTCCTCGGCATCTGCGCCGGTGGCGGCTACGCCGTGCACACCGCCCGCACGGACCACCGCATCAAAGCGGTCGGCACGGTCGTCCCCGTCAACATCGGCAACGCGTTCCGCAGCTTCTCCCCCGACGGTCCGGCCGCAGCACTCGACGCCCTCGCGGACGCACGGACCGAAGAGGCCCGCTCCGGCGAGACGACCCGCGTGAACTGGCTGCCCGACACCCTCGAGGACGCCGCGGCAGCGGGCCTGACCGACATCGACACCACTCAGGCCATCACCTACTACCGCACCGAGCGCGGCGGCAACGAACACTCCACGAACCGGCGCCCCCTGCGCAGCGACCCCCTCCTGCTGGGCTACGACGCCTTCCACCTGGCCGATCAGCTCATGACCCAACCACTCCAGGTCGTCCTCGCCGGACGCATCGGCAACACCGGCTCCTACGACACCGGCATGCAGCTGTGGAAGCTGGCCCCCAACCCCGTCGACCTCATAGTGATCGACGGCGCCGGCCACTACGAGATGTACGACGAACCCGCATACGTCGACGCCGCCGTCGAACGACTCGCCAGCTTCTATGCGAACAACCTGTAAGGCATACGAACCGGCGAACCTATGCGGTCACGGCACTAGCCTCGGTCCAGCCGTGCGCGGGCGCTCTCCAGCAGCCGTAGGACCGAGGTGTCCGCCACGCCGGCCACCTCGTCGTAGGGGAACCAGCGCAGATCGAGGGACTCGTCGCTGATCTGCTCCACGGCCCCGGCCGAGGCCGTCGCCGCGTACTGCACGTCGAGGTGCCAGTGGCAGGGCGCGGGGATGGGATGCCGGTCCAGCCGCACCGGCCCGCCGGGCAGCAGGGTGAGCCCGGCGATCCCCGACTCCTCGGTGGCCTCACGCAGGGCGGCCGCGGCCAGGGAGGTGTCCTGGGGCTCGCAGTGCCCGCCCATCTGCAACCACATCCGCAGCTTCCTGTGCAGCGTCAGCAGGACCCTGCCGCGCTCCGGGTCGACCACCAGCGCGCTGGCCGTCAGATGCCCGGCCCCACAGGCCTTCCACATGCCGTCGGGGTGCCCGGCCAGATGGTCCAGATACGTCCCGCGCAGCTCCGCCTGCCGCGCGTCGGCCCCGTCGTAGCCGCTGAGTACCGAAACGGCGTCGTCGTGCAGGCTCACTGACCGGTGTCGTCCTTGCCGTCGCTCTTCGGCCCGTCCCCGGGCTCGTCGTCCTTGCCCTGGTCCCTGCCCTGGTCCTCGGCTGCGGGCTTCTGCGGTCCCTTGGCCGCCTCGCCGAGCATCTTGTCCAGCTCGGAGAAGTCCAGCTGCTCGTGATGGACGAAGCCGTCGGGGTCGTCCAGGTCGTGCGCCGTCGGCAGCATGTCCGGGTGCTCCCACAGGCCGTCCCGGCCGTCGACACCCCGGGCGTCCGTGAGCGAGGCCCACAGCCGGGAGGCGTCCCGGAGCCGGCGCGGCCGCAGCTGGAGACCGATGAGCGTGGCGAATGTCTGCTCGGCGGGCCCCCCGGAGGCCCGGCGGCGGCGCATCGTCTCGCGCAGCGCGTCCGCCGAGGTCAGCCGGGACTTCGCGGCCTCGTGCACCACGGCGTCGACCCAGCCCTCGACGAGGGCCAGGGCGGTCTCCAGACGTGCCAGCGACGCCTTCTGCTCCGGGGTGTCCTCCGGCTGGAACATGCCCTGCTGGAGAGCGTCCTGCAGCTGCTCGGGCTGCGACGGGTCGAACTGGCCGACGACGTCCTCGAGCTTGCTGGTGTCGACCTTGATGCCGCGCGCATAGGCCTCGACCGCGCCGAACAGATGCGAGCGCAGCCACGGGACGTGCGCGAAGAGCCGCTGGTGGGCCGCCTCGCGCAGCGCCAGGTAGAGCCGCACCTCGTCCTGCGGCACGCTCAGGTCCTTGCCGAACCGCTCGACGTTCAGCGGAAGCAGCGCCGCCTTGCCGGCGGGCGCCAGCGGGAGGCCGATGTCGGTCGAGCCGACGACCTCGCCGGCGAGCACACCCACGGCCTGCCCGATCTGCTGGCCGAACATGGCGCCGCCCATCGACCGCATCATGCCGATCAGCGGGCCCGCCATGGCCTGCATCTCCTCAGGGAGGACATCGCCCATGGCCAGGCCGACGCGCTCGGCCACCGGGTCCACCAGCTGCTGCCACGCGGGCAGGGAGGCCTCGACCCACTCGGCGCGGCTCCAGGCCACCGTCGAGACGGAGCCGGAGGGCAGTGACGTCACGCCGTCCAGCCAGAGGTCGGCGAGACGCAGCGCCTCGTCGACGGAGGACCGCTCCGCCGGACCGACGCTCGCGTCCTTGCTGCCGTCCGTGGTGCCCTGCGACACCGTCTGGCGGGCGATCTGCTTGGCCATGTCCCAGTTGACCGGGCCGCCCTCGTAGCTCAGCATCTGGCCGAGCTGCTGGAAGGCCGCGCCCAGGTCGTTCGGGTTCATCGAGCCGAACATCGCGGCGAACGGGTTGTCCCCGCCCGCGCCGGGCCCGAAGCCGAACGGGTTCGCCGGCCCGTCCGCGCCCTGCCCACCACCGGTGGGGTCCTTCTTCTTGCCTTCGTCGCCGTCTTCCGGCTCCTCCGGCGGAAGGCCGAATCCGAATGGGGTGTCACTCACGGGTTTCCTCGGCTCGTAGGGCCGCCGGCTCGAACCGACGGCGACTGCCCGACATCACCATCCAGCGTAGACACCAAAGACCGCTCGGGGCCTCAGTGCTCCGCCGGCTCCCGGCCTGCGGCAGGATGGACGCCACCTGGTACGTACGCGTCATTCGGGTACGTACTGAAGACAACCGCTGGAGACGCCCGGTGAGTTCCCCAGATCCGCAGGTTCGCGCAGCGCGAAACCTGGCCGACCCCTCGCCCGAAAGCAAGCCCACGAAAAATCTCTCCCGAAGCCGCGGCCCCGTCGTCGCGGTCACAGGCGCCGCGACCGGCGTCGGTGAACTGCTCACCGCCCACCTCGCCGCATCGGACGCGATCAAGCAGGTCATCGCCATCGACGAGCGCCGAGGCGACGTCTCCGAGGCGACGTGGCACATCCTGGACGTACGGGACCCCGCCATCGCCGAGAAGCTGCGCGGCGCGGACGTCGTCGTGCACATGGCGCTCGACCTCGACCTGGAGACCGACCCCGCCGCCCGTACCGCGTACAACGTGCGGGGCACCCAGACGGTGCTGACCGCCGCGGCGGCCGTGGGCGTCCACCGGGTCGTGCTGTGCACCTCGGCGATGGTCTACGGCGCTCTGCCCGACAACGACATCCCCCTCTCCGAGGACGCCGAGCTGCGGGCCACGGCGGAGGCCACCGGGGTCGGCGACCTCCTGGAGATCGAGAGGCTCGGCCGCCGCGCCCCCCGCGCCCACCCCGGCCTCAACGTCACGGTGGTACGCCCCACCGTCCTGGTGGGCGGTACGGACACGGCGCTCACCAGGTACTTCGAGTCCCCCCGCCTCCTGGTCGTCGCCGGATCACGGCCCGCCTGGCAGTTCTGCCACGTGGACGACCTGGTCAGCGCCCTGGAGTACGCGGCTCTCGAGAAGATCGAGGGCGAGTTCGCCGTCGGCTGCGACGGCTGGCTCGAACAGGAGGAGGTGGAGGAGCTCTCCGGGGTGCGGCGCATGGAACTGCCGTCCGCGGTGGCGCTCGGCGCAGCCGCCCGGCTGCACCGAATCGGTCTCACGCCGTCACCCGCGGGCGACCTCGCCTACACCATGCACCCCTGGGTGGTCAGTGTGAGCCGGCTCCACGACGCGGGCTGGCGCCCCAGGTGGACCAACGAGGAGGTCCTGGCGGCGCTCCTGGAAGAGGTGGAGGGGCGCCACACGGTCGCCGGACGCAGGCTCGGCCGCAAGGACGCCACCGCGGCGGGTGCCGCCGGCGCGACGGTCGCACTCCTCGGCACGGCGGCGCTGGTCCGGCGGGCCCGCAAGGCGCGCCGGCGCTTCTAGGCGGACGGCGGCCCGGGGCGGCCCCGCCTGGTAGGAGGCTCCAAGCGGGCCGGCCCGCCACCGGTCGAAAGCGCTATTCCGTGAATCCGGTGCCGTGCGGCACGATGGCCTCATGGCACGCACCCACGACCACCCCGGCGAGCAGGCGGCCCAGGACCCCATCCGGCTTCTGGACATCCGTGACACACCGCTCTCCGTCGACGAGATCTTCCGCGCGGTCGGGGACGACGCCGCGGGAGGAATGGCCCTCTTCGTCGGCACGGTGCGCAACCACGACGACGGGCAGGACGTCGGCTCCCTCGGGTACTCCTGCCATCCGACGGCCGCGGACGAGCTCCGCAGGGTGGCCGAGAAGGTGGTGGCGGAGTTCCCGGTGCGGGCACTGGCCGCCGTCCACCGGGTGGGTGAACTGGGTGTGGGCGATCTGGCCGTGGTCGTCGCCGTGTCCTGCGCCCATCGGGGTGAGGCCTTCGACGCCTGCCGCAAGCTCATCGACGACCTCAAGCACGAGGTCCCGATCTGGAAGCACCAGCGTTTCTCCGACGGTACGGAGGAGTGGGTCGGCGCCTGCTGATCGCAAACCGCCCCGGGGGTCATCAGCCCCGATTTGCGTAACCGCACCCCTGCCGTGAGCGTTGGTCCTGCAGGTGGTTAATCTTCTGATCGTCAGTTGCGGTCGCTCATGGGGCAGGGAGGTCGTGATGGCAGCACTCGCTTGGCTGTTGATTCCGCTTATAGCCGCGCTCGGCGCGGCGATATGGGGCGGGTGGGCAGCCCGCAATCGAACGACCGGCGACGTCACCGAACTCGCCGGCTACGCCAGGTTCCGTGAAGCGATGGAGAAGCCGCACTCCGGTTCCGAGGCCGTCTGAGACTCCGCGGCTGTACGCAGCCGCCAATTTCCGCACCGCATCGGTCCCGTGGGCAGGGCCCGCGCAGCGGGCGCGCCCACCGAGCGCACTGCGCGCCGTGAACGACCCGCGACGCCCCCCGGTCCCGCAGGACCCCCCAGGTCGTCCGCCCCGTACGGACCGGCCCCGACGGTGCACTGACAGGCCGTTCCCGTACTGTCGTTCCATGCCACGCCGCACCGCGACGATGCTCGCCTCCACCCTCATCCTGATCGCGCTGCTCTGCGCAGGCGTGCTGCTCCGCGTGCCGTACGCCGAGATGTCTCCCGGTCCGACGGTGAACACCCTCGGCGACGCACGGGGCGAGCCGGTGCTGCACATCAGCGGGCACAAGACCTACCCGACGTCCGGACACCTCAACATGACGACGGTCCGGGTCACCGGAGCGGACTACGACATGAACATCGTCGAGGCCGTCTACGGCTGGCTGGCCCACGACAGTGTGGTCGTGCCCCATGACACGCTCTACCCGGACGGCAAGACCGAGGAGCAGTCGACGCAGGAGAACGCCGAGGAGTTCAGCCAGTCCCAGGAGAGCGCCAAGGTGGCGGCCCTGGATGAGCTGAAGATCCCCGTCACCTCCCGGGTGGTCGTCTCCACCGTCGTGAAGGACAGCGCCGCCGAGGGCGAGCTGCACGCGGGTGACGTGATCAAGGCGGTCGACGGCACGGCGGTCGAGAAGCCGGCGGACGTCGCGAAACTCGTCACGAAGCACGAGCCCGGCGAGGACGTCGTCTTCACGATCGTCCCGGCCAAGGCCGCGGCAGCCGCCGAGAAGGCAGGCAAGGAGCCCACAGGCTCGCAGGACGTCACCCTGACCACGCGGAAGGCGCCCAAGGACCCCTCGAACCCCTCGGAGGACCGGGCGATCGTCGGGATCCAGGCAGGGACGGACCACACCTTCCCGTTCGACATCGACATCAAGCTGGCCGACGTCGGCGGCCCGAGCGCCGGCCTGATGTTCTCGCTGGGCATCGTCGACAAGCTGACGCCCGGAAAGCTGACGGGCGGCAAGTTCATCGCGGGCACCGGCACCATCGACGACGACGGCAAGGTCGGCCCCATCGGCGGGATCAACATGAAGCTGGTCGGGGCCCGCGACGCGGGTGCCTCCTACTTCCTCACGCCGGACGACAACTGCGCCGCCGCGGCGTCGGACACCCCCGTCGGCCTCACCCTGGTGCGGGTGAAGACCCTCGACGACGCCACGAAGTCCCTGGAGAAGATCCGCGCGGGGGACACGGCCGGCCTGCCGAGCTGCTCGACGGGCTGAGGCCGGCCCCCGCGGGAGGTCAGGACTCGAAGGTGGCCGCGAGCGCCTCGGCCAGCCCGGGGACCAGCCCCGCACCGGTCAGGACCTCGGTCGGGGAGTCCTTCTCCCGCAGCCGCACGGCGGAGTCCCGAGCCCCGTCCCGCAGCACCGCCACGGTCATCCGCACCTCCTGCCGGTCCGGTTGCTCGGACACCCACCTGGTCAGCTGGGCGTCGGTCAGGCCGTCCGGCACGGAGGCCTCCGCGGACGGCGGCAGCATCATCCGTTCCACGGTCATGGCGCAGCCGACCACGGCGTCGGGCCAGGCGATCGTGGCCAGGAACTCGTCCAGCGCGGTGCCCGCGGGGAGCTCCTCCTGCTCGACCGGGGTGAGGGTGGCGGTGGTGGAAGCGGAGTCGTCGAGGCCGAGCTGGGCGGCGAGGCCCGGCTCGTGGGCACGCAGCCGGGCGGTGTCGACGAGGGCGAACAGCCGGGCCGGCTGGTCCCAGCCGAGGGTGGCGGCGTAGGCGTCGATTTCGAGGACGGCGACGGTGAGTGGGCTCGCGGCCATCGGAGGGCCTGAGGGAGAAACGTTGGGCATACCCAACATCCTGCCTCCTTCCGCCCCGGTAACGGGAACTAGGTAAAGCCTCAGTAAGTTGCATAGGTGGGCTCTACGATCGCTGGGCCTGCTTCACACGACCGCGAACTTCGAGGTGCGCACGTTGGCTTTCCAGATGCCGGACCGCGGCGGAGGCCCGACCGGGCCACGGATCAGAGTCGGCCGCCCGTCCCGGCGCGTCCGTACCCTGCTCATGACATTGGGTGTCCTGGCGGTTCTCGCCATGGTCTTCGTCATGTTCGCGGGGTTCTGGACGGACTGGCTCTGGTACAGGTCGGTCGCGTTTACGTCTGTCTTCACCACCACCCTGTGGACCAAGATCGGGCTGTTCCTCGTCTTCGGACTGCTGATGGCCGTGGCCATCGGTGTGAACATCTGGCTCGCGCACCGGCTCCGGCCGCCGCTGAGCGCGATGTCGCTGGAGCAGCAGAGTCTCGACCGGTACCGGATGAGCGTCGCCCCCTACAAGAAGTGGGTGCTGCTCGCGGTCACCGCGCTCGTCGGGCTCATCGCCGGCGCCTCGGCGTCGGGACAGTGGCGCACCTGGCTGATGTACGTCAACGGCGTGTCGTTCGGGCAGAAGGACCCCCAGTTCAAGCTGGACGTCTCCTTCTACGCCTTCGACCTGCCGTGGTACCGCTTCCTGCTCGGCTTCGGCTTCGCCGCCGTGGTGCTGTCGCTGATCGCGGCGGCCGTGACCCACTACCTGTACGGCGGACTCCGGGTCACCAGCCCGGGTGCGCGGGCGACGGGTGCGGCCACCGGCCATCTCTCCGTGCTGCTCGGCGTCTTCGTCTCGCTGAAGGCCGTGGCGTACTGGCTCGACCGGTACGGCCTCGCCGTGAAGTCCAGCGACTTCAAGGCCACGGACAACTGGACGGGCCTGCGGTACGTCGACGCCAACGCCTACCTGCCGGCGAAGACGATCCTGTTCTGCATCGCCGTGATCTGCGCCATGCTCTTCTTCGCGACCCTCTGGCGGCGCACCTGGCAGCTGCCGGTGATCGGCTTCGGCCTGATGGTGCTGTCGGCGATCCTCATCGGCGGTCTCTACCCGGCGATCGTGCAGAAGTTCCAGGTCCAGCCCAACGAGCAGGCCAAGGAAGCACCGTTCATCCGGAAGAACATCGACGCGACGCGTGATGCCTACGACATCGACGACGCGAAGGTGGAGGACTACTCCGGCAAGAGCAAGACGACGGACGGGGTCAAGCTCCGGGCCTCCGCGAGCGACGCGGCGAGCTACCGGGTGATGGATCCGAACGTCGTCTCCCCGGCCTTCCAGCAGCTCCAGCAGAGGAGGAACTACTACCAGTTCCCCAAGACGCTGGACGTCGACCGCTACAAGGGTGAGGACGGCAAGGAGCAGGACACCGTCATCGGCCTGCGCGAGCTCAACATCGACGGCCTTCCCAAGCGGAACTGGATCAACGACCACTTCACGTACACCCACGGCTACGGCGCCATCGCGGCCCGGGGCACCACGACGGGCACCAATCCGACGGGTTCCCCCGACTTCACGGAGTCGGGCCTGCCGACCACCGGCGAGCTGGGGGAGTACGAGCAGCGGATCTACTACGGCGAGAAGACCGAGCAGTACTCCATCGTCGGGGGTCCCCAGAAGGAGCTCGACTACGAGCAGGACGGCGAGAGGACCACCAGCTACAAGGGTGACAGCGGGGTCAGTCTCTCCAACGCCTTCAACCGTGCCGCCTACGCGGTGTCGATGAGCGAGCCGCAGATCCTGTACTCCGGGGCCATCGGCGAGGGATCGCGCATCCTGTACAACCGGACACCCAAGGAGCGCGTCGAGGCGGTCGCCCCCTGGCTGACCATCGACGGCGACGCCTATCCGGCGGTCGTCGGCAAGCGGATCCAGTGGGTCGTCGACGCGTACACCACGACCAACGGCTACCCGTACGCCTCGCGTACGACGCTCGGTGACACCACGGCCGACTCGCTGACCACCAACCAGCGTGCGGTCGTCGCCCAGCAGAACCAGGTCAACTACATCCGCAATTCGGTGAAGGCCACCGTCGACGCCTACACCGGCAAGGTCACGCTCTACGAGTGGGACACCCAGGACCCGGTGCTCAAGACGTGGCGCAAGGCCTTCCCCGGGACCGTGAAGTCCAGGGGCGACATCCCGCAGGACCTGATGGACCACCTGCGCTACCCGCAGGACCTGTTCAAGGTCCAGCGCGAGCTGCTCACGCGCTATCACGTCCAGGACCCCGCCCAGTTCTACAGCGGCAGTGACGCCTGGCAGGTGCCCGACGACCCCACCAACAAGGAGCCCGGGGCCGTTCCGCCGTACTACCTGAGCATGAAGATGCCGGGCCAGGACGAGCAGAAGTTCTCGCTGACCACCACGTTCACCCCGAGAGGGCGGCCCAACCTCGGGGCGTTCATGGCGGTGGACGCGGACGCGGCCGGCAAGGACTACGGCACGATAAGGCTGCTGAGAGTCACCACCACGGTGAAGGGCCCCGGTCAGGTACAGAGTGAGCTCAACGGCAACGACGACGTCGCTGAGTTCGTGAGAAACCTCAAGGGCACCGACTCGGACATCGAGTACGGCAATCTGCTGACCGTGCCGCTCGACGGGGGCTTCCTCTACATCGAACCGGTCTACACGCGCGGTGGCACGCAGAACTATCCCCTGCTGCGCAAGGTCGCCGCCTCGTACGGGTCGAAGATCGTCTTCGAGAACAGTCTCGGGGAGGCGCTCAACGCGGTCTTCGGGGTCGAGGGGTCGGACACGACCACGCCGCCGACGGAGCCGACCGAGCCACCGGGCGACACCACGGAGCCACCGGCCACCGGGGACGCCGCGCTGAAGAAGGCCATCGCGGACGCCCAGAAGGCGTACACGGACGGCGAGGCGGCTCTCAAGGAGCAGGACTGGCAGGCCTACGGCAAGGCCCAGGCGGACCTCCAGGACGCTTTGGAGCGGGCCGCCGCGGCGCAGCCCAAGTCCGGCTCGCCCTCGGGGACCGAGGGCGCAGAGAAGCCGGCGGGCGACGACCAGGGCAGCTGAGAAAGGTCCACCCCGCGTCGTGGTACGGTTTGAACACAACGACGCGGGGTGGAGCAGCTCGGTAGCTCGCTGGGCTCATAACCCAGAGGTCGCAGGTTCAAATCCTGTCCCCGCTACTGAAAGGTGAAGGCCCGGATCCTTTGGGATCCGGGCCTTTGTCATGTCATGAGGCGTTTTCTCAAGTTGTCGGAGTGAAGTGCGGTTCGCGGGGCACCAGTTGGACTCAACCGTGTTTCACTTGTCTCTCTGTGGGCATGTCGACAAAACGCTGAAGTGACCTCACTGGCCGCGATATACCAGGTGTACGCGGGTTACAGGTGGTGCGACGATGGTATTTATGGGGGACAGGGCAACTCTGTTGGAGACAGGGCGGTTTGTGCAGCGACGCGGCCGGACGGCGGATAACGAGGCAGATGCGGCATTCGCCGCTGCCCTGGCCGGGACCGCCGATACCGCAGACGCCGCGCACGAGACCCCGATCCTCACCACGGACATCACCGGCACGGGCGATGCGGCCCTGAGCGCCGACGTCGAGGGGACGGATGCCTCCGAGGGTGCGGACACCACCGACACCGCGGATCACGCCGACGAGACCGAGGCCCGGCACCGGCGGGCCGCGGAGTCCGGGGACACTGCGTCGATGAGTGTCCTGGGGGCCCTCCTGCTGCGCCGCGGCGACCTCGACGGGGCGGAGGCCCACCTGCGCGCCGCCACCGCCGAGGGCGACCGTGCTGCGGCGAACAACCTCGGCGTGCTCCTCCATCAGAGGGGCTACGCGGACGAGGCGGCGGGCTGGTGGCGCATCGCCGCGGTCGCCGGCTCCGCCGCGGCCGCGCACGCTCTGGGGCGCCACTTCCGTGAGCGGGGGGACGAGCCCGGCGCCGAGTACTGGCTGTGCCAGTCCGCCGAACAGGGCCACGCACTGGGCGCGTACGCGCTGGCCGACCTCCTGGAGCACCGCGGCGACGCGGGCGCCGAGCGCTGGCTGCGTGCGGCAGCGGAGCAGGGGCACAGGGAGGCCGCGTACCGGCTGGCGCGGACGATCGAGCGCAACGCCGTGGGTGACGCCCACGATGCGTTCGGGATGGGCCGTGCCGTGGGCGAGGACCGCCGTGCGCCGGGCACCGGTGCGCCGGTGAAGCGGGACAGCCCCGTGGCGGGCCCCGATGCGGGACGGGTCGGCGAGGCCGAGCAGTGGTACCGCCAGGCCGCCGCGCGCGGCCACCGCCGTGCCGCCCTGCATCTCGGCGCGATCCTCGAACAGCGTGGCGAGCTGAAGGAGGCCGGCCGCTGGTATCTCACCGCCGCCAAGGACGGCGAGGCCCGCGCGGCCTGCGCCCTCGGCTTCCTGCTGCGTGACGCGGGCGACGAGGAGAGCGCAGCCGTCTGGTGGCTGCGTGCCGCCCAGGACGGCGACGGCAACGCGGCCAACGCCCTGGGCGCGCTGCACGCCGCCAGGGGTGAGCAGCAGACCGCGGAGCGCTGGTACCGCGCCGCCATGGACGCGGGTGACGTCAACGGCGCGTACAACCTCGGCCTGCTCTGCGCCGCTCAGGACCGGATCCCGCAGGCCGAGCAGTGGTACCGCCGTGCCGCCTACGCCGGGCACCGCGAGGCGGCGAACGCGCTGGCCGTCCTGCTGCTCCAGGAGGGCGACGCGACCGGGGCCGAGCCCTGGTTCTCCAAGGCGGCCGAGGCGGGCAGCGTGGACGCGGCCTTCAACCTCGGGATCCTGCACGCCGGGCGGGACGAGGACCGCACGGCGCTCGGCTGGTACCAGCGGGCGGCGGCGGCCGGGCACACCGATGCCGCGCTCCAGGTCGGCATGGCGCTGCTGAGGGACGGCGAGGAGCAGGAGGCCGAGCGTCATCTCCGGTGCGCCGCGGGTGGCGGCAGTGCCGAGGCCGCCTTCCGGCTGGCCGGTGTCCTCGACCTGCGCCAGCCGGCCCCCGGGCCTCCCGCGCTGGGGGAGCCGATGCCGGAGAGGACGGAGTGCGAGGAGTGGTACGAGAGAGCGGCCGAGCAGGGGCACCGCCGCGCCCAGGTCAGGGCCGGGATGCTCGCGGCCGCGCGCGGTGACATGGCCAACGCCGCCCGCTGGTACCGCGAGGCCGCCGAGTCGGGCAGCCGGAACGGGGCCTTCAACCTCGGCCTGCTGCTCGCCCGTGAGGGCAGCGAGCGCGAGGCGGCCCTGTGGTGGAGCCGCGCCGCCAACGACGGGCACGGCCGGGCGGCGCTGCGCCTCGCCCTGCTCGCCGCCCGCAGGGGTGAGCTCACCGAGGGGCAGCGCTGGTGCGCCCGGGCGGTCGAGCTCGGGCCTGCGGAGGTCACCGAGCGGGCGGCGCGACTGCTGGAGGCGCTGCACCAGGAGCTCACCGCCTGACGACGGCCCCTTGGTGCGGACGGGCCGTGCGGGGGGCCGGGGAATGAATTTGCTCCTGCGGGCGAGCGTGCCGTAGTGTTGCACTCACAACGACGCGGGGTGGAGCAGCTCGGTAGCTCGCTGGGCTCATAACCCAGAGGTCGCAGGTTCAAATCCTGTCCCCGCTACTGAAAGACAGAGGCCCGGATCCTTCCAAGGATCCGGGCCTCTGTCGTATGCCCCCGCAAAGGGTGCCCGGCGTGAGGGTGCGGGCGGGCGCTCCCTCAGACTCAGGCCGCTGCGGCGCAGTTCGGGCAGATACCCCGGTACGTCACCTCGACGTTCGAGACGGTGAAGCCGAAGCGCTCGTCGGCCGGCAGGTCCGCCAGCGGGTTGCCCGACGGGTGTACGTCCCGGATCGCTCCGCAGCTCCCGCACACCAGGTGGTGGTGGGGGCGGTGGGCGTTCGGGTCGTACCGCTTCGCCCTGCGGTCGGTGGAGACCTCGATGACCTCGCCGAGGGACACCATCTCGCCCAGCGTGTTGTAGACCGTGGCGCGGGAGATCTCGGGCAGTCGTGCGACGGCCCTCGCGTGAACCTCGTCCGCCGTCAGGTGCACATGGTCCCCCTCGAGAACCTCGGCCACCACGCGCCGCTGTGCCGTCATGCGCCAGCCGCGTCCACGAAGTCGTTCCAGGAGGTCACTCATGGGCCCAGCCTAACAGTGGCACGGCCGAGTCCCGAGTAGGTGTGACTTTAGATGTCTCCTTGACTTGGACAAAGTCCATTGTAGGATCGTCGGCATACCGGCCAAGGACAGGCCACGGCCGGGAACAGGCTGCACGGGGGAACGACGCTGTGCAGGACATGACGCAGGAGGCGCGCGTGACTCAGGGACCGCTCACCACGGAGGCCGGCGCTCCGGTGGCCGACAACCAGAACAGCGAGACCGCCGGCCCGGGAGGACCGGTTCTCGTCCAGGACCAGGCGCTTCTCGAGAAGCTCGCCCACTTCAACCGCGAGCGCATCCCCGAGCGCGTGGTGCACGCCCGTGGCGCCGGCGCCTACGGCACCTTCACGCTGACCCGCGACGTCTCGCGGTGGACCAGGGCGAAGTTCCTCTCGGAGGTCGGCAAGCAGACCGAGACCTTCCTGCGCTTCTCCACCGTGGCGGGCAACCTCGGCTCCGCCGACGCGGCCCGTGACCCCCGCGGCTGGGCGCTGAAGTTCTACACCGAGGAGGGCAACTACGACCTCGTCGGCAACAACACCCCGGTGTTCTTCATCAAGGACGCCATCAAGTTCCCCGACTTCATCCACACCCAGAAGCGCGACCCGTACACCGGCTCGCAGGAGGCGGACAACGTCTGGGACTTCTGGGGACTGTCGCCCGAGTCCACGCATCAGGTGACCTGGCTCTTCGGCGATCGGGGCATCCCGGCCTCGTACCGCCACATGAACGGCTACGGCTCGCACACCTTCCAGTGGAACAACGAGGCCGGCGAGGTCTTCTGGGTCAAGTACCACTTCAAGACCGACCAGGGCATCAAGAACCTCACCACCGAGGAGGCCGTCCGCCTCTCCGGTGTGGACCCGGACAGCCACCAGCGCGACCTGCGCGAGTCGATCGAGCGGGGCGACTTCCCGTCCTGGACCGTGCAGGTCCAGGTCATGCCCGCGGCCGAGGCGGCGGCGTACCGCTTCAACCCCTTCGACCTCACCAAGGTGTGGCCGCACGAGGACTACCCGCCGATCGAGATCGGCACGCTGGAACTCAACCGCAACCCGGAGAACGTCTTCGCCGAGGTCGAGCAGTCGATCTTCAGCCCGGGACACTTCGTGCCCGGCATCGGCCCCTCCCCGGACAAGATGCTCCAGGGCCGCCTCTTCGCGTACGGCGACGCCCACCGCTACCGCGTCGGCATCAACGCCGACCACCTGCCGGTGAACCGCCCGCACGCCACCGAGGTGCGCACCAACAGCCGTGACGGCCACCTGTACGACGGCCGCCACAAGGGCACGAAGAACTACGAGCCGAACAGCTTCGGCGGCCCCGCCCAGACCGGCCGGCCGCTCTGGCAGCCGGTGCCCGTCACCGGTGGCACCGGCAACCACGAGGCCCCGGGTCACGCGGAGGACGACGACTTCGTGCAGGCGGGCAACCTCTACCGGCTCCTCGCGGAGGACGAGAAGGGCCGGCTGATCGACAACCTGGCCGGGTTCATCTCCCAGGTCTCGCGCGACGACATCGCCGAGCGCGCGATCGGCAACTTCCGTCAGGCCGACGGGGACTTCGGCAAGCGGCTGGAGGCCGCGGTCCAAGCCCTGCGCGGCTGACCCGGACGCCTGTCGGCGGCGGGCCGGATGTCCCTGGACGGTTCAGGGTGTCCGGCCCGCAGCCGTGTCCTGGCCCGGGCGGCCGTGGCGCGGGGCGGGCCGCCGCTGCCGGGGTCTCGCTCCGGCGTGCCGACGCGGCGGGTTCAGAGCACCATCCCGGCCGCCCGTCGTCGCACCGGGGCCCAGCACCGGATGATGTCGCGCACCGAGACGATGCCGACGGGGCCGTCGCCGTCCAGGACGATCAGATGCCGGAAACCTCCGTGCGTCATGGCTTCCGCGGCCTCCTCCAGGGTCCAGGCGGGGGAGGCGAAGACCACATCGGTGGTGGTGTGGGTGGACGCGGTCTCGACGTCGGGATCCAGACCCGAGCCCACGGCGTCGAGGATGTCGCGCTCGGTGATGATGCCGAGACCGCAGGTGTCCGGGTCGTGGACGACAGCTGCTCCGATACGGCGGGCCGACATCAGCCGGGCCGCCTGGCGGAGTGTGTGGGCCGGTCCGATGCTCAGGACCAGCGTGCTCATGGCGTCACGGACGAGCATGAAAGGAGCCACCTCCTTCGTGAAGTGACCTGTGGAGCGGTCTTCGTGAGCCGATTCACAAGTTCACAAGTGGGGGGACTTTCAGAGTGGCACCTCCGGGGGGACACAACAAGGCCCCCGGCGCCCCGGCACCGCGGAGAGCGTCCCACGGACCCCGGGTGCCGCGGGCGCCCCGGATCGGACCGGGCCCGGCGGTCGCGCGGCGGCTGCCGCGGCGCACGTCGATGACCACGGCGACCGTCTACAGCCGGCGCGCCGCGCGTGCTCGCCTGCCCGGCCCGGCATGCCCGTGCGACTCCGCCCGGCGCCACAGGTTCCCCGCAGGGCTCCCGCGCATGCGTCACGCGGGACGGAACTCCGGTCTCAGTAGCGCTGGTTGAGATAGCCGAGCAGCTCGTGGTGGAGCAGCCCGTTGGACGCCGCCGCGTTGCCGCCACCGGGCCCGGAGACGCCGTCCAGGCTGGTGAATTGCCCGCCCGCCTCCTGGACGATGATCGCGTTCGCCGCCATGTCCCACAGGGAGAGCTCCGGCTCCGCGCAGATGTCCACCGACCCCTCGGCAACCATCATGTACGGCCAGAAGTCCCCGTAGCCCCGGGTCCGCCAGCAGGCCCGCGTCAGATCCATGAAGCCGTCGAGCCGCCCCTGCTCCTCCCAGCCGGTCATCGAGGCGTACGCGAACGAGGAGTCCGCGACGCGCTCGACCTTCGACACGTGCAGCCGGGTCGCGGACGTCAGGCTGCGGCCGGAGAAGGCCCCGGCGCCCTTCGCCGCCCACCAGCGTCGGCTCAGCGCCGGTGCCGAGACCACGCCGACCACCGGCTGGAAACCGTCCTCGCCGGCTTCCATCAACGAGATCAGGGTCGCCCAGACGGGGACACCCCGTACGTAGTTCTTCGTGCCGTCGATCGGGTCGATGACCCAGCGCCGCGGGCCCGTGCCCTCGATCCCGTACTCCTCGCCCAGGATCGCGTCGCGTGGGCGGGCCCGGTGCAGGTGCCCGCGGATCAGCTCCTCCGCGTGTTTGTCGGCCTCGCTCACCGGCGTCATGTCCGGCTTGGTCTCGACCTTGAGGTCCAGAGCCTTGAACCGGTCCATCGTCGCCGCGTCGGCGGCGTCCGCCAGTACATGGGCCAGGCGCAGATCATCGTGGTAGTCGGGCATGCCGTCACAGTATCCACAGCCACCCGCCCGGGCTACACGGCCCCGTGCGGGGTGCGGGCCCGGCCCGCACGTGCGCGGACCCTTGACAGCCCTCCTGGACGCCTCAACTCTGACCACAGGCCCCCGGCGTGGGAGGCGACGATGCCCTCGGCGCGAGAAGCACTGCTGGACTCCGCACACTCGTCACTGTCGGCGCTGCCCTGGACGGCCGTGCGCATGGTCGACGTGGCGGCGGCGGCCGGGGTCTCCCGGCAGACCCTCTACAACGAGTTCGGCAGCAAGGGCGGTCTGGCCCGCGCGCTGATCCGGCGTGCGGCGGACGGCTATCTGGCCGGTGTGGAGGAGACGCTCGGCCGGGCCGGGGACGAGGGGCCCGCGGCACTCGCCCGCTGGACGGTCCGGTCGGCCCGCGCGGACGTGCTCGTCAAGGCGCTGCTCACCGGCGTCCGGGGTGACCGCCTACCCGGGCCGGGGGCACTGCCTCCCGCCGGGCGGGACGCCTGGGCGTCACTTCCCACGCCTGGCGAGCTGCTCGTACTCGTCAGGGACCGGGCCGTCGCCGCCCTGCGGAGAGGTCCCGCCCCGTGCGAGGCGGCGAAGCTGGGGAGGGAGTGCGAGATCGCGCTGAGGCTGGCCATCTCCTACATGCTGGTGCCGGCGGACGACGAGGCTCACTGTGCCGAACCGGACAGCTGCAGACCGATCACGCCGATGATCACCAGCGAGATCGACACCAGCTTGAGGGCGGAGACCACGTCGTCGAGGAAGACCATTCCGTAGATCGCCGTCCCCGCGGCCCCGATGCCCGTCCACACGGCGTACGCGGGTCCCACGTCGAGCTTCTTGAGGGCCAGTGTGAGCAGGCCGAAGCTGCCGAGTGCGAACGCGCAGAAAGCGATCGTCGGCCAGAGACGGGTGAATCCGTGCGAGAGCTTCAGACACACGGCGAAGCCGGTCTCGAGCAGTCCGGCGACCACGACCAGCAACCACGCCATCGTCAGGTGCCTCCCACGTAGGTGACGCTTCGTCCACTCGACGCGATTATGCCCTTACCGGGGGTGGCGGCCCGCAAACGTGCGCGCGTCGGCCGTGACGCCTCAGTCGCCCTCGCGCCGCTCCCGGGTCGAGAGGAGCCTGCGCAGCGAGTCGAGCCGCGCCGGGTCGGCGTGTCCCTCCGCGACCCACGCGTCCAGGGCGCACTCCGGTTCCTGACCGTCGTGGGTGCAGCCGCGCGGACAGTTCTCCGTACCCGGCTCCAGGTCGGGGAAGGCGTTGATGACCCGCGAGGGGTCGACGTGGTGCAGCCCGAACGACCGCACGCCCGGGGTGTCGACCACCCAGCCGCGGCCGTCGGGCAGCGGCAGCGCGAGGGCCGATGTGGTGGTGTGTCTGCCGCGGCCCGTGACGGCGTTGACCACCCCGGTCGTGCGCCGTCGGTCCTTCGGCACCAGAGCGTTGACCAGGGTCGTCTTGCCGACCCCGGAGTGCCCGACGAAGGCGGTCACCCGGTCGTTCAGGAGCTCGCGGACCCGGTCGGCGGCGTCGCCGTTCTCCAGCTCCTCGCGGCTGGTCACGACGTAGGGGACGCCCAGAGGCGTGTAGGCCTCCAGGAGCTTGTCGGCGGAGGCCAGGTCGGACTTGGTCAGCACCAGGAGCGGGGTGAGCCCGCCGTCGTACGCCGCGACCAGGCAGCGGTCGATCATGCGCGGGCGTGGCTCCGGGTCGGCGAGCGCCGTGACGATGGCCAGCTGGTCCGCGTTGGCCACGACCACCCGCTCGAAGGGGTCGTCGTCGTCGGCCGTGCGGCGGAGTACCGACGTACGCGCGCCGATCCGCACGATGCGCGCCAGGGTGTCCTTGCCGCCGGAGAGGTCACCCACCAGCGAGACCCGGTCGCCCACCACGGCGGCCTTGCGGCCCAGCTCGCGGGCCTTCATGGCCACCACCGTGCGGTCCTCGACCAGGCAGGTCAGCCTGCCCCGGTCGACGGTGAGGACCATGCCGTCCTCGGCGTCCTCGTGCTTGGGGCGTGTGTGGGTACGGGGCCGGTTCCCCTTGGGGTTGGGGCGGACGCGGATGTCGTCCTCGTCGGGGTTCTTCCCGTAGCGGCGCATGTCCTCAGACCCCGCGCCTTCCCGGCGCGGCGCCGAGCGCTCCGGGTGAGACGCCGACGGTGCCGGAGGGCTCTCCGAGCATGCCGGTCCACATCTCCGGGAAGTCCGGCAGGGTCTTGGCCGTCGTGCCGATGTTCTCGATCTCCACCCCGGCGACGGTGAGACCGATGATCGCGCCCGCGGTCGCCATCCGGTGGTCGTCGTACGTGTGGAAGGTGCCGGCGTGCAGCGGCCGGGGGTTGATCCGCAGACCGTCGGCGGTCTCCGTGACGTCGCCGCCGAGACCGTTGATCTCCTTGGTGAGCGCCGCGAGCCGGTCCGTCTCGTGCAGCCGCAGGTGCGCGACGCCGCTCAGGGTGGAGGGGGAGTCGGCGAGGGCGGCCAGGGCGGCGATGCCCGGCGTCAGCTCACCGACCTCGCTCAGGTCGACGTCGATGCCGTGGACCCTGCCCGAGCCCCTGAAGGTGAGACCGCGCTCGGTCAGCTCGCACGTACCACCCATTGCGGTGAAGATCTCGCGCAGTGCGTCACCCGGCTGGGTGGTCCGCAGCGGCCAGTCGGGGACGGTGACCCGGCCGCCGGTCACGAGGGCGGCGGCCAGGAACGGCTGGGCGTTGGAGAGATCCGGCTCGACGGTCAGGTCGCGGCCCAGCAGGGCGGAGGGCGAGACCCGCCAGACGTCGGGCTCGCCGCCCGACTCCGGCTCGTCGACCTGGGCGCCCACGGCGCGCAGCATGTCGACGGTCATCCGGATGTGCGGCATGGACGGCAGGGCCGAGCCCGTGTGGCGCACCTCCACGCCCTGGTTGAAACGGGGTGCGGACAGCAGCAGCGCCGAGACGAACTGGGACGACGAGGAGGCGTCGATGGCCACCGGGCCCCCGTCCAGCGCGCCCGCGCCGTGGACGGTCAGCGGGAGCGTCCCGCGGCCGTCGTCGTCGATCCTGGCTCCCAGCGCCTTCAGGGCACCGATCACGCCGTGCAGGGGCCGCTCGTAGGACCGCGGGTCCCCGTCGAAGTGGACGGGTCCGTCCGCGAGGCAGGCCACGGGCGGCAGGAAGCGCATGACGGTTCCCGCGTTGCCGACGTCCACCCGGGCCGGGCCGTGCAGACCGGCGGGGATGACGCGCCATGCCTCGCCCGAGCCGTCCGGACCGACGCCCTCCTCGATGCCGACGCCCATCGCCCGGAGGGCCTGGGCCATCAGCAGGGTGTCGCGGCTGCGGAGCGGGCGGCGCAGCCAGCCCGGCTCGGAGGAGAGCGAGGCGAGGACGAGAGCACGGTTGGTGACCGACTTCGATCCGGGCACGGTGACGGTCGCGTCGACGGCCCCGGTCGCGAGGGGGGCGGGCCAGAGGGCGGGGTGCACGGAACTTTCGGTCATGCCCCTCACTTTAGTGGCTCAGCGCAAACCCAGATCCTGAACAAATAGGAGGAAATCGGGGCGTAATGCAAGGGTGGTACAGGGCCCGTGCCCACGTGTGCGCGTCCGGTGACCGTCACAGTCCGAGAAGCCAGCGTCCGCCGCCGATCAGCGCGCAGAGCGAGACCGCGTGGAAGAGGAACAGCCAGATCGCGGCCGGGGCGTGCGTCAGCCGCGCGAGCTGGTCCGCGTCGGAGTCGGGGGCCCCGCCGTACCTGCGCTTGGACTGGAGCTCGAACGCCGGGCGCACGCCGCCGAGCAGCAGGAACCAGACCGCAGTGTAAGCGAACGCCGACTGGACGTCGGCCGAGGTCAGCCAGGACACCAGCAGGAAGGTCGTCCCCGTGAGGATGACCGTCAGCGCCCCGTACAGATTGCGGATCATCACCAGCATCACCGCCAGGAGCGCGGTGGCCAGCCACAGGAACAGGGTGATCCGGCCGTTGGTGAGCAGCCAGGCGCCGCCCAGGCCGAGCAGCGGGGGCGCGGTGTAGCCCGCCGCCGCCGTGAGGATCATCCCGATACCGGTGGGCTTGCCGCGGCTGACGGTGAGGCCGCTGGTGTCCGAGTGCAGCCGGATGCCCGAGAGCTGCCGTCCGGTGAGCAGGGCGACCAAGCCGTGGCCCCCCTCGTGCGCGATGGTGATCGCGTTGCGCGAGAGCCGCCATATGAGGTTCGGGACCACGGCGACGAGCGCCGCGGTGGCCGTGACGACCACCAGCCACTGCTCGGGGGCCGGCTGGGTTCCGAAGACGCGATCCCACAGATCGCCCAGTTCGGTGCTGTCCATGGTGAGAGCGGCTCCTTGAGGTACTCGGGGGATCGGCGTCCACCCGGGTGGCGGGTCGTGGCAGTCTGGCACTTATGTGCGGACGGTATGCGGCGAGCAGGCGGCCAGAGGATCTGACCGGGCTCTTCGGTGTGGAGAAGTGGGAACCCACCGAGGCTCTGGAACCCGACTGGAACGTCGCGCCGACCAAGGAGGTCTACGCGGTTCTGGACCGTCCTGTGAAGGACGCGGACGATCAGCGCCCGGTTCGCCAGCTGCGGGTTCTGAAATGGGGACTCGTGCCGTCCTGGGCGAAGTCGCCGGAGGGCGGGGCCCGGATGATCAACGCCCGGGCGGAGACCGTCCACGAGAAGCCGTCCTTCCGCCGCCCCTTCGTGTCGCGGCGCTGCATCCTGCCCGCCGACGGCTACTACGAGTGGGTCACCGGGGCCGACGAGCGTCAGCTGGAGGAGAAGGGCAGGAAGAAGCGGCCGCGCAAACAGCCGTACTTCGTGACCCCCGCCGACGGCTCCGTCTTCGCGATGGCGGGCCTGTACGAGTTCTGGCGCGACCGGACCCTGCCCGACGACCACCCGGGGGCCTGGTGGGTCACCTGCTCGGTGATCACCACCGAGGCGGAGACGGCACCGCTCGCCGTCGCTCCGGCCGAGGGCCCCGCCTCGCTGTCCGACATCCACCCCCGGATGCCGCTGATGCTGACCCCGGACCGCTGGGACGACTGGCTCGACCCGTCGCGCACCGGCGTCGAGGAGCTCACGGCGCTGCTGGAGCCGCCGCCCGGCGGGCTGATGCGCGCGTATCCGGTGGGCACCGCCGTCAGCAACGTGCGCAACAACGGTCCGGAACTCCTGGAGGAACTCGCCGCGCCTGAGGCGGGCACGCTCTTCTGACGCGGCAGGATGGCCCCGTGAGCCGTACGACAGCGACGACGCGGAAGACCGAGATGGCCGGCACGGACGCCGGGGAGGCCAGGATCACCTGGATCCCCGCGAAGGGGGCCCGTCTGGTGCTCGCCGCCGGCCACGGCGCCGGAGGCGGCATCGAGGCCCGGGACCTCCAGGCGCTGGCGGCGGTGCTGCCGCGCCACCGGGTGACCGTGGCCCTGGTGGAGCAGCCCTGGCGGGTGGCCGGCAAGAAGCTCGCACCGGCGCCCCGGACCCTGGACACCGGCTGGCGGGGCCTGTGGCCGGCGCTGACGGCACCGGGGCTGCCGGTCGTCGCCGGGGGGCGGAGCGCGGGGGCGCGGGTCGCCTGCCGTACGGCGGCGGAGCTGGGCGCCCGCGCCGTGCTCGCCCTGAGCTTCCCTCTCCACCCGCCGGGGAAGCCGGAGAAGTCCCGGGCTGACGAGCTGCTCGGCACGGGCCTCCCCACCCTCGTGGTGCAGGGCGGCCGTGACCCGTTCGGGCGCCCCGAGGAGTTCCCCCCGGGGGAGCACGGGCTCGTCGAGGTGCCGTACGCGGATCACGGCTTCGCCGTACCGAAGAAGGCACCGCTGACCCAGGATCAGGCGCTGGACACCCTGACGGGCGCGGTGGCCGGGTGGCTGGAGGGGCTCTCCCGGCCACACGGTCCTTCTCGCCCCCTGAGGGCCCCCTGAGGGCCCCCGGAGGCCCCGGGAATGCGCCGTGCGGGGCGGCTGTTGTGCGTGATGTCGGTACAACAACGTCGTACGTGGAGAGGGAGTCCGTCGCATGGGTTCGACCATCTGCCCGAGCCGCTCGAACACCGCAGAGCTGGAGTGGACGGTGCTTCACGCGGCCAAGAGCACTCCGGCGCGCGCCCCGGGCGGAGCCGATCGACAGCCCGAGCGGAAGCAAGGTCGACTATTCTCCGATGCGAGCGGGTCCGGTTTCGGCTCCGCCACATCGTTGGAGGAGGTGGGTCCGGTCACTGGGACCGACACAGGGACCGACGACGGCCGTGCGGAGGAGACGACTGCCGAGCGCAACGCGCGCTTCGAGCGGGACGCCCTCGGGTATCTCGACCAGATGTACTCGGCCGCGCTGCGCATGACGCGCAACCCCGCGGATGCCGAGGACCTGGTCCAGGAGACGTACGCGAAGGCGTACGGCTCCTTCCACCAGTTCCGCGAGGGGACGAACCTCAAGGCGTGGATGTACCGCATCCTCACCAACACTTTCATCAACTCGTACCGCAAGAAGCAGCGCGAACCCCAGCGGAGCGCCGCCGAGGAGATCGAGGACTGGCAGCTGGCACGTGCGGAGTCGCACATGTCGACGGGCCTGCGCTCGGCGGAGTCCCAGGCGCTCGACCACCTGCCGGACTCCGACGTGAAGTCCGCGCTGCAGTCGATCCCCGAAGAGTTCCGCATCGCCGTGTATCTCGCCGATGTGGAGGGCTTTGCCTACAAGGAGATCGCGGACATCATGGGGACACCCATCGGTACGGTGATGTCCCGGCTGCACCGGGGGCGCCGTCAGCTGCGCGGCATGCTGGAGGACTACGCGCGTGAGCGCGGGCTCGTCCCGGCCGGAGCCGGTGAGTCGGACGACAGGAAAGGCTCGGCCTCATGAGCTGCGGAGAGCCGCACGAGACGGACTGCTCGGAGGTTCTCGATCATCTCTACGAGTTCCTCGACCATGAGATGCCCGAGGGCGACTGCACCAAGTTCGAGGTGCACTTCGAGGAGTGCTCCCCGTGTCTTGAGAAGTACGGCCTCGAGCAGGCCGTGAAGAAGCTGGTCAAGCGCTGCTGCGGACAGGACGACGTCCCTGCCGACCTGCGTTCGAAGGTGATGGGCCGGATCGACCTGATCCGTTCCGGACAGGCCGTGCCCGAGCAGGACGTGGCCCTGGGCGGCGCCGACCGTCCGGCCGCCACCGCCGAGTGACCCTGCTCACCCGGCCGCACCCCGCGAACTGAACCGGCGGCCGTGCCGCCGAACCCCGCTCATGTCACCCGAATGTGCTAATCCGGCCTGTTCGGGCCCCGGTCGACCCCTTGCTCGCTAGCCTGGCGCCTCCATTGACCAGGATGGGGGGCGGGCGGATCGGGTGAGGGGCACACCGGGGGCGGCGCGCTTCCACATCCTGTGCGCGGCGGTCTGCGCCGCACTCTGCGTGCTGCCCGCGCTCTCCCCGGGGGCCGCCACCCCATGGGGCACGCTCGGCCTCCTGGCCGCCCTCCACCTCGTCTGCGAACTCCCCGGCCGCTGCCGTCTCTTCGGCGGCTCCGTGCCGGTCGGTGCCGGATCGTTCTTTCCGCTGCTGCTCGCCGCCGCCTTCCTGCTCCCGCCGTCCGCCGCCGCTCTCGTCGCCGTACCCGGCGCGCTGGCGGGCCGGGTGGAACGGCCGCCCGTCGCGTCGCGCCGTGTCTGGCGGGCCGCCCAGCTCGCCCTGACCGTGGGGGCCGCCTCGTGGGCGTACGCACTGCTGGGCGGCCCCGCCACGCTCGGTGGCCCCTCGGACGGGGGCGTCCCCGACCTTCCGTACGCCCTCCTCCCGGCCTGCGCCACAGCGCTCGTCTTCAGCCTGGTGCTGGCCGCGCTGGACGGCAGCATCCTCGTCACGGCCGAGCGTGTGGCCGTCGGGCACGCCTGGCGGGGGCTGCCGTCCCGCTCCGTGGGGCCGCACCTGGTGCACGCGCTCGCGGGGCTGATGATGGCCGTCCTGTGGCGCAGCTCCTACGGGCCGCCGGCCGCGCTGGTCGTCCTGCTGCCGATGTACATCTCCTGCTGGGTGTTCGGGCAGTACCACCGCCGGCACGCCGCCCACCGGGCCACCATCAGGGCGCTCGTCCAGGCGGTCGACATCAAGGACGGATACACCCGCGGACACAGCGAGCGGGTGGGACACGCCTCCGAGCTGATCGCCCGTGAACTCGGCATGGAGGAGAGCCGCATGGAGGCGCTCCGCTTCGCAGGCATCCTGCACGACGTCGGAAAGCTCGGCGTCCCGACGCGGGTCCTGCGCAAGGACGGGCCGCTCACCCCCGAGGAGCGCCGCGTCATCGAGCTGCACCCCGAGTACGGCCACGAGATCGTCCGGGGCATCGCCTTCCTGGACGAGGCGCGCGCCGCGATCCTGCACCACCACGAACGGCTCGACGGAAGCGGCTACCCGTACGGCCTCGCCGGCGACAGCATCCCCGAATTCGCCCGGGTCGTCGCCGTCGCGGACGCCTTCGACGCCATGACGTCCACGCGCTCCTACCGGCGCGGACGGCCCGTCCCCGCGGCCGTGGAGGAGCTGAGGAGCTGCGCGGGGAGCCAGTTCGATCCGCGCATGGTGGGTGCGCTGGCCCGCGCCCTGGACCGCCACGGCTGGTCCGCCGCGGCCAACACGGTCACCTCGGACGAGGAGCCGGCGGGGCTGCCGCGCCAGCGGCCGGGGACACGGCCTCCCGCCGGCGAGCCCGCTGACCGCCGCCCGGGGCAGCCCC